>JBCBUL010000026.1:0-44367 GCA_039818165.1 Pseudomonadota bacterium | reverse complement strand
TCATCGGATAGGTTCGGTTGCCGCAACAAGGCCCGGGACGCGATCCAGAATGCTTTCAAATCGCCAGAGCAATGGCGCTTTGACAGGGATCCAGGCGAATTGAACGCGTAATACCCCTGCGGATCGACAAGGCCGAAAGAGACACCGTCCGCAAGCGCGCGTCCATAAAGATCGAAATCCTCACCAAGGCGCATGCCTTCGTCATAGAAAAGGTTGTGCGTCAGAAGGGTCTCAAGCCGCATGATGGGTTTGATATAGCCTAGTTCGCGCCCCTGGCCGCTGTAGGCGGGCATATTCTCGCGGACAAATGTCGCCAGATCGAGGTCCATCTCGCCAAAATCGCTATCCGACCAGTGCCGCTTTGCCAGATCGAGATTAGACCAGTCGGAGATGCGGTAGAGATCGTCTGCCACAAAGTCCCAGCTGTTCTTGTCCGCATATTCCAGCATGGCAGCGAGCCGTCCCGGTGCCATACGGTCGTCGGCATCCAGCAGCGCAACAAACTCGGTCTCTGCGACGGACAGCGCCCGGTTGCGCGCGGCGGCCGGGCCCTGATTGACCGATTGTTCCAGAATGGTCATCGCATTGCTGCCGCCGGCCGCCTCCCAGGCTGCGGCCACTGTGCCATCGCCGGACGCGTCATCGACGACGATCACCTTGCAGGGCACCGACTGCGCAAGCGCGCTCTTAATCGCGTCGCCAATGATCTCGGCGCTGCGAAAAACGGGTATGATAACGCTGATGCGTGCCGTCACGGGACAGGCTCCCTGTAATCCCCCGGGTGACCACCGGTATTGCAGCAGAAACTTGCAAGGCCCGCACCGGTTTTCGCGTGCCGGGCGAAAAGACTATCGCTTTGCTATCTTTCCAGAAATTATCGCAGCGTCTGCACGTGCGCCAAGGTGGCAGAGTTTTCGCATGGCCGCGCCCGTAGACTGGCGCAATTGAATGTCGCGCCGAACGTATATTCGGGGATCCACCATGGACACTGCCACACTCGCCGTCGTCACTAAACTGACTGTCGTCGTCCCAACGTTCAATGAGAGCAAGAATGTCGGCGAAATGGTCCGGCGCCTGGATGCGACCCTGTCCAATATCCCGTGGGAAGTCATCTTTGTAGATGACGCGTCCCCCGATGGCACGGCAGATGTCGTTCGATCCCTGGCGCGGGAAGATCGCCGCGTCCGCCTGATTTCGCGCCACAATCGCCGCGGGCTCGCTTCGGCGGTCGTCGAAGGTGCACTGGCGGCCTCAGCTGACATTGTCGCGGTCATGGATGGAGACCTCCAGCACGATGAGAGCGTGCTTCCGGGCATGTATGAGCAGGTCCGCGATGGCGAGGCCGATGTGGTTTCCGCCAGCCGGTTCCTGACTGAGGATGGTGCGGATGGCCTGTCGTCCCAGACCCGTGTCGCAATTTCGAACAATGGCATCAAGCTTTCCAACTGGGTCTTCAACCTGGACATGACCGATCCGCTCACAGGCTTCTTTGTGGTTCGCCGGGATGTGGTGCGCCGCGCCCTGCCAGACCTTTCCGAGCTCGGCTTCAAGGTTCTGATGGACATCATCATCTCCGCCCAGCCGCGCCCGAAAGTGGCAGAAGTGCCCTTCAAATTCCGCGAGCGCGTCCACGGCGAATCCAAGCTCGACAATCGCGTGATGTATGAGTTCTTCCTCTTCTTCATTGAGAAGAAGATCAGTTCGATCCTGCCCCTGCCAGCACGCTTCCTGTCTTTCGCCTTCATCAACTCCATCGGGATTTTGGTGCACCTCGCAGTGCTGTTCCCGCTGGTGATGGTCCTCGGCGAAGGCAGCTTCATAAATGCCCAGATCGTCGCCACCCTCGTGGCCATGGGCTTCAACTACACCATGAACAATCTGGTGACCTATTCAGACCGCAAGCTGAAAGGCGGGAAGTTCTACGCAGGCTTCTTCATCTTCGCCGCCCTTTGTTCGGTCGGGATACTCGGCAATGTCGGCGTTGCCAGTGTCCTGCACCGGGACTATCCGACGCTTTCGGTCTTCGTACCCGCCATCGCCGGCGCCCTGATCACCGTGGTTTGGAACTATGTGGCCACCGGCGCCTTCGTCTGGGGCCGGATGAAGTTTCCGGCAGTCTTCAAGCGCCGCCGCAAAGCGGTCCACGCCTAGGCAGGCGCCGCGACCAGACCGGCATGCGCCTTGCTCTGAAACAGGGCGAATGCCGGGGTTGGTCCGGAATGGGAATTTTTCCCGTCCCACTCGCCCCAAAATGGAATCGCAATGACGCAGCCGGGGCCGGCTGATACCGAAATGCTGCAACTGCAAGCAATTTCGGATGTGGGCTCCCGGTTACCGACACACGAGGCGGCGAGGGCCGTGGTGGGAGTTTGAAAACATGTCGAGCCAAGATGCAAACCCAGGGAACGCAGGCGGTCTTATCGACCGGGCGCTGACGTTTTATCGCGAGAACGAAACCCTGGTGAAGTATGCGCTGATTGGCGGTACGGCCAGCGCGATTGATGTCATTCTCTTCTTTGTGCTCTTCAATTTCGTGTTCCCGGACACGGTATCCTTCCTGGGTATGGAAATGTCCAAAGAGCTGGCCTCGCACTCCATCGCGGTACCGACATCGGTCATCTTCAGCTTCGTCGTGAATGCGCGCCATAACTTCAAGACCGAAGATCATGGTCTCCTGCGCTTCATCAGCTTCTGCATTGTTTGCACGATCGGTTACGCCGCTGGTTATGGCGTGATTGTTGCAGTGCAACAGTTCTTCGCTGACCCGGATCTTGGCGGCAATATCGGCAAACTCGCATCGCTGCCGGTCGTCTTCATCATCCAGTACGTCCTGAACTCAAAGATCACCTTCCGCCCCGCTTCACCCGCGGCAACCTGAACCCAGACCTACAGACTTCTCACACCTTCCCAGGGGACCAGTAAAATGACCAAGCCTCGCATCGGTATCATCGGCGGCGGCCTCACCGGCCTCACCACAGCTTACGAGCTGACTAAACAGGACGCAGACGTCACCATCTTTGAGGCTGGCGATCGTCTCGGCGGACTGGCAGCGGGCTACGAGCTCGCCGGCAAGTATCGGATGGAGCAGGCCTACCACTTCCTCTACAAGACCGACGAGTTCATCCTCGCCATGGTCGAAGAGCTCGGCCTGTCGGACAAGCTGACCTACCACAAATCGTCGGTGTCGACCTATTACGGCGACAAGCTCTATCCCATGGAAAGCCCGATCGACCTGATCCGCTTTACCCCTATTGGCTTCTTCGACCGGATCCGCGCTGGCGTGACCGTCCTCTGGCTCCAGCGCGAGCGCGACTGGCGCAAGCTTTCGAAAATGACGGCCCTGGAATGGCTGCGCAAGTATGCCGGCCAAGCCGTGACAGACGTGATCTGGGAACCCCTGCTGAAAGGCAAGTTCGACCGCTACTACGACAAGGTCACCATGTCCTGGCTGTGGGGCCGTGTGCTCCAGCGTGTGGACTCCCGCGATGCCAAGATTGGCGGCGAAGCTCTCGGCTACTTCAAGGGCGGCTTCAAAACCGTGATCGACGCTCTGGAAGCCCCGGTTCGCGAAGCTGGAACGGACGTGCGTTTCAACGCCTTTATCGACAAGCTGCACCATGACGCCGAGACGGGCGAAGTGGTTGTGACCCTGCGCGAAGGTGGCGAGCAGCGCTTCGATCGCGTCCTCGCCACGGTGCCATCCAATGTGCTGGCGAAAATGATTGCGAGCTATGAAGACAAAGATCCGGAGTACTTCCAGAAAATCCGTTCCGTCGACTATCTGGACGCCGCCGTGCTCTCCTTCGTGACACCGCAGAAAATCACCGACTACTACTGGCACAATGTGAACACGCCGAACTCGCCCTTCGTGGTGTTCCTGTCCTTCACAGCCCTGATCGGGACCGAGGATTTCGACGGCAATCACATCTACTATATCGGCGACTACATCCCGGCTGAGCACAAATACATGTCGATGCCTGCAGATGAGCTGAAAGCCTTCTGGTACGCCGAGCTCCAGAAAATGTTCCCGGACTTCGATCCGAGCCAGATCATTGATGATGGCCTGTTCCGCATGCCGAACGCCCAGCACATCGTCGACATTGGCTTTGAGGAAGAAAAACTGGTTCCACACGAGACCCCGTGCCCCGGCGTTCTGATGTGTAACTTCAGCCAGATCTACCCCATGGACCGCGGCACCAACTACGCCGTCCGTGACGGTGTGCGCATGGCGAAGATGCTGATGGAAAGCCTCGCATCGGGAACCACCGATGTGGCAACCCCAACCGTGCCGCCGCTGACCATGCCAGCATCCGGCCGGAAGGAAGAACCACTGCCCAAGGCAGCGGAATAACCAAACCTGGCCCAGCCGAGGACCTGATCCCATGACTGAGACGCGCAAACCAAAAGAGCCCGCCGCAGCCGGGGCAACCGCCGCGCTGGGCAACATGAAACTTCCCGGCTGGATGATGGGGCTCTGGGACCGGTTCCGGGCCCTACCGGGCTGGTTTCAGGGCACGACCTACGCTGCAATTGCGGCGGGGTTCCTCGGCTTCATCTTCTTCCTCGGCTTTGTTTCGGGAGAGCGCGCGGTCGGACCGGCCTATCCCCTGTTCGCCAAGGTGACCAACAAGCTCGACTGGATGTTCTTCCGGGGCGGGCCCGTGCCAAAGCTGGAACCGACGATATACAACTCCGCGCTGGTGCGCCTGAATTCGTCGGTCGGCATCGTCGACACCGGCCGGCCAGACTCCGACCAAAATGCGCTCAGCCAAAATGGCGGCGGGCTCACCAGCTTCGGTGATGACCTTCTTTTGTTGGCCTACAATGGGAAAATCTACGCCGCGACCGGCCCCGACGAAATTCGCGATACAGGGCTGACGGCGCCGGACAACAACCGCGAAGCCTATCAGGCGCTGCAACAGAACCCAGACTTCGACCAGTACACCTTCCACCGCGGGTATCTGCGCTACAACGATCTGATGTTCGTGGACGCGCCGAGCGGAAAGGCACTGATCGCATCCTATACCGAGTTCCACGCGGAAGAGGCGTGCTACACAAACACGCTTGCCAAGCTCGACCTGCCGGCAGACGCCTCGGATATCGACCAGGTCACCGCAACGGCAGAGGACTGGGAAATCCTGTTCCGCACAGACCCGTGCATGGATTTCAAGGTCGAGCACCTTGCCATGGAGGGTCACATGGCCGGTGGCCGCATGGTCTTTGATGGCGACCGCACGATCTTCATGACCAGCGGTGACTTCCATCTGGATGGCATGCGCTCGTCCGGCCCGGGCATCGCCCAGAATGCCGATGCGATGTATGGCAAAACCCTGCGGATAGACCTCGTGACCGGCGATGGTGAAATCAACTCCATGGGCCACCGCAACGCCCAAGGCATCGCCATGTCGGCGGACGGCCAGCTCCTGATCGCAGAGCACGGCCCGCGCGGCGGCGACGAGCTGAACATCATTGAGCAGGGCCTGAATTATGGCTGGCCGCTCGAGAGCTACGGCACGACATATCGCGGTACACCGATCCCGAACTCGGTGTCCTACGGTCGGCACACCCAGTTTGAGCCGCCCATCCACTCCTGGATCCCATCGGTTGCGATTTCCGGCATGACCCGCGTCGACGGCTTCGACGAGAGCTGGGATGGCGACTTGCTGGTCTCGGCCCTGTCGGACCAGTCTCTTTTCCGCATCCGCATGGAAGGCGACCGGGCGGTCTATTCAGAACGGATCGAGATCGGATCGCGCATTCGCTATGTGCACCAGCACAATGATGGCCGGATCGTACTCTGGACCGATAATTCCGAGTTGATCTTCCTGTCTGCCCTTGAGCGCGTGGATGAAGGCCTGCGCTTCCAGAACTGGCTGGAGACCGCAGAATTACCCAGCCGCGTAAAAGCCGATCTCAACACTGTGATGGATCGCTGTGTGGAGTGCCACTCCTTCCAGGTGGGCGACGATGAGAAAGCCCCCGGCCTCAACAAGATCTATGGCAACGAAATCGCAACAACGACCTATGAGTACTACTCGGACGGCCTCAAAGCGAAGAATGGCGAATGGACCCGCGAGAATCTGATTGCCTACCTGAACGATCCGCAGGGGTTTGCGCCGGGCTCGATCATGCCGGCGGCCAATATTGACGACCCGCGCGTGGCCGAAGCCATGGTCGACTATCTGGAGTTCCTTGAGCGCCAGTTCTAGGCGCTCGGGGCCGCCCCGCCATGACGGCCACACCGGTCACCACCGCGGCCAAAGCCTCGCCAGATGCACGCATGGACGTGCTGGATGGCATGCGCGGCTTTGCGGCCCTGGCGGTCGTGTTCTTTCACTTTTTTTCACGTTGGGCCGAGCCCCATTTCACGCCCACGCTATACCAGCACGGCGCGGCGCTGGCGGAATTCTTCCCGATACAGGTGGGCGGCGCGTTCGGCGTGCGTCTCTTCTTTCTGATTTCCGGTTTCGTCATCATGATGACGCTGGAGCGCTCCACGGGGTTGATCGATTTTGCCGTGCGCCGCTCTGCGCGCCTCTGGCCGACCATGTTGGTCTGCGCCACGCTCTCGACACTGATCATAAATGGTTCGGGCATTGCCCACATTTATGAGAACGTTGCCAGATACGAAGTGACCGCGGTGGAGTACTGGTCATCCATCTTCTTCATTCCGCCGGACCTGACCGCAGGTGTTCTTGGCATTGAACAGGCTGACCGCCCGCGCTGGGTGGAGGGAGTCTACTGGACGCTCTGGGCGGAAGTTCGCTTTTATGCCCTGATCGCCCTTGCCTACTGGCTCAGCCCGCGCGGCGCCTTTCTCTGGGTGTGGGCCGGCCTGCAAGTGGCATCCACCGTCCTCGACATCGCCATGCAGGCAACCGGCGGGTTCAATGGCGGCACGGCGGCGGGCATGGTGTTGCAGCCCGATATTCTCGGCTGGTTTACGCTCGGCCTGGTGGCCTGGAAGGCGCGCACCCTGGGCGCACATCCCGCGCTTTTGCTGGCGAGTGGCGCTGCCATCATCGCACTTCTGGTGGGCCCAATCGTCTCGATCTCAGGCGTCGCGGTCGGACTGACTGACAGGGTGCTGCGTGAGGGCGTCCTCATGGTCGCAATCGCAACGCCGTTTGTACTTTTCCTGCGGGGAAGCCGGCTTGTCGCGCCGCTGGCCTGGAATCCCATGGTGACGATAGGCCTCGCCTCCTACCCCTTGTATCTGTTCCACGAACGCCCCGGCATGGCTTATCTCCACTGGCTGAACTCCGCCGGTGTTCCCCCATGGGTCGCCGTATTCATCGCCATCGGCATCGCCATTGCGACTGCCATCCTCATTCACAAACTCGTCGAAATGCCCGGAAAGAGGGTCATGCTGAAAGGCCTGATGCCGGGCGCAGCGGGTCTGCAATCTCGCATTCCGGCGCTGCGGATGGCGGCGAACAAGCCCTGAAGACCGCGCGAAGCCGCCGCGCGGCAGTTTGCGCCCCTGTCCCAATCAGCTTTAGCTCCACGGTTGGCCATGGAGGTTCAGCCATGAAGATCGCAATTGCAGGTGCAGGCATTTGCGGGCTGTCTTCGGCCATCCTCCTGGCGCGCGCCGGCCATAAAGTCGAACTGTTCGACCAATTCGATGCGCCTGCACCGGTCGGGTCCGGGCTGATGTTGCAAAGCACCGGGCTTGCCGTTCTGGCAGCGCTTGGGCTCAAGGACGCGGCAGTCGCCCGCAGCGCCCGTATCGATCGCCTTTTCGGCAAAACCGTGCCGTCGGGCCGCACAGTTCTGGACGTTCGTTTCAAGGCGCTGCGCGACTCACTCTGCGCCTATGGAATTCAGCGCTCGGCCCTGTTTGATCTGCTCTATGCGGAAGCGAACCAGTCTGGCGTTCAGTTCACTGGCAACACGGAAATCCGAGCCGCGGACCGAGCCTCCGGCGGGTTTGAAACTGAAGCCGGCCAACGATTGGGCAGGTTCGACCTTCTTGTGGACGCCCTCGGCGCAAACTCCCCTCTCTCAAGCGATCCACGCACGGAATTACCCTTCGGTGCCCTCTGGGCCACCGTGGAATGGCCTCAGTCCGGCCCGTTCCTGATGGATGCCCTTGAGCAGCGTTACCGCGCAGCCCGGCAAATGACCGGCATGATGCCATCGGGTTCCCCTCGCGCTGGGGCGCCGCAAACTGCGACGTATTTCTGGTCCATCGAAGGGGCCGGATACGAGGCTTGGAAAGCTGGCGGCATGGACGCATGGCGCGCTGAAGCAGAAGCGCTCTGGCCAGAAACCGCCCCCGTCGTCGAAAGCCTTGGCGAAGGTGACCTGACCTTTGCTCGCTACCGCCACCGGACCCTGGCATCACCGGTCGACGGAAAGCTCGTCCATATCGGCGACAGTTGGCACGCCACATCTCCCCAATTGGGCCAGGGCGCGAACACGGCCCTGCTCGACGCCTATGCCTTGGCCAAAGCCATCGACAGTCATGGAAACGATCTGGGCAAGGCCCTGAAACACTTCACGAAAATGCGGGCCATGCACGTGCGGCTTTACCAGACTATGAGTTGGCTGTTCACGCCGGTGTACCAGTCCCGCGGAGGCCTGCTGCCGGCGCTGCGAGACTGGATTGCCGCACCGCTAACACGCGTCCCGCCTGCCCCCACCCTACTCGCAGGCATGGTTTCTGGCGCGTTCGGACGTCCCCTCAAACGACTTGGTTTGAATTGAAAGCGGGCCGGAATGCACCGGCCCGCCTGTACTCTGATCTTTTCTGCCGCTATTTCGGGTGCGCGATCACCGGCATCCAGGTGTAGCCTTTCACGAAGGCACCGGATGTGAGGCTAGGCTCTTCGAGAACTTCGATGTGGCTGAAGCGTTTCTCGATCTCTTCCCAGAGAATGCGGAGCTGAAGCTCTCCGAGGCGGTTGCCGACGCAGCGGTGGATCCCGAAGCCAAAGGACAGGTGGTTACGGGCCTGGCGCCGGTCTATGATCAGGCGGTCCGGGTCCTCTTCCCAGAAGCGCTCATCGCGGTTGCCGGACGCATACCACATGGCGATCTGGTCACCGGCCTTGATCGTCTGGCCGTGCATCTCAACGTCTTCCAGCGCGGTGCGACGCATGAAGGCCAGGGGGGTCTGCCAGCGGATAACTTCGGAAACCATGTTCGGAATCAGGCTCTGGTCCGCCTTGAGCTTCTCATACTCACCGGGAAATTTGTTCAGACCGTAGACCGATGCAGACATGGAATTGCGGGTCGTATCGTTGCCGCCAACGATCAGCAGGACAACGTTCCCGAGCAGCTCCATGGGCACCATGTCGCGCGTTTTTTCGCCATGGGCCAAGAGGCTGATCAGGTCATTCTTGAGCGGCTGGTTCTTGCGCGTTTGGAACATCTCCATGAACGTGCCCAGGCACTCCATGAGTTCAGCTTTCCACTGCTCTTCGCCACCGGGACAGATATCCGGGTTCTCGCGATTGGTCGCCACATCGGACCAGCGCGTCAGCTTGCGGCGGTCTTCGAAGGGGAAGTCGAACAGTGTGGCGAGCATCATGGTCGTCAGCTCGATGGACACGGTATCCACCCAGTCAAACGGCTCGCCGACGGGAACCGCATCCAGGCACTGTTGGGTGCGAGAGCGGATCAGGGGTTCAAATTCCTTGAGCATGTTGGGCGCAACGGCGGGCTGAACCGTTTTGCGCTGCTCTGAGTGTTTAGGCTCGTCCATGGCGATGAACATGGGCAGCTCGAAATCGGGCACATTCTCGCCGAGCACAATGCCACCATGCTCCCAGGAGGACGAGAAGCGCTTGTGGTCAATGTCGACCTTCATGATGTCATCGTAGCGCGTGACAGACCAGAATGGCCCAACAAAGCTGTCTGGCGTGTAGTGGAGCGGTGCTTCATCGCGCATCCGCTTGAAACGGTCCCAGTAGGCGCCCTGACGCCAGATTTCGGGATCCGTAATGTTCATGTCGCTGATATCGACGGAATAGGCGTCCGGCACGTCTGCGCCAAATTCCAGATAGCGCTCATGGAGCGGCGCGCGCTTGGTGATTTTTGGGCACTGCAGCCCGTGCTCAATGGTATGAATGGTATCAGCCATGAAGGTCCTCCAATCCGGCGCGCCAGTCCGCGCAAAACGAGGCGTATCTCGCCTTCTGAGGGAACCGTAACACAGGCAGGGCACAAAAACCATGACGCCGGCGTCATTTTTTTAACTAGGCCAGATAGCGCTCATTTCGGGCGCGCTGCAGGGCGGCGCGGAGGCTCTCTGCGAGGCTTTTGCGTTCTTTCGGGGTGAGGAACCGGCCGATCACATAGGCCGTGCGACCATGCTCGATCCGGAGCCAGCTTGTGGGTCCGACCGGTTCATCCAATTCGATACGCGCGAAAGCGGCTGGCAACTCCGCCTGCTTCTCTCGTCCTTTGGCGTCCCGGTGGTGCATTGAAAGCGTGTCTGCCGTAATGCGTACCCGGGTTTCGACCTTGCTACGACGGCGAATGAAGCGAAACGCAAACCACAGGGCCAACAGGTCGACACCGAAAAAACCGAGCACGGGCCAGGCGCCCATGGCAAGGTACATCGCCCCCGCCAGAACACTTACGGTGACCATGGCGCCCATGACGATCTGAAAAGCGCGCGGCGACAGGGAATCGTTCGGCGTCAGGACTGCATCCATGTAGACGGTTTGGGATATCTCTGGCTCGCTCATGTCGGAAACAGTATGGCACTGGCGAAAATCGGCAAAGCTTCGATTGCCGCAGGCGGCAGCTGCGCTAAACCCATCCCATGGCTGATACAGAGACCTCGCCCGCCCCCAAGAAGCGCAAGAAGAAACGTGCCCCGCGCACAATGGCGCGAGAAAAGGCGTATGCGCTCTACGATGTGCTCTCCCAGGAGCGCCCCGACCCGCGCACGGAACTGGAATTCGTGAACCCCTACACGCTGGTGGTAGCGGTCGCGCTTTCGGCCCAGGCCACCGATGTGGGTGTAAACAAAGCCACAGCCGAACTGTTCAAGGTCGCCGATACGCCGGAAAAAATGCTGTCGCTCGGCCTCCAAGGCGTTGAGCAACACATCAAGACGATTGGGCTCTGGCGGAACAAGGCGAAGAACGTCATTGCGCTCAGCCAGATGATCCTGGACGAGTTTGGCGGCGAGGTGCCCCAGACCCGGGGCGAACTGGTGCGCCTCCCGGGCGTCGGGCGCAAGACCGCAAACGTTGTACTGAACGAAGCCTTCGGCCAACCGACGATCGCGGTGGATACCCATATCTTCCGCGTCTCGAACCGAACAGGACTGGCCCCCGGCAAGGACCCGGACGAGGTCGAGCAAAGCCTGGAGCGGGTCACGCCGGATGATTTCAAGCTCGGCGCCCATCACTGGCTGATCCTGCATGGGCGCTATGTCTGCAAGGCCCGCAAACCCGAATGCTGGCGCTGCGGGATCGCGGAGCTCTGCCGGTTCAAGCCGAAGACACCGGATCCGGCGACGGTGTCGGACCTCGGCCCAAAGCCAAAACGCAAGCCGGCGAAAAAGTAGACGCACCAGCCGACAAACCGCGCAGCTTCCGCTTGCATGCCCGCACTGAAGACAGCTTGATCCAGTCGGGCATCAGTGACGGGTTGGCCGTGATCGGGAGACGCTCCATGAAAACCCTGTTTGTTCTCATTCTGCTTGGACTGAGCTTCCTGGGGGGCGTTTATGTCGGCCAATCCACGAGTTTCGACTTCAAAGGCATGGTGGATGGTTGGACATCAGGCGTTGGCACGTCCGCGCCCGCGCCTGAGCAAAACACCGAGACATCAACCCCCAGCGCATCGGCTAGCGAGGCCAGCCCGGAGCAGTACAGAGCCTGGATAAGCGAGGCGCGCCGGGCTCACCCCTATCCGGAAAGCGAAGAGAAGATGCACGCCGTTATGATGTGTGAATCCGGCGGCAATGCCGAGATCGTCAATCCGGCAGGGCCCTATTCCGGCCTGTTCCAGTATGCGGCAGGGACCTGGAACGGTGATTGGAACGATTATCGCGGCAGCGACATTTTCGATGCGCGCGCCCAGATCTTCGCCACGGCGCTCGCTTGGAACAAAGGCATGCAAAGTCACTGGGGCTGCTACAACCGCGCACACTAAACCGGTTGATCGCAAGGGCTAGCGACGGCCGAACAAGCGCTCCACATCGGCCAGTTTCAGCTCCACATAGGTGGGGCGGCCATGGTTGCATTGCCCGCTGTGCGGCGTGGCTTCCATCTGGCGGAGCAGCGCGTCCATTTCCTCGCCATTGAGCCGCCGGCCCGCGCGTACAGACCCGCGACAAGCCATGTTGCCCATCACCTCTTCAAAACGTTCCTTCAGGGCGAGGCCCGCCTCGTATTCGGCGAAATCGTCCGCGAGGTCGCGGATCAGGCCCGCCGCGTCCATCTCGCCAAACAAGGCCGGGGTCGCACGCACACACACCGCGCCGCCACCAAAAGGCTCAATCTCCAAGCCGAGCTCTGCCAGTTCGTCTGCGCGCTCCAACACACGGGCGGCTTCGTCCTCGGTCAGCTCGACCACATCGGGAATGAGAAGTGCCTGGCGCTTTACGCCGCCTGCCGCCATCTGGCGCTTCATGTCTTCGTACACCAGCCGCTCATGGGCTGCATGCTGGTCGACAATGACGATACCATCGGCCGTCTGGGCAATCACATAGGTCTCGTGCAGCTGGGCACGGGCCACGCCAAGGGGATAATCCTCTGGCGGAGGGGCGCCCGGCTCTGGCTCGATGCGGGCTGACGGGGCGCCGTCGTGCGGGGGCTCCGGATCGAATGCAGGCGCGGCCGGCGCTGCGAAACTCGCCCTCTGCGGCGCCATGGCAGGACGCGGCTCCGCCCAGAGGCTGGAACGCGCAAACACATCGGCTTGAACCGGCTCAGCGCGCAACTTGCCGAGCGCCTCACCCGCCACAGTGGTGCTTGCCCGATGGCCCGCAGCGGCGAGCGAGTGGCGCAGCGCGCCGATGATCAGGCCCCGTACATTGCCCGCATCGCGAAATCGCACTTCCGTCTTGGCCGGATGCACATTGACGTCGACCCATTCCGGGTCGAGATCGACAAACAGCGCGGCCATGGGGTGGCGATCGCGGGCGAGGAAATCCTGATAGGCCGCGCGGATCACGCCATTCAGCATCCGGTCTTTCACGGGTCTCCCGTTCACGAACAGAAATTGCATCTGCGCATTGCCGCGATTGAGCGTGGGCAGGCCAGCAAAGCCCGATATCGTGACACCTTCACGTTCGGCTTCAATCGGGATCGCATTTTCCCTGAACGCCCGCCCCATGATGGCGCCAAGCCGGGCCAGGCGCGCATCTGCCGCGTCGCCCGCCTCCGCGCTGTGGCGGAATATGCTGCGGCCATTGCTTTCCAAGCTGAACGAGACGTCAGCCCGCGCCATTGAGAGACGCTTCACCGTGTCGGTGACCGCCATGGTCTCGGCCCGCTCGGACTTCATGAATTTCAGCCGCGCGGGCGTGGCATAGAAGATATCGCGCACTTCGATGCGCGTGCCGGTGTCCCCCCGCCCGGCCCAGGGCGCAGGCTTTGGCCCCTCAATGCGTCCCGCCTCGACAAAGACTTCCGCTGTTTCACAGCCCGCCGCGCGCGAGGTGAGCGTCATGCGGGACACCGACCCAATGGAGGGCAGCGCTTCGCCGCGAAAGCCCATCGTGTGTATGTTCAACAGATCTATCCGGCCATCTGCACCGGGTGAGAGCTTGGAGGTGGCATGGCGCTCCAGCGCGACGAGAAGTTCGCCGCCTTCCATGCCGCAGCCATCATCCTCGATGAGGATCCGCCTCAGCCCGCCATCCTCGATGGAAATCGAGATTTGCCGCGCGCCAGCGTCCAGCGCGTTTTCAACCAGTTCTTTTACAGCGGCTGCCGGTCGCTCGACCACCTCACCGGCAGCGATACGGTTCACCGCGTCGGGCGGCAGCTTCGCAATCACGCGGCGTTGGGGTGCAGAATCAGGCATTGCAGCAGACTACACGATTCTGGAGGCGGTCGGATACGCGCCCTAATCAAACAGTTTCGAGACGCTTTCCTTATTGGCGATGCGGCGGATGGCTTCTCCGAGCAATGGCGCGACGGTGAGCACGCGCAACTTCTTTGATTTCAGATCGTCTTTGCGCGGCTGGATCGTGTCGCAGGCGACAATTTCGTCGAGTTGGGACTCCTCGAAATTCTGCACGGCATTCTTAGAAAACACGCCATGGGTGACATAGGCTGATACGCCGGTGGCGCCCTGTTTCTTCAAGGCTTCGGCTGCGCCGCGCAGGGTGCCGCCGCTGTCGCAGATATCGTCGACGAGGATGCAATTGCGCCCTTTCACATCGCCGATGATATTCATCACCTCGCTGACGCCCGCCTTGGGGCGGCGCTTATCGACGATGGCCAGGTCTGCGCCCAGCCGATTGGCCAGCGAACGCGCCCGCACCACACCGCCCACATCCGGCGAAACGATGATGAGTGATTTCAGTTTGAAGCGCTTTCGGATATCTGCCTCGATCACGGGCGCGGCGATGAGATTGTCCGTGGGTACGTCGAAGAAGCCCTGAATCTGTCCGGCATGGAGATCCATGGTCAGGACCCGGTCGGCGCCGGCCGCCACGATGAGATTGGCAACAAGCTTGGCGGAAATCGGCGTGCGACCATCGGTTTTACGGTCCTGGCGGGCGTAGCCGTAATAGGGAATGACCGCGGTGATGCGCTGGGCCGATGCACGCTTCAGGGCATCCAGGCAGATCAGCAATTCCATCAGCGTATCGTTGGCCGGAAAGCTGGTGGACTGGATGACGTAGACGTCTTCGCCTCGGACATTTTCATTGATCCGGATGAAGACCTCATTGTCTGAAAATCGCTCTATGCGGCGCTCGGTGAGCGGCACGTCGAGATAGTCGGCAATGGCTTCGGCCAGGGGCTCATTGGCGGTGCAGGAGAGAAGTTTCATGGGAGGGCGCATGGTCCGATGGGTCTGGGAGCGTGAGATGTCACGTTCCTGTCGCAAACATGGACGCGGCGCAATGTGACTCCCATGGGTTTTTCCATCTAGTTCGGGGAATGCACGATGACTGAGGCATTCCGGCCATAGTCAGGCTCTCCCAGACGGGTCCGGCGGCGGTTTGAATAGTAGCTTTCATCCGCGCATGTATCGTCCCGGATGCGTTCGATCTTGCCGACCCGGGCGCGCGCCAGCCGGCGGTGCACATAGCCTGTCAGGTCAAAGTGCTGGCGGTCGCCCTCCCCGGGTCTAAAAAACGTCCGATTGTCCGGATCATCGGTCAGGAAGCGTTCGACAAATTCCGGTCCCACCTCATAGCTGTCTTGCTGAATGGCCGGGCCGATGGCGCAAATGATATCGCGCGGGCGAGAGCCAAAAGCCGCCATCGCCGCGAGCGTCGCTTCGCAGACCCCGGAGATCGCCCCCTTCCAGCCGGCATGGGCCGCGCCGATCACCTGCAATCGAATGTCCGCAAACAGGACCGGCACGCAATCGGCTGTCAGAATGCAAAGCGCAATGCCGGGCTGGTCGGTCACCAGGCCATCGCATGACGGCCGATTATCGTCGCCCCAGGCGGATTTCACCTGGACAACGTCGGCGCCATGGACCTGATACGGGGAGACCATCGCGTCTGCGCCCATGGCATCGCGGACGCGGCGCCGGTTTTCAGCGACTGCGGCGCGATCGTCTCCCGATCCTATGCCGACATTCAACCCGGCATAGATGCCAGTGGACACACCGCCTGACCGGCCGAAGAAGCCGTGGGCCAGTTCCGGATACTCCGGAAAGTTCGGTGCGGTCTTGAATGGCAGGTTCTCCATGTCAGCTCCGGCAGTCTCTCGGTTGGCAAGAAACTTGACCGAATCTGGCGGCGGCGTCATCCCGGCGAACATGACAAAACCGACTTCCGTTTCCGTTCGCCCCTTGCCGCATTTCGACGGCTTGGCCCTGCCAGCCTACGAAACAGAGGGCTCGGCCGGCCTGGATGTCCGCGCCGCCGTGCCGGAAGGCCAGCCGCTCACCCTGGCGCCGGGCACACGGGCCATGGTCGAGACCGGCCTCAGCGTTGCGATTCCGGAAGGCTATGAATTGCAGATGCGCCCGCGCTCGGGCCTGGCGGCCAAGCATGGCATCACCTGCCTGAATTCCCCCGGCACGATCGACAGCGACTATCGCGGCGAGCTGAAGGTCATCCTCATCAATCACGGCGCAGACCCCTTCGTGATCCAGCGCGGCGAACGAATCGGCCAGCTGGTCCTCGCCCCGGTCACGCGCCTTGAATGGGAAGAGGTCGAAACACTGCCACAAACCGATCGCGGTGCAGGCGGCTTCGGCTCAACCGGGCGCTAGGGCCGCTTGCACCAGCGCCAGCATCCGCGAACCCGAGGGACCGCGGCAAGATGAGCAAGTTGCAGGCTGGGCCGGTGCCCGATGGTCAGCTCGAATTCAGATGCGCCGGCTCTGCGAAACAGCCCAGTGCCAAACGGGCGCGCCTCCCTCTCCAAGCGTGAGACGGACCGAGGGAGCGCAAGCAGAATGCTTGAATTGTAAGCGATATCATTAACGTCAGGGCGCTCGCCCCCTCGCCCTGAAGGCTGAGAGGGCCACGGTTGGCGAGGTAGGGATTGCCGACATCCAGCGTCGCAAGATGCAGCCGCTTGGCGCATTCCGCCAAACCATGATCCCATCGCGGCGCATCGGGATCGATCACGTCATAAATCCGGATCGCGCCCCACCAGGTCACTTCAAAGCTGATGAGCCCGTTGCCGCTCGTTTCAATACGCAGGCGCAGGAAGTGCGCGAACTTCCACAGGTTCCAGAAGAACACCGGCCAGAAGAACGGGTGCACGATCTCGCGCCAACGCAGGATTTGGGAGCGGGTGTCCATCGCTGGAGTATAAGCGCAAGCGCGAACCCGGTCGGATAAGTTTAGATTTTACCAAAGTCCGAGCTTGCGAACGACCAACCTGCCATCAATAGTCAAATCTGAGCAGGAGGGACAAAAGTGTACGATAAACTTGCGGTGACAGCGGCCAAACTCGTTATGGCCATGAATAAATCTGCTGATTCAAACCTCGATGAGAAGCTGGCGGATATTGTCAAAACCCATTCTGCGCTCGCGGTGGGCGCCGCAATCGTGCCCGTACCCGGTGCGGACGTTGCTGCTGCCGCAGCGAATGTCTGGACCATGTACGGGCGGATCAATGGCGAACTGGATATCCCGTTCAAGGAAAACGTCATCAAGAGTGTTGCCGCTGGCGTCGCGACCAATATTGGCGGCGCCGCAGCCGGACTGGTTATCGCAGGAACAGCGCTGAAATTCCTACCTGGCGTTGGGACCGTCGGCGGGGCCGCAATCATGGGCGCCACCATTTACGGCATCACGATGGTCTCTGGAATTGTCTACATGCGGGCGCTGACCGCCCTCGCGAACAAGAAAAACATGGCGGATGTAACAGAGACAGACCTGAAGGCAGCAACGGAAGAAGCCATGAGTGACAAATCGGAAATCAAGGACATGATCAAGGAAAGCCGCAAAAGCTACAAACCCAGCTAACGGCTAGCCAACACTCAATGCCAGGACGCGCGAAACGGTTGCGCGGGGGACAGAGGCGGCGTCCGACCATTGGGAAATGGCGTCGCCCACGGCCTTTAGCGCGGTCTTGCTCGTCGCCTTGGGCTCATCGAGCACGCCTTCGCGCACCAGCGCAGCGAGGACGTCTGCGGATGTGATCCAGGCATCATACCCGGAAAACCGCAGGAAATACTGGCCGGTTGCGCCCCCAAGACGGCTTCCATGCTTGCCAAGATGGGCGAGCAGGCTCGCTTGGTCTCCGCGGGGCCACGTGTCCAGAAATGCCCCGAAAGTACCATGGGCCTTTGCCGTCTCCACGACGAAGCGCGCATTTTCGAGCGTCGCCCGGATCTTCGCGCCGTGGCGCACGATACGTTCATCGCTGACAAGCCGGTCGAGGTCTTCACCGTCCATAAAGGCGACGCGGTGCGGGTCAAATCCGTGGAAAGCGGTCTCAAACCCCTCCCATTTCGCCTCGATCACCCGCCAGTTGAAACCCGCATTGAAGACGCAGCGCGTCATCCATGAGAGGAAGTGGCTATCGGGCTGGACCGCTAGGTCGGTGGCATGGCCATTCGCGGCCATGGCCAGAACGGTTTTTCGGTCTCCATGGTGGATGGCGGCGAGATCGAGAAGGTCTGAGAAGGTGCGCATCACGGCTAGGCTTTTGCTATGGCGCGCGCAGCTTTCAAGCGCTCAATAGACGCCTGCGGCCATCTCGCGTCGCGGCTATAGTAGTTTTTCATCACAGGCTTGCCATCATCAATTGTCACCCAGTCCTGCTTGGTCGACGTGAAAATATGTATGTCTGGTGGAGCCACATTGGGGTCATCCAGCGTTCCGCCTTTCAGAAAGGCAACAACATCTTTCATGCCAGCATAATGGGTCCAAAGAGTCGTGCCGCAGGCCGCACACCGAAGAAACGACTGACCGCTTCCGCTTGCTGTGGGCAGTTCGGAGCGCACGAGGTCTCCCTGAACCAGCTCAATGGCCGACCGTTCAATCAGCACATTCACAGCGAAGGCAGAACCGGTTTCCCGTTGGCACCATGTGCAGTGACAACAGTGAACGAAAAGCGGCGCAGCACTGAGGCGATATCGCGTTGCGCCACAAGAACATCCGCCTTCGATCCCAGCCATTAAAACTCTCCTGCTCTACGGAAAAAGCTGCCTCAATTCACAGGACGGAATCAAGCAGGACAGCCCTTCCCTTCAGCGCCCAAAAATGCCATATGGCGCGGCTTGAGGCGGACGCGGTGCACTAGCCAGTGCTGGACGACATCCCGGATTGTGCTGAATGCCCGTCGCCCTCCCCTGAAACCCGGCCATCTGGCCAAACCTGAAAATCCGCCTTCGGGCGAAACCGAAAGACGTAAACACGATGTCGATCACTGCTGAGCGTAAAGCTGAACTGATCAAGAAATTTGCCCGTGAAGAAAACGATACGGGCAGCCCGGAAGTCCAGGTCGCAATCCTCACTGAGCGGATCACCAACCTGACCGAGCACTTCAAGGAAAACGCGAAAGACAACCATTCGCGCCGCGGCCTGCTGACCATGGTGGCCACACGCCGCAAACTGCTTGACTACGTCAAGCGCAAGGATGAGGGCCGCTATCAGGCCCTGATCAAGGAATTGGGGATCCGCCGCTAGGGCGCCCCGTCCAGACCCGCCGCGGCATGGGGCCCGGCGGGTTTTTTCGTACGCAATGAAAGAAAACTCGTATGTTCGATAAGCAAACTGTGTCGCTGGAATGGGCCGGCCGCACGCTGACGATTGAAACGGGCCGTGTGGCCCGCCAGGCCGATGGCGCCGTGATGGTGACCTATGGCGACTCCACCGTGCTCGCCACGGCCGTGTTCCAGAAGTCGGCCAAGGAAGGCCAGGACTTCTTCCCCCTCACGGTGAACTACCAGGAAAAATACTACGCCGCCGGTCGCATTCCCGGCGGCTTTTTCAAGCGTGAAGGCCGCCCGACCGAGAAAGAGACGCTGACATCGCGCCTGATCGACCGGCCAATTCGCCCGCTTTTCGTGGATGGCTTCAAAAATGAAGTTCAGGTCGTGCTGACGGCCATTTCCTACGACCTCGAAAACGATCCGGACATTCTGGGCATGGTGGGCGCGTCTGCGGCCCTCGTCCTGTCCGGCGCACCCTTCCTTGGGCCTATCGGCGCAGCGCGCGTTGGCTACAAGGATGGCGACTACATCATCAACCCGACGATTGCCGAGCTGGAAGAGTCCGAGCTGGATCTCGTCGTGGCCGGCACAGCCGATGCCGTTATGATGGTGGAGTCCGAAGCCAAGGAATTGTCCGAAGACGTGATGCTCGGCGCTGTCATGGCAGGCCATGAGGCGATGCAGCCTGTCATTGAAGCCATCATCGATCTGGCGGAAAAGGCAGCCAAGGAACCGTTTGAGTTCGAAGGCGAAGACCTCTCCAGCGAGCTCGCAGCGATCCAGAAGCTGGTCGGCAAGGACATTGAGAAGGCCTATCAGATCACTGAGAAGCTGGACCGCCAGGATGCCGTCGGCGCCGCACGCGAGAAAGCGGCGGAGAAGCTGGTCGCTAGCGAAGACAATGAAGACGGCATGGATGCGCTGGTCTTCAAATCGGCCTTCAAGAAGGCTGAAGCTGCGGTGGTCCGTGGCTCGATCCTGAAGACCAAGAAGCGCATTGATGGCCGCGGACTGGCCGATGTGCGCCCCATTCTGGCCGAAGCCGGCGTCCTGCCGCGCACACACGGCTCATCACTGTTCACGCGCGGCGAGACCCAGGCCCTGTGTGTCGCCACGCTCGGCACCAGTGACGATGAGCAGTTCATCGATGGGCTGGACGGCACATCCAAGTCCAAATTCATGCTGCACTACAACTTCCCGCCTTACTCGGTGGGTGAAACGGGACGCATGGGCGGTGCCGGGCGCCGGGAAATCGGCCACGGCAAGCTGGCCTGGCGTGCGCTGCAGGCGGTGCTGCCGAAGGAAGACGAGTTCCCTTACACGGTGCGTCTGGTCTCTGAGATCACCGAGTCCAACGGGTCCTCCTCCATGGCGACCGTGTGTGGTTGCGCCCTGGCCATGATGGATGCCGGTGTGCCGATCACGCGGCCTGTCAGCGGCATCGCAATGGGCCTGATCAAGGAAGATGATGGCGTTGCGGTCCTATCCGACATTCTGGGCGACGAAGACCACCTCGGCGACATGGACTTCAAGGTGGCCGGCACCACGGAAGGCATCACGTCCCTCCAGATGGACATCAAGATTGCCGGCATCACCAAGGACATCATGGAAACCGCGCTGGAACAGGCCAAGGGCGGCCGGGACCACATCCTCGGTGAAATGGCGAAGGCGCTGGACAGCTCCCGCGAGGAACTGTCTGCAAACGCCCCGCAAATGGAAGTGATGCAGGTGCCCGTGGACAAGATCCGCGACGTGATCGGCTCCGGCGGCAAGACCATTCGCGACATCGTCGACACAACCGGGTGTAAGGTGAACATCGATGATGATGGCACGGTGCAGCTGGCCGCGCTCGACAAGGCGTCCATCGATGCGGCGCGCAAGCGCATCCGCGAGCTCACGGCAGAGCCTGAAGTCGGCGAGATCTATGAAGGCAAGGTCGTGTCCATCAAGGACTTCGGCGCCTTCGTGAACTTCTTCGGCCCAAAAGACGGCCTGGTCCATGTCAGCCAAATGGCCAATGAACGCGTTGGTCACCCAAAAGACCTCGTGAAAGAGGGCGACACGGTCTACGTGAAACTGGTCGGTTTTGACGATCGCGGCAAGGTGCGCCTGTCCATGAAAATGGTCGATCAGGACACCGGAAAAGAGATTGAGGCGGCGGACGAGGAAGAATAGTTAGTCTACTGATTATCCGTTATTCGAAAAGGCCGTCCGCATGGGCGGCCTTTTTTGCAGAGTTCCACACACCTTTTACTACAGGCGTTTTCAGGTCGACCACGCCCGGAAACACAGGCTTT
The DNA here is from genome assembly GCA_039818165.1 of Pseudomonadota bacterium. Lineage (GTDB taxonomy): Bacteria > Pseudomonadota > Alphaproteobacteria > Caulobacterales > Hyphomonadaceae > UBA5336. The sequence goes on along the minus strand of JBCBUL010000026.1, from coordinate 22,795 downwards.
GAGCTGCATAACGTCCGTATGCGCTCTTTTTGTATTACAGCGAATTCGGATGATTTTCGGTTGACACGCCGAGGCCGGATCATCAGTTTTGGCGCTATGTTACAGTTTTATGACAAAGTGAGTTTTACCTCTTCCATGGTTTCAGCGCTGGCCTTCGCGGCGCTGAGCCTTCCCGCAAGCGCAACGGTTCTCGACACCGGTTCGGCGCCCTGCGATCTTCGGAACGGTTACGCTTCAAGCCCGGCCGCCTTCACGGGCGAACTGGAAGCCTGCATGAGCACGCTGCCCGATACAGCCGCCCTCGCCGCTGAAGCCCAGATCGCCGCACTGTCCGAGCGCCATCGTGCCCAATACGATCTGGAGCCCCTTGCCGCGCGCGACAGCCTGAACCAGGCCGCACGCGCCCACGCCCTGGACATGGCCGCGCGGGGATATGCCAGCCATCAGAGCCCTGAAGGCCTGACCCATATTGATCGACTGCGCCGCATAGATCGCCAGGCCCTATTCGGCACAACCGGCGCGAACATTGCCGTGCTGGAGCGAGGCGCGACACCGACTGACGCCTTCAACGCGATCATATCTGATCGTGTGAACGCAGAGAATCTAAGGCGCACCCATTTCAGCCATTCCGGGGTTGGCGTTGCCCGGACCAAGGATGGCGCGATGATTGTGGTCCAGTTGTTTGCCAAGGTCGACGGTCTGCTCGACGCGCCGCTGCCCCACACCGTATCGGCTCGCCAGTCCACGGCCATGCAGTTTGTGGATACGGACTTCAGGGCTGATGACCTAAAACTCGTATCGCTTGCCAATGGCACGCCCACACCGGTGGCCCGGTCGATCGTACCGGAAAGACACCGCAAAGGGGATATGGCGCTGGAACTCGATGCAAATCTCGGCACCGCGACCTTCACCCTCTACGGCCCGGTGATCACCATCACGGACTAGGCCGAAATGCCTGCTTCGCCAGCGCATATCCCCCAATTGCGCTGGTGAACACCGGATGCCCGGCCATCCTCATACCCTGGCCGGGCATCTACCCTCTCAAAATGTGCAGTTGAATTGTGAATTTTGGTAACCTTCAAATGGCACTCCTGTGGGTTATTCACAGGGGGATGTTACCGGGATGTGGCGCCAAGCGCTTGCAATCATTGCTGCCGCAGCGCTGAACGCGCCTGCAGCTGCATGGGATTGTGCCTGGGGGCATCGAATCCCAGTCAGCCTTGAAACAGCCGCCTCGCCCTATTCTGGCGAGATCCGAATTGATCTGACCGCCGCAGATATCCCGGCCACCTACCTGTTTTCTTCCGCAGGTGATGATGTTCGGGTGTTCCTGAGCGACAACACCACAGCGGTCGACTTCCTCGTCACTGATTGGGACTCCAGCGCGCGCACCGCCACGCTATACGTGAATCCCGGGACATTGGCCGCGAACACGACAACGGACCTGATCATCTATCTGGGCAATGCCGGCGTCACCTCAATCGGCAATGCAACAGCGGTGTTTCCGCAATCGGGCCTGCGGTTGCAAAGCCGGGTCACGAGTGTGGATCCCACATCGGCAGCCGAGGCGCGAAGTGCGTTCGCTGCCGCCACGAATGAAATTTACAATCAGGTTCGCAGCTCCATTTCCGGGATAAACAACAGGTCCCTTGGCGGCACGAATGGGAATTTCGCCTGGTGCGTCAGCGGCTTGCTGGAGGTCACCTCCGCAACGGCAGGAACCTGGGGCTTTCGCTACGGCGCAGATTTCGGTCATGGCGGAGACTTGAAGGTCAATGGCGTCACGCTGGAAGAACAGTGGAATGACGATCTGTGGTGGGCATTCAACTTCAACCAGACATCAGAAACCCTGGAGGGTACAATCGACCTCCAGCCGGGCTGGTATCGCTATGAGGCGGTTGGGTTTGAAGGGTGTTGCGACGGCGCCGTGGGCTGGCAGGCGCAACGGCCAGGCGGCCCCTGGCAAGATATGACCACCAGCAACTTCGCCCTACGCGCGGCCCAATGCACTCCCTCCGTGACGGTGACGGTCGGCACAGCAGAGAGCTGCAGCACGGAACTGAATGCAACGAAATCCAACACGGTGGTATCGGACCCAATGGGAAGCGCCGCTCCCTATGCCATCTCCGGGTCCGTCATCGAGTATGCGATTGACCTGTCCAATCCAGGCCAAGCGGTGGATGCCGGCACGATCGCCCTGGTCGACCGCCTGCCGCCGGAAGTCTCCGTCATCGTGGATGGCCCCAGCGCGTTTGTTCTGGATCAGGGCGCGGTGAGCAGCGGTCTGTCATTGAACTGGGGCGGGCCGGGCGATCTCACCGACGATGTCGCGTTTTCCACGGACGGCCTTACATTCAACTATGTGCCAACGGGATCGGGCGCGTTTCTGACGGACAGCGCGGTGACCCATATCCGCATCACGCCCCAAGGCAGTTTTACGGCGTTTTCAGACGACAATGGGACGCCGAGCACGACGCTGCGCTTTCGCGCGGTTGTCGATTGACCTCGCCTTTGCCATAGGCACGCCATGGCATCTCGAGACCCATTTCTTATCGCCCTGTCCGGTGGATCAGGCTCTGGCAAGTCCACCCTGGCCGAAGCGCTGCTGGAGCGAATTGGCAGGGACCGCGCCGTTCTGATCGGCGAAGATGCCTATTACCGGCCCATGGCCGATTATGGCGCAACGGAAACCGAAGCCCAGCGCCGCGCCATCATTGAAGCGATCAACTATGACAGCCCCGCCGCCAAGGAGGCCCACCGCCTGATGGCAGATTTGACGGCGCTGAAGTCCGGCCACAGCGTCGAGGCGCCCGTCTACGATTATGCGCGGCATGACCGAAGCGAGCAGACCCACCGCCTTGAGGCCGTAGACGTTATCCTTCTCGAAGGCATCCATGCCTTGTCGATGCCGGAAATCACCTCCCTGATCGATCTGTCTGTCTATGTGGACACCCCGGACGATCTGCGCCTTGCCCGGCGCCTGCGACGGGATGTGCGCGACCGAGGCCGGGACGTGGAAGACGTGCTGAGCCAGTATCTCTCCACGGTCCGCGCCGCCCATTACAGCTATACATTTCCGGCCAAGTTCCAGGCCGACCTCGTCATCGCCGATGAAGGCCTACCGGCCTATGGCCACCTGCGCCCCACGGCCGCTGCGATCGAGCGCATGCTGGCCCCTGTGCTGGAAAGGCTTGTGTCCGAAGGGGTGCTGGCCCAGGCTTGAAGCCATGAAGTGGCTTGCCATTTTCGTTGCCGTCTTGGCCTCCAGCGCGGCGCACGCTGAAGCCTGCGATCTCTACCCAACCACACGCCCGGTAGACGTCACCGGATATGTGGAAATGGCGACGTCTTGCTTGAATGTACCGCCGGAACCCGCGCGGTTCGACGCGGACGCCGAGGCCAAATTCGCGCGCGATATCAATGCTGCACGACGCGCAGAAGCTCTTGCACCCCTGGATGTGCGCGCGGACCTGCTGCCGGCCGCCCGCTTCCACAGCCTGGATCAGATCTGGAACGGCACGTTTGGCCACGATGGTGCGGCCGGCCGCACCCAGGGCGACCGGATTTCAGCCCTGGACCGGACCCTGGTGCGGAGCTTTTCCGCCGAGAATGTCGCCATGGTCAGTGGCGATTTCGATCCGGAGATAGTGCCGAACTTGCTGCACAACGGCCTCATGGAAAGCCCGGGGCATCGCAGGAACATCCTGGCCGAGGACGCGACGCATATGGCCGTCGGCGTGGCGCGGGTGCGCGATGCCTGGGTGGTCACGCAGTTGTTTGCGCGGGTGGAAGGCGAGTTGGACCGCCCCGCGCCGACCCGGATAACCGACGATGGAAACGCTCTGGCGATGCAGGCCCAGTTGAATGCGTGGTCGCCCCATGCCGTTCGCGCCGGACCGAGCACGGCAGACGCGCCGGACCCCTGCCGGGCAAACTGCCCTGAAACGCGGGTCTCCGTCATCGAAGTGGAAGGCCGCCGCCCCCTGGAAGTGGGCCAGGGATATCGCGCGATCTATTTGTCGGGCCCCAGCTGGGATGTCCCGGGGCAAGTCTCCGAAGGCGCCGACGCGCCCTAGCTGGCGGCCACACCCCCTCGGCTCAGGCTCACCGTATCGGTATCGAGGTCGTAGGTGCCCACCAGTTCGGCATCTCCCTCATCGATCTTCACGCGGATCGCATCCCGGATCTGGGTCAGAACGGACTCATTGTCGTCTACCAGGTCAATCTGGCGCCCATCTGACGCGCCAATGCGCAATCTGTAAAATGTTTCAACTTGCCGGATCGCCAACAAAAGCCTGACGCCGAACCAGAGCGCCGCGCCCGCAAGCAGCAAACTGACCAGAACCACAAGCGCAGTGATACCAAACCAGCTTCCGTCAGATGCGGACCAGATCCCCAGGCTGATCACAAACGTCAGGGCCGACACGATCCCTGCCCCCGTCCAGAGGCCCAGCACACGTTGGTTGCCGGGCGTCTTATAGGGCTGAAATTGCTCACTCAGGATCGAAAGCGTGGCGATATTCTCAATCGTCACCGTATCGCCGCCCATCTGCAGGGAGTGGCGAAACAGCTCGCCGCGCCGCGCACCGGCCTGATCCAACGTCAAGCGTTCCATGGTCTCTCCTTGGGCGACTGCGCGGCGGGTTTAGCGTCCCTTGCCGCTTGCTGCAATCAGATGTCGCCGCCCTCCACGTCCCGGCGGACCTTTTCGCTCGACAGGAGCCGGTCCATGGCGGCGGCCTCGTCGTAGCTATCGTCGGTGATGAAGTGGAGCTGTGGGGTAAACTTCATGTCGATCTCCCGGCCAAGACGCCCGCGCAGGAACTTTGAGGCCCGGTTCAGGGCTTCGGTCACGGCAGCGCGGCGATCCGCATCGGCGGTGCCTAGGGGCGCGCAGAATACGGTGGCGTGTTTCAGGTCAGGAGAGCAGCGCACCTCCCCAACGGTGATCGAGACATCGAACAGATCGGCATCGCGAAAGTCTTCGCGCGCGAGAATATCCACCAGGGCGTGGCGCACGAGTTCGCCGGCGCGAAGCTGTCTTTGGGAGGGTGGGGTGCCAGCAAGGGCGGCTTTGGAATGTTTGGCCATGCCGCCAATATAGGCGTGTTTAGTCGGCTCCGCGAGCGCTAAGCCGCTCAAGAAAGGCTTGGCGGGCGTCCTTGTCCTTTCCAAACCAGCGATCGGGCACGACCAGAGCGTCCGCTCCATCCGCCAGAACGGCGAGATAGCCCCGCTTCACGTGAACCGCGGTTACCGCATCCCAGCGGATGCGCGTCTCAATTGGTCCCCGGCGAACGGACAGCACATCGGCGCCCGCGCTGATATGGGTTGGTTCCGTCAGTTCACTGCCACGACCGACTGTGTGGCGGTAAGACCAGCGCATGAAGATGAGATACCAAACGATGCCGGATATGGCTGCGAGCGTCGCTGACAGCATAAACGTCCAATAGCCGGATAGACCGATGCTCTGGAACGCCGTCTTGGAGAAAATAGCCATCGCCGCTGAAATGATGGGTGCGGTGACGCCTGCGTAATAGGTCGCGGTTGGCCCGATGACGGACGCACGGGTCAGACCCACAAGGCGTTTGATGTCCTTTTGCGTCAGGGCTCCGGAGACGGTCAGGTCAGGGGTCAAGGCATTTTCCGGCAAGCAGCAACTTGAGCTTGTGCTAGCGCAGGTTCGGTTTCAGACCCGTGAAGACAAAAGGTGCGATTGCGCTCACCGCGTTGGTGAACGCCACCCCGCAAATGAAAAGAGCGGCCAGATCCCTGACCGCTCATCTTCCTGGAAACTATCGGGGAGCGATCAGGCCGCTTCGGCTTCGCTGATCTCGCCTTTGGCGGGTTTGGGATCACGAAGCACATAGCCCCGACCCCAGACGGTTTCGATGTGGTGGTCGCCGGCGGCCTTCTGCAGCTTCTTGCGAAGCTTACAGATGAACACGTCGATGATTTTGAGTTCTGGCTCATCCATCCCGCCATAGAGGTGGTTGAGGAACATTTCCTTCGTGAGCGTCGTTCCCTTGCGGAGGGAAAGCAGCTCGAACATCTGGTATTCCTTGCCCGTCAGGTGGACGCGGTCGCCGTCGACTTCCACCGTCTTGGCGTCTAGGTTCACGATGATGTCGCCCGTGCGGATGATGCTCTCGGCATGCCCTTTGGAACGGCGCACGATCGCGGTGATGCGGGCGACCAGCTCGTCCTTGTTAAAGGGTTTGGTGAGGTAATCATCGGCGCCGTAGCCCAGGGTCTTAACCTTGGCTTCGATGTCTGGATTGCCCGACAGAATCATCACAGGTGTGTTAATACGCGCCATGCGAAGCTGTTTAAGGACTTCATACCCGGAAATATCGGGCAGGGAGAGATCAAGAATAATGATGTCGTACTCGTAGATTTTCCCGAGATCGACGCCCTCTTCTCCGAGATCGGTCGTGTAAATGTTGAAGCCTGCAGCTTTCAACATAAGTTCGATACTGCGGGCCACCGCATTATCATCTTCGATCAAAAGAACCCGCATTGTTCTTGTCTCCGAATCACTTTGGCGACCCCTATAGCCGCATTCGCTGTCTTGTTAACCATAATCCGTCAATCCCTACCAAGACGTAAAGGTATACGGAAAATCAGACAACCCGCTTAATCTTTCTGTCAGCCTAGTAACCCACTGCCGCTGAAGGGGCGTCCGGCATCAGCGAGTGCGCAATGGCAATCGCGTCCTGTACCGCCTGGGACTGGGGATCTGATGAAATGAGGGTCTTCTGACTACGAATAGCTTCCTTAACCTTGGGATCGTTCATCACAGTGCCGGCAAAGGATGGTCGGAAGCCAAGGAAGGTCTGGCAGGCCCGCGCGATCGCCTCATAGGTGCGCTGACCTGAAGCGCGTGTCTCGGCCTGATTAATGGCGACAACGGCTTCCACATTCGGGGCATAACCGCGCAAAACCTTAATGAAGGCATAGGCGTCCGTCATAGAAGTCGGCTCGTCCGTGATGACCATGAGGCATTTGTCACAGGCGCGGGCCAGGCGCATGCAATTGGCTTCAATGCCTGCGCCAAGGTCCACGATCACCTGATCATACTGGAGCGCCATGGCCGACAGGCCCGCAGCGAGACGGGCAACTTCTTCTGGCGGCAGTTCAGCAAGAGCGCCGGAGCCGGATCGGCCGGGGAGTACATCAAAACCGCCTGCGCCAGCGCCGCCATCCACATGGGTGACGGCGTCATCAAGCTCGACCCAGCCTGCGATTACGGCGGCGAGGTCTGTCTCCGGCGCGATGCCGAGCTGAACATCGACATTGGCGAGGCCGAGATCGCCATCCACAAGCAGCGTGCGCTTGCCGGACTGGGCAAAAGCGCTGGCCATGGTGACGGACATGAAGGTCTTTCCAACGCCGCCCTTACCGGAAGCTATGGCGAGGATCGAAGCGGGGGCGACGCGCCGCGTTGGGGCTGCACGTCGGTCCATGGATTTGCGAAGCATGAAGGACATCTAAGCGGCTCCTCTCAAGGCAACCTGTCCTGGAGCATCCTCCAGGAGCAATGCGGCCAGGCGCGATGGCGCGGCCGGTACAAGCCCCCCGCCGATAAACGGCGTGGCGGCCAAGTGGGAAAAGGCGATTTTCGCGGTGCTGAGGGCAGCGACGGCGCCGCCGCGACGGCGCACCGCATCCAGTTTGGTTAAGATGGCGCGCTTGATGCCGACTTTGGCGAACGCGCGGGCCGCTTCGGAGAGGTCATCAGGGTGCCCCTCTGCCGACATGACGAGCACGGGCTCTGCATCGATCACAGTGAGCAGGTCACTGAGTTGCGCCATGTCCTCCGGATCAAACGGCACAATAGCGGGCAGATCGATGATACAGCGCTGGCCGGCGGCCTTGGTCGACCGCAGCAAAGCAAACAGATCTTCCGGCGTCGGGCAGGTGCGGATTTGAGCCGTTTCGTGTTCGAGATAGGCGGCGAGTTGCTCTCCGCCAGCCGCACCGTCGAGGTCTGCGGCCACGGGCAGAAGCTCTGCATTCGTCACCGCGGCCCGCCGGGTCAGTTTGGCAGCGACGGCTGTGCGACCGGCGCCGGGCGTGCCGACAAGCACGATATCGCGCTCCGGCCGAACGGCGACGGGATCGCAGGTAATGATGCTGGACAGCCCTTCCTCGAGCGCCGCGACCGGGTCGCTGAGGCTAGGATCCAGGACGCCTTCTTCCGATACGCGGCACGCGAAGCCGCTGGGCGCACCGTGCCAGGTCAGCGCGTCACGAACACGGGAGCGGAGCGATGTATCAACAATGCGCGGCTGGCCGGGATCTTCAAACCGCTTCATGAACAGGGGTTCGGCAGGCACCATGCCCCCGCCCATCTTGTCCGTCGCCGCGCGCACTTCGACGCCGCCATCCACTTCGCGCTCAGACAGAATCACCGCATCCTTGCCCATCTCGGCAAAGATCATGGCCTTGGCATCCTTCAAGGTCTTCGCGGCGAACATCTTCATACGCATGAGGCAGCAACCCTTATGTGTGTGTTCGGCCACCACCGCCCCAGCAGCAGCCCAGTTTGAGCCGGACTATTGCGGCTGAGGTCCTATCAAGTGGTTAACGGATCACGCCTTTGCGTTAGGGAATTGATTTTCCAAGGTTTACCCTGGACCGAGGATCAAGGCGCGTTGCCTTTCCAATCGACAACCCAGTCGAGTTGGTCCTCCTCGAGCACCGTATCCTCGGACTTGGTGCGCCCCATGATGGAGTGACCTTCGCGGTGGATACGGTCGCGGTCCCCGCAGACAAGATGGTGCCAATCGGGCAAGTCCTGGCCCTCGGCGATCAGTCGATAGGCGCAGGTGCGCGGCATCCATTTGATCTCGTCGATCTTCTTGGGCGTCAACTTCACGCAATCGGGCACGATGGCCTTGCGATTGGCGTAGTCCGAGCAGCGGCAGGTGCCCGCATCCAACAATTTGCAATGAAGGCGGGTGTAGGCGATCTCACCGGTGTCTTCGTCCTCCAGCTTCAGAAGGCAACACTTCGCGCAGCCATCACAGAGGCTTTCCCACTCCTCGGCGCTCATTTCGGTCAGAGACTTGGATTTCCAGAAGGGCTTCATGTCCATTCTATTTTGATGGTCGACTTCCAACGCCCGCTAATTCGGGATTATCGTTGGCGAATTCTACCAGCACTGCATCGTATACTTTATCTGGTATGGCCGGACTTTCTTCTGCGATGACCTTCAACTCTTCTATAAGATCCTCAAGATCCTTCAGTGCGTTGTCGCGTTGGTCGGGGTTTCTTTCCGCATAAACAAGCTTAAGGAGTCTGGTTTTCCTTCGAATGGATGCATATCTTCGGGCAGCAATGAGATGTTTCTCTGCCATTTCAGAGAAAGAGAAAAAAGTTTGCAATGAAGCGAGCACTGATGCTGTGACAGAAAGCATGCCGGCGGCGATATACCAATATGGATGCACGTTTTGTTGCTCGATAGTGCCAAAAATCGACGCGCCAACAATTGCAGATATGACTATGGCAGGGACACCCAGCCAAAAATGCCTTCGATTCTTGAGTTCTGCATTTCGATAGTGCCCCCGGGCACTAATTCCGTAGGTCCTCTGGTATCGATCAAGCGTCTCTAAAATGTCTTGCATCTAGCCCCTCACCACAAAGTCCAAGTCACGCCAGCACATCCTGCCAGTCGGCATGCTTTTCGAGCTGGAGGCGGGCAAAACCGCAGACCGGGATCAACTTGAAGCCTTTAGCCCGTGCCTTCTCCACCAAGGCGCCCACCAGATCGGTCCCAAGCCCACGCCCGCCGAGGGCCCGCGGCACTTCGACATGGTCCACGCGCATGACGCCGTCTCGCGCCCAGCCATAGCGGATGAACAGGGTCTCGCCGTCAAGATCGGCGGTCAGGCGACCGCCCTCATCGCTCAGAGTAAGGTCGGTCACTGAACGACGTCCTGCCATTCTGGCGTCTTGTCCAAAGTAGCCTTGGCAAACGGGCAGAGCGGGATGATCTTGAAGCCTTCGGCGCGCGCCGCCAGCACGGCGGCCTCCACCAGCTTTTTCCCTACGCCCATGCCACCCATGGTGTCGGGCACGCCCGTATGGTCGATGATGATCCGGCTGGCGCCCGCCTTGGAGTAGGTCATCTCAGCCTCGCCCGCGATGCCTTCAATGCGCGCCACCCAGCGGCCATTGGTTTCGCGGTCTTCGCGGGCAATCTGCACATCTGCCATGGGATTCCTTTCATCAGGCCGAGCTATTGAGTCTGGGCCCGCGCACGTCTGCACAGGGCCTCGAACTCGCTGGTTCCCATATGGATGGCCGTTTCGAAGCCTTCAATACGACTTGAGACCCGGCCCAACTGGTAGTCGGCGCGATCTCCTCGCCAGTACTGACCACCCCAGGCGCCCCATGTGTATCCGCGAGATGTCACATCTTGGGTGTCGCCAGGCTCGGCCTTGTCGGCGACGATCTCATAATCGAGCCGGACCGTGTCGCCCGCTGAGGCCCTCTGCTCCACGGCAATGCGACCCGCTTCATCCAACGCCAGTTTGAACCCCAGCCAACTGGACCCGCAGGCTTCGCCGCCGGCTTGCTGCGAAACCTCCTTGTAGAGATCCTCGGCGAGGACCGCCTCACCTTTGACCGCCTTCCAATTGCCGGATGCACTGCTAACGGACGCGACCCGGATATCGGTCAGCTCCGGCGCATCAAAGGCGATCATCTCAGCATAATCCTGCCGGTTTGGGCTGTCGCCACAGCCGACAAGCGCCATACACCCGGCGATCAAAAACAGTCTTTGCAACAAGGTTCGTCCTCCCCTTGGTCTCCCTTGGGGCGGGACGCTAAACCGGCAAGCCGAGCTCTGCCAATACGGTCGGGATCTTTTTCTTCAGACCGAAAAAGCCCTTCTTGGCATGCGGCCAGAATGCCCGGTCCCATTCGCGCTGGAGATAGAGGAGTTGGATTTCGTGGGCCGCGAGCGCACCCCGCAGAGCGTCCAACTGTGGGCGGCCCCATCCCGTGGGCGCAAAGCCAGTAACGACGACCGGCGCCCCACTGGCACGCGCCCAGTCCACGGCAGCCCCTACAAACCCCTCATCACCCACGAGCGTGACCGAATTTACGTCGAAGGCCTGTTTAGCGCGCGCCAGCGCATCCTTCAGTGCACCTTCCGTGAAGGATTTCGCGGCCACACCAGCCCCATGCGGTGACCGGGTATCGGCAAATGAAACGCCCGCAATGGCTTTGACCGTCTCACCAGCCGGGCGGAGCGTCTCGCCGTTCATGTCTTCTTCGGTAATCAACATCGCCACATCGCCCGTGGGCCAGGCATCCCCGCCCAGAAGCGTTCCGACCCCGGGATTGGCGAAACCGTTTAGCGGCGGCGCTTCGGTGGCGAGCCCCTTGGGGTCGAACCGTCCATCGGTGTACTTCCGGATATTGGACGGGCGGGCGAGATAGGTCTTGCCCGGCGTGTGAAGCCCGCCAACCCAGCGCCAACTGCACGTATTGGAGGCCGCGTCGGCATCCATCAGGTGTTGGAGGAAGAAATCGGCTCCAAGCTCAAGCGGCAGGCGCAGTGTGAACAGCCAGATCGAGGCAAACCACATGCGGGAATGGTTGTGCAGGTATCCGGTTTCGACCAATTCGCGCGCCCAGGCATCGAAACAGTCGATCCCGGTGCGTCCCTTAATGGCCTCGTTGTACGCCGTGCGCAGGCCGGCATTGCGCTCCAACATCTCCATCTGCCGGGCCAGTTCGCCCTGATACGCCGTCCAGACACCGGGGCGGTGCTCCAGCCACCCTTTGAAATAAGTGCGCCAGCAGACCTCCTGCACGAACTTCTCAGCCGTTGAGAGGGCATATTTTTCAACAGCCGTACGCGCGAGCTCCTCTTCCAGCAATGTGCGCGTGCGCACCCAAGGCGAGAGCGCCGACACATTCGTCCGCCGGTCAGGGCCGTAGTCGCTATTGCGTTCTGCAGCGTAGTGCCGGCCCATTTTCGACTGAAAAGCCGAGAGGCGCTTCAAACCGGCTTCGCGCGTTGGCGTGAAGTCGATGGCATCAAGATTGGGAAAGAGATCATCCATGGCGTCCGAGCTAATGCGAAGATGACTTTGGCAAAGCGGCGCGGTGACGCTAGGTGGCGTGCCATGTCGCGATTACCCCCTGCCCCGGACCTGGACTGGAAGCCTGACGGAACGCCCGTCGCGCGCGGTTTTGATGACGTCTACTTCTCGACCGCTGACGGGCTTGAGGAAACCCGCGCCGTATTCCTGACAGGGTGCGGCCTGCCATATCGATGGGCCGATCGGGATTCATTCACCGTTGCGGAAACCGGTTTCGGCACCGGTCTAAACTTCCTGGCGCTCTGGGAACTCTGGCAAACCTCTGAGAAACGAGAGAGCGCCTGGCTACATTTTGTGAGTTTCGAAGGGTTCCCCCTCCATCGCGAAGATGCAGCGCGCGCCCTTTCGGCCTGGCCGGAATTGGCCCCCTTGGCAGAACAACTCCTCGCCCGTTGGCCCCATCGGGCGCGCGGGGTGCGGCGCATCTCATGGCCCGAAGCAAAGCTGACGCTCACTCTGCACATTGATGACATCGCGTCGGCCCTTCCCATGGCCGAATTCCGCGCCGATGCCTGGTTTCTGGACGGGTTTTCGCCCTCGAGAAACGGAGCCATGTGGGATGAGGCGCTGTTTCCGCTGATCGCGGAGCGCAGCGCGCCGGGCGCAGTGGCCGCCACCTTCACCGTCGCACGCGCTGTGCGAGACGGACTTGGCCAAAACGGCTTCGAAGTGTCGAAAAAGCCCGGATTTGGCCGCAAAAGGGATCGCCTAGAGGCGGTTTTCAAAGATACTCCCAGGCCAAGGACAGACACGTTTGCCCTGCGCGCGCCTCAGCCACTTGCAAACCGCGTTGCGATTATTGGAGCCGGCATTGCGGGCGCCTGTATGGCAAGGGCGTGCGCCGGGGCCGGGCTTGAGCCGGTGATTTTCGACTCAAACCAGCCTGCCGGCGCCGCCAGCGGCAATCCCCTCGCACTGATTATGCCGCGACTGGACGCCGCTGATACGGCCCAGGCGCGACTGCTGATCGATGCCTATCTCCACTCGCGGCAGACATTTGCCGGCATGGACAGTGTCGAAGCCGTTGAAGTGCGCCAGGATCCACGGGGCGGCGATGAGGCAGAGCGATTTGCTAAAGTCCTGGCCGACCCGCCGCTGCCCCTAGAGGATCTGGAAGCGCTGGCCAATGGGGGTCTGCTCCACAAACGCGCCCTTATTGTGAGGCCAGCCCGACTAATCTCGGCGCTTTTGGAGGGTATCGAAGGCGTGTTCGGGGGGCCGGTCGATAATAATCTATCTGGCAGGCGCGTGAATGGCCAGGCGTTCGACGCGATCATACTAGCCAATGGCATGGACCTCGCCGAGCACGCGCCCTGGCTCGGGCTCGTTGGGAAACTCGGCCAGGTTGAGTTCGTCACCGACGCGCCGCAGGCACCGTCATCCGCCGTTGCCAGCGGGCATTATGGGCTCGCGTCCGGTACGGACCGGCTTTGGGGCGCAACCTTCGAGACAGTGGGGAAAAGCGGCGCCCAGACCAGCCAGGCAGCCCGAGCGAAAAACGCCGGCGCGCTCGCCGAGCTCTCACCCTGGTGGCAGGCACAGGTGCGAAATGCACAAATCACTAGCCGGGCGGGCATTCGCGCGACCACGCCCGATCGGCTGCCAATTGCCGGGCCGCTGCCAGACGTCGATGCTGCGCTTGCAGCCCTGGCTCCGTTGGGCACCGGCCAAGCCGTCAATGTCGATACGCCCGTTCTACAGGGTGTTTTTGTTATCGGAGGTCTCGGCAGCCGTGGGTTCACCTTCGCTCCCTGGCTCGCGCAGCTGCTGGTCGCTCAAATCACAGACGCGCCCCGGCCTGCCTCGCGCGTGGCTTTGGAAGCGATCAGCCCCATGCGGATCCTGCAGCGGGCAATCAAGCGCGGTCAGGCTCTGCCGCGATAGAAAAAGAGCGGCCCCCGTTCTGGGGGCCGCCCTCAATTTGGCGGAGCATCAGTCTGCGAAGGGGACCGCGACCGGGCGCCCCACCGTGGCTTTGGCCAAGCTAGACGGCCTTTTTCACGTCCTGCTTGGCAGCTTCGGCGTCCTTGCGGGCCTGCTCAACGATCTGATCGATGTTGAAGCTTGAGCCATTTGCAGTGTCGCTGACCGCCTTCGTTTCAGGTTCTTTCACCCAGTCTGAGGCGCGGCGGCGGGGAATAACGCCGTCTTCATTGGCCACCGGCGTGCTGTCATTGGAGCGGCGCTCAACGAAAACCGGGCCTTCAGCTGTCTGGGCGATCGGTGCAGCGGTGACGGCCGGCGCGGCGACGACAGGGGTTTCACTCTGCATGGGGCGGTTGAAGAACAGTTCCCAATACTTCGCGCAAATTTCGCGGCGACCTTCCAGCGAGCGCAATCGGCGCACTTCGCGGCCTTTGGTGAGCTTCACGCCCTCAATCTTCAGGCGATCCTGGCCACGCACATACTGGAGATACCCATTGTAGCGACGTGCCGACGACCGGTTCATCTCGAACTGGAGTTCACCAACACCCTCAGACAAGCCATCGGAACCATCGGAGAGGGAGTTGCGGTGTTTGTAGGTCATGAACGGCCAGTCGAACTGTGAGAACTCGATGCGGGAATTGCTCTCGATCTCGAGGTTTTCGTTCAGGGAGTAACCGGTGAACGTAAACCCGGTGCCCTTCGGCTGGATGTCGATGACCGACATGCGGCTGGTGTCGTCCCCACGCTCAGACTGGAGCCACGTGCCCTCCATGTAGTATTTGCCCAGGATCATTTTGCGGATGCCGTCAAAGCGGAAAAGGGCCGGGAAGATCGCTTCGGTCATCGTCACCCAGAAAACGACCAGAACGCCGACGCCTGCAGCGCCCGCAATGGCGAGATTGGTGGGATTGCTGCCGGCAACGGTGGAGACGGCCTCGATCAGGGGTTTGCCGAAGGAGGCCAGGCCACCGAGGATCAAGGCTGCGGAAACGGAGTTCGACACAAGTCGAAAGCGCGCATAAGGGTTCATGGGAGTTGTCGTCCTCTGGTCTACATCTGTATTTTCTCGGGGGGTGCTTCTTGCACTGAATTTCAATTGTTTTTTCACATATCATTTACCAATCGGCAATAATCAGAAGGTTAACGACTAGGCCTATTCTGTTAACTATTTGCAGAACGCGGGTTCGCCCAATCGAGCGCGTCGTTGCAGCGCAGCATTGCAATATGGCAAAGCTGGCATGACGGACTATACTCGCAGTCACTGAGACACCGGGAGATGAGCATGGACGGGATGGTCGAGCCCCCACACGAGGGCACACTTGTTTTGGGCGCGCTGACGACAAAGCTCGCCGCCGCCGTGAGCCACGTGGACACCTACATTTCCGCTGCAAAAGCGAAGGCGTCGGACTGCCTCGTTACCGATGGCCGCCCAGACCGGAAAGCATTTGCGCGCCACCAACACCTTGCCCACGGTCTCGCCTGGATGGTGACGTATGGAGAAACCCTGCGCGAGACAGCAAACTGGGCCGTGCGCCTCGAAGCCGAAGGGAAGTTCGGCGAGATTGAAGGCCTGCTCAGCCAGATACTGTTCAGCGAGTACCTCGCCCAGCTTGTCGGCGGCGTGCCGATGAACCAGGGCGAAGTGATCCGTCCCCACGAGCTAGGCGTGCTGAGCGAAGCCGACGCCCTGTTTGCCGCGCCGGAAGTCCACGAGTTGATCACCGAGGGCAAAACGCCTGCGACCATGGCGGCGGCCGCCACCTTCCTGCCCGACAGCCTGACGCGTGCCACAGTGGAAGACACAGGCCTGGACGAAACCATGAATATGGTGCGCGAACAGTTCCGGAAGTTCGCCAATGATAAAGTGTTGCCCGACGCCCACGAATGGCATCTGAAGAATGACTATATCCCGATGGAAATCGTCGAGGAAATGGGCGAACTGGGCGTCTTTGGTCTCACAATCCCGGAAGAGTATGGCGGCTTCGGCATGGACAAGATCGCCATGTGTGTCGTCTCAGAGGAGCTTTCGCGCGGCTATATCGGCGTGGGCTCCCTTGGCACCCGGTCTGAGATCGCTGCCGAACTGATCCTCATCGGGGGCACTGAAGAGCAAAAGCAGAAATGGCTGCCCGGCATTTCCTCAGCTGAAATCCTGCCAACAGCCGTCTTCACTGAACCGAATACGGGCTCTGACCTCGGCGCCCTGCGCACGCGTGCTGTGAAGGACGGTCACACCTACACCATCACCGGCAACAAGACCTGGATCACCCACCCCGTCCGCGCCGACCTCATGACGCTTCTGGCCCGCACGGATCCAGAAACCAACAACTTCTCAGGCCTGTCCATGTTCCTGGCTGAAAAGCCACGCGGGGATGATGGCCACCCCTTCCCTGCAGACGGCATGACGGGCGGTGAAATCGAAGTGCTCGGCTATCGCGGGATGAAAGAATACGAGATCGCCTTTGACGAATTCAAGGTCGATGCAGACAACCTGCTCGGCGGCGTCGAAGGCCAGGGCTTCCGCCACCTGATGGCAACCTTTGAAAGCGCCCGCATCCAGACCGCGGCACGCGCCGTGGGCGTGGCGCAAAACGCGTTTGAACTCGGCTTGCAGTATGCGCTGGACCGGGTGCAGTTCGGCCAGCCGATCTTCAATTTCCCGCGCGTGGCCAACAAGCTGGTCATGATGGCGGCGGAGCTTATCGGCGTGCGCCAGCTGACATATTTCTCTGCACGCCAGAAGGACTCCGGCAAACGTTGTGACCTCGAAGCCGGTATGGCCAAGTTGCTTGGCGCCCGTGCAGCCTGGGCCGCTGCGGATAACGGCGTACAGATTCACGGCGGTAATGGCTTCGCCCTGGAGTATCCCATCAGCCGCGTGCTTCAGGATGCCCGCATCCTGAACATTTTCGAAGGCGCTGGCGAAGTCCAAGCCATGGTCATCACCCGCCGACTGCTGGAAAGCTCGAACTAGGCGGTTTAAGTACCGGCCTCCCCAAAAAAAAGCCCGGACCATGCGTCCGGGCTTCTTCGTATCAAATTTTGATCTAGCGCTCAGCCGACCTGATTGAGCATTTCGGCCGTTTGCGTAATCGCATCGAGGCTTGGCCGCGTGCGGAAGCCTTCTTCGCGCAGGACTGCAGCGACAGTGCCTTCCTCGCGCACAAAGACGACCGCTGGGTGCGGGATGCCATAGCTGCGCGACCCTTCGCGGACATCCGTATTCAGGAGGCCGAATTCGGTGATCAGGGCTGAGCCTTCGTCTGCACGCAGGGTGAAGCTCAGACCGTTATCATTCGCGAACTCAGTGAGGATGTCCGGGCTGTCGTAGGAAACGGCCTCAATCGCCCAGCCAGCCTCGGCGAGCGGAGCTGCAATATCTTCCAGTTCAACCAGCTGGGTTTTGCAGAACGGGCACCAGTCGGCCGAGCGAACAAAGACAAGGACACGACCGTGTTCCGCGGCGGCTGGCGTAACGCCATCGGCGGTCACGGCGACGGTTGAGTCCAGGTTCGGCGCCACCGCCCCGACCTTGGGACCGATCATAGCTGTTTCGGCGGCAGCATGACCATGACCATCGGCGAGGGCTGGCGCCGCAAGGGCGGTCGACAGGGCGAGTGCGGCAAGCATGGGCTTCATCATGGGCTCAAGGTCCTTTGGCTGTATCCTGGCGCGTCCTACCCCATACGATCGGGCCTGCGAACGACCTCACGCAGTGCTCTCGCAGATGTGAAAACGGGGCGCCAATCGCTCGGCACCCCGTTTCGTCTGGATCACTGAGATGCGTTAGACCAGCGTCGCATCGATCTCTTGACATGCCGCCAGGAGGCCCATCACCGCGTCCACAGAGTTCTGGAACATGGCCTGTTCGGCGTCGTTGAAGTCAAACTGGATAACTTTCTCCACACCACCTGCGCCAATGAGGGCCGGGACGCCGACATAAATGCCGTTCTGGCCGTACTCGCCCTGCAGATACGCCGCGATGGGCAGGACGCGCTTCTGGTCATTCAGGTAAGATTTGGCCATGGCGATGGCGCTTTCGGCAGGCGCGTAATAGGCAGACCCGGTCTTTAGCAGGCCAACAATTTCGCCGCCGCCTTTGCGCGTGCGGTCCACAATGGCGTCAAGCTCGTTCTGGTTCATCCAGCCTTGCTTCACAAGCTCTGGCAAAGGCAGGCCACCGACGGTCGAATGGCGCACCATGGGCACCATCGTGTCGCCATGGCCACCAAGCGTCCAAGACACGATATCAGCCACCGAAACACCCGTAGCCTCGCTCAGGAAATAGGCAAAGCGGCTGGAGTCCAGCACACCCGCCATGCCGACAACTTTGTTGGTGGGCAGGCCGGAGAACTTCTGGAGAGCCCAAACCATGGCGTCCAGCGGATTGGTAATGCAGATGACAAAGGCGTTTGGCGCATGGGCCTTGATACCCTCGCCCACGGCTTTCATCACTTTCAGATTGATGCCGATCAGGTCATCCCGGCTCATGCCGGGCTTGCGCGGCACACCCGCGGTAACGATGCACACGTCTGCGCCTGCAATGTCGGCATAGTCCTGGGTGCCCTTGAGGCTGACAGATGAGTTGTAGACCGGCGTGGATTCGGCGATGTCGAGCCCCTTGCCCTGGGGCAGACCCTCTGCAATGTCGAACAGGACAACGTCGCCCAGTTCGTCGCGTGCGGCGACGTGGGCCAGCGTGCCCCCGATCATGCCAGAACCGATAAGGGCGATCTTGTTGCGGGCCATGTGAAGTCTCCAGGCGAGGGGTTTGAATTTGGAGACGGCCTAGCCCGCACACCCCTCCAAGGCAATGCGACTTTGGCGTGGCTTTAATCGCAGGCCTGTGTCGGCTCCGCAGCTCCTCCCCTGAGCTCGACACGCCAACAGTCACCGTGGATGGAGCAATAGCATGCTTCAAGCGACGTGCGGGGGCGCACCGCGGACAGAAATGCCATCGTCCCAGGCTCGACGGGCACGGCGAAAATCGTCAGCTCTTCGCCAACGGCCAGCACGTCATTATCAGCGCTGGCGACCTGATACGTCTCGTAGGAAAACGCCAGGTCCTCTCCCACAGTTTCGAGGATTAATCGGTCAAGATCGTTGACCGGTACGCCATCCACTCGCCAATCCACGGTTTTCACCAATGCGGGATCGACCCCCTTATTCTCAATTGTGAGGCTGAAGCGGTTCTGGAAGAAGGATTCACTGACGCTGAGATACGGCCAGACCGACGCACGCTGCTGGGCGCGCATGGCGGAGACCTCAAGCAACGACACTGCTATCGCGACAACGGACAAAATGACCGCCAGGATCGTGGCATAGTCGTTGATCCGCGGCCGATGCGCTGGCTGATTTTGTTCGCTGGACACACGCCACCCCCTTTCCGAGTGCACCATGCCTATCAAACACTGAAAACGGGTGCAAAGACCACAATTGTGCAACAGCCAAAATTTGGCTGGATTCGTCCGGCGAACTTATCCACTTGGAACGCCATGACTCGCCTACCCCCTCGCACGTCCTCGTCCCCGGTTCCTTTGAGGGATTGTCGCCTGGCGCGGGCGATTGATCTGATCGGAGACCGGTGGGCCCTGCTGATCCTTCGCTCTGCGCTCTATGGCGTTCGCCGCTTTGACGATTTGCAGGATGAACTAGGCTGCCCGCGCACCGTTTTGTCCGGGCGCCTGAAAATGCTGGAGACCGAAGGGCTTTTGGAGAAACGGCCATACCGCGAACCCGGCAAGCGCGTGCGCAATGAATACGTGCTTTCGGAAAAAGGCATCGCCCTGCAAACCGCGCTCGTGGCGCTAAACCAGTGGGGGGATGAATGGTTGGCGGACACCGATCCTCCGCCCATTACGTTTACCGACGCGGCCACGAAAAGCTCCGCCCGCGTCGCATTTGTCAGTGACGATGGGGTTGAAGTGCCGGCGGCCCGGCTCCGGCCACGCCTTCGCAAGGGGTAGCGAATGTGCGGCGTGCGGTTGCCTTGGCGGGCCGATTGCCAGAAAAACACCCGTGAAGTGATGCGTGAGGGTGTATGATGTGGATGAAGCTGGCGCTTGCGATTGCGTTTGTGGTCTTTTCCAATGGACTGGCGAACGCCCAGAAACCTCCGAACACATTCGGCACCGAATGGGGTACGGGCCAGACGATATGCACAGAAGATGGCGATGAGCAGACCGTTAACGCCAGCGATCCGAGCTATGCGCGCGCAGCCGCCTGGGACGCACGGTATCTTGGCGATGTATCCGACGCCTGCGCAGCGGAGCTGACGCCCATCGATGGCGGAACGTGGGGTCAATCACGCCCCTTCCGCGGCGCCGATGCACAAGGGCGCAGTGCGGAATTCAGACTCTACGTCCTGAGCGACCAATATGCCTGGAAACTCGGCTCCTCCAGCGAGATACTGGACAATGGTGTACCTGCGGAGCTGTCAGTCGTGCTCGGCACGCCGCAATTTCAGGACAGGTTCTGCAACGCCAACGCCGCCTTCAGCGTTGGCGCCGCGTCCCATGAAGGCCCCACCGGCCCAAATCGCAGGCTGGCAGCTGCACGCGGCGAAACGATCATCAATCAATTGAAAGCCAACCGCACGGCGTGTCCGCCCGGTCAGATCCCGATCCTTTTCGCCATCAATCTGGGCGAGCACCAGAACCGCACTGGCTGTACAACTGCCGGCGGCTGCTCAGGTGACAGTGCGCCCCAGCGCCGGGTGGTTACGGTCGCAGCTGAAGACATCACGCTTGGCGTTGATCTGGAAGAGGCCCTGCGCGCCGGCATCGAGCAGCAGAATGTGTTCCGCGGCTTTTCCGTCGATGACTACGACCTGTTCGACGTTGTGTCCTACTAACAAGAAGGTGGGCCCAGCCGACTAACCCTCGGCCTGGTGGAACTCGCCATACGGCCGGAACCGCCAGAGATACGTCGGCACGATGGATTCGACGCTCTCTAGCTCCGTCACGCCAAGATCTGAGAGTGTCAAAGCCCCGTCGGCGACAACATTGTCACTGCGCAGCATATCGACCTGCCCCCCTGTGATCGGCGGAGGCCCGAGCACAGTGTGCAAGGGCAGAAAGGGTATGCGCCAGATCGCGCCCGCCATCAGCCCCATGGGTTTTGCCAGGAAGAACGGCAAGGGCGCCTTCAGGCGTTTGCGGTCGATGGTCTCGAAAATGAAGTCGTAGAGTTCGTTAAACGTGTAGGAGCGCGGCCCGCCCAGTTCGAACGTCTTGCCCGCCGCGTCATCGCGCTCGACCGCCGCCGCAATCGCATCAGCGACATCTCCGGCGTATACGGGCTGGAAGCGTGTTTTCCCGCCCCCAATGGCAGGAAGGGCAGGCGCAAACCGCGCCATGTCAGCGAAGCGGTTAAAGAACTGATCCTCGGGCCCAAACACGATGGAGGGGCGCAGGATTACGGTATCGGGGAACGCCTCGCGCACCCCTGCTTCCCCCGCAGCTTTCGTGCGCGCGTAGGCGGCGCGGCCATCGGCATCGGCGCCAATGGCACTGACCTGCACAAAACGCCCAACGCCCGCTTCCGCCGCGATGCGTGCAACCGTTTTTGCCCCCTCGGCCTGTGCACTGGCAAAGGTCTGTTTGCCGCTTTCAAACAGGATGCCGACAAGGTTCACAACGGCATCGGCGCCATCCATGACCCGGCGCAGGCTTTCGGGGTTGCGCACATTGGCCTGAACCAGGTCGACCCATCCCGGAGGCCCGGCCACACGCACATCCTGGGCCACGTTCGGACGGCGACAGGCGACGCGAACGCGCCAGCCAGCATTGACGAGCGCTCGGGCGGCGTAGCGGCCAATAAAGCCGGAACCGCCGATCAGGGTAACTAAACCTTTGGCCATGGCAGGGGGTCCAATAACTGCAAGTGGGCGAAGACCGCGCCTTTCACCACGCACCGGGCGCCCTGTCCATGCGTCGTAGCGGCATCGCGCCTGAACTGGACCATTGACGCCGCTGCCCGGTTTGCATATCACCCGCGCTTCCGCAGGTATCAGCCCTGCAGGGAGGCCCCGGCGTCCTCGCAGACCTACGACAGTGCCCAGGTGGCGGAATTGGTAGACGCGCACGGTTCAGGTCCGTGTGCCTTCGGGCGTGGAGGTTCGAGTCCTCTCCTGGGCACCATTTATTTTTAAATTATTCAAATAATACAATAACCTAGAGCTAGGCCGATATTATCGGCCCACCAATCAGCCCACAAAATCTAGTTTGAAAAATCTACTAAAAATGCGCGAGCCCACCTCGCATGTTCAGGAGTTGGTTCTGGCGCGCTAGACGGTAATCACTCTAAAATCCCGTTTGCAGACATTAGCCGCTTGGCGGGTAGTTCCTAATGGCGGACGTCAGCTTAGCCTCTCCAGTGTTTTTCTAGGCACAGAAATCGCCGTCCAAGAGTCACAGAACATTTTTCAACCATGCGTTTCAGCACGTTCGGATGCTTCTATTGAAACCGCCAAGTTTCGGTGTCCGAAATTTGCACGCTTTGACTGTTCGTGACGGTCAATGTGCTATATTTTGCGGCAATATTTGTTCCCTCAAAAACGAGACAAAAACAAATGTGGTCTGACAATGAAACCGAAGACGACTTTTTAAACTTTGAAGACACGGTTGAAAGTGTCTTAGACATATTACTGCGGCAAGATTTGCACCCATTGTCATTGGGGCTGTTCGGAGGTTGGGGGTCCGGGAAGTCATCACTTCTACAGATGGTTATGGGTGAGCTTCGAAAAGTCG
>JBCBUL010000025.1:0-46626 GCA_039818165.1 Pseudomonadota bacterium | reverse complement strand
CTTCTGAGGCTTTGAAAGCGCGGTTGAACGGCGCCAGCGAGTTGTAGCCTGCATCCATGGCGATGGTCAGCACCGGCAACCGGGCCCGTTCGGGGTCTTCCAGAACGGTCTTCGCGTATCCAAGACGATAGTGGTTCAGGAAGGACGCGAAATTGCGATAGCCGAGCCCCTGATTGATGATCGCCCGCAACTGATGTTCCGGCACCTCGATTTTGCGTGCGAGTGAGGCAATCGTCAGCCCCTGCTGGAGAAAGGCGCCATCCTCCATCGCGCTGATCAGCCGGGCATGGGACGCGGAATCCTTCGGATCGATGGCCGGTGCCACAGGTTGAGTGGGCGTGACGGTTTCAAACTTGAAGTCTTCAGGATTGATCCGGAGGAACCAGAGCGAGCCGAAAATGATCATCGGCCAGATCGTCACCACGCGCAGCGTCGACATCCAGGCGGGATCATCCGTCAGGGGGTACAGGATGAATTTCGCCGTTTCCCCCGTGATCACGAGCAGCGCAGTGACGGCAACGCCAAGCGTAAACCACAGGCGGGTGCGCCGGCGCCGCTCGACGAGGTCATCGCTGAACCCGGAAATTGCTGTCCACAAGAGATGTGCCAGCGCTCCAAAAGCGATAATTCGATTGGCGGCATAGCCCAGATAACGGCCGGGGGTCCAATCAAGCTGAAGGCTCACCTGGGTGGACATGAGTGCGATATACGTCGCAGCAAGGACGCCCCAGTGGAGCCGGCCCAGGCGAAAGTCATCCTGGTAGAGCGACAAGCCAAACAGCCAGAGCATGACCAGGTTGGGGATGTGTAGGAACCAGAAAACGTAGGCGACCTCACGCGGGAACTGGCCATACATCGAAGGCATCATGGTGTTGACCAACATTGCGGACAAAACCAGGCACAGCGCAGCTGCCAGCCGCGCCTGAAGCAGCCGTCGGGCATCCCGCAGGACCAGCACGCCGGTCAGGCAGAGCAGGGTGATTGCAGAAAACCGCAGGGCTGCATCGAGTATCAGCATTGCCTAGGCGTGCGCGAAATCATGCGCAGACGTCAAGCGAGGCCGTCCCTGCCCCCTCACGAAATGTGTCGCTGGGCCGTGATCGTGTGAATTGAGCGCCCTTAAAAAGCCGTCTATCGACGCTGCAATTGCGAAAAGCGCTGCGGGGGCGGCGACGTGTCAGGAGTAGCTGCCCATGTGCGGAATTGTCGGTATTTCGGGAAACAAGAGCGTGACGGAACGCCTCGTGCGGGGCCTGTCCCGACTGGAATATCGGGGCTATGACAGTGCTGGCATCGCCGTTCTTGCCGATGACGGAACGCTGGTGCGACGACGGGCGCTAGGCAAGATTGCGGCCCTGCGCGAGGTGACCCAGGCCGACCCCGTCGACGGGCATCTGGGTATTGCCCACACGCGCTGGGCGACCCATGGCGCGCCCAGCGAAGCCAACGCCCACCCCCACAGATCAGGCCCCGTTGCGGTCGTGCATAATGGGATCATTGAGAATTTCCAGGACCATCGCGAGGCGCTGGAAAAGGCTGGCCACGTCTTCGAGTCCGAGACCGACAGCGAAGTGATTGCCCATCTTCTGGCCCGCGAGATGGAAGACGGCGCATCGCCTCGCGACGCGATGGCGACGGTGCTGCCGAACCTGCGGGGCGCCTTCGCCATTGCCGCGATCTTTGAAGGCGAAGACGGCCTGATGATTGGCGCGCGCAAGGGCTCGCCGCTTGTATTGGGATACGGCGACGGGGAAATGTATCTGGGATCGGACGCCCTGGCGCTGGCCCCGTTCACGCGCACGCTGAGCTATCTGGAAGAGGGCGACTGGGTGGTTGTCACGCCGCAAAGTGCGGACATTTTCAATGAAGCTGGCGCGCCGGTGGAGCGGGCCATTGTCCAGAGCGCCGCCAGCGCCGCAATGGCCGAAAAGGGCGAGTATGCCCACTTCATGCACAAGGAAATCCACGAACAGGCGGAAAGCCTGTCGCGCTCCCTGGCGCCCTATCTCGCCGCGGGCAGCGCGCAACTGACCGAGCAATCCAAGGCGTTGGGTGACGTGTTCAAGGGCGCTGACCGCGCTGTCGCCATCGGGTGCGGCACAGCCTATTACGCTGCGGCCACGGCGAAGTACTGGTTTGAGCAAGTCGCGCGTCTCCCGTTCGAGACCGATATTGCGTCGGAGTATCGCTATCGCGCGCCTGTCTTACCCGCGACCGGCCCGGCCCTGTTCATCAGCCAGTCTGGCGAGACGGCGGATACGCTGGCCAGCCTGCGCCACTGTATAGAAGAGGGTGCCCCCACGCTCGGTGTGGTGAATGTACCGGAAAGCTCGATCGCGCGGGAAGTGACCGCCATGGCGCCGACGGCCGCGGGGCCGGAAATCGGCGTAGCCTCGACCAAGGCATTTACCGCGCAACTGTCTGTCCTGGCGGCCCTGTCGGTGATTGCCGGCGCGGCGCGCGGCACGCTCGACGGGGCTGCCGTCGAGGCTCACGTGAAAGACTTGCTGGCGCTGCCACGTTTGGTCACCGAGACGCTGGGCTGTGAAGACGAGGCCAAGGCCGTCGCCCCCCATCTCGTGGGCGCGAAACAGATCTTCTATCTCGGCCGGGGACCGTTCTTCCCCATCGCCCTGGAAGGCGCACTGAAGCTGAAGGAAATCAGCTATATCCCGACCGAGGGCTTTGCCGCCGGAGAGCTGAAGCACGGCCCCATCGCCCTGATCGAGGAGGGCACCCCTGTGCTGGTGGTGGCCCCGAATGATGCTCTGATGGAAAAAACCATCTCCAATATCCAGGAAGTGCGCGCGCGGGGGGCTGACGTGACCTTGATCACAGACGCAGATGGCGCTGAGATCGGCGCCAGCGCGGCCCATCGGACCCTGGTTCTGCCCAAAGGCGGACTGTTGTCAGCCCCGATCATCATGACGCTCGCGGTCCAGATGATTGCCTACCACACCGCTGTGGCCTGCGGCACGGATGTTGACCAACCCCGAAACCTCGCCAAATCCGTCACAGTCGAGTAGGGCAGGGGAAACTTCAGCGGAGGCGCCCCTTGCGCACCCTCATTGTCGTTCCGGCCCGCTACGGCTCCACCCGGTTTCCCGGCAAACCCCTGCACGAGATTGCGGGCCATACTTTGCTGGAGCGGGTCTACCGTATTGCCGCGTCCGTGGCCGGTACACACCCGGATGTCTCGGCTGTGGTCGCAACCGATGATGCACGGATTGAAGCCCACTGTGCGGACATCGGCGCCCCCAGCGTGATGACCCACCCGGACTTGCCATCTGGCACGGACAGGGCCCTTGCCGCCGCGCGCATGCAGGACACCACTCCGGATTTTGTTGTGAATCTCCAGGGCGATGCGCCGTTTACCCCGCCAGAGCAGGTCAGCGCATTGATCTCGGCAGCGGCTGAAACCGGCGCGCCCGTGGTCACGCCAGTTGTGCGGCTCAGCTGGGAGGCCCTCGACACGGTGCGACAACAAAAGAAGGCCCAGCCTTTCAGCGGGACAAGTTGTGTACGCGGCGCGGATGGACGCGCGTTCTGGTTTTCGAAGAACATCCTTCCCGCGATCCGTAAGGAGGACCGGTTGCGGACTGACTCGCCGCTGTCCCCCGTGTTCCGCCATATCGGGCTTTACGGGTACACGCTGGCGGCGCTGGAACAGTTTACCACTGCTCCGGTCGGGCACTATGAGGCGCTCGAAGGGCTGGAGCAGCTGCGCTTTCTTGAAAACGGCGTGGCCATCCAGACCATTGAAGTCGAGCCCACCAGCCGGTCCATGTGGGGCGTCGATACGCCGGAAGACGCGACCTATGCCGAGGCCCTGATTGCGGAGCATGGCGACCCGCTGGAGGCGTTGTAATGGCGAGGCTTTTCATCGTTCGCCATGGCAATACGTTTGACAAAGGCGACACGATCCTGCGCGTAGGCGGGCGCACGGACCTGTCCCTTTCGACCTCTGGAGAGCTCCAGGCTGCAGCCCTGGGGACGCATTTTTCGGATTTGGGTATCGCGCCAGCACGCATCATCGCCGGTCCCCTGAAGCGCACAGTGCAGACGGCCACTGCAATCAGCGAAGCGCTGGGCGGCCCCGCGCCAGTTATTGACGAGCGATTGCGCGAGATCGACTACGGTCCCGACGAGGGCAAGCCCGAAGAAGACGTCATCGCCCGAATTGGACGCGAGGCGATGGATGCATGGGAGCGCAAGTCACACGTACCAGACGGCTGGAGGGTTGACCCGCCCGCCCTGGTCGACATGTGGAAAGATCAACTTGCCGCCCTGGCCGAGACAGATGAGGATCTCATGGCGGTAACAAGCAATGGCATTGCCCGATTTGTCTTGCAGGTGATCGCAATCACCACTGATGTGCCATTGAAATTGCGCACGGGCGCCTATGGCGTGATAGAGCGCACCGGCAACCAAGTTCATCTGACAGAATGGGACGTGCGTCCCTGATCGACCATCAAAGGAAAGTTCGCAGACATGCCCGCCACGCTTGAATTGAAACATCACGGCTTGTCCATTGGCGCAGGTCAGCCCCTTTGCGTCATGGCGGGTCCCAACGTGCTTGAAAGCCGCGACCTCGCACTCCGGGTCTGCAGCGAACTCGTAGAAATCTGCTCTGGGTTGGACTTGCCCTACGTTTTCAAGGCGAGTTTCGACAAGGCGAACCGGTCCTCTATCAGTTCCTATCGCGGGCCAGGACTGGACGAGGGCCTGCGCATCCTGTCCGACGTGAAGTCAGCCTATGATGTGCCTATCATCACGGATTACCACACACCTGAGCAGGCCGAGCCCGTCGCCGAAGTGGCCGACATCATCCAGGTGCCTGCTTTCATGTGCCGCCAGACCGATCTGGTCGTCGCGGGAGCAAAAGCCGCCGAGGCGCGCGGGGGCTTGCTGCACGTCAAAAAGGCCCAGTTCCTGGCGCCATGGGACTGCAAGAATATTGTCTCGAAGGTCGGCGAGGTGACGGAAAACAATCCGACGATCCTCTGCGAGCGCGGCACCAGCTTTGGCTACAACAACCTCACCGTGGACATGCTCGGCATTCCAGCCATGAAGGCGCTCGGCGTTCCGGTGACAATCGACGCGACCCACGCCGTGCAGCTTCCGGGCGCGGACCCCCGCACGGCCGGTGGATCCACCGGTGGGCGCCGCGAAGGCGTCAGTGTGATTGCCGCTGCAGCCGTGATCAGCGGAGCCGATGGCGTCTTCCTGGAGTTCCACCCTGAGCCCGACAAAGCCCTTTGCGATGGCCCCAGCTGTTTGCCCATGACCGCCGCAAAGCCGCTGCTGGAGCGGTGCAAACGCCTGCACGAAATCGCCGCCCAAGGCGACATTCCGGTTTAGGGAGCCGCGTCCTGGCCGGGATCATGGCCTCGCCGCGAATCTCTACAAATAGCCTTCCGCCAGAAGGTCCTTGATGTGGATGATTCCAATGGGGCGGGCGTTTTCCAGAACGTAACCATTGGAGATGCGCAAGCGCGAAAGCGTGTCGATGACGAGGGAGATCTTCTCGTGGGCGAGGAAGGTCGTGCCGCCGGGGGTCATCATCTGGTCGGCCCGTTCACGCGCTGCCTCCGGCGCCATGGCGCGGCGCAGGTCACCATCGGTGATGATGCCAACATATTTTCCGTCCGCGTCCACAACCCCGACACAGCCCTGTCTGCCCTCTGCAATCGCCTGGACCACGGGTTCGAAGCCCGCATCGGCCGCCACCAGGGGCACCGGATCGTTCCGGTCCGCCAGAAAGTCGGCGACCGTGTGCAGGGACTTGCCCAGTTTTCCGCCGGGATGGCGCGAGCCGAAGTCCTCGCGGGAGAATCCCCGCCGGGCCATGAGGGCCACGGTGAGGGCATCCCCCAGCGCGAGTGTCATGGTGGTGGATGAGGTCGGCGCCAGCCCGTTGGGACATGCTTCCTGGTGCACCGGCATTTGAAGCAGAACATCGCTGCCGCGTCCCAGCCGAGACGTTTCGCTGCGAGTCATGCCAATCACCGGGATCTCTGCCCCGCGGCAATAGCGCAGCAGATCGATGAGCTCGCTGCTCTCACCGGAATAGGAAATGGCGAGCACAACAGCGCCGGGCACGACCATGCCAAGGTCGCCATGGCTGGCCTCGGTGGGGTGAAGGAAAAAGGCCGGTGTGCCGGTTGAGGCAAGGCTGGCGGCGATCTTCTGGCCAACATGACCGGACTTCCCGACGCCGGCCACGATCACATAGCCGGGATTGGTGATGATCAGATCGATCGCAGCCTTGAAGGAGGGGCCAAGGCTTTCACCCAGCGCGCTGAGGGCATCGCGTTCGATGGAAATCACTTCCCGGGCAATGGCGAGGTCGTCCGCAGCGCTATCAGTCATGGTAAATTCGGCTTTCCGTAGGGCAAGTTGAATGGGCCAGAATCTGCGCGACTTAGCAATCTCGAAACAGCGCGTGAAGAGGCTCGCGATTGGGCAACTGCACATGGCGAACGGATTTCTGGAAGTCTCCGCCCATTTCGGCGCGCAGATTGCAGAATTTGTCGGCGAAACATTGCAGGGGCCATTTCGCGCGCGAAGGTTTTCAGGAGGGCGACTTTCCAGATCGCCTATAGCCAGCGCCCGCAAAATGCGCTTTTGCAACCGCCATTGATGACGTTAGGGGAAACTCACCATGATGCCGAAGCCTCGCGCTGACATTGCGCCGAACACGCTCGATTTCGAAATCTATCCGCTGGTCAAGCCGACGGGCTTTCGCGAGTACGATGCTCGCTGGTGGTTCAACGGCATTGGCCACGAAAAAGCGCCTGAACTGAACCTTGAGGGCGTGAAAGCCCTCGGCCTCGGCATGGCGACCTTGTTCCACGAACTCGGCGTGGAGCCAAAAATTGTGGTTGGCCATGATTTCCGCTCCATTAGCGGCGGCATCAAGAACGCGCTCATCCTCGGCCTTGTTCAGGGCGGGGCGGAAGTGCTGGACATCGGCCTGGCGCTCTCCCCCATGGTGTATTGGGCTCAATTCGAGCTGGATGCGCCGTGCTGCGGTATGGTCACCGCGTCCCACAATGAGAATGGCTGGACCGGAGTGAAGATGGGTGCAGACCGCCCGCTGACCTTTGGGCCCGACGAAATGGGCCGCCTGAAGAAGATTGTACTCGACGGTGCCTTCCAGCCTCGCGATGGTGGCGGGCATTACCGCGTTGATGGCATGATCGATCGCTACATTGAAAGCGTGTCCCAGGGCGTGGAGATCAAGCGCCCGCTCAAGGTGATCGCGGCCTGCGGCAATGGCACGGCGGGCGTGTTCGCCCCGAAAGCCCTGCGCGCCATGGGCGTGGACGTCATCGAAATGGACTGCGACCTCGACTGGACGTTCCCGAAGTACAATCCCAATCCCGAAGACTCCGAAATGCTCCATGCCATGGCCGCGGCCGTGACCGAGCATGGCGCCGATGTGGCGCTGGGCTTTGATGGTGACGGCGACCGCTGCGGCGTGGTGGACAATACGGGCGAGGAAATCTTCGCCGACAAGATCGGCCTGATGCTGGCGCGGGATCTGTCGCGCGAGTATCCCGGCGCGAAATTCGTTGTCGATGTGAAATCCACCGGCCTCTACAAGACCGATCCGGTCCTAAAGGAGAACGGTTCGACGGTCGATTACTACAAGACCGGCCACAGCTACATCAAACGCCGCACGACGGATCTGGATGCCCTCGCAGGGTTCGAGAAGTCAGGTCACTTCTTCTTCCGCCAGCCGATTGGGCTTGGCTATGATTGTGGCCTCACGGCCGCGAAGGCGATCCTTGAAATGCTGGACCGGAACCCCGGCAAATCTATGGCCGAGCTGAAGGGCGAGTTGGAGGTGGCCTATACCTCCCTCACCATGAGCCCGAAATGCGCCGATGAGATCAAGTATGAGGTGCTAGAGCGTGTCGTTGCCGAGTATGAGGCGATGGACGGCGGTGAAATCCTGGGTCGCAAGATCGCTGACATCAATACAGTGAACGGCGTGCGGGTAACCCTGGAAGATGGTTCTTGGGTGCTGGTTCGGGCCTCGTCCAACAAGCCTGAACTTGTTGTGGTTGTGGAGAGCATGGCGAGCGAGGATGATATGCGCGCGCTGTTCCGCGAAGAAGTGAAGCCGCGCCTGGCGAAGTATGACGAGATTGGCGCCTATAACCAGGAAATCTGACCCGGCAGGCCGGTTCGGGCTTCCACCCGAAATGGCACAGCGGTTGAATTGGCCCGAGCCTTGACGCTGCCAGTCTTGCGGAGCATGGCTCGGCGCCAGACAGTTTTACGACGGGCCGTGCCCGACATGGAGTTATTGCGATGCGAGTGACGATGATCGGGACGGGCTATGTTGGTCTGGTTTCGGGAGCGTGTTTTGCCGATTTCGGTCATGTGGTCACCTGTGTGGACAAGGACGCCTCCAAGATTGAGCGCCTCAATCGGGGCGAGATTCCGATCTTTGAACCCGGGCTGGAAAGCCTGGTGGAGAAGAACGTCCGCGAGGAGCGTCTTTTCTTCACCACGGACCCGTCCGACGCGATCGCCGATGCCGATGCAGTCTTCATCGCCGTGGGCACGCCGTCGCGGCGCGGCGACGGTCACGCGGACCTGCAATATGTTTATGCAGCGGCGGAAGAAATTGCGGGCCTGATGGACGGTTTCACCGTGGTGGTGAACAAGTCCACCGTGCCTGTGGGCACGGGCGATGAGGTTGAAGCGATTATTGCCAAGACCAATCCGGATGCCGATTTTGCTGTGGCGTCCAACCCGGAATTCCTGCGCGAAGGCGCCGCGATCAAGGATTTCATGATCCCCGACCGCGTGGTGGTCGGTGTCGAAGACGAGCGCGCGAAAGAGGTGATGAACGAGCTCTATCGCCCGCTTTTCCTCAATGAGACGCCGATCCTGTTCACCGAACGGCGCACCTCCGAACTGATCAAATATGCTGCGAACGCCTTCCTGGCGGTGAAAATCACCTTCATCAACGAGATCGCAGATCTTTGCGAAAAGGTCGGCCAATGTCCAGGAAGTCTCGCGCGGCATCGGGCTGGACGGCCGGATCGGCAAGAAGTTCCTCAATGCCGGGCCAGGCTATGGCGGTTCGTGCTTTCCAAAAGACACACTCGCCCTCACGAAAACGGCCAATGACCATGGCAGCCCCGTGCGCATCATCGATACGGTGGTCGAAGTGAACGCGGCGCGCAAAAAGGCGATGGCCGAAAAGATCATTGCCACGGCGGGCGGCAGCGTGGATGGCAAATCCATCGCCGTCCTGGGCCTCGCCTTCAAGCCAAACACCGATGATATGCGCGATGCCCCAAGCCTGGACATCATTCCGGCGCTCACGGCGGCGGGCGCGACCGTGAAGGCCTATGACCCGGAATCCATGCACGAAGCCAAGGAAATGATGCCCGATATCGCCTATACGGGCACGCCCTGGGACGCGATTGAGGGCGCCGATATTCTGGTGATCATCACCGAATGGCACCAGTTCCGCGCATTGGACATGAAACGGGTGAAAGAGGCCATGGCGGGCGACATCGTGGTCGACCTGCGCAACATCTACGACCCCGAGGACATGGCAAAGCGCGGCTTTACCTATGCCTCCATCGGTCGGCCCAGCGTCGACAAGTCCTAGGGCGAAGCAGCCGGGATTTCAGCAGGGTGGGTGACACGGGCCGGGAAACTGCCTAAGCGGGCGGGGAACGTTCACGACAGCGGAGCCTCACCCATGGCCCTGAAACATCTCTTCCTTGCTGGCGCGCTTGCGCTCATTGCCACTGGTTGCAGCAGTCCTGACACCACAGACGATGCGTCACCCGAAGCGGATGCGGACTCCGCGCCTGTAGCCCTTGAGGAGTCTCCCATGGATGCCTTTTTCGCCGACCATATCCCCTGGGATTCCGAGCGCGAAGGCGTCGTGCAAACCGAGAGCGGCCTTGAATACATCATCGTCTCGAGCGGCGATGCCGGCGGGCTGAGCCCCGTGGCGCGCGACCAGGTGGAAGTCCATTATGAAGGCCGCCTCGCTCGCAATGGCGAAATATTCGACAGTTCGTTTGCTCGTGGCCAGCGCGCCAGCTTTCCGCTGAATGGCGTAATCGCGGGCTGGACTGAGGGCCTGCAATACATGTCGGAAGGCGATGATGCGGTTTTCTACATCCCCGCCGACCTTGCCTATGGCGACAGCCCGCGCCCCGGCGGCGTTATCCAGCCAGGCGATGATCTCATCTTCCGTGTGGAACTGAACAAAGTGTTCCCTGCGCCGCCGCCCAAGGAGGTCGATGCCGACGCCTGGGCCGCTTACACGCCCTGGGATTCCAGCCGCGAAGGCGTCCATAAGACCGAAAGTGGTCTGGAGTATGTCGTTCTGGAAGCCGTCGAAGAAGGCCCATCACCACGGCCTGAAGATCAGGTGGTTGTCTTCTATGAAGGCCGCCTGGATTCCAATGGCGAAGTGTTCGACAGCGCTTTCCAGCGGGGCGAGCCGATGATCTTTCCGGCCGGTCGCCTGATCCCCGGCTGGGTCGAGGCGCTTTCCCTGATGAAGCGTGGCGAACGCTGGCTGATCCATATCCCGTCCGATCTGGCCTATGGCGAGTCCGGCACGCCGGGTGGTCCCATTCCGCCAAATGCCGACCTCAATTTCGAACTCGAATTGATGGACGTTCTGCCGGTCCAGTAGACCCGACCTAAAAACCAGGGGGAAGCCCGATGGCCCTGACTGCTGACACGTTGTGCGACATTGCGTTGAAAGCTGGCGCGTTGATCATGGAGATCTACGAGACGGACTTTGACGTCGAGACAAAGGGCGACAGCTCGCCGGTCACTGAAGCCGACGAGAAAGCCGAGGCGCTGATCCTCGCGGCCCTCGCGGAGGCCGATCCGAGCCTGCCTGTGATCGCCGAGGAGAGTGTGGCGGCGGGCAATATCCCAAAACACGGGCATCGTTTTGCCCTGGTTGACCCACTCGATGGCACGAAGGAGTTCGTCAACAAGCGCGGCGAGTTCACTGTAAATATTGCAGTAATCGAGTATGGTAGACCGGCGATGGGCGTCGTTTATGCGCCTGCCCTGTCGAGACTGTTCGTAGGTGATGGCCCCGGCCAGGCCTGGCAGGCCGATGTGGCCCCCGGGGCAGATGTGCCAGCTCCGGACGCGCGCCGCGCCATGGCGGTCCGCCCGTGTCCCGAGGCCGGGCTCACGGCTATCGCGTCCAAATCCCACCGCTCGCCGGAAACGAACGCTTTCCTCGAACGGTTCCAGACCGCGGACATCATCTCCGCCGGATCCAGCCTGAAATTCTGTCTTGTGGCTGCGGGCGAAGCCGACCTCTATCCCCGCATGGGCCGTACCATGGAGTGGGACACAGCCGCCGGCCAAGCGGTTGCCGAAGCCGCTGGCGCGCGGGTCCTGCTCGAAGACGACAGCCCGCTCCTCTATGGCAAAGCCCATCGCGGCTACGACAACCCCCACTTCATCGTCTATGGGGACGTCAGCCCACCGGCCTAGCCGCGAAGACTAGTATCGGTCTTCTTCGGCTTTCATGTGCTCTGGCGTCTTGTCAGCTTTGACACTCCAGAGAACGAACAGGCCGATCAGGAACATCACGCCGATGCCGCCCATGCCGATCCGCTGATTTCCGGTGACGAACGTCAACAGCGTGACAAGTCCTGGACCCATCCAGACTGTCACCGTGCCAGCGATGGCATACAACCCGAAGAACTCACCAATCCGGGCCGGTGGCGCGATATGGACCAGCATGTACCGGCTGGAACTGATGCAAGCCACAACGGCGATCGCGACGGGAATGATGAATGAAAAATACACAACGTCTGAAAGGGTTGAGAAGAACGGTGAGGCCCACACCGGTTGGCTGCCGTCCACCAGGCCAAAGAACAGGCTTTGCGGCGTGATCGAGAGCTGAACAAATAAGAGTATGATGAGCGTACTGAGTTCGACGATCAGTGCCATTTTGGGCCCCAGCCAGCGGTCGAGCGCGCCGCCGACAAATCCGCCAATCGCCCCGAAGGTCAGTCCTGCAAGTCCGAAGATCAGGATTTCTACGTCCGTCCAGCCAAAGAAGCCCCCTGCAAAGACGGCACCCATGGTCAACAGTGCGGCCATGGCATCGGCGTAGATCGTTCTTGCGATCAAGAAACGCATTACCTGAGGCTGAGTTTTGAACAGATCAGCAAGATAGTCGCTGAACTTCGACATACGCTCGCCGAAGGATTCGGACCGAATGCCGGCCTCGTTTGGCAAGCCATAAAAGAAGTTTGCAGTGGCGTTCTTCCAACTTAAACCCGTGGCTTTGTTGTCGGGCATGAACAGGAAAAAGGGGATCATCAAGAGCGCCATCCAAACCGCGACGAACGGCCCAGAGAGGCGTTGGGCATCATGCGTTTCGGGGTTGAGCCCAAACATCGGAGACGTAGGGATGGGACCCACCCCGGCAAAAGGTGTCGCGGGCAGGAGCAGGGCGATCAGGAAGAACAGGATGATACCGACGCTGAGAATATTGCCCATGGCAAGACCGAGGCCGGAAATGTAGGGCAGGGCCTTCGGTTCGCCCGCCTGGGGCAGCATCGCATTGTGCAGCACTTCGCTATACCCGTAGCAGCAATATGCGAAGGCCAGGATCGCCATCGTGGACCAGACCTTGAACGGGCCGTTCGGCGTGGTCCACCAAAGCGCCGCAGAACAGATGCAGAGCAAGGTGATAAAAATGGCGATGGGAGGCTTTCGAAGCCCCGCCTTGTCAGCGATGACCCCGAGGAACGGAGCGGTCAGTGCCGTTATGATACCAGCAATCGTAATTGTGAGGCCGGTCAGGCTGAGCCCGTCTGCACCGCCGCCGATGATGACATCGGCGTAGTACGGCGCGAAAATGTAGATCACGATCATGTTGTAGTAGGGGTTACGTGCGCCTTCGAAGACCGCCCAGGCGAGTCCTTTAATGCCGAAGGGGCCTCCCGTAACTGCCGCATTACCTGCGAGTTCGGCGGCATCGCGCGTCGGCGTATCTGGCGAAATGGGCACGTCGCTCATGATTGGGGCCTCCCACGGGATTGTTTCTTTATTGTTTGTCGAAGCGTGGAACAGTTTCGCCGGAAAGGGAAGCGTTGCTTCCGGTCGATTGCCGCGAGCTCGCGCCGGTGCAGGGATACGGGGATATAATGGAGAGTAGCCCTGAGCGCGTTCCATGTGAGCGGAGCGATACGGGAACACAGCGAGGAAGGAGACTGGACAGCGACCCGAACGGGACTCGTTAGGGCTGCTTCCTTCCGGACCTGACCCGGTTGGCGAGCGGCTCGTCCGCCGCCAGCCTCCAGCGGGCTATATCGCGGCTTCGGTGCTTTCGCGCAAGGGGGTGGCTTGACCGCGCTGCTATTCTTCGCTGAACCCGAGGGATGACAACATCCAACGACTTGCCCCTGGCCGCCAACCCCGTTGACCGCGCCGCCCATCACCGCACAGACGCCGCCTGGCTCGAGACAGCCCGGCAGGACCCGAACGTTCTTGTGCTCCTGATGCGCGGTGGAGAGCCCTTGCTGGACGGAGAAGGGGCCGTGCCCGGATTTGGCCAGCGTCACCATGGCCCGTCGCGGCCCTTGTTCTGGCTGGGACCGGAGGCCTACAAGCTCGGCGCGCAGGGCGAGGTGTTTCTGGGCGAAGACACACAAGGGTCGCCCATTTTCGCGCTGGATATGCCCGCGGACTGGGATTTAGGCGCAAGCCCCATCGCCGGCCTTGCGAGTTTTGAAGATATGCGCGGGGCCGCTGGTGTTCTTGGCGCCCTGGAGGCCAATCTGGCATCAACGGCGCGATCCCTGTTCGAATGGCACGGTCGTCACGGCTTCTGCTCCAACTGCGGCGCGCAAAGCAATGTGGTGGAAGCTGGTTGGAAGCGGGTCTGCCCGGCCTGCGGCGCAGAGCACTTTCCGCGCACTGACCCCGTGGCCATCATGCTCGCCCATCGCGGCGACAAGTGTCTCATGGCGCGCCAGGCGGGCTGGCCTGCAGGCTTTATTTCGGCCCTGGCAGGCTTTGTGGAGCCGGGCGAAACCGTCGAACAGGCCGCGAGTCGGGAACTGGAAGAGGAAGCGGGCATCAAGTCTGATCCGGCCAACGCTGAATATCTCTTCTGCCAGCCCTGGCCGCTCCCCTCTTCACTCATGGTCGGCATCCTCATCCCGGCCGACAGCGAAGAGATTTCCGTCGAGCAGGACGAGCTGGAAGAAGCCTATTGGATCACACGCGATGAGGCGCGCGCGATGCTGGCGGGAGACCACCCCCGGTTTTTCTGCCCACCGCCCATGGCCGTGGCCCATCACATCCTGAAAGTCTGGGCGGAGCGCGACGGGTAACCAGACAGTTTGTGGGTAAGCGCGTATTCTGAAACACTCGACCGGGAACAATGGAGCCTGAGCATGCACAGAAACTATGCGCTGATCGCAGCGGAGTTTGCTGCAATCGTGTTTGGCGTGCTGCTCGGGCTGGCATTGAACGGATGGTACGGCGCTTCGAAGGAAGCTGAACGTCGCGATCGTGCGGAAACCATGATTCTGGCGGAGCTTAGCGCAAATTATGCCGTGCTTGAGGAAGCGCGGGCCTACCATATCAGGCTTCTGCCGGACCTGGTTGAGGCGCGGAATGCTTCATTTCGAGGAGAAACCGGGCCGCAGGTTGACTATCGCGGCCTCGGTGCGGCCCGGTTGTCGGATGTGGCCTACCAATCTGCCCTGGCGACCGGAGTGTTTACTGGGATGGCGCCGGACCGTGTGGCACAATTGTCTTCCCCCTATACCGGCATGGAGGATCTGGAAGGCACCTATGATCGGTATGCGATGGCGCTGACGGAGTTGGGATCAACGTCGAGGGGCTTTTTCGACCTGATGACATACGCCTTCAGCGATTCACTCTACGGCGAAGATGAAGTGCTCTCATCGATCGCCGAAGTGCTCGACCGCGAACCGCCACCCAATTGGTTCCACGAAATCGATGTGGATATCTACTCCGTTGAGTTGCCGGCCGCAGAAGATGAAGACCCCGCCTAACACTGGGGTCTGGCGATCCTGGGCGGTCTGATATACCAGCCCGCTAGTACGCAGAATCATGACAGCGCGAGGGCAAAGTCCATGGCAGACTCCATCTTCATCGGCGGCGGCGGACCCGAGCAGAACGAGCCCCAGGCGCTGCTTCTGAACCGGGCCAATCGCCATGGCCTTGTGGCCGGCGCCACCGGCACGGGCAAAACGGTCACGCTACAGATCCTGGCCGAGGGGTTTTCCAATGCCGGTGTGCCGGTGTTCTGCGCCGATGTGAAAGGCGATCTCAGCGGCATCAGCCAGTCCGGCAGCCCGGAGCACAAGCTGCATGACAAGCTGATCTCGCGGGCCGAGAAGATCGGCTTTGACGATTATGGATATGACGACACGCCGACCATCTTCTGGGATGTGTTCGGTGAACAGGGCCATCCTGTGCGTGCCACGATCGCCGAGATGGGGCCACTTCTGCTGGCCCGCCTGATGGACCTGACCGAGACCCAGGAAGGCGTGCTGACCATCGCGTTTGAATACGCTGACGATCAGGGCTGGCTCCTGCTCGACCTGAAAGACCTGCGCAAGTTGCTCGCCCATATGGGCGACAAGGCCGTGCGCGATGAGATTTCCCGCGAGTATGGCAATGTCGCGCCGCAAAGCCTTGGCGCCATTCAGCGCCGCCTGCTCGTTCTTGAGCGGGAGGGGGCGGAGCTGTTTTTCGGCGAGCCGGCCCTGGAATTGCCAGACCTGATGCGCACCACCCGCGACGGGCGCGGCTATGTCTCGGTGCTGGACTCCACGAAGCTGATCAACAGCCCGCGCCTCTATTCCACCTTCCTGCTCTGGCTCCTGTCGAAACTCTTCGAAGAGCTTCCCGAAGTGGGCGACCCGGACAAGCCGAAGCTGGTCTTCTTCTTCGATGAAGCGCACTTGCTGTTTGATTCCGCGCCCAGCGCCCTGGTTCAAAAGATTGAGCAGGTGGTGCGCCTCATCCGCTCCAAGGGGGTGGGGGTCTTCTTCGTGACGCAGAACCCGCGCGACCTGCCAGACAGTGTGCTCGCCCAACTCGGCAACCGCATCCAGCATGCCCTGCGCGCCTACACCCCGTCGGAGCGAAAGGGCGTCAGGGCCGCCTCGGAGAGTTTCCGGCCTAATCCGGCCTTTGACACGGGCGAGGCCATCACGGAGCTCGGCGTCGGCGAAGCCCTGGTCTCCACACTGGACGCGAAAGGCGCGCCGGGCATCGTGCAGCGCACGCTGGTCCGCCCGCCCTCCTCGCGCCTTGGCCCGGCCATTGGCGGGGAGCGCGCGGAGGTGATGGAGGTCTCGCCCGTCTCCATGAAATATGACGAGGCGATCGACCGCGAAAGCGCCTACGAGATCCTGCTGAAGAAGGAAGAAGACGCCGCCGAAGCGGCTGAAAAGCTCGCCCGCGAGGAAGAACGGGCGAAAGAACAGGCCGAGAAATCCAAGTCGCGCCGCAAACGCTCCTCCGGCCGCCAGACCGTCTGGGAAACCACCTCCAAACAGGCCGGCCGCACCATCGCCCGAGAAATCTCCCGCTACGTCCTGCGCGGGATTTTGGGCGGGAGAAGGCGTTAGGGCGGCGGGCGCAGGTCGCAAGGGTCCAGCTCGGCATCGCTAAGCCCCCGCAGCACCGGAATCGCCTGCCGATCCTCATCCGTCAGCCAGGGCCGATTGGTCATGCGATCGAGCATGGCACAGGCCTCGACGACCTGTTCGTCCGGGGAGAGGAGCAGGAAGTCATGGAGCGCCCAGAGCTTTGCGCTGGTATTAATTGACCCCATCAGGAGGCGCTCCCCATCGGGGTGAATTGCGACGGATAGCACCGGGCGCTCATGCCCCTCAAAAGTCTGGAGGGGGGCGTCCTCCCCGATGCGCCAGAGCTTTGCGGTGGCGTCCCATGACCCCGTCAGGATGCGGTTCCCATCGGGGTGAAAGGCGACGGCATCCACCATGCCCTCATGCCCCCCAAAGGTCTGGATGGGGGCGTCCTCGCCGATGCGCCAGAGCTTTGCGGTGTCATCCCATGACCCTGTCAGGATGCGCTCGCCATCGTGGTGAAAGGCGACGGATGTCACCGCGCCTGCATGCCCGTTGAAGGTCTGGAGGGGGGCGTCCTCACCGATGCGCCAGAGCTTTGCGGTGTCATCACCTGCCCCCGTCAGGATGCGCGCCCCATCGGGGTGAATGGCAACGGCGTTCACCGAGCCCTCATGCTCCTCAAAAGTCTGGAGGGGGGCGTCCTCACCGATGCGCCAGAGCTTTGCTGTGGAGTCACCAGACCCCGTCAGGATGTGCGCCCCATCGGGGTGAAAAGCGACGGAGTACACCGAGCCCACATGCCCCTCAAAAGTCTGGAGGGGGGCGTCCTCCCCGATGCGCCAGAGCCTTGCGGTGTCATCCCATGACCCCGTCAGGATGCGCTCGCCATCTGGGTGAAACGCGACGGAGTGCACTCGGTCCCCATGCCCCTCAAAAATCTGGAGGGGGGCGTCCTCCCCAATGCGCCAGAGCTTTGCGGTGGTATCTTCGTGGCTCGTCAAGATCAGCCTTGGATCAGACGGATGAACTGCGACAGCTAGAATTGGTCTCTCAGATACAAATTCAGCATCAAGTTTGCTGTGCGTCATAGCATGTTCGAGCACAGTTTGGGACGTAGAATTGGATTCACGAAAATACGGCTCGATCAGGCCTTGTTGGGCGGCAGGTTCGCCGATTAGGGCAAGGAGGAAGGCGTGCACGTCTTCACCTGCCTCAAACTGAGTGACCGCTTCCCCCGCAAACAGCTGGCTGCGCAGCGTCTGTGCATCCAGCGCCCGGTCTGTGGCGTACCATGTGGCAAGCCCCCCAATTATGGTAAGCGCGACGGCGGCGACCAAACCTAACCACGTCGCGCGCCGGGCGCCGCGTTGGGCCCGCTCCGCCTTTTTCAGCGCGGCCTGCTCCGTCTCAACCGCCTCCTGCGCCCGCTGCACGGCCGCTTCCCGCTCTGCCAGATCTGCCTCGGCTTCGGCTTTCAGCCGCGCTTCGGCGGCTTCGCTGGCGGTGATGTAGTCTGACACCGCCTGCGGGATCGTTTCGCCCTTCGGCGCGCCGGCCGCGAACGCCAGCGCCGCCTGCAGCACCTCACCGCGCATCAGCTGCGCCTCTACCGGATTGGCCGTATACTGCTGCGCGCGCTCCATCAGCCGCGTGCGCTGGCGCGTCCAGGCGAGGTCCGAGCGGAGCCACTCAACCAGGTCCTGGGAGCCGGTGAACCAGCCCGAGCCCGGCACATCGGCCTTGGAATAGAGGAAGATGTAGTTGCGGTCCTTGAGTTTCTGCGGCGGCTCCGTGCCCTCTGGCAGGTCGCGCAGGGTCACCGGCACCATGGGCTTGCCGAGACGGGCGGCCTCGTCCACCTCCCACTGGCACACCGGGGAGGCGGCGGAGTTTTCGGTGAGGACAAACACCACCTTGTCACACTCAAACAGAAGCGCGCCGAGCCGCGGCTCCCATTCCGCGCCCTTCTCGATGCTATGACGATCGATGATCGGCTGGAAGCATTCCTTGTCGAGCAGAGCGACGATCTGGTCCGCATCGGCCACATCCGCCCGAGAATAGGAGACGAAGACTTTCAGCTTTTCGTTGGCAGGTTGCCCGGTTTCCATGCGTCTCCCCCGAAACGGTCTGGCAAAACCCTAAGCCGGGCGGGCGCGCCTTGCAATCGCGGCGGGGTCCGCTAATCGGGATCGATTGACAGGAGCGCCCCATGACCCAGCCCAAGAAAGTCGTCCTCGCCTACTCCGGCGGCCTGGACACCTCGATCATCCTGAAATGGCTCGAGACGGAGCTCGGCTGTGAGGTCGTCACCTTCACCGCAGACCTGGGGCAGGGCGAGGAGCTGGAGCCCGCGCGCCAGAAGGCCCTGCAAATGGGCCTGCCGGAAGAGAACATCTTCATAGAGGATCTGCGCGAGGATTTCGTGCGCGACTATGTGTTCCCCATGTTCCGGGCGAATGCGGTGTATGAGGGCGTCTACCTGCTCGGCACGTCCATCGCCCGCCCACTGATCGCCAAGCGCCAGATCGAGATTGCCGAAATGGTCGGCGCCGATGCGGTTTGCCATGGCGCCACCGGCAAGGGGAACGACCAGGTCCGCTTCGAGCTCGGCTATTATGCCCTGAAGCCCGACATCAACGTCATCG
The DNA here is from genome assembly GCA_039818165.1 of Pseudomonadota bacterium. Taxonomy (GTDB): domain Bacteria; phylum Pseudomonadota; class Alphaproteobacteria; order Caulobacterales; family Hyphomonadaceae; genus UBA5336. Next base: position 27,368 of record JBCBUL010000025.1, on the reverse strand, counting down.
CGCCCTGGCGGGACTGGAGCTTCAAGTCCCGCACCGATCTGCTCGCCTTCGCGGAAGAACACGGCATCCCCGTGCCGAATGACAAGCGCGGTGAGGCGCCGTTCAGCGTCGATGCAAACCTCCTGCACACCTCAAGCGAGGGCAAAGTGCTGGAAGACCCCGGCGAGGCCGCGCCCGATTTCGTGTTCCAGCGCACGGTGGACCCGGTGGACGCCCCCGACACGCCGGAAGTGATCACCATCGGCTTTGAAAAAGGCGATGCGGTGTCCATCAATGGCGAGGCGATGAGCCCGGCCACGCTTCTCACCGCGCTGAATGAATACGGCCGCAAACATGGCATTGGCCGGCTGGACCTGCTCGAAAACCGTTTTGTCGGCATGAAGTCGCGCGGCATCTATGAGACGCCCGGCGGCACGATCCTGCTGGTGGCGCATAGGGGCATTGAGCAGATCACGCTGGACCGCGGCGCCGGGCACCTGAAGGATGAGCTGATGCCGCGCTATGCGGAGCTGATCTACAATGGCTTCTGGTGGAGCCCGGAGCGGGAAATGCTCCAGGCCGCCATCGACCACTCCCAGGCCCATGTCGCCGGCGAGGTGACCCTGCAGCTCTACAAGGGCGCGGCGCACCTGGTGGCCCGCACCTCGCCTTATTCGCTGTACTCAGAAGCCCACGTCACGTTCGAGGACGACGCCGGCGCCTACGACCAGAAAGACGCCGAAGGCTTCATCAAGCTGAATGCGCTGAGGCTGAGGCTGCTCGCCGCGCGGGATAAGCGGATCGGGCGGAATTGATGGTGCAGCTTGAAAGAAATCATGCAGCGGAAGTTCAGTCGCTACTTCAGAGAAACGTTGAAGTGGTTTCTAGTAACTGTTTAAGTTCAGGGCACCCATTGTTGATTTCTGGTGTTGGTGAGTTGGCGATCAATCTCAGAGAGTGCATTTCTATATTCGAGGAAAATTATGGAATTCGCTGCAAAGCTAATCATGACTTAGGAGTTAGCGAAGCCAGCGATGTTGCGCACTTGGTAGTAAAGTTACGCCACTCTTACGTGCATACATCCACCACAAAGCATAAGGATATGGATGATCGCGATAACCGCCTATCTTGAGGTTTTTGCTTTGGGCGTGATGTCTTAATGCACATAAATGGAGTAAATATTGGCTGTGAATATCAGGATGATATGGGTGTTGCTTTTGGAAAAAATGTGACTCTGATAAAACGGCATCTATTATTCTGCCATAACTTCTATACACAATTATATTCACTTACACATGGTCAACCATTTGCGCCCAATATTCGTGTTTTCTCAGATTCAGCAGTGGACGATTTGGAATTCTGGAACAGCGAACTTGACGATTTAGTTGTTTTGAAAAGTACAAATCCCTAGAAGCGAGTAGCCGTCTGGCTTACCGTTCATGCAGTGCTGGCGGACCCAGACCCGCCCTACGCCCCAAGACCCGTCATCCCGCGACTTGACCGCAGGATGACGGGGTAGATGCCCAATTGGGTGAAAGCGCATCTACCACCGGGCGCAGCACCCATCGACGCCGCTCCAGAACCAGCCTAACCACATCCCATGATCCGCCAGAACCTCATCGCCCTGCAGGACAAGCCTGACGAGGCCGCGCTCAAGGCCGCGTTCAAATCCTTCCGCCTGTTCCATGAGGCCACCACCGGACTCTACTACCTCATGCCGTTTGACGGGCCCGACCCGAAGCGGCCGGAGTTCGGCGGCTATTACCACCAGTTCTTCCCCGGCAATAAGCGCGTCGATCTCTCGGCCTTTGACGCCTTCGTCGCCGCTGGCGTGGCGGCAGACCAGTTCGAGAAGCACCAGGCCGACCGGGGCGTGGTGCGCCAGGCGATCCTGCTCAGCAAGACGCTGAAAACGCGAGTCCTTTGCGCCTATGGCGATGATGAGGACACCGACATCGCTGCCGTCGCCAAGGATGGCATGCTGGAGTATCTCCGCTTCAAGGCCCTGCCGGTGACTACCCCCGCCGACACGCCGGAGAGCCACCAGCGCCTGCGTGAGGCCCATGCGGCTGGCTCTCAGGACATCACGATCAAGGGCCTTGCAGACGACCCGGAGCCCACCCAGACCGAAACGTATATGGCGGGCACCTACACACCCGGCGCCGGATACGCCCTGGAGCCCTACGGCCAAACCCTGTCGGGCATGGTGGATGCCGATACCGCCATCACCCTCGTTCTGGAGGAAGTGCCCAGCGGTACGCATATCAACCTGCTATTCCGCAACGCTGAGCTCGCCTTCAAGCATGCGTTTGGGCGCCCGGCGCCGAACCTCTTTGATTTCGGATTGCCGATTCCGACGGGGAAAGCCCTGAAGCAGATCGCAGATGGCCGCGGTGTTTCAACCGACGAACTCATCAAAAGCCATGGCGAGTTCACGCTGCTCTATGGCGCCGGACGTCCCACGCCGCCCATTCTGGAGAAGGCTGGCAAGGCGCTGAAGTTGGGGATCGTCATTCTGCTGATGCCGGTCATCATGATTTACATGGCCATCTATGAGTGGATGGAAAGGCGGAAAGGGCGTTCCTAGTTGGCGGGGATAACCCGCCCCTTATCCGCCCCCCTTGCGGCCTCGCCTATACTCCCGGTCATGGAAGCCCTGCGCGATCCCTTTTCCCGGGTTCATCCCGTCTTCTGGCCCGTCCTGTGGCTGAGCCTGCGTGCGTTTGCGCGCTGGACCGGCCGCATGATCGAGGAGGGCCATGCCTATGCCGGATTGCGGGTGGAGCTGACCTGGTATGGCTGGATCCATGTGGAGGCGATTGACCTTACCGAAGTGGGCGCGGACTTCCGCCGCCACATGATGGGCGCCGCGCGCGAGGATGGGTGGGGTGTGCTGCACCGGGCTTCGGTGCGCGTCGGCGCCCTGTTCGCGTCGGCGGCCCCCAGCTGCGGCCATGGCCTTCGCCAGCACAAATGGATCGCCCGGATCAGCTTGTTTGCAGCCCAGACCGCCTTCGAAGTCTGCGAAGGTGTCGACCGAAACATACAACAGGTCTTCGCCCCGGGAACCGGCCCGCCCCTTGGCCCGGCCCCTTTCCCGCGCGCCGGGGGAGGGGCGGTTCCTTTATCGCTGGTTGCCCCTCATCCCCGCCTCGCGCGGGCGCCGGTGCTGGCGTGAAGATACCCCAATAGACTCAAAGCCCTCCACCGAATCCCACAAGCAAATGCCCGCTCAACTGCGGAATCCGACTCCCCATCGGGCCGGAGAATCGGAATCCTCACAGTCAGGCCGGGGGGACGGAGGTGCCCCATGGCCCATATTGAACTGGAGACTCCCCACGCCGTGATTGTCACGACAGACGGGGACCTGTTTACCCACAAGATCGTCATCAAGGCGACGGGCGAGACCGCCAGGGCGGTCAGCCTGCAGAACGCCAAGGATGTGCTGATCAGCCTGTTGGAGAAAAAGCTCGACCGCGTCATGCACGCCGCCGCGCCGGACGCAGCTCGAAGGCTGCACTAGAGCCCCATCACATCGCAGCCGGCCCTGCGCCTTTCCGCTGGCGGGCCGCTGCGGGGCGCGCTAAACGGCAGGCATGGACATGCTCGACCGTCTCTCCTCCGGCTGGAAAGCCTGGCTCATCCTGCTGGTGATCACCATGGGCGCCGCTGCGCCGGGCGTCTTCTATATCCCCGCCTTGGACCGGGATGAGAGCCGTTTCGCCCAGGCTTCCAAGCAAATGCTGGAGACCGACGACTATATCCGCATCCGCTACCAGGAGGAGCTCCGCAACAAGAAGCCCGCCGGGATCCACTGGCTGCAGGCCGCGTCCACGGCCGCATTTTCCGATGCCGAAGCCAAAGAGATCTGGAGCTACCGGGTGCCCAGCTGGATTGGCGCAGGGCTGGCCACGCTGGCCTGTTTCTGGGCGGGAATGGCGCTTGTGGGGCGGCGCGCGGCTTTCGTCGGCGCAGCGCTGTTTGGCTCCACCGTATTGCTTACCAGTGAGGCCCATATTTCGAAGACTGACGGCGTATTGGTCTTCTTCACCACGCTGGGGCTCGGCGCCCTTGCTCGCATCTATATGCGCCATGATCCACTCGCTGATCTGGGCCAGCGCGCCAACGCGATCGCCGCGCCCAGCGCCCGGCCCATGGCGCTCCTCTTCTGGCTCGCCATGGGGCTCGGCTTTCTTATCAAGGGGCCGGTGTCGATCATGGTCGCCGGCCTCGCCGCCGCGGGCGTCTGGGCCTGGGACAAGGCTGGGCAAAACCAGTTTGGCCAGTGGTGGCGCCCGCTCGCCTGGTGGCCCGGCCCGCTCCTGTTCTTTGCGCTGTGGATACCCTGGTTTATCTGGATCCAACTCGCCACCGATGGCCAGTTCGTCGAAGGCGCCGTGGGCAAGGATCTGGCCGACAAGTTCACCGGCGCCAGTGAAGGCCATGCGGGCTGGCCGTTTTACCAGCTCTCGCACATTCCTGTGTGGTTTTTCCCGGCCACGCTCGCGCTTGTACCCGGCGCGGTTTTCGCGTGGAAATCCCTGCGCGGGGAGAGCGATGCGGGGCGCCAGAAGGGCATCGCTGCCTTACTGATCGCGGCAGTCCTTGCAGTGATCTGGACAGGGATCGCCGTGGCTTCGGATTCGCTGATCGGCACAAAGGTCCTTGTTGGTTATCCATTCGCGCTTGTGGTGGTGCTTGGCCTTCTGGGCTTCAGCAAGGCCTGGCAGGGCCGCTGGCCCGGCGTGCCGTCTCTGCCGAACGAAACGACCCGCGCCCTGCGTTTCCTGGTAGCCTGGTTTGGTCTCACCTGGATTTTTTTCGAACTGATGCCCACGCGCCTCAGCCACTATGTGCTCCCGGCCTATCCGGCGCTGGGGCTCATCTGCGGGCTCGCGATCACCCGGCTGATGGAAGGGCTGCGGATGCCTGTCTCGCGCTGGGCCTCGCTTGCCCTGTTTGCCTTGGGCGGGGCGCTGTTCGCCGCCATCAGCTATCCTGGCGTGGACGAGTTGGTCATGGCGGAATCTGCGGCCGACTTCCGCTCAATAGACTTCAAGACCGTGATGGACCAGTGGCGACCCATGCTGGACTATCCGCTGCATCTTTGGTGGGCGGGCGTAGCCGTCTTGGTGGCGGCACTCGCCCTTGCTGTACTCCGCCGACAAGGCGCTGCACTCACGACTGGAATTGTCGCCGCAACGCTTCTGGGCTGGCATGCGCGCGCGGTCTTCCTGCCCAGCCAGACCTGGGTCCAGCCCACGGTCGTGGCGCAAAACGCGCTGGTAGACGTATGTGGCCTGCCGGGTCGAGGCGAGGGCTGCGAGGCGCCAGAAATGATCCAGGCCGTCGGCTATTCCGAGCCGAGCTATGTGATGACGACGGGCACGCAGAATTTGCATCCACCGGAAACCGTTGTCGCGCTGCCCGCTCGGGACGCGCTCCCGGCAGCGTTTCTCGTCAATCTGGAAGATGAGGACGGCGCGCCGGCGCTGGAACTGCTTCGCAGCAGCGCAGAACTCCAGGGCCTTTGCGTAACGGAGTCCCGCCACCATTACGGCGTCAACTATTCCAATGGCGACCCGGTCCACTTCGTCGCCCTGCGCCTGTCAGCCCCGCCTTGCGCTGTCGTGCAGGCACGACGGTAGCGGACGAGACTTTTGCAAGACGGCCATCACTTGTATCCGCTCGTCCGCTTCGGCACTGGTGGACAGCCGATTGGAGTCCACACCGTCTTAAGGAGCTACGAGCTTGGTCTCTAGACAGCGTCTTTTGAGCGAGCTAGCTTTAAGGTATGAGCCGCATCTTCCGTCTCTTCCTGCTGACCGTCTTCTTCAGCCTGTCGTGGGTTGGGCACGCCTCTGCGACATTCTCCATTGTTGCGTGTGATAAGGACACTGGGCGGTGCGGCGTAGCTGTGGCGACTCACAATCTTGCGGTCGGGAATGGGGTTCCTTTCGCCAAAGCTGGTGTTGGGGCCGGGGTCTCCCAGTTCGAAACGAATCCGCTCCATAGAGAAACCATTTTCGCTGCGCTCGGAAATGGCGAAACCGCCCAGATCGCATTGGAAAAGGCACTTGAGATCGATGGTGAGTTTCCCGATGGAAATGACCCTTCGTTCCGGCAGATCGGTATCGTTAGTATTGGCGGTACAGCGGCGGCTTTTACCGGCCATCAAGCATCAGCCTATGCAGGTCACAAAGCCGGCGGCTACGTATCTGTGCAAGGCAATGGATTGGCCTCAGACGCGGTTCTGGACGCTATGTGGAATTGCTTTCACAGCGCCGAAGGGCCTCTAGAGGACCGACTGATGACTGCGCTTGAGGCCGGATACGCCGAGGGCGGACAAACAATTGGGGTCACGTCAGCGGCTTTGTTGGTGTCCACTCCCGAAGGATGGCCCGTGGACGTGGACTATAGAGTCGACTTTGCGCCCGGTTCCGCGATCACCGACTTGAGGTCAGTGTTTGATGCGGGCGTTGCGAGGCAGCTTCTTTTCCGGGCGCGCCGCGCGGCTCGCGATGGCGCTTTAGATCGCGCTGAAGAATATACGGTCGAAGCGCTGGTGCGCCCGCCGGATTGGGACCGGATCTGGCTGAATGCCGCCTGGCTTGCTGAAGAAACCGGCAATCGCGAGGTGGCAAATGTGAGGTTCTGCCGGTTTCAGGCCCTCAACCCGGTTTGGGCCGATATGCTTTCAGATGAAATTGAGTTCTCGCACTGCGATTAAGCGGGGTTGGGTCTGCAGTCCCAATTGACATGCTTGTCAGGCGCACCTGCGCTCGCGCCAGACTTTAGCGGCCGGTAGGTCGGCCCAGGTGAAGGAAAAGTCCGATGGGCCGTTTGCGATGAGGTGGTCCAGCCGGTCTTTCGCCTCGTCTATGGTGGGGATGTGCCCAATATCGACCCACCACAGGGCCACTGTCGGTTCATCTGGCATTTCAAAGAAATCGTGCTTACGCGCGTAGAAGTTCTGGTGGACCGTCTGGAACACAAACTTCGCCAGCGAAGCATCGTCTTCCCACACTGACATGTTGACGTTCATCGTCGGATCGCCGGGCCAATGGAGCGCCATCGCACCATCGCCGGTCTCATCCTGCAGGCGCCAGACAAATCCGGGCATGCGCTCGGCGAGTTCGTTGATCCGGCGCAGATTGTCGAAGAAGTCCTTCATCCGCGGATCGTCAGGCCCGCCGAGAACGCGGCCAATATTCACCTGTGCCAGATGTTTTTCGGATGACATCGCATTTCTCCGCAGTCTCAGTTCCCCGTTACCTTAGGCTGAGGATCGCTGCCGTGCACCCGAAAGACTCTATCCTGGCAAATGCGCGGCGATCAGGTGCGGGCCGCCCGCTGCAAACGCGGTTGCCAGAGCGGCCTCCAATTCTTCGCCCGTTCGCGCATCGTGGCCCGTTACGCCCTGGGCGCGGGCGAGGCTTGACCAGTCGATCTCCGGCCCGTCGAGGTTGAGCATCCCGCGCGCGGCAGGGCCCGGATTGCCCGCACCAGTGCGGTGCAGCTCGATCTGCAGGATCCGGTAGGTGTGATTAACGAAGACCACGGTGACGACTGGCAGGTTTTCCCGCGCCATGGTCCACAGCGCCTGGTTTGTGTACATGCCCGCTCCATCGCCCGAGAGGCAGAGCGTCGGCGAGCCCTCCAGCGCGGCGCCAATGGCAAGCGGCATGCCCTGGCCAATGGCCCCGCCGGTCAACATCATCCAGCGGTGGGGCTGCGCCGTGGCGGTCGCCATGTAGACAGGCAGGGAGTTCGAGACGCCATCATCGGACACCAGCGCGCCTTCGGGCAGGTGGCGTGCAATCGCTGCGCCGATCTTTGCGGCGTCAAGATCGCCGGTCGGCGCGTCCGGCAGCGCCAGTTCGGCAACCGGCGACGTCTCGCTCGCGCCCAACGCATCGGCCAGAAGGGCCATCGCTGCGCCGCCATCGCCGCGCGCATCGCACAGGGAGGCGACGTCACACCCTTCTGGCACGAGAAGGCTCGGCTTGCCTGGATAGGCGAAGAAGGCCGCGGGCGTCTGTGTGCCCGCCAGAACCATGAGGTCTGTGCCGCCAAGGTCTTTCATGGCCATTTCGGCAAAATACTGCATCCTGTCTGGAATGAACCGACCGGCGCCCCGCGCCATGATGGGGTAGAAGGTGTCGGTCATCACGCGGATGCCCGCAGCTTTCAGGCGCGAGGCCGCAGCCAGCCCCGCTTCGGAGAGCGCCGAAGCGCCATTCATCACCAGCACTGGCTTGCTGGCCGCGCGAATTTTTTCGGCCACGGTTGAGACGGTCTCAGCGTCCGGTGCCGGGAGAGGGCGTGCCGCGACGGGTTCAGCCTTTGCGCCGCCTTCGAGCCAGGCGCTGTCGGCCGGAAGCACCAGGGACACCGGGCCGGCCAAAGGCGCATGGGCCGCGGAAAAGGCTTCCATGGCCAGGGCGCCTGCACGGGCGGGCGAATCGATGGATTTGATCCAGACCGAGTTTGGCCCGGCCATGCCGGTGATGTCGCTGGTCAGCGGTGCGTCATAACGGGTGTGGTAGGTGGCGTGGTCGCCGATCACATTGATCATGGGCGTGTGGGCTCGCCGGGCATTATGGATGTTCGCGCCAGCGTTCAGGTAACCTGCGCCAAGGTGCAACAGCGTCATGGCGGGCTTGCCAGTGGCTCGGGCATAGCCGTCTGCGGCACCTGTTGCGACGCCTTCAAACAGGCATAGCACGCTGCGGATGCGCGGTTCCCGGTCCAGCGCGGTCACCAGGTGCATTTCAGATGTGCCGGGATTGGCGAAACAGGCGGTCACGCCCGCATCGGCCAGTGTGCCGACCAGGGCTTCAGCGCCGGTCATCATTTCCATATCGCTCGCCACGGCGCGCCTCCTACAGTTATCTCATGATCAGAAGCGCAGGATATCGCTGCCTCCGGCGCTGGCGTAAAGCCGCTCGACTTCGCTTGCCCGCAGGGTCTGCACCTTGGACTGGTTGATATAGCCCTTTTCAGTGATCTCACCGGCCTCTGGCTTGGGCGGTGTCGCCTGCAGCGAGATAGCTGAAACGCTTCGTGCTGCGTTTGGATTGGCCTGATTGTATGCCTGAATGCCATTGGCCACGGCTTCAACAATCTTGGGGTGGCCGGCCAGTTCCGAGAGCCCGACCGCCTCGCCCGTGCAGCGCTGGCACCAGGCCTCATTCAGAAAGCCGAGCAGGGCGATCTTGTCCTGATTCAGCCCGCAAACCACCACGTCAGACAAGGCGCCATCGACGGCCTCGACCACCTTTACGCGCACGGTTCCGGCCGAGACCCAGGTGCCGTTGGCCAGCTTGAATTCCTCCGCCAGGCGACCGTCAAAAGCGAGGCCTTTATTGGGATCTTCCGGTTCTACAAAGCGGACCGCATCGCCCATTTTGTAGAAGCCTTCTTCGTCAAAGGCCTCGCCGGTTTTTTCACTATTGCGATAATAGCCCGGCGTGATGTGCGGGCCGCGCACGCGGCATTCGAGCTTTTCGCCTACCGGCGCCAGCTTCATCTCACAGCCGGGCAGGGGCAGGCCGATCAGACCCATGGTGTCATTGGGCCAGTGGACGTTGGAGAGGGTCGGCGCGGTTTCCGTCGCGCCATAGCCCGCCGACAGGGAAATGCGTTCGCCCGTTGTGGCAACGGCCACCTTCTGGATGCGCTCATAAATGTCCTGGCCCATGGACGCCCCGCCATAGGCCATGACGAAGAGACGCTTGAAGAAGGTCTCCGCAAGGGCCGGGTCGTTCTCCAACTCGGTGGCGATGGCGGCCCAAGCTGCTGGCACCGTCGTGTGCTGGGTTGGGGAAACTTCGCGCATGTTGCGCATCATCTCGGGCAGTTTTGCCGGCGTCGGTGCGCCCCAATCAATGTAAAGCGTGCCGCCCCAGTCGGTCATGGAATGGAGGATCGCATTGGCGCCATAGGTGTGGCTCCAGGGCAGGAAGTTGATCATGACCTGTGGCCCGCCGGACAGCGCTTCAAGCCGGTCCACATCCCAGACCGAGCGGATCATCTTGGCGTTTGCCGCGATCATGCCGTGGGTGTTGATCACCGCCTTGGGTTCGCCGGTGGAGCCCGATGTCATCATGAATTTGGCGACCGTTTGGGGTGTTAACCGGTCATAGGCGAGATCGACGGCTGACGTCGGCGTTGTCTCAATCAGGGCATGCAACGGCACTGCACCGGGCACGCTTGGAGCATTGCGCGCAAATACAACCGGGCGCCCGGACAGGGACATGCCCTCCAACCCTCGCTGATAGAGCGCGCCATCATCGACATAGAGGATCCCCGGCTTCACCAGATCATCGATATAGTTCAGCCGGGTGAAGTCCTCCGCGAGGGTCGCATAGGCGGGGGTGACCGGTACGACAGGCGCGCCTGCCCACATGGCTGCATACATCACCAGGGCGTGCTCGATAGAGTTACGCGAGAGGATCATCACCGGACAAGCGGGCCCGGCTCCCATGTCGAGGAAAGCCTGCGCCAGCGCCCTGATTTCAGACAGCGCCTCGCCATATGTAATGCTCGTCCAGCCGGGCTGGCCCGGGTCTTCCGCATTGCGCTGGGCCAGCCAGATGCGCTCCGGACCGTTGGCAGCCCAGTATACGATGGGCGCGAGCATGTGAGGCGGATGGGGGCGCAAGGGCTGCGCATTGGTCAACAGGATGGAGCCATCGGCTCTGCGGGTCACATCCAGCTTCTGAGGCAGATATGGAATCTCGCGAAAGGGGAGTTGATCAGTATCCATTATCTTGCCTCCACACATCGCTCTTCCACCCCCGTTTTCAGGGGCAGCGGCGTTGTTCTCTATAGGGGTAGTACCCCCCACAGACGCGGAATCAAGCAAGATTGGCTCGCGTCTTGCCGGAATATGCTTGACCTCGGGGCCTCAGGCAGGCTTGCAAGCAACATCCATGGCGAACTCTTCGCCTGTCTCACTATGCACTGCCATGCACGTGTCACCGCGCATCATGAGCGTGAACTGGGTCGGCATCGCCACGCTGGCCGTTTCGAGGGCACTCAGGGGCGGTGGTAGTACGCTGACCACTGACGTTGTGGTCAGGTCTCCCGGGCCGAGTTCGACGTTGGCCCGGCCGACAGCTTCGGCCAGGGCAGATTTAAGCGTCGCCATGGTTTCAGCGTCATCATCCGCCAGGACGGCGGGTACGGGCTCGGATGAGAGAAGTTGACACCCCGATGCCATGGTGAAGCTCCCGAAAAGCGCGGCTGCGAGGCGGGCCTTCATTGCTCCCTCTCCCCAGACGGAGGAGGCATGCGCATGTCGCGATTGGTCTCCATGATGCTGCGCGCAGGGGGCGACAGCATCATAGCCGGATCCGGGCGCACCGCACCCACGGTCACCGACCGCTCGGTCACGCTCGCAAACGAAGCGGCGGGCGGCGCGGGGCATGTCCCATCTTCACGGAACTGAAGAGCAGCGGCCAGCAAGGGCTCATTCTCGTCGCCAAGCACGCCGGTCAGGTCGTCAGTGACCTGACAGCCGGGCAGGGACTCCGCAAACTGGGCCAGAGGGTCCGTTGAGTTTGCCGGCAGGAAGCCATCGGTATAATCGCCGAAGCCCTGGTCGTTCGTTCCCTGGAACTGGATCGTGAAATACGTTTCACCGCAATTGTCGGTCGGGAAGAAGCCGAAGGGCTTGCCGCATGTCGTGTCGCCAACGAGAATTACCTCGATGTTGATACCGCGAAGACCGTTGATCACCGCTTCGCTTGCGCTGCATGTCCCCTCAGTTGAGAGAATAAACACCCGGTCGAGATCAAGCGACGGCAACGGCGTGCCTGCGGTGAGGCTGAAGCCTTGTCCCGTATCGATGAACGGGATCGGCGTGTTGAGATTGTTGAAAATGGGATCGCGGCAATTGGGGTTGTCGCACGTATTGTAACGCAGTTGTTCAAACACGCGGCCCTGGGTCGCTGTATCTCCAGCGACCATGTAGCCGAGCTGCGCGGCGACTGCGAGAAGTCCGCCGCCATTGTAGCGCAGGTCCAACACGAGATCGCTCACGCCTGAACCCTCAAGGCTCTCGATGGCCTGGGCAATCTGAGCCTCGCTTGAGAACGGGCTGAACGTATTGAACAGAACGTAACCCACATCCCCCGTCGGGGTCGAAATAATACTCGTTCGATTTACGGGCTGTGATGAAAGGTTCTCGGATGTGACTGACACGGACCGGATGCCGGTTCCGTCCGGGTTGCCGAGTTCGAACGTTGTCGTTGTTCCAGCATTGGGCGGCGCCAGGCCTGCATTCAAACCGTCAACGTCGCTGCCATTGATCAGGTCGATCCCATTGATGGAGAAAATGCGCTGGCCGCGTTCAAAGTTCGCGCGACCGTTCACCACTTCTGCGGCAGGTGAGTTTGGCTCCGTAAACACCACGCGCACATCGCGCGGGGGAGCCGCCTGCAGGAATGCCAGGCGGACCCCGAACCCCGATGTGGGCGCGGAGTTGCGCGCTTCCAGGAATTCATCCGTGGGCTGACTGAAGTGGAAGTCGTCTTTTTCTTCGCCCGATGGCGTGGTCGCAAACGTCCTCAGCTGGGCGAAATAGTCCAACCGATTGTCGAAATCATTAGGATCACGGTCCGTGACCTCATCCCGGAATAGATAGGTGTCATTGGTCCACGAGCGCAGCCAGAAAAGCTCTTCCAGCAGACTTCCCGGTTGATCGGGAAACGCATTCCCTTCGATGTCGACACCCGTTCGGGGCGCTTCACACAGGTTTTCAAAGGTTTCGAAAGGCTCGAACTGACCTGCAGTGAATGTAGGGCCAGGAGGCGGGGGCGGAGGAGGTGGCGGTGGTGGTGGAGGGGGCGGGGATACGACCTGGCTTCCGCCACCACCGCCGCCTCCGCCGCTGCATCCTGCCAGCGCAAGACCAGCTGCAGCCGCTAGCGCCACCCAAATTTCCGCCCGTTTTTCAGTCATGTCTCGCCTCTCGGAATGCTCACCGTAAGCCATTGTTCACTACTGCGACGGGATTTCAACCATCATGCGCAATAAGAAATTTGTGATCAGGCGGCGCCGAGCGTTTCATGGAACCGCACCGGTGCACCAGCGCCCATCTTCAGAAGGTCGCCGTCCCGCATAATGGTCTGACCGCGCACGATCGTACCCACCGGCCAACCATGGGCTTCGAAGCCATCATACTGCGTCCATCCACATTTCGATTTCGACCACTCATGCGTGATGGTCTCACGGCGCCCCATGTCCACCAAAGTGAAATCGGCGTCATAGCCTTCTGCGATGCGGCCCTTGCCCGCGATTCCGAAGACCCGCTGTGGCCCAGCTGATGTCAGCTCTACAAACCGCCGCAGTGAAAGCTTTCCGGCATTCACATGGGTGAGCATCACGGGAACGAGGGTTTGCACGCCTGGCATTCCAGAGGGAGACGCCGGATAGGGCCGGTCCTTTTCCTCTTTTGTGTGTGGCGCGTGGTCGGTCGCGAGCACATCGACAATCCCCGCATTGAGGGCGCGCCAGAGTGCATCTCGGTGGCGGGCTTCGCGCACAGGCGGGTTTTGCTGGGCATAGGCGCCAAGGCGCTCGTAGCACTCAGGGGCGGCGAGGGTGAGGTGGTTTGGCAGGACTTCCACACTCGCGATATCCTTGGCATCGCGCAGCAGCTCCATCTCCTCCGCCGTGGAGATGTGCAGCACGTGGATGCGTTTCCCGGTCTTGCGCGCCAGGCGAAGCAGGCGGCGGGTCGAGCTAACGGCGGCTTCCACATCCCGCACGACGATATGGCTCTGCCAGTCTCCCTGAACGGCGAGGTCACGGCGCTCTGCCAGACGGTACTCGTCCTCGGAGTGAAACGCCGCGCGGCGCTGGATTGCGCGTAGCACACGTTCGACACCCTCGTCGCTCTCGACGAGAAGAGACCCTGTCGACGCGCCCATGAACACTTTTACGCCGCAGCACCCGTCCATCCGTTCCATTTCGGCGAGCAAATCCGCATTTTCGTTTGTCGCCCCAGCATAGAAGGCGTGGTCGACATCCATGCGGTTTCTGGCCCGGGCCAGCTTGTCCAGCAGCATGTCGGGCGTTGTCGTGGTCGGCTCGGTGTTTGGCATTTCAAACACTGCCGTGACCCCGCCGAGCGCAGCCGAGCGCGCGCCGCTTTCCAGGTCTTCCTTCCATTCCAGTCCAGGTTCGCGGAAGTGAACCTGACTGTCGATAACGCCAGGCAGGACGTGCAGTCCGGAACAGTTGATGATTTCGCCAGCATCCGCGCCGCCAAGATCGCCCAGGAAAGCGATGGTTCCGCCCCGAACGCCGATGTCGCAAGGGCCCACTCCACCCGGCGTCACGAGTGTACCACCACGCAGGATCATGTCGAATGTCTTTGTCATGGCCAAACTTATGGCTGAGCCGATTGTCACTGTCACCCCGATCTCGCCGCGATTGTGAGCTTCGCAAAGCCGATCACGAAAACTGCACGAAAGCGTTAGCTAAAATTCTCGTGGGTAGTGGTGAAAACACGTGTGCTGAAAGTGAGATCGCCCTTCGCTAGGCAGGCGGTGTTCCAGCGAGAACGCAGTTTTGCCAGAAGGACTCTCTCCAATGAAATCTCAGTTTTTGGTTCCCATGCTGCTTGGCGCCGTAATCGCTGCGCCAGCTGCAGCTCAATCGGATAGCGGCTTTTACGTCTCCGGGTTCATCGGTGGGGGATTTCCCAGCGATGCGGAGTTTTCAGGCGTTCAGGATCCTGACGCCGGCGCACCTGGCGCTGCAGGTGCACCTGCCAATGTAGATGCCGAGTTCGATTCCGCTACGACAGTTGGAATCGCGGTCGGCTACGACCTGCCCTTCGATTTTTTAGGCGTTTTCCACCCACGGCTCGAACTGGAATACTCAACACTGGAAGCCGACGTTTCATCGGGCAGTTTCAATGGCGGAAATCAGGTCTTCAGCGGCGACATCGATCTCGAGTTTTTTCTGATCAACAGTTACACCGACATTATCTGGCAGAATGATCAGGCCGTTGTGCCCTATATTGGCGGTGGATTGGGGATCGCTTCGGTCGATTCAAACGTACTTTATGCAGGCGGTGGTGCGCCGGCGCCAAATTTCGGCGTAATCGGCGAAGATGACGGCCTGGTTGGGACATTTGCCGTGGGCGCAAGCTGGCGCGTGCGCGATGACTGGGACTTTTACAGCGAGGCGCGTTACTACCGCATTCAGGATATTGAGCTGGAACGCCGCTTCATCGCCAATGGTGTGAACCTCCTCAATGCCAAGGTGGATGACACGCTGGACGGCTCGACGCTGACCGCAGGCATTCGCTACCGTTTCTAACTTTTCGCTGTTTGCTGAGAAACCGCGACTGTGAAACAGCGGGGCCGGCCGTTAAATCGGCGTCCGGCCGCGCGGAATTCACCTTTTTGGCGGCGCAAACGCATACTGGGGTACGGGCGGACTTGCATGCAGGATGTGTGTCCTTTTGCTCAAGACACATGTCCGATGTCGGTATCTCAACGTCTTGTGCCGCGCCGCGCCGGAGGCGTCGTCCCCTCCGGCTGAGACTGGCTTGACGCTGTACTCGCGATCACCCTATGGCTGCTGCGTTTATTACAGGAGACGTAGAGTGACTGCTATCGCCAAGCGCGACATTCAGATGGGACTGGCCGGAGCCATCGGTGTCTGTGTTCTGACCGCCTCTTCCTATGTCTCCGTACCGCTTTATCCTGTGCCCGTGACGATGCAGACGCTGGCGGTCCTGCTGGTCGGTGTGGTCATGGGGCCTCGCGCCGGCGCGCTTACGGTACTGAGCTGGTTGGCAATGGCCGCTGTTGGCGCGCCGGTTCTGGCCGGTGCCAATGGCGGGCCGGGCGCTTTTGTTGGCCCGACGGCCGGATATCTCATCAGCTTTCCGATCGCGGCGTATCTCGCTGGGATGGTCCCGCGCGCAGGCAGTCTTCTCCGGCACGGCGCCGTGTTTGCTGCGATGCTGGGGCTGCATGGGCTCATCTTGTTGATGGGCTGGGCCTGGCTGAGCGCTCTCATTGGCGCTGAAGTTGCGTTCACTGCTGGCGTGTTGCCTTTCATGCTCGGCGCTGTTCTGAAATCAGGACTTGCAGCGGCGTTTGCCGCGCTGCTCCCGGTTCGCTGGCGGCTTTAATCGCGCTCGACACCGCGCCCGGCGAGACGTATCTCGGTCGGTATGCAATCACGTTTTGCCTATTTGGCCCATCGCGGCGTCCTGGCTTTACAGGGCCCCGATACGCTTGAACTCCTGGAGCGGCTTGTCACGTGTAATACGGTCAACTGGCCTACGGGCGAGGCACGCTATGGAGCGTTGCTCACGCCCCAAGGGAAGATCATCGCTGATTTCCTGGCCGTGCGGACCGAAGACGGCGTCCTGCTGGAAATGCACAAGGACGCCATCCCGGATTTTATGAAGCGGATGAAGCTCTTCCGCCTGCGTGCGAGTGTGGATATTGCTCGGTTGGAAAACGTCCTCATCGTGGCCGGTATCGACCCGGCCGATCATGGTTTGCGCCCGGTCTCCGGTGCCCAACTTGTTTATGTCGATCCGCGTTATCCTGGCGGGCGCCTGCGGGCCATAGCCACCGAGACGGAATGGCGCCAGTTCCATGGCCATGAGGCCGAGTGGTCCGTTCCCATCGGCGTGTTCCATGAAGACAGGATTTCCGCTTGCGTGCCGGAATTTGGCGAAGACTTCGGGGCCACCAACGTTTTTCCAGCCGATGTGAACATGGATCGGCTCGGCGGGCTAGACTACAAGAAAGGCTGCTTCGTGGGCCAGGAAGTGGTCAGCCGCATGTTTCGCAAAGGCGGCGTGCGCAAGCGCACAGTGCTGCTGGACAAGCCGGGGCTAATGCCGGGCTTCGCATTGGAGTCTCCTGGCGGCGCGGCGCTTGGCCAGGTCACGAGCGCCAGTGAAACCCAGGCCCTCGCCATTCTGCGGCTCGACCGTTTGGCAAAGCTGGACACACGGTTTGGCATGATTGGGCCCGACTGGGCGGTCGACGAGTTGGAAAGCGCGAGGGCTGATGACTGACGCACCGCTTCCTTGCGGGTGGGCACCGGCCGATGACCCGCTCTATCGCGACTATCATGACACCGAATGGGGCGTGCCGGAGCGAGATGGACGCGCCCTGTGGGAAAAGCTGATGCTCGACGGCATGCAGGCGGGGCTTTCCTGGATCACCATTCTTCGAAAGCGCGACAGCATCCGCGCAGAGTTTGACGGATTTGATCCTGAGCAGATTGCCCAGTGGGACCAGGCGCGCATCGACCGCGCCCTCCAGAATCCCGGCATCATTCGCAGTCCGAAAAAGATCCAGGCGACTATCGGAAATGCCAGGGCCTACCTTGCCATGGCCGAAGCCGGTGAGGATTTCGCAGATTATTGCTGGAGTTGGGTCGGCGGGGCGCCGATCGTGAACCACTGGGACGCTTGGGACGAGGCGCCTGCGTTTACCGAACTCTCGACCAAGTGGTCGAAGGATCTCAAGAAGCGCGGTTTCAAATTCGTCGGCCCCACCATAGTCTATGCATGGATGCAGGCGGTCGGGCTGGTGAATGACCACCAGGTGGACTGTCCGCGCCATGCGGAGGTTCAGCTTTGAAGACAACGATCACACTGGGTGTTTTGGGCCTGTTCCTGGCGGGATGTGCGAGCACGACGAGTTCAGAGCGCGCCTTCCAGAAATGCCGATGGGAAGAGGGCCCGGAACGAGACAGATGTGTTGAGCGCCAGCTAGCGGACTATCGCTGGGATGAACACCAGGCTGCCATTGCGCGTGAAGTGGCCACCCGCAAAGCGGAGCACCGCGAAAGTGTGTGTCTTGGACAAGGCGGCGATGAAAATGCGTGCGAACGCTTTGGCGACTTCGGGCCTGACACTGCGGCTCCAGAGCCTATTGAAGTTGATCTAACGCCTTTGAATCCCGATACGGACTACTGAATTGGCAAGCAGGCTCGACGGTTCGAGCAGCGCGGGCTAATCAAGATAGACACTGTTGGCGCAGAGCGCCGATCGCTAAAGAGCCAAAAAATGCCCACCCCAGTCATCTCCGCCACGGGTCTTTGGACCCCGTCCCAATCCGTATCGAATGAAGAGCTTGTCGCCAGCTTCAATGCCTGGGCCGACAAGTGGAACGCCAAACATGCGGCCGAGATAGAGTCCGGCGCCGTTGAGCCCAAGCCCCACAGCTCCGTGGAGTTCATTGAAAAGGCATCGGGCATCAAGTCGCGATACGTGGTCGACAAGGCGGGAGTGGTCGATCCCGACATCATGGCGCCGCGCATTCCAGAGCGGCCCAACGAAGAGATCTCGGTCCTGGCGGAAATGGCTGTGAAGGCCGCCCGCATGGCGCTGGAGACCGCAGGCCGCGATCCCAAGGATGTCGACGCCGTCCTGTGCGCCGCGTCGAACATGCAGCGCGCCTATCCGGCCATGGCCATCGAGGTGCAACAGGCCCTAGGCATTGACGGTTTTGCTTTTGACATGAACGTGGCGTGCTCATCGGCCACATTCGGCATCCAGACGGCGGCCGATTTCGTGCGGTCCGGCAGCGCGAAGTCCGTTTTGATGGTGAACCCGGAAATCTGTTCAGGCCATCTGAACTTCTGCGACCGCGACAGCCATTTCATTTTCGGCGATGTGGCAACCGCCGTGCTGGTCGAAGCCGAAGATATGGCCCCTGCAGACCATTGGAAAATCTTGCATACCCATCTCAAGACCGAGTTTTCCAACAATATCCGCAACAATTTCGGCTTTCTGAACCGCACTGCGCCCGAAGGCGTTGGCCAGCCCGACAAGCTGTTCGTTCAGGAAGGCCGCAAGGTGTTCAAGGAAGTGGTGCCCATGGTCTCAGCCATGATTGGCGAGGATCTCGAAAAGCTTGGTCTTGCGGGCACGGACCTGCGCCGCCTCTGGCTGCACCAGGCCAATGCCAACATGAACCGCCTGATCGCGGCCAAGGTGCTCGGTCATGAGGCCAGCGAGGACGAAAGCCCCACCGTTTTGGACACCTATGCCAACACAAGCTCGGCAGGCTCGATCATCGCGTTTCACAAGAATTCTGGCGACTTCCAGCCCGGCGAGAAGGGCGTGATTTGCAGCTTCGGAGCGGGCTACTCTGCTGGCACCGTATTCGTCGAACGGGTCGCCTGAGACAGAACATAACTAGGAGGAACTCCCATGGCCGAGGCCCGCGAATTTGACATGATCATCTATGGCGCGACCGGATTTACCGGTCGGCTTGTGGCCGAGTATATGGCAGGGACCCATCCCCAGCGCGCTGGCAAATGGGCAATGGCCGGCCGCAGCGCCGAGAAGCTGGCAGCCGTGCGCGACGAAATGGGCCTGCCGGGCGATACGCCCATGGTCGTCGCGAACGCCGACGATCCCGAAAGCCTGAAGGCGATGGCCGAACGCGCCAAGGTCATTTGCACAACAGTGGGACCCTACACGCTTTATGGCGAACCCCTCGTGGCCGCCTGCGTGGAGGCAGGGACGGACTATGTCGACCTGTCCGGCGAGCCGCTTTTCATGCGCGACATGATCGAAAAGTATGACACCCGCGCGAAGGAAACCGGCGCACGGATCGTGCATTCCTGCGGCTTTGATTCCATTCCCTTTGATCTGGGCGTGGCCTTTGTTCAGGAGGCGGCGAAGGACAAGTTTGGCGCGCCTGCGCCCCACGTGCGTGGGCGGGTGCGCAAGATGCAAGGCACGTTCTCTGGCGGCACCGCTGCCAGTGGACGCGCGACGATGGCTGCGGTTCAGAAAAACCCCGCCTTGCTCGCGCAACTAACGTCTCCCTTCTGCCTGACACCGGGATTTACCGGCGCTGACCAACCCCAGATGAGCAAGCCCGTGCAGGACCCCGATGGGATGTGGGCGGCGCCCTTCTTCATGGCCGTGATCAACACAAAGAATGTGCACCGCTCAAACGTGCTGAACGGCCTGCCCTATGGCGAAGGCTTCCAATATGACGAAATGATCGCCACTGGCCCCGGAGAGGCCGGCGAAGCGGCCGCCAAAGCTGTTGTCAGCGCGCCGGACCCGATGGCCAGCGATGGCGGCCCCAAGCCCGGAGAAGGGCCAAGCAAGGCCGAGCGCGAGGCGGGCCATTATGATGTACTCTTCACCGCCGACATGGGCGATGGTCGCGCCGTGAAGGCGGGCGTGACGGGCGACAAGGATCCTGGCTATGGGTCGACGTCCAAGATTCTCGCCGAATCGGCTTTGTTCCTCGCCGATGGCCATGCCACCGTTGGAGGCGGCGTTTTCACGCCCGGCGCTGCGTTCGGGACCGCTCTGGTGCCAGCCCTTGTTGAGCGCGCGGGCATGACGTTTACCGTCGAGGCCTAGACGTCCGGGGAGGGGGCAATGTCAAAACTACCCGGCGCGCTGGCGGGCTTCGGCCTGGGCGCATTGAGTGTCGGCGGGGCCTTGTCAGCCGACATCGCAGCCCTTGAGTCCCAACGTGGATGGTTGGACTCGGCCATTCTTGGTCTGTTCGGCCTTGGCCTCGCTTCGCTCCCCGCCGCGGGTCTTGCCTATGTGATGACCCGCGACAGTGTCCGTTCTGCCGCGAGTGGACTGGTAAGCGGACCGAGCCTGCTGGATGACCGGGCTGCAACGCTTGAGGATTTGGAAGAGGTCGTCCGTCTGGGGCGGGGCGCGATTGGAGATGCCCATCCCGGGGAAGACCTTTTGCGGGCGCGACTGAAGCGCAATCCGGGCATTATACGGGTGATCTTCGACCGGGCCGCCAAGACAGAGAAAATCCTCGGTTTCACTATTCTCTATCCACTCGGCGCGAAATTCACCGAGGCGATCCTCTCGGGTGAAAAAACGGGGATTGGCGGGCTTCCTGTTGCGGATATCTCGGAAAAACTGGAGGAGGCCGAGGGCCTCTACGTCTCGATGATCTTTGGCTCCACCCTCGCGTCCAAGGCTGCGGCAATCATGTTGCTGCGGGGGCAAATCCGCCGTGCGCTCCTCCAAAACCCGAATATCAAACTTGTGTTCGGCCGTCCGGCCACGTCCCACGGGTTCCGCCTGTTGCGCCAGTATGGTTTTTCGCCGCTGACGGCGGAGGAGAATATCTGGGCCTCGGATCAGGACACGTTGGACGCCCAGCGCCAGGACGTCCTGTCCAGCTAAGTGTCACTGAATCGGCACGTTTCCGGGCAAAACTCAGCGCTTTCTTGCCATGATGTCATGTGAGACCCGTCAATAAATAGGGAGGACTTTCATGAAGATTCGCCATGGTTTTATCGGCTTGGCCTCGGCGCTTGCCCTCGCAGCGTGTGGCGGGGGAGGGGGTGCCTCGTACGAAGACGCTGAACGCGAAATGCTGGGCGCCATGGATATGGCGGTTCAGGCTGCGCCATCTCCCGTTCCGCCGCCACCACCCCCGCCGTCTCCACAAGCCCCGAACACAGAACCTGCCCCCGAAGCGGCGGAGCAATACATCGCTTACAGCCACAATCTCGGCTTTCGCCTGCCTGTGGCCCAGGTCGAGCCCGTCATGCTTGGCCATGTGGAAGCGTGCCGTACGGCAGGAACACAGGTCTGCATCGTCACCAACTCAAACCTGAACAACCAGTCCGGTGACTATGTCACCGGCAACCTCTCGATCCGGGCAAAGCCGGACTGGATCGAGGAATTCATGGCCAGTGTTGACGCAGAGGCAGAGGGCGCCGGAGGTGAGATCAGCTATCGCAACACGTCCGCGGAGGATCTCACGCGCACAATCATTGATACAGGCGCACGGCTCGACGCCAGCAAGACGCTACAGACGCGGCTGCAAACCTTGTTGGAAACGCGTGACGGAGACCTGTCGGAGCTGTTGTCTATTGAGCGGGAACTGGCCCGGGTCAATTCCGAGATTGATAGCACGGAGTCTTATCTCCGGGCCCTTCGCCTGCGCGTGTCCATGAGCCAGTTGTCGATTGGGTATGAGACCAAGCAGACTGTTTTCGGTCCACGCCGGGAGAACCCTCTGGGGCGCGCATTCGGCGACTTCTTCTATAATCTCTCCGGCGGCCTGGCGGGGGTCATCACGGCGTTTGCCGTGGGTCTGCCCTGGCTGTTCCTGATCGGTGTCATGCTCTGGATCTGGCTGCGGGTGATCTGGCCCCGCATCCGTCGAAAGAAAACCTAAGCTGCCGAGAAACGTCTGACGGCATCCACGGCGAGGGCGAAGCGCGAAAAGCTCCAGCTGTGGGTGTCTGCAAGGCTGCGCAGGGCCTGCGTCAGGTCCTGACGCGCATCCGTGCGCGGCGCCAGCCAGTCGGAGACCGATCCCGCCGCCAGCGCGCTACGCGTCATGGCCACGTGCTGTTCCATGAGGTCGTCAATCATCCGACGCGTTGCGACACGGTCCCAATAGTCGGCTGATGCCAGAGACTCCTCGGCACCGGTCCGCAGACGATCCAGGCGCAAGGCATCGCTGATCTCGAAATAGGTCTTGGCCACACGTTCCATCCCGCCCTCGGCGTCGCGCGCGACATCGACCAGGGGAATCCCCATGGCGAAGTAGGGAAGTGCCGCGCTCCAGCGGGCGAGGGGCTCGGGCACTTCCGCGCCCATCAGATCCCGCGCGCGCCGTTCGATGCGCGCCGCTGCGTGGGGCGATGCGGTATCGCGCAGGGTAGATTTGAACGTGTCTAAATGCGCTGAGATGGCCGCGGCAGCGTCGGCCACGTTCTGATCGCTCGCCCGCCCAGACAAGACTTCGCAAGCCGGGAACACGGCGGCGGCAGCTTCCTTTCGCATGCTGGTTTGGGCGGCCGCGACGACCTTGTTGTCCAAGGCGTCAACTTCTTCCTTGAATCCGGTCAAATTCAGGACGCGCCGGGCGATTTCAAAGGACTGGACCAGATCTGCATTGGGCCGGTCCGTGCTTTCGCGCAGGCGGGACAGGAAGACGGGCCCGACGGCGTCAACCAGCCTGTTGGCCAGAACGGTTGAAACGATCTCTCGCTTCAGCCTGTGGGCCGCAATCGCGTCGCTATGGACCCGAATGGCATCTGGGAAATACGCCGTCAGCGTTTCCTCAAAGCTTGGATCATTGGGCACGTCGGACGACACGAGATCATCGAACAAGGTGATCTTCGACCAGGCCAGGACGACCGCCAGCTCCGGGCGGGTCAGGGCAGAGCCGGCATCTTGTCGCTGGGCCATTTCCGCGCTGCTTGGCAGGCCTTCAAGCGTGCGATCAAGGACGCCGCGCCCTTCCAGGTAGACCATCAGGCGTTCCAATGCCTGCATGTCAGCCAGAGCCGTGTCTTCTGTCAGGCTAAGTGCACCGGTTTGATCATAATTGTGGGCGAGGACGTGGGCCGACACATCGTCGGTCATGGCCTTTAGCAGCACGTTCCTTTCGCCTCTCGGAAGCGTGCTTTGCCGTATGGCTTCGCCGGCCAGGATCTTGATGTTCACTTCGTGGTCGGAACTGTCCACACCAGCGGAATTGTCGATTGCGTCGGTGTTGATCCGCCCGCCCGCTTTGGCGAATTCGATCCGCCCGGCCTGCGTCATGCCCAGATTGGCGCCTTCCCCGACCACTTTCACGTTCAGGTCCCGGCCATCCAACCGCAAACTGTCATTGGCGCGGTCACCGGCCGCCGAGTGGCTTTCCGCGCTGGATTTCATATACGTGCCAATCCCGCCGAACCACAGCAGTTCCGCGTCCATCTTCAGAAGGGCGTGGATCAAGTCGTTGGGCGTAGCGGCCTCTCCGGTTAGGCCGGTCATATCCCGAAGCTGATCATTTAGCGGGATCGCCTTCAAAGAACGATCAAACACGCCGCCACCTTCCGAAATCAGGCTCGTGTCATAGTCGGCCCAACTCGAACGTGGCAGGTCGAAAATACGTTTGCGTTCTTCCCAAAGGCGCTCGGGATCCGACGGATTGGGATCAATGAAAATGTGCAAATGGTTGAACGCAGCCTGGAGCCGTATCTGCTTCGACAGAAGCATGCCGTTGCCGAACACGTCGCCGGACATGTCGCCCACGCCAACAACGGTGAAGGGCTCAGTCTGGATGTCCTTGCCCATTTCGCGGAAGTGACGTTTCACCGCCTCCCAGGCACCCTTCGCTGTGATGCCCATGGCCTTGTGGTCATAGCCAGCAGACCCGCCGGACGCGAAGGCGTCGCCAAGCCAGAACCCGTGGGCTTCGCTGATTTCATTGGCAATGTCGGAAAAGGTTGCAGTCCCCTTGTCCGCGGCGACCACGAGATACGGGTCATCGTCTTCCCAGACGACGGTGTCCGCTGGGGGCGTGACTTTGCCTTCCACGAGATTGTCGGTCAGGTCCAGCAATGATGAGATGAAGATACGATAGGCGTGGATCCCGGCCTGGCGGACCTCTTCACGGCTGCCATCGTGGGGGAGTTGTTTCGGAAAGAAGCCCCCTTTGGACCCCACGGGTACGATAACGGCATTTTTGACCTGCTGCGCCTTCACCAGACCGAGCACTTCGGTGCGGAAATCATCTCGCCGGTCCGACCAACGTAACCCGCCGCGCGCCACCGGTCCAAACCGGCAATGGACGCCTTCAACGCTCGGACAGGCCACGAAGATTTCGCGGAAAGGTTTGGGCGCGGGCAGTTCTTCAATGTCCTGGCTGGCTATCTTGAAACTGATCGCGTCCCGATAGGCGCCGTTGGAGTCGCGTTGGTAGTAATTTGTGCGCATCAGCGCCGTGATCAGGTCTGCCAGCCGTCGAATGACACGGTCATCATCCAGCGCAGCCACGTCCACCAGGCCGGTTTCGATGTCCCCGCGCAGCGCTTCGCACCGGGCGGCGCGCACTTCGATGCTGTCAGCGGTTGAAGGATCAAACCGCGCGGCGAAAAGTTCGATCAGAAGGCGCGCCAGATCCGGGTGGCGACGCAGCGCTTCGATCTGCGTGGTGCGGCCCGGATCGCGACCGGATTGGTGGCGATAGGCGGCAAGGCCCCGCAGCAGGCTCGCTTCGCGCCAAGTGGTGGCGGCGCTCAGCACAAGCTGGTTGTAGCCATCATTCTCTGTCTGGCCGGTCCAAACCGCCACAAACGCGTCCTGGAATCGCGGCGCCAGGTTTTCGAAAGCATCCGCGTCCAGATCCGTCGGCGCCCGCATTTTAACGTGGTGGATCCAATAGGTCTCAGGCGCGTCGTCTGCCAGTTTGGCCGCAGGGCGTACGGGATAGCCCGTCTCAAAATTCACGAACAGGCCCATGTTCTCGAAGATCGGGACGCATTTCGACAGGGGGATTGCGCCATCTCGCACATAGATCTTGGCGCGTAGAACATTGGCCGGGTCGGCGGAGTTCTGAAAGGCCCTCACCCGGATCGGTGCGCTTGCATTCAACTCGGCGAGTTCGCGCACATCGAGAAGCGCCTCCGTGGCTGTGAAGGCTTCGCGGTAGGCGGCATTGAACGCCGTGCGGAAGGCAGGCGCCCCGCGCGCGGCATCGTCGTCGAGGTCCGCGGCGGCAAGGGCTTCCCGGAAGCTGTCTTCCCATGTGCGCGCAAGCTCTGCGATGGCGGCTTCAAGTTCGCGCGGATCGGGCCGATTGTGACCCGGATGCACCCGCACATGGAAAACCACCCTCACAAGGTTGGTGGTGTCGAACTGCGGCTCGAAGTCCATAATCTCGCCGTCCAGAGCCGTTTCGAGCACATCGCTGATTTGGCGGCGCAAACTCGTGGCATAAGACTCGCGCGGAACGTAAACGAGCGCCGTGACAAACCGGTCAAACTCATCGTGTCGCAGGAAAACGCGGGTGCGAGGGCGGCCGATGAGGTGCAGTGCGCCGCGTACCATGGGCGTTAGAATCTCTGCAGTCGACTGCAGAAGCTCGTCGCGCGGCCACTTCTCAAGAATGTTCGACAGGCTCTTGGCGTCGTGGGAACCGGGGCGAGCCCCGGAATTGGAAATGATCTTCTCCACGCGCTTACGCACCAGAGGAATAGACCGAGCCGTCTCATCATAGGCTTCCGACGTGAACAGGCCCAGGAAACGTGTCTCCCCGCATACCCTGCCGTCGCCATCATAGTGTTTGATGCCCACATAATCGGCAGCAACGCGCCGGTGCACCCGGCTTACCATTGTTGATTTCGCCAGAATTATCGGCTCGCGACGGCCGACAAACGCACCGATTTCAGGAGTGAGAACAGTTGGTTCGCTTGAGCGATTGAGGACGTTCAAATCCTCATCACGTAGCAAGCCAAGATTTGAACCCTCGACCATGTCCGGCTCTTCGGAAATGAATTCTCCGTTGTCGTCGCGCGGAAATTCGTAAGTACGCTTGCCCAGGAAAACGAAGTGCTCACTGGCGAGCCATTCGAGAAACGCCTTGGACTCGGACACGAAGTCATCAGGCAAGTGGCTCTGCTCAGACAGTCTCTCGATTTCGTCTGCCATCGCCTCGCGCATGGCCTGGTAATCATCCACCGCAGTGGTGATGTCCTGAATCGTGATCTGGGCTTCCTGCTCCAACGCCTGTGTTTCACCATTCGAGAGGCTTGGCAGGTGGATCTGGATGACCGATAGCCGGGTCCCGTCTTCGAGCGTGAGGATGGGGTGGAAAAGCGCCAGGACTTCCAGACCCAGCCCAGAGGCCGCATTCAAAAGGGAGTCGACCAGGAAAGGTTTGTCCGGTCCTACGCATTCGAGGACGCTTCGAGGCGTTTCAGTGTCGCCGCTGAACGCAGCATGGCGCACCCGAAGCCGCGTGGATTGCCCGGAGCCGTCCTCGACCATGTCCCAGATGGCCTCTGCGCAGGCTTCCGGGGTCTGGCCATTCAGTCGAGTGAGGTCTTCATTGCTCGCTTGTCGTACAAACTGCTCGCTCAACTGGGCTCGCGGGGAGCGCTCCGTGAGGGTGGTGGCTGACATAGAGATCCCCGGATGCAATCTAAGCCGCGACTACATAGAGAAATCCCCGAACCGGTACAACGCACCTGACTGGAAATTCAGCATTGCTTGCCCAAGGATGCAGCAGGGCTTGCAGAAGACAGATTTCGCAAAGTTCTGAAAAAATTGGGCCCGCCAGACGGGGACGTGTCTAGCGGGCCCACAGGCCTCTATCCGCAGGCTGGGTGGGGGGACGCACGCGGAGGCCTGTTTTCTTTAGGCGCACCTCATTGTCAAAAATCTGACATGAACAGCCTTCGAGAAGCGATATGGCTCAACGCTCCGTTGCCTGCAAGAATTTTTTGCATAACTGACTGTCATAATCGGAAAGTCTCTGTGTTTTCAGAGAGAAAATCGGTGTGTGGGTGCTCACACGTTGATTATTAAGCAGTTTTAACCTGCCCGAGATTCGGGTTGCCGTCCGCTGATAGAAGAATCGCGACCCATTGTGTGG
>JBCBUL010000024.1:0-48376 GCA_039818165.1 Pseudomonadota bacterium | reverse complement strand
TTGGAGGGAAACGTAGATGACTGTTTGTTTTAAGAGCGTGTGAATGCGCTTTTCTTTAAACTTTCGAGCACCAGTCCGCGTAGGGTAGGGATTGAAGATGCGCCTGAATGGCTGTTTTCGAGTGAGAGCCTCACACTCCGCTCGCAACTTAAGAACGACCGCTTCCGGCGAATAGCTGCCAAACGCAAATGTCTGACTTGGGGCGTTTTTGGCCTTTGGGCCCCGCTCTTAAGTAGCGACCATCTCTTCAGTGATCGCTTTGGTGGCCCATGGGGCGTGACCGTGCCTCCACGCCCCTCTCTGTTCCTGCCCCTTCCCCTCTGGCCCGTGGCGCATTATGCCTCACCGCGAACGAAGAGGGCTGCGCCATGGAATTTCCCGGTATTGACCCAATTGCCTTCCAGATCGGCCCCCTCGCGGTGCGCTGGTATGGCATTGCGTTCGCCACCACGTTTGCGTTCAGCTGGTGGTATGTGCGCCGGCTATTGCAGCGCCCGAATCTCTGGGCCGGAGGGCAGGCGCCGAACCTCTATGAAAAGCTCGATGATCTGCTGATCTATATCGTCGCCGGAGTGATCCTGGGTGGGCGGCTCGGCCATATCCTGCTCTACAAGCCGGACTATTATTTCACCAATCCGCTGCAGATCTTCGCGTTTTGGGAGGGGGGTATGTCCTTCCATGGCGGGCTGCTCGGCACGGTGATCGCCATCCTGATCTTCGCCGCGCGCAATGGCGTGGACAAATGGGTGATCGGCGACCTTGTGGCCGCCTGTTCGCCCGTGGGGATCTTGCTGGTGCGCTCGGCCAATTTCGTGAATGGGGAGATTGTCGGCTCGCCGTCGAACCTGCCCTGGGCCATCGTCTTTCCGGGCTATGCCGAGGCGCGCCATCCGGCCAACCTCTATGAAGCGGCGCTCGAGGGCGCGGTGCTCTTCATCATCGTCAGCCTGTTCATCTACCTTTACCGCACGCTGCGCTTTCCGGGGCTGACGTCCGGCATATTCCTGGTGGGATACGCCATCGCGCGGATTTATGTGGAGACGTTCAAATTCGCCCCCCACCGCATGATCTGGGAAGATGTGCCCTTCACCAAGGGCATGGCCTATTCGGTGCCCATGTTCCTGGTCGGCGCCTGGCTGATCTACACCCGCTGGCAAAAGGCGCGGGCGGAGGCAGTGGCATCGACTCCCTAGCTTGTGGGCAGGGTTCTGATCAGCCCATCCTCAATATGGTGCGCAGACCCAAGCCGGAATGATATAATGTTGCACTTCCAAAGGGGCGGATTACACTCCGGGAGTATCCTGCGAAAAGAGGCCGACTGACCATGACGATTGGGACACAATCCGCTGAGAACCGCCTGCCTGTGACCGTGCTTTCGGGCTTCCTGGGCGCAGGCAAGACGACCCTTTTGAACCGCGTATTAAACAATCGCGAGGGACGCCGCGTTGCGGTGATCGTGAACGACATGTCCGAGGTCAATATCGACGCGGATCTTGTCCGCGCGGGCGCTGAACTCAGCCGCACTGACGAGACCCTGGTGGAAATGTCCAATGGATGCATCTGCTGCACATTGCGTGATGATCTGTTGGCGGAAGTGCGCCGTCTCGCAGAGGAGGGTCGGTTCGACTATCTCCTCATCGAGTCGACGGGCATTTCAGAGCCGATGCCCGTCGCCGCCACGTTCGATTTTCGCGATGAAAAAGGCGTCAGCCTCTCTGACGTCGCGCGCATCGACACGATGGTGACGGTGGTGGACGCGGTGAACCTGCTCAAGGATTATTCGAGCCATGATTTTCTCCACCACCGCGGCGAGGTGATGGGCGAGGGCGACAACCGCACATTGGTGCACCTGCTGACCGATCAAATCGAATTTGCTGACATCGTGGTGCTGAACAAGGTCGATGATGCGACCGCTCAGCAAGTGGATGCGGCGCGCAAGATCATCCGGAGCCTCAACGCCGACTGTGAGATTGTTGAATCGAACTATTCCGATGTGTCTCCGGACAAGATTTTCGATACGGGCCTGTTCGACTTCGAAAAAGCCGAAACCCACCCGATGTGGGCGAAGGAGCTTTATGGGTTCGAAGATCATGTGCCGGAAACCGAAGAGTACGGCGTCACATCGCACGTCTACCGCGCGCGCAGACCCTTTCGCCCTGAAGCGATCAATGACCTTCTCAATGGCCCGTTGCCGGGCGTCATTCGCGCCAAAGGCCATTTCTGGATCGCGACCCGTCCCGAGTGGCTGGCGGAGTTCTCGCTGGCGGGCGCCCTGTCGAGCATCGCTCCCATGGGGACGTGGTGGGCGTCAGTGCCGGAGGAACGCTGGCCGGACAATCCCGCCCTTCGCGACTATCTGAAAACCCATTGGCAGGAGCCGTGGGGCGACCGGCGCCAGGAACTCGTTTTCATCGGCGCAGGCATTGATTGGGCCGGGCTGACGGCAAAATTGGACGCCGCACTGGTCGACAGCGATGACATGGCCGCTGGCATGGACTTGCCCGACCCTTTTCCGCTTTGGCGGAGAACAGAAGCGTCGTAAGCCCGGGGTTTGCGGCGTTCTTTGCAAACCGGATAATATTCAATCACGATGGCAAAGCATTCTGCTCTCTTTCGATACATTGAAAGTGTTCAGGGCGAGCGGGCCTGGGGGCGTTTCCTGGATGCCGGCACGGGTCTGAAATCCATCCAATGGGTCCTGGACCTGCAAACGGAGCAATGGACGGCCGTGACCGGCGCGCCGGGCGACGCCGCGAGGGTGCGCAGCGAGGTCAAGGCGAGACAAAGACCCCGGGACAGGATCGAGACGGGCAATTGGGCGAGTGCAGATCTGCTGAAAGGAGAGGTCTTCGACACGGTGCTCGCCGATTATTTGCTGGGCGCCGTGGAGGGGGTTTCACCCTATTTCCAGCCCTATCTTTTCGCGCGCCTTCGGCCCCTGACGCGGGGCGTGCTCTACACAATCGCTGTTGAGCCCTATGTGCCGACCTCGCGCCCGCAATCAAATTCTGAGCGCATCGTCTGGGAGATAGGCCGCTACAGGGACGCCTGCCTGCTCCTCACCGGTGGATTCCCGTATCGGGAATACCCGATGCAATGGGTTGTCGACCACATAAAGCGCGCGGGATTTTCCGTACAGCGCACAAAGCGCTTCCCAATCCGGTACAAGACCCGGTTCGTGAACACGCAGATTGATCTGTGCGTGCCCTTGCTCAAGACGCTGAACGATTCATCCCTGGCGCGCGCATTGCTCGAGCGAGGCCAGGCACTCAAAGCGGAAGCATTGGCGGCGATCGAGGTGGATGGGGCGCTGCGTGCGGGCCACGACTACGTCATCGTGGCCGAGCCCTGCTAGAGCTCACGCCATCGGGGTGAACCAGTCCGGCGTTGCGAAGTCCATGCCCAGATCGTTGGCGACGGCTTCGTGGGTGATCATGCCTTCGGCGACGGTGAGGCCGCGGGCGAGATGCGGATTGGCGTTCAGCGCGGCCTTCGTGCCCATCCCTGCGATCTGCTGCACGAAGGGCAGGGTGGCATTGTTCAGGGCATAGGTGGAGGTGCGCGGCACGGCGCCGGGCATGTTGGCGACGCAATAGTGCAGGATGCCGTCAACTTCGTAGATCGGGTCTTCGTGGGTGGTGGGCCGTGAGGTCTCGAAACATCCGCCCTGGTCGATGGCGATGTCGACCAGCACGGCGCCCGGCTTCATCGTGGAAAGCTGCTGGCGCGTGATCAGCTTAGGCGCCGACGCACCGGGGATCAGCACCGCGCCAATCACGAGATCCGCGCTCTTCACCGCCTCAGCCAGGGCCGTGCGGGTAGAATACATCGTCTTCACCAGGCCATTGAATTGGGCGTCGAGCTCGGCCAGGCGCACTGTGTTGCGGTCAAACACGGTCACGTCGGCGCGCATGCCCACGGCGATTTCCGCCGCGTTTGTGCCGGAGACGCCGCCGCCAATGATCACGACCTTGGCAGGAGACACGCCGGGCACGCCACCGAGCAGGAGCCCGCGCCCGCGCTTGGTTTTCATCAGCGCCCAGGCGGCGACCTGCATGCTCATCCGGCCCGCCACCTGGCTCATGGGGGTGAGCAGGGGAAGGCGTCCGTCCCGATCGGTGACGGTCTCATAGGCGATGGCCACCGCACCGCTGTCGATGAGGCCCTTGGCCTGGACCGGGTCCGGGGCGAGGTGGAGATAGGTGAAAAGAGTGTGGTCGCGGGTCAGGCGCGCGGTCTCTTCCGGCTGGGGCTCTTTCACCTTCACGATTAATTCGCTCTCGCCAAAGACAGCGTCTGCATCGGGCAGGATCCGTGCGCCGACGGCTTCGTACTCGCCATTCTCGCAGGCCGAGCCGATGCCGGCCCCGTCCTGGATGAACACCTCGTGGCCTGCAGCGACCAGCTCGCCCACGCTTTCCGGGGTCAACCCGACACGGAATTCCTGTTTCTTGATCTCAGTTGGAACACCGATGCGCATCTTGGGCCTCCTCCGGGCATGTTTCATCGCTGATTACGGCGTTTTCAGAACAAGCGAAAGACCAAGCTTCTACCCCGTTGCGGCCTGGAGCGTGCGTGGGCGCGACTTTGGCCGAACCCGGAGGAGGAAAAAGACAATCAATCCATATGTAAGAAAGGAGGGAGCGACCTGGCTCCATGGGGCGAAGTCCTTCAATATGTTTCCCGCTCCGGCAGACAGAAGCGCTCCGAACGCAGAGAGCATTTTGAAGATGTGTTCGTTCAGCCAGGCCCGCTTCATCCAGCCCGGGCCCAGCCAGACTCTGGACAGATCATACAGGCTGAACAAGGTGAGGTTCGAAATGACGGTGTAGATCGTCACCCGGCTCCAGTTTCCCGGCGAGAGCTCCACATAGACCCCGGCCGCAATGCAGAAAACCAGCGCGAGGCCTGCCAGGGTGAGGTCGAGCCGCTGGGGGCCTGAGGTGCGGATGCGGAGCGCGCGGAACCCTGAAAAGCAAATGTAGCAGGCCGACACTGTCAGCATCATCAGGAACACACCAGTGGAGAAGTATACCGCCCCGAGCACGGCCGTGACGCCCACCCCTGCGAACGCCAGGAGAAAAGCCCGCCCCAAGGCGCGATGGGCTTTGCCGCCCTTTCGGAAAACGAGAATGAACAGCGCAGCGACAATGGCCAGACACCCCGCAGCAACGTGCGCGGCTATGTTCAAAGTATGGAGTTGCGAGTATCCGTTTTGGAGAAAATCGAACATGTGACACCCTTTCGGTCAGACTTGGAATGACCCAATCCCAACCGAGGAACGCGCGAACTTGAAGGCTCAAAACACCAGCGGACGCGGGCTTTTCCGCCAATGGTCAGCCTTGACCACTGGCGCAGCGCAAGCGGTCAGTGGGCGGCAAGTGAGTGGTTCAGCGCAGCGGCTCGTCCTCCAGGGCGTTTTCGTCGTCCTCCTGGCATTGGGGATCGGACACGCCGGTCCCTACGGCACCTATGAAGCCATGCCCGTGCTCCAACGTATGCTCTACTGGACAGCGATCATCATGTTGCCCTGGGCGCTGTTCCAGGCGCTTCTCGCTTTCGGGCGCCGGATGCTGCCAAACCTGTCTCCCTTGCAACTGACAGCGTTGATAATGCCAGCCTTCGCCATTGTTGGCTCCGCAGTAACACTGGTGTTCAACATTGCGCTCGGTCAGATGTCAGCGGCTCGCTTCCTGTCTGACTGGTCCATGTCCATCGCGGTCTGGCTCGGGTTCTCGTTTCTGATAATTCTTCCACTGCAGATCATTGGCGCCACGCTGGCGCGCGAGCAACGCCAAACCGGTGGCGCGGCCATGTTGGACTTCCTGAAGCAGAAACTGCCTGTGCACTTGCGCGCGGCGGACCTGATCGCGATGGGGGCTGAAGACCACTATGTCCGGGTTTTCACCAGCGACGGCGACACACTGATCCATATGCGCTTTGGAGACGCCGTATCCGCGCTGGAAGGGTACAATGGTGTTCAGACCCAACGCTCGTGGTGGATTGCGCTGGATCAGGTCGAGGCTGACACGTTCAACTCCCGTTTGGGCGAACACATCACCATGGTGTCAGGATTGAAAGTCCCGGTGAGCCGCAGGAAACGCGCAAGCGTGCGCAGTGCGTTGAAGGCCTTTTCGAACGGATAACGGTTCTACTCCGCTGCCAGTTCAGCCGCTTCGCGCGCGGTCCGCATTTCTGCGGCCTTGGCTTCGATTTCCTCGACGATGTGGTCGATCATATCAGCGTTGGAGACTTTGTGGCTCGGCGCGCCGGCCATGTACATCATGCCCGCTTCCTTGCCGCCGCCGGTGAAACCCATATCCGTCAGCGCCGCCTCACCCGGCCCGTTCACGACGCAGCCGATGATCGACAGCGAAATCGGCTCTGAAATGTGCGCCAGACGCTGCTCAAGCGTCTCCACCGTCTTGATCACGTCAAAGCCCTGACGCGCGCAGGACGGGCACGCGACGATGTTCACGCCGCGCGTTCGCAGGCCGAGGGATTTCAGCATCTCGAAGCCGACCTTGATTTCCTCGACCGGGTCCGCGCTGAGCGAGACGCGGATCGTGTCACCAATGCCCATCCAGAGCAGGTTGCCCATGCCGATGGAAGATTTCACCGTGCCCGTGCGCAGGCCACCGGCTTCGGTGATGCCCAGGTGCAGCGGTGCGTCAGTAGCCTCGGCGAGTTGCTGATAGGCCGCCACGGTGAGGAACATGTCGGAGGCTTTGACGCTGATCTTGTACTCGTGGAAGCCCAGATCATCGAGGATGCGGGCATGGTCCAGCGCGCTTTCCACCATGGCGTCAGGGCAGGGCTCGCCATATTTTTCCAGCAAGTGGCGCTCCAGAGAGCCGCCATTCACCCCGATGCGGATGGAGCAGCCATTGGCGCGTGCCGCGCTGACCACTTCTTTCACCCGGTCCGGGCTGCCGATATTGCCGGGATTGATGCGCAGGCAGGCGGCGCCAGCCTCAGCGGCCTCAATGCCGCGTTTATAGTGGAAATGGATGTCGGCCACGATTGGCACCTTCGCCTCGCGACAGATGGTGGGCATGGCCGCAGTGGACTCTTCGGTGGGGCAAGATACCCGCACGATATCGGCGCCGGCCTCTTCCAGAGCGCGAATCTGGTCCAGCGTGGCTGCGGCATCCTCGGTCGGGGTGTTCGTCATGGACTGGACTGCAATGGGCGCGTCGCCGCCCACCTCCGCCTTGCCCACCTGAATCTTCCGGCTTTTCCGGCGCTCAATGCTGCGCCAGGGGCGGATTGTGTTCGCGCTCATGGGCTTTCAGGGCTCCTTGCCGGATCGCTGACGGGCTGACGACTGCAATGTGGCGATGATTGGGGGCGCGGTAAAGGCGCCAGCGTGTCGCTTAGCGCGAAGGCTGACCATTGCCTGCAGCCGCGAGGGCCGGCGCAGCAGCGTCCTGGGCGCGGGTAGCGGCGCTGTCTACGCTGGCGGCAAACACTGCGGCGTCTTCCGGGCCAAGGGGGCCGATCACCGCGTCGCCAAGGCGCCATTCGAAGGCGGCGCCGTTGCGTGCGCTGATTGTCCAGCCTGCTCCCGTGCGAGGAATGTAGGTCTCGCCGGCCCGCATGATCCGGTTGCGGTAAAGCGTGCCGTCGGGGCCTCGAACTTCGACCCAGGCATCCTGGAGGGCCACAAGCGTGAGTTCCATGTTCTCAACGCGCACGCGCTCAGTCAGAGGCACGTCGGCGAAGAGGCTTTCCGCAGCGCCGTTCAGTGGCTGTACGGCCAGTTCAGGTCCGCCATTGCTGCCCTGACCGGATACGGCGAAAACGGCTCCCCCAATCACAGCCACAGCGAGGACGGCGGCCGCGGCATAGGCCGGACGCAAGAAGGCCGGGCGAGTGACCCCATCGGTCGAGACAACCTGTTCGGGGGCAGATACGGTCTCAAGCGTACCGCAATCTTCGGAATAGTCGCGAACAACCTGATCGCCATCGATCCCCAGTGTTCTGGCGTAGTC
The DNA here is from genome assembly GCA_039818165.1 of Pseudomonadota bacterium. Classification (GTDB taxonomy): domain Bacteria; phylum Pseudomonadota; class Alphaproteobacteria; order Caulobacterales; family Hyphomonadaceae; genus UBA5336. Next base: position 40,382 of record JBCBUL010000024.1, on the reverse strand, counting down.
GCGCACCACCGGTGTGATGTAACCGCGTGACATGCCGGACACTTCCATCCGCTCAATGGAAATGAGCTTCTGGGCATTGTGGCGGGTAATTTCGTGGAGGGCTTCGATGCTGACCTGCTTGGCATCGCGCACCTTGCGCAGGAGCTGGCCAATTCGCTCTTCCGGCAAAGCCACGCGCAGAGCGTCATAATAGGCTTGCGGGCTTCCGGTGTATTCTGGCTCTAAAACGGGCGTTTCGGGTGCGCTGACCGCAGGATTCGCTTCGCCAGGCGGGTCCGTACGGAGCGTTCCGTCTTTGGGGGCCGGTTGTGATGGCGGTGTCATGACCGTGGGCACAGGCGAGTTCGATTCTTCTGCCATTTCCATTGCCCTGCCGCGTTTACGGCATGCTCCTCACGTGCGGGACCCTGTGTCCCGCTCAATATATGCCCTAAGCCCATGAAGGTTTTATACAACTCATAGGCCACGATCAATTGAGTGTGACATCCACTCCAAGGTCGTCCAACAAGGCTAACAATTCCTTACGCAGGTCGCCACGCCCTTCTGAGAGAGAAGTGCAAAGCGCATGCCCCAATTGCGCGAGGTGTACGCTCCGTATCGCCTTTTTGACGGGCCCGATCTGTGAGGCGGGCATGGACAGGGTGTGAAACCCAAGGGAAGCAAGGCACAAAGCCTGAATCGGGTCGCCCGATGCCTCTCCGCAGAGCGACAGGGGCAGGTCCAGGGCGGCGCAGTTTTCAGCGACCGATTTCAGGAACCGGAGGGCCGGGCGACTGACAATGTCGTATCGATCTGAAACAGATGGAGTCATGCGGTCTGCAGCGAAGAAAAACTGCATGAGGTCATTGGTGCCCAGGGACAGAAAGTCGGCTTCCTCCGCGATTTCCGGCAGGGCGTAGGCCAGGGCCGGGGCCTCCAGCATGGCGCCGATCTCCAGCCGCTCCGGAGGGGCAAAGCCACGCGCGCCGCTCCATTCCAATTCTTCGAGCAGCATTGCTTTCGCCTCGAAAAATTCCTCGGCAATGGTGATCATCGGGAACATCACCCGCAAGTGCCGTCCACTGGCCGCTCGGACCAGGGCGCGCAATTGCCGCCGGAACAGGCCCCTTGTGTCGAGGGCGAACCGGATCGACCGCCATCCAAGGGCGGGGTTTTCCTCCCGCACCGTGTTCAGATTCGGCAGAAGCTTGTCTCCGCCCAGGTCCACCGTGCGGAACGTGACGGGCTTGTCGCCTGCGGTATCCAGAACGGTCGAGTAGAGCTCGACCTGTTCGCCCAGCCTTGGCAGTGTCGAGGCAACCAGGAACTGAAACTCCGTCCGAAAGAGGCCGATGCCCTCCGCGCCGGCCTCTTCCACAGCGTCCACATCGAGCGCGAGGCCAGCATTCAGGTTCAGTGAGATGGTTATTCCGTCCAGCGATGTTGCCGGTTGGTCGCGCAGCGCTTCATAGGCGGCCTGGCGTTCGCCGCGCAGGGCGATCCGATCCGTATAGGCCGCCTTCAGGGCATCATCGGCGCGCAGGTGTGCCTTGCCCTCTTCGGCATCGACGATGATGGCATCGCCGGCTTCAACCGCTGTCGTTATGCCGGGCACGTTGCCAATGGTCGGGATTTCCATGGCGCGGGCCACGATGGCGGCGTGGGACGAGACCGAGGATTCCTCAATCAGGATGCCCGCCAGCCCCTTCCCCCGATACTCCAGCAGGTCTGCCGGGCCGAGGCGGCGGGCGACCACGACGGCATGACTGACATCACTGTCTGCCGCCAGCGCCGTGTGATCGTCCCCGCTGAGAATACGCAGCAGCCGATTGTCCAGGTCTTCGAGATCGTAAAGGCGCTCGCGCAAATAGGAGTCTGTGGCCGTTTCCAGGCGCGCACGGTGTTCCCGGCGGGCCCGGTCGACCGCGGCCTCGGCGGTCAAGCCGCCCTGCACCCCTTCCCGGAGGCGCTCAGCCCAGGCCGGGTCGTGGGCGAGGAGGCGGTAGGTCTCCAAGACCTCACGCGATTCTCCCATGAGCGCGCCCGTGTCGATCGACACCATCGCATCCACGGAAACCCGCAGGGCGTTCAGCGCGGCTTGCAGCCGGTCCGTTTCGCCTTGCACATCTGCGGAGAAGAACTTCGCCGCAGGCACCACCGGGTCATGGAAGACCACAGTGCCGATCCCAATGCCGCCGCATAGCGAACGGCCTTGCAATGTGGCCGGTCGCAAACTTGCCTCATCGGCCTCCGCCGCCCGGCGTGCATCCGAAACTGTCGCGAGCACTTCGGCCAACACCATGGCAATGGTCTGGAGGGTTTCAACTTCGTCTTCGCCATAGCTGCGCGCGGTACGGTTTTGCACCGTCAACACGCCTGTGACGCGGCCACTTCGCAAGATCGGCACACCCAGGAAAGCGTGATAGGGGTCTTCGCCCGTCTCGGGTCGGTAAGAGAATGCCGGGTGGCGCGGTGCGTCCTGGATGGCCAGGGGCGAGGCGGATATCGCAATTTGCCCCACGAGGCCTTCGTCCAGACCAAGGCGCGTTCGGCTAACCGCTTCCGGGCGCAGCCCCTCAGTCGCGATCAGCTCCAGCATGTCGTCCGGGGTGCGCAGATAGATCGAGCACACATCGGCCACCATTGTGCCGGCAACCAGTTTGACCACTTTGCCCAGCCGTTCGCTGTCGTCGCCGCCAGCAGCCATCATCTGGCGCAGGCGGTTCATCAGCAAACGAGGGGCGGAATAGGTCTCTGGCATGGGCTCTCAAATTGTGTCGCTGGCGAAATTACGCAGCGTCAAGTTCAAAGGCGGTGTGCAGCGCGCGCACAGCCAATTCGGTATAGGCTGCTTCGATCAGGACAGAGATCTTGATTTCCGATGTCGCGATGACGTCGATATTGATGCCTTTTTCGTAGAGCGCACGGAACATGGTCTCAGCCACACCTGTATGGCTCTTCATGCCGACGCCGATAATGGAGACCTTTGCGACATCGCGTTCCACTTCGAGGCGTTCAAACTCGATTTCGTCCTGGTGGCGGCGCAGGGTTTCTTCGGCGATCTGGCTGTCACGGTCTGTGCAGGTGAACACCATGTTGGCGACGCCTTCGCCGCGGGCATTGGCCTGGACAATCATGTCCACATTCACGCCCCCTGCAGCCATGAGCGCAAAGATCCGCGCCGAGACGCCAGGCTTGTCCGCCACGCCATAAAGCGTGACTTTGGCTTCATCGCGCGAATAGGCCACGCCGCTGACAACCTGCTTTTCCACGATTTCATCCTCCGAACAGACACGTGTGCCCGGATTGGGCGTATTGTGAGCTATAAAGCTCGAAAGCACCCGGATGGGCACGTTGTGGTTCATGGCCAGTTCGACCGAGCGGGTCTGGAGCACTTTTGCCCCCAGGGACGCCATCTCCAGCATTTCCTCATAGGAAATACGCTCGATCCGCTGGGCCTTCGAGACGATGCGCGGGTCGGTGGTATAGACGCCGTCCACATCGGTGTAGATATCGCAGCAGTCCGCGCCAAGGGCGGCTGCCACAGCGACGGCGCTCGTATCGGACCCGCCCCGACCAAGCGTGGCAATTCGCCCGTCTTCGGTGACGCCCTGGAACCCGGCGATCACGGCAATTTCGCCGCTATCGACGGCTTCGGGCAGGCCGGATTCCTCAAACCCCTGAATGCGTGCCCGGCCGTGGGCATCACTCGTGCGCATCTCAAGCTGCCAGCCCAGCCAGCTTCTTGCGCGTTGCCCACGCCTGCGAAGCGCCAGTGCCAATAGCCCTGCGGTGACCTGTTCGCCGGAGCTGACCACCACGTCGTACTCGTCGTCGAACTGACCTGCGCCAATCTCGTCGCCGGCCGCGCCATGGGCGTAGCCGACCAGCTTGTTGGTCTCACCGGCCATGGCGGACACCACCACGGCCAGCGCTTCGCCGGAAGCGGCGCGCGCAGCGACCAGGTCGGCCACGTGGGCGATCCGTTCGAGGTCCGCCACAGATGTGCCGCCAAATTTCAGAACGGTTCGCCGCATTGCCTCATCGTCTTTCTTTCCCATGTCTCGAACTCAACGCGCTTTTGTAGAGCGCGCCCCCTTGCGGATCAAACAGGAACGCTAAACCCATGGACGAGACCACCGCCGAACGCCCAGGCAGCCTGCACAGGCCGAGCATTGATGAGGCAGAAGTGGCCAAATTCACGGCAATGGCGGCTGAGTGGTGGGACCCTACAGGCAAATTCAAACCGTTGCATAAGTTCAATCCCGTAAGGCTGGGCTTTATCCGCGACACGGCGGTCGCGCACTTTGGCCTCGATGCGACCGCGCGTAGGCCGTTTGAGGGCCTTAGCTTGCTAGATATTGGGTGCGGCGGCGGCCTTGTCAGCGAGCCCATGGCCCGCCTGGGCGCTCGTGTCACGGGCGTCGATGCGTCTGAAGCAAACATCAAGACCGCAATGGCCCATGCAAGCCAAACCGGCGTGGAGGTCGATTATCGCGCAGGCACGGCGGAAGAACTGATCGCGGCGGGTGAAGGGCCGTTCGATGTGGTCCTGAACCTTGAAGTGGTCGAGCACGTCGCCGACCCGGCCGGGTTTCTTCGCAATACCGCCAGCCTGGTGAAGCCGGGCGGTATCATGGTCGTGGCCACGTTGAACCGAACGCCTAAGGCATTTGCTTTGGCCATTGTGGGCGCCGAGTACGTTCTGGGCTGGTTGCCGCGCGGCACCCATGAGTGGAACAAATTCCTGAAGCCCCGCGAAATCGTCGACTCCCTGACCGATGCTGGCATGACCGTGCGCGCGCCCCAGGGCGTCACCTACAATCCGCTGATGGATGCCTGGCGGCTCTCAAACGATACCGGCGTCAACTACATGGTTGTGTCCACGCGGCCAAAATGACCGTGGTCTCACCTGACGATATTCTCGACGACTGGATCGGCCCGGCGGCCCATGACGCTGTGCTGGCGGAGGCGCGTAAACGGGTCTGGTTCGGCAAGTCCGACGCGGTCGACCGGGACCTGGAGGCACGATACTTGCCCACGATTGAAGCACTGGCGGCAGGGCTGGCCGAAACCTGGGCCGAACGCGGGCCGCGCCCACGCCTTGCCGCCATCATCGCGATGGACCAGTTCACCCGCAACATTTTCCGAGACACGCCAAATGCCTTCAGCCTCGATTCCCGCGCCCTGGGGCTCGCCAAGGAAGGGCTTGTCCTCGGTCAGGACCGGGAGCTGACAGAAGTCGAACAGATGTTCTTCTATCTGCCGCTGGAACATTCTGAGCGCGCTGCCGACCAGCAACTCAGCGTCGATCTGTTCACCCGTCTCGCCGAGAGCGCCCGTCCGCCCTTCAAGGCGCTTGTGGATGACACACTCGACTATGCCCACAAGCACAAGGCCGTCATCGACCAGTTCGGCCGCTTCCCCCACCGCAACGTCATCCTCGGCCGCGAAAGCACCCCGGAAGAAACCGCATATCTCTCCCAGCCGGGCGCGGGCTTCTGATAAAAAAGGAGCGCATGGAGCGCCCCTTTATGGTGTTTCGGTTGCCGTACTGGGATCAGGCGTTTTCCTTGATCCACTCGGCGATGCGCTGCTTGCTCATCGCGCCGAGTTGGCTGTCGACCATTTTGCCATCCTTGAACAGCATCAGGGTGGGCAGGCCGCGTACGCCGTATTTCGAGGCGCTCATGGGATTCTCATCCACATTGATCTTCGCGATCGTGACTTTGTCACCATACTCCTCGGCAACCGCGTCCAGGTGGGGCGCCATTTGCTTACACGGGCCACACCATTCGGCCCAGAAATCCACCACGACGGGCAAGTCGCCAGCAATCGCTGCGTCGAAATCATCATCTGTGAGGGTCTTTGTCGCCATGATTTCAGGCTCCTTTATGTGTCTTGGAGGAGAGATAGGCGATTCCCCGGCCGGTCAAAGCCCGCTCCGTGCTCTGTTTAGCGCTTCTAACAGGAGCGAGCGAGGCAGGGGCATAAGTCGTGGACCATCGGTCCACACCAGAACGCACTCCACGCTGCGCCCTGGAAAACCGGCTTCAAGTACGTTCTGGTAAGCGGCCATCTGCACAAGATAGGCATCCCCGACGCCTTCGGCTGTCTTGGGGGGAGGGCGGTCTGTCTTGATATCGGCCACGCGGATCTGTGTGTCGGTGATCACCAGGCGGTCGACCCGGCCATTGATCACGGTGCCGTCCGGCCAGCCGGTCCCAGCCCCGACAATCGCCGCTTCCGCCCGGCCTTCTGGGCTGAACACGTCCGACATGGCTGGGTCCGCCAGGGTTGCGAGGGAGGTCGCGGCAATCTCCCGGCGTTCGTCGTCGCTCAAGGCGCGCTCCTTGGCCAGGAAACGGGCCGCGGCGTCGGCACGCTCATCTTCACCAAGTTGCGGAAGGCGTTCCAGCAGGCTGTGGATCAGGCGGCCTCTCAGGCGACGGTCCGGGGGGCGGGGGCCGAGGGGGTCAATCACGGGCGCTGCATCTGCCATAAGGTGCGAGGGGCTGATGGCGCGTGTTCTGCGCGCTTCAGCCGGAGGCGTCTTGCGCAGCCATGCTGGGCCACGCCCCAGGGTCGCTTTCGTATTCTCTGGCGGCGCAGATAGGGGCGGAACATCGCCCAACGCCAGTATGCCTGTAGCATCGTCTTCCATGGCGCCGGCTCGGGCAAAGCCTTTGGCGCAGAGGTCATACCAGGACAGGTCAGCGAAGCCTGGCGCGCTGCTGCCATACCAGGCGCCGCAGACAATCAGCCGGTCCTGAGCCCGGGTCAGCGCCACATAAAGGAGGCGCACATGCTCTTCCAACATGCGGGCTCTGGAGTCTTCGCGCGCGGCTGCGAGGCGGTCAGTGTCCCCAGCCTTGCTGGGCGCCCAGACGGGCAAGCCGTCTTCCAGGGTCAGAAGCGCGCTGCGTTGGGGGCCCGGGGCGGATGTTGTGTCCGGCAGGATCACGACGGGCGCTTGAAGCCCTTTAGCGCCGTGGACCGTCATCACGCGCACGGCTCCGCCCGCTTCGGCCAGGTCGCGTTTGATCTCGCTCTGGTCGGTTTCCATGGCGGACAGGAAGGTCTGTAGGCTTGCGCCGCGCTCGCCATCATGGGCCAGGGCGCGGGCGCAAAGGGCTTCGATCGGATCGCGTGCGGGCGAGCCGAGGCGGGCACCGATCCGATCCCAGCCTGTCTCTTTGCCCCGGACAGGGCATTCCAAAACTGCAGTCAGGAACTCAAACGGGGGCCAACTGCTCCGCTCCAGCAGCGCTTCAATAAACGCGCGGGGGGCAGTGTGTTCAGGAGCTTTGCTCGCTTGCAGTCTTGACCAAAGGGAAGTCGACTTGCCCCGCCCATGGGCGAGCGGGAAGAGGTGGTCATTGTCATTGACCAGATCACAAAACGGCCCGCGCAGGATCTCTGCCAGAGTCAGGTCATCGCTGGGCATCAGCACGAAGCGGATCAGGTTAAGGCAGTCCTGCACGCCGATATGGTCAGAGAGCACCAGCCGGTCAGCCCCGGCCACGGGCAGGCCTTCGCGCTTCAAATTCTGGATCAGGGCATCGAACAGGCCGCCCTTGCGCTTGCGCACCAGGATCAGCACGTCGCCGGCAGTCATGGGCTTGCGGCGCCAGCCGCCATCGGGCCCCTCGACCCAGACTGTCTCGCCCCTGTCGACCAATTGGCGCACATGGCCTGCGACCTGCGCGGCCAGCCGGGCCTTGGGTGAAGATTCGCCCTGCGCATCCACAGGCGCATCCCAGGGATCGTCTTCCGGCGCGTCGGCCTTTTCCTCGATTGGCCAAAGCTCGACCTGGCCGGATTGATTGGCCCGGCGCGCGGTGTGGGTGGTGAGGTCTGCCGTCGCCGGGGGCTGGCCGCGCGTCGCTGGCACATCAATGGCAGACTGGGCCATCACGCCGTCCACGGCGCTGAGCACTTCCGGGCAGGAGCGGAAGGACATCAGCATGTCGGGCGTGTAGCCTTCGCCAAGCGTGCGCGTGATGAACGCCCGCTTGCCCGTCAGGAACAGGCGCGGGTCGGCGCCCTGGAAGGAATAGATCGACTGTTTTTCATCGCCGACGACAAACAGGGTTCGTGGATCGGTTTCGCGCTCGGCGCCGAGGCCCGCGAAGAACTCCTCCGTAAGCGCGTGGAGGATGTCCCATTGTTCCGGTGCAGTGTCCTGCGCCTCATCCAGCAGAACGTGGGTCAGCCCGCCATCCAGCTTGTAGAGGACCCAGGCGGCAAGACCTGAGCGCGTGAGCAGGGCCTGGGCCGCCGCGATCAAATCGTCGAAATCAAGCGCGCCGCGGGCGGCTTTCTCTTGTGCATAGGCCTCCAAGAGGGGGCGGGCCAGCCGCAACAACCCTTCGGTTCGCTCCACGGCTTCGGCGGCCAGTATGTCGTTTTCAGCCTGCTTCAGCCGCGTGATCTCCCGCCCCTCGGGCACAGTGATCGAAAACAGGTCGGCGATTTCTGGCGGGGCTTTCTTCGTGAAAATGTTGGATTTGCGATGCCCGCCTTTGGAGTCGCGCCAGAGTCCGCGCAGCCGGGCGAAACGCTCTGCCAGGTCGTCTGCGTTCAGGGCATCTTCCAACGTTGCAGCCAGGCCTTGTTCCTTCTTCGAACCCGTCTGGAGCACCTCGATGGCGCCGCGATAGTCGTCTGCCGGCAACCGCGTATCCACCGCAGCTTTCAGCAGATCTGCAACGCTGGCATCCGGGGCGCCAAGCGCATCTCGCAGGGCGACGCCCGGATCATCGCCGTGACGCAGCAGGGCATCTCGCGCTGATTTCGCCAGTCCCAATGCCGCGTCAATGCCCAGCCCGCCGCCTTCAAGTGCAATGGCGTCAAGGATGTCAGGGTGGCGTTCGGCCAGATCGAGTACAGCATTGCGGGCTGCCGACTGCCACATTGCTTCGGCATCGGCTTCCTCAATTTCCCGGAAGCCTGGCACAATCCCGGCTTCCAGTGGGAACCGGCGCAGGAGGCGGGCGCTGAACGCGTGGATCGTCTCAATGCGCAGGCCACCCGGCGTCTCAAGGGCCTTGGCAAACAGGGCGCGGGCTTTCTTGATCGCCGCGTCATCATAGCTGCCGGGATCACGCCCCTCCAGCGCGCCCAGGCGCTGGGCAAGCTCTGCGCCCTCCATCACCGACCAATCGCCCAACCGTTTGAACAGGCGCGAAATCATCTCATTCGCCGCAGCCCGCGTGTACGTGATGCACAGGATCGAATCCGGCGGGGCATCGCGCAGCAGAAGGCGGGCGACCCGGTCGATCAGCACCTTGGTTTTTCCAGAGCCGGCATTGGCCGCCACCCAGGCGGACTGAACCGGATCGGCTGCGATTGCCTGTGCGTTTCCTGCCGCCGCATAGGCATCGGTGTCAGGGGAAAAGACAGGCTCAGTCATCGCCGATCTCGCTGGTCCATTCTGCGCGCCGGGCGAGGCGGCCATAGTCGCCCTCATACTTCACGAATTGCGCGCGCGGGGCGGAAAGGTAGGCGCGGTTTGGGTCGCCATAGGCGCCGATCAGCTTGGCAAGTCCCTCGCGCGCCTCTTCGGCGAGGTCCTGCGGAGAGGCGCTCAAATTCCGGCCTGTGCCGATGACGCGCACATCGGGCTTGGCCTTCACGGCGACATAGGTGAGTTCGCCGACACTGGCGACGGCCACCCCTTCAAAACCACCAGAACTGGCGATCAGGGCTTGCAGCGGCATCTGCTGGGAGAGGCCGGCGGCGATTTCCTTGTCTGAGGGGGGATTGCCGGTTTTGAAGTCAAGCACGGCGAGATCCCCGCCAATTCGGCGTTCGATCCGGTCAGCCACGGCGCTGAGGGTGAAATCCGGCAAGCCGGGCGGGGGGAAAGTGTAAGAGCCTTTGACTTCCAGGTGCGGCTCGCCTTCCAAGCCCGCCTGACGCGTCGCGTGCCAGTCCACATACCAGGCTGCCATGTTCCGAAGGATTGCCCGCCGCCCGGCCAAACTCTCGCGGGCCTCGCCATGCCAACGCAATTCGGTTTCCAGCAGGTCCAAAAGACCGTCCGTGCCGATACCTGGCTTTGTGTCGAAAAGTTCCAGGGCGCGGTGGACCGCCGTGCCGGTTTCGCGCGCGTCAATAGGTTTGCCCAGGGGCGCCAGAGGCGAGAGCCGCAAGACGCTTTCTGCGTAAATCGCGTAGGGGTCGCGCTGCAGCGTGTCGATCCGCGTCACCGACAGGCGCGCGGGGCGAGCGGCCACGGGTGGCGTCGGCCTGGGCACTGCATGGTCAGGCGGTTGTTCCGCAAGCGGCACCTTCAAGGCGCTGGCCCAATCGCGCGGGTCCTGATCTGGATCGGGGGCGAGCGCTGCTGCGGCTTCGTCTCCCAGCGCGCCGCGTACGAGTGTCTGGAGCCGCCAGACCCAGCGGGAGGCGACGGCAGGAGCGTCTTCCCGGCGCTCTGAGTACATCAGTGTGACCCGGGGCGCGCAGGCGAGACCGGCGAAATCATGGGCGGCAAGACCCATCAGGGTTTCCGGGTCTTCCAGGCCAAGCTTGAGACGCAGCTTGCGCGGCAGGAAGGTGTCAGCGCCCGGTTGGCGCGGCCAGATATTTTCGTTCAAGCCCGCAAGGATCAGGTGATCGGCGGTCTGGAGGCGTGCTTCCAACGGTCCCCAGATTGAGAGGCGCGGGTGGTCCGGTACGCTGGATGCGACCTTTGCTTCGCTGGCGAGCGTACGCACGAGGGCCAGCCAGTCTCGGGGTGGAAGGGCGCCGATTGGTTCGGCCAACAAGTCAAGCTGGTCGATCAATTGTGCCAGGGCAGCGCCGTCTGCACCGCGCCAAAGGGTTTCCAGATCGAAGATGCTCGGCAGTGCTGTTCGGAGGCGCGAACGGAATGCGGCGGGGTCCAGCGCGTCACCCGCTTTGAGCGCTTGCTCCAGGTCCGCAAGCTGGTGGGCGACCGCCTCAATAATGTCCAGCGTGCTGCCGCCGGGCCGCTCGCGCAATCGTTCATCACTGAGGCGTCGGCGGACGTTCTCAGCCAGGTCGGAGAGGCTGTCCCACCAGACCACGCCGCGCAGCACCCAGCGTTCGAAGGGGTCCGCGCCTTGCCAGCTTTGCCCGTGCGGAGCGCGGAGCAAGGCTGCCATCAAAACCGGATCGGCGGGGTCGCACCACCAGGCCAGGAGGGCGTCAAAACTGGCCCCGGCAGCGGTGCGCAAAAGAGGGGTGCCTTCCGATGGCGAAACGTCCAGTCCCCAGCGCTTCAGCAATGCGCTGACCCGGCGCGACAGGGCCGCATCGGGGCTTACGAGGGCAGCAGTCTGGCCCGGTGTTTCGAGCACCGAGCGCATCAGGCACGCTGCCGCTAGTGCTTCTTCTGTCTCGTCCCGGCAGGCAATCACGTCCAGCCCGCGCAGCGCATCTTGTGTGAAGTCGGAAGGCACGCGCGCCCCGGCCAGTATGCCCAGGCGATCACGCCAATCACCTGTAAGTGCGGCGGGCGACAGGCTCTCATGGATGAGCGCGCGGCGGTCTTCCCAATCGGATACCCCAACGCCCGGCAGACATGGCACGGCGGACGCAGAGGTGCCGAACTCACGGAGCGTGCGGACAAGGGCATGCTGGGGGTGGCTTGGCTCATCAGATATCGCTGCGGCGTCATCTTCGGATAGGGAGCCGTCCACGCCGGGCAGGATCACCGCGCCCTGGGGCAAGGCCAGGGCCGCGTCCATGAGGATCCGGCTGGCGGGCGTGGCCCCGGTTGAGCCTGCGATCACCACCGGGGCTTTGGGCGGGGCTGCGCGCCAGGTCTGGGCAATCATGCGCGCTGCGGCGAGGCGCCGGACCAGCGGGTCCATAGCGCCTTGTTCCGCCAGCCAGTCCGGCCAGGCCTCAGTGATGATGGACAGGAACTGGACCGATTGATCCCAATGGGAGGCGAGGTCCGCATTTTCCACCAGCTCCGGCAGGCGTGACCAATCAACATCGCCCGCTATGGCCGCAGCATCGAGCAAGCTTGCCAGTTCCCGGGCGGAGGACAATGCCGCATGGGGTGGCAAATTGATGTCCCGGGCCGACCGGAACCATGCCATGACGAGGCTCATCAGTGCCCCGTCACGCCGGGCGCTGGATAGGGCCGGGCCGAGGTCTGCAAAGGCGCTATCGACGCCGGGAGGGGCGTCATCGGTTTCAAGATCGCCGAGCGCCCGGATCTGCGGCATCAGGACCGCGCCGCCGTCCCCTGCAGCCGAATGGAGGGCCAGCGCGAGGGCCCGGGCTGAACGCCGGTTAGGAACATAAATGACGCCATCGGCCAGCGCATCGGGGCGCTCGGGCAGGTTCACGGCATCGGAGAGGGCGCTCGCCAGCGCGTCCAGGAAAGGTGTGCCTGCCGGCACCGTCCAAAGCCGTGGCGCACCCGGCGCGAAGAGGCCTTTATCGCTCAATGGCCGTGGCACCGCATCCACATATTGGCATCTTCGAGGGCCTGGGGATCACCAATGTGCAGCCAGAACCTGTCGAGCGGCAGGCCGTGGAGGCGACCTGCGGCGAGCATCGGCTCCCAGACACGATTGGCGGAAAACTTCTCCACTGGCAGGCCATCGAAAGCCTTCGGATCCATGATGCGTGTACCGGCAAAGGCCCAGGGCGCGCTGCCAGCGTCCCCACGCCGTTTCAAGGTGCCGCCGTCTTCGCGGAAGAAGTCGCCCGCGCTGCGAAACCCGATGCAACGCCCGAGATCGGCCAGCAGCAAGAGCTCGTCCATTTTGCTGCGTTCATAGTTCGCCGCCAGATCGCACAGGGGCTGGCCGTCGCAGGGCGCCCACATGGCGTCTGTGTTGATCACGAAAATCGGATCATCGCCGAGCAGATCACGCGCCTTTGCGATGCCGCCACCGGTCTCCAACAGCTCTTCGCGCTCATCTGAAATGACGATTTCGATGTCTGTTCGGTTGGCAAGGTGCGTTTCCAGCAAGTCAGCGCACCAATGCACATTCACCACGGCGCGCTGAACACCGGCATCGACCACGGCATCGAGAAAATGATCGATCATGGGGCGACCGGAGACGGGCACCATGGGCTTTGGCTTGTCCAGGGTCAGCGGGCGCATCCGCGTGCCGAGGCCGGCGGCCAGCAGGAACGCAGTGTGGGGCAATTGGGTCATCGTGCGCGCTCCAGAATATGGGGGGCGATCTCACCCATGAAGTCCGCCATTCCGGCCATGCCTGGCTGGCGCAGATTACGGGCGAGGATGTCGAGTTGCCGGGGCAGGAAATCGTGGTAGCGGGGTTTCTTGTCCCGGAAAATCAGGCGCGCAAAGAGGCCGGATATCCGTAGGGCGTTCAGCGTGCCGATCACCGCCAATTGCTCGTGCAGCGTATCACCTGCCGTCGGCGCATGGGCGAGATAGGCCGTAATGGCGGCGTCCCGGGCCGCAGGTGACACCTCGCGGCGCGCATCCTGGGTCAGCATCGCCATATCCCAGCCCGCCCAGCCTCGCACCGCATCCTGGAAGTCCAGCAAGCCGATCCTGGCGGGGCCGGACCTGTCCGGCAACCAAAGCAGGTTTTCGGCGTGGTAGTCGCGCAGGGTAAAAACGCGCTCAAAGGACTGCGCCCGGTCGATCAGCTTGTCCCGCTCGCCGATCCATCGCGCCTCAGTTGCCTCATCCCAACGCAGCTGATCGTCGAATTGGGGATACCATTCGGCGAATAGGTTTGCGTTTGTGCGCAGAGCGAGGGCATCAAAATCAAGAATCGGCCAGGTGTGGCCGTGTCCCGAGGCGGCGCTTGGTGCGGGCGTCTGGTGAAGCTGGCCGAGCAAATCCCCCGCGGCCGCGTATAGCTCGACTTCATCTGCCGCGCCGCGCTCCACCAGCCGGGCAAACTCGCGGCCTGTTCCGAAATCCTCGATCAGGGCGAGGCCTGCATCGGCATCAGCGGCGAGAATGGCCGGGGCGGACAACCCCTTTCGGCGCAGTTCTTCGGCGATGGCGACAAAGGCGTCCACGCGCGAAGCCGCCAGACGGGTCGACGCATTCCAGCCGAGCGATTGGCGGGTTTGATCATCTGCGTCCGGGGGGCAGGTCGGGTCTTCAACACCGGGCGCATCCATCAGCATCGCCGTGCTGCCATCGTCTCTGACGAGACGAATATAGCGCCGCGTTGAAGCGTCCTGGCCCAGCGGATGGTGCGCAGCACTCCCCCAGCCTTCCCGTGCGAGGAAAGCTGAAATATCTGCATCACGCGAGTCAGTCTGCAAGGGCATGGGCAACGTCCTGCCAGTCTTCGCCAGACCATTCCAGCACCGCCCGGCGGCCTTCCCCAACAATTTCGATGGAAATCGTCATCCGCCAGATCGGCAGCCGCGCGCCGGCCTTGCCGGGCCACTCGATCAGGCTGAGGCCGTCCAGCGTGTCGTCCCATCCCAATTCGTCAAGTTCTGCCGGGTCCTCGAGGCGATAAAGATCGAAATGGTAGATCGGGAAATTGGGGCCTTCATAGGTCTGAACCAGCGTAAAAGTGGGGCTGGGAACTTCGGTTGGCGCACCGAGCAGCACCGAGACAAGCGCCCGGCTGAATGTGGTCTTGCCTGCGCCGAGGTCGCCCTTGAGCGCGATGACGTGACCGGCTTTCAAGTACGGCGCGAGGCGCTGAGAGAGCATTTGCGTGGCAGCAAGGTCCGGCAGATCAACGATCATGGGGCCCCGCGAGGACAATGTCGTCCCGGTGAACAACGGCAGGGCGGCCGCGATAGCCGAGTGTTTCGCGCACGGCATCGCTTTGCAGCCCTTTGATGGCGAGAATATCGCGCGCCGAATACGCCGTAACGCCTTTGGCGATAACAGAGCCCTGGGGATGTGCAATCTCGACTGCGGCCCCGCGCTCGAAACTGCCAAATATCCCTGTCACGCCCACCGGCAGAAGGCTTGCGCCCTCTCGTATGGCTTTGGCTGCGCCGCTGTCGACGGTGATCTGCCCTTCCGGTTTCAGATTGCTGGCGAGCCATTGCACGCGCGCGGCTGCCGGGGTGAGCCGGCTGGAAATCAGCGTATGGCGCGCACCGGCTTGCAGGGCTGCAAGAGGGTGGTCGCCGCGCCCATCGGCGATGATCGTGGCGCATCCCGCAACAATGGCGATCTTCGCTGCCGCCAGTTTCGTGGCCATCCCTCCCGAGCCGACATCGGCCTCGGCATTGGCCGCGCCTGCCATGGCTTCATGGTCGGCGGTCAGGTCCTCGATGTGGGGCAGGTGTCTTGCGGAGGGATGTGTGCGGGGATCTGCCGTGTAAAGCCCGTCCACATCGGACAGCAGGACGAGCACATCGGCTTTCATCATCTGGGCCACGCGCGCTGCCAGGCGATCATTGTCGCCATAGCGAATTTCGTCCGTGGCCACCGTGTCATTCTCATTGATCACGGGCAGTCCACCCGCCGTCAGGATGGTTTCGAGTGTGGCGCGCGCATTCAACCACCGTCGACGCGTTTCGGTATCGTCGAGCGTTATAAGGGACTGGGCCACGGGCAAACTGTGGGGCGCAAATGCGGCCTCGAGGGCCTGGATCAATCGCGGCTGACCGAAGGCCGCAGCGGCTTGCTTCTCTTCCAGCTTGCGCGGCCTGTCCGGGCCGAGTGTGGACCGGCCCAGGGCAATCGCGCCGGAGCTGACCAAAAGGACGTCTTTGCCCGCCTCGCAGAGCGCGGCGATGTCGGCCGCCAGGCTTTCGATCCACCGGGTCCGAGGGGCGCCATCGCGGCTGATCAGGGCCGAGCCAACCTTTATGACGATCCGTTTCGCGCCGTGCAGGGCCTGGCTCACACCGGGCTCCATTCGGGGTCTGCGCCGCCGTCTTCCTCTTCTTCCAGAAGGATATCGAGGTGACGTGCGACCTGTCGCAAAGCCGTTTTTACGCCGTCGCCGGACACGCCGGAGATGATCAGGGGCTTCACGCCTGCTTCGGCTTCCAGCTTGGCAGCCTGTTCAGCTGCCAGTTCCGGGCCCAGCGCATCTGCCTTGTTCAGGGCGAGCACTTCGGGTTTGCCCGACAGGTCCGCGCCATAGGAGGTGAGTTCCTCGCGGATCGTCCGATAGGCGCCGGCCACATCATCCTGTGTGCCGTCGATGAGATGGAGCAGCACTTTGCAGCGCTCGATATGGCCTAGGAACCGCGTGCCGAGGCCGGCGCCATCGGCGGCACCTTCGATCAGGCCCGGAATGTCCGCCATCACGAAGCGCTGGCCGGGGCCGAGATCGACCACGCCGAGGCCCGGGTTGAGGGTGGTGAAGGGATAATCGGCGATCTTCGGCTTGGCGGCCGTCACAACGCTGAGAAAGGTCGACTTGCCGGCATTGGGCAGGCCCACCAGCCCGGCGTCGGCAATCAGCTTCAGGCGCAGCCAGATCCAGCGTTCTTCGCCCGGTTCGCCTGGATTGGCGTGGCGCGGGGCGCGATTGGTCGACGTCTTGAAACGCATATTGCCCCAGCCGCCATTGCCGCCCTCGGCCAGCAGAACGCGCTGGCCCGGCTCGGTGAGGTCCGCAATCATGGTTTCACGGTCGTCTTCGAAGATCTGGGTGCCGACTGGAAGTTCCAGTTCGACATCCTTGCCGCCGCGCCCGGTGCGCTGTTTGCCCATGCCGCCCACGCCGCGCTCGGCCCGGAAGTGCTGCTTGTAACGGTAGTCGATCAGCGTGTTGAGATTGTCCACGGCCACGGCCCAGACATCTCCACCCTTGCCACCATCCCCGCCATCAGGGCCGCCGAACTCCACATAGGCTTCGCGCCGGAAGCTGACAGCGCCTTTGCCACCGGTTCCGGACGCGATGAAGATCTTGCACTGGTCGAGGAATTTCATGGGGCGGGGTGCTTTTTGCTGGGCACGCTTCATAGCGCCCATGGGCGAGATTGTCAGCCTGTGGCCGCAGCGATGTCCTCGCCGGTGTAGCCCTGGTAGTAGAGTGCCGTGCGCAAGCTGGTATGATTGATCGCGCAACGGGCCTCGGCGGCGACGATGGGCTTTGCGCGAAAGGCAATGCCGAGGCCGGAGGCTTTGATCATGGCGAGGTCATTGGCGCCGTCGCCGAGGGTGATGGTGTCTTCCAGAGAGATGCCCAAGGCGCCCGCTTCCTCGCTCAGGGCTGTCAGTTTGGCTTCGCGGCCGAGGATCGGCAGGCCCACGTCTCCGGTCAGTGCGGCGCCATCGTCGACCAGCGTATTGCCACGATGGTCATCGAAGCCGAGCTGGTCGGCGACCCGCCCGGTGAAGAATGTGAAACCGCCGGACACCAGCACAGTACGCACTTCAGCGGTGTTGGAAGTGCTGATCAACGCATCTGCGCCCGGCGTGACGGTAATCCGTTGGTCGAAACAGGCCTGAAGCTCGCTGAGAGGCAGGCCGGCCAGCATGGCGACGCGTTCTGTCAGGGCGGCTTCGAAATTCAGCTCCCCGGCCATGGCGCGCTCGGTGATGGCGGAAACCTCGGCCTTCTTGCCAGCGAAGTCTGCCAGTTCGTCGAGGCACTCCACTTCAATGATGGTCGAGTCCATATCGCTCACCAGCAGCTTCCTGCGTCGCCCCTTGGTCGGCAACACAGCGACATCACTCCGGGTGCCAACTGTTTTTTCCAGAGATTTCTGGAGGGCCCGGGCCTGATCTTCCGACACGGCAGGAAGCGCGGCCTCGATGGCAAAATCGTCCCCATGCGGACACAAATGCGTGGGTTGAATGTCGCCGCCCGTTTCATTTGAGAGGAATTGTGCAAATTCATTCTGCAAGGCGGTGCTCGCCTCTGCAGCGACAAGGACCGCGGTGTGGGGCTCTGGCGCCCGATTTTGCTGCGACACGGCGATACCTCTTCTTTCCACCTTGGCTGTGAGCGCCTAATCAGTGGGAATGACTCCTGCAATCCTCATTCACGGTCCCACCGCAAGCGGCAAGACCAAATTGGCCGTCGCCCTGGCAGAGGCGCTTGATGGCGAAGTGGTCAATGCGGATTCCATGCAGGTCTACCGCGACCTGAATGTGCTGACAGCGCGTCCGACCCAGGACGAGCTTGATGCCGCGCCCCACCACTTGTTCGGTCATGTGGACGCGGCCACACGTTACAATACCGGCCAGTGGCTTGGCGATGTTGAGCGTGTCGTTGCGGATATTGTGCGCCGGGGGAAAGTTCCTGTTCTGGTTGGCGGAACCGGGCTGTACTTTCTCGCCCTGATCGAGGGGCTGAGCGATATTCCGCCGGTCCCGGAAGATATTCGCGCCGATGTACGATCGCTTTTGCAGGATGAGGGCGCGGGCGCCCTTCGCCAGCGGCTGGAAGCGGTCGACCCCGAAAGCGCTGAGCGTATCAAGGGCAGCGACCGCCAGCGGCTTTCGCGGGCCTACGAGGTCTGGCTGGCGACCGGAAAACCGATGAGCGCTTTCCAGGGTGCGCGCACGCCGCCTGTCCTGGGCAAGGACGAATGGCTCGGCGTGGCGCTGACTCCCAACCGTCCCAGGCTTTATCAGCGCATTGACCGGCGATTTCAGGGCATGATGATGAAGGGCGCCATGGACGAGGCAAAGGCCCTTGTCGCCCGGGACTTGCCCGCGGACCTTCCCGCGATGAAAGCCCACGGGATGCCCTGGCTGGCGGCCTTTGTACGCGGGGAAATGAGTGCGGAAGCGGCCGCAGAACACGCCCAGCGGGATACGCGCCGATACGCCAAACGCCAGTTCACCTGGATTGGACGACAGTTTCCCTTCTGGCCCCGAATTCCCAGCCTCGACCTGGCAGAGCGTCGCCGCGTGGTGCTGGCCCTCTACAAGGAAGTCCAGCGCGGAATCTGATCTCATTTCGTGCGGTGCAGCATTCGTGGCTGGTTGTTGCGCTTTTGGGTGAAATTGCAGGATTATTTTCCCTGAAACGTGCGGTTGACCTGCGCGTTCGGCAAGTTTATTCTCAAAACAACTGGAGAGGACACGTCCGCAATGCGCACGAAAACACTTGTACTTGTTATTAGGCGTCCATGACCGGCTGACCCCACAGCCCGTCATGGACGCAGTATCTTGAGGGTCTCCGACGGGGGCCCTTTTTCTTTACCCGCCAAGACACCCCATCAAAGCCCCTAGAGACCCATGAAGCCCAAGACCGAAGACCGACCCGCCACACAGGCCCAGAAGACCATGACCGGTGCAGAGCTTGTCATTGAAGTCCTCAAGGCCCACGGCGTCGATACGATGTTCGGTTATCCGGGCGGGGCCGTTTTGCCGATCTATGACGCGTTGTTCTCCGAGCCATCCATCCGCCACATCCTTGTGCGCCATGAACAAGGTGCTGGCCATGCTGCGGAAGGCTATGCCCGCTCCACGGGCAAGTGCGGCGTGGCGCTGGTGACGTCCGGTCCCGGTGCAACAAACATGGTTACGCCGATCGCCGACGCCATGATGGACTCCATCCCCATGGTGGTGATCACCGGCCAGGTGCCCACACATCTGATCGGGACGGATGCCTTCCAGGAGTGCGATACGGTGGGGATCACCCGCTGCTGCGCAAAGCACAATTATCTCGTCACCGACGTGAACGATCTTGCGCGCATTCTGCACGAGGCCTTTCTGGTAGCGACCAGCGGCCGGCCGGGCCCTGTCGTGGTCGACATTCCCAAGGACCTGCAATTCGCGTCCGGCATCTGGGTCGATAAGGATGATGTGAACCGCCGCACCTATCGCCCGCGCACGCAGCCAAAGGATGAGCGGATCGCCCAAGCCATTGAATTGATGGTGAAGGCAAAACGGCCCGTGTTCTACACCGGGGGTGGCGTGATCAATTCCGGCCCGCGCGCTTCTGAATTGCTGCGCGATCTTCAGGAGGCGACGGGCTTCCCGGTGACGTCAACACTGATGGGGCTGGGCGCGTTCCCGGCAAGCCATCCAGACTGGCTCGGCATGTTGGGCATGCATGGCTCGTATCAAGCCAACAACGCCATGCATGATTGCGACTTGATGATCTGTGTCGGTGCACGTTTCGATGACCGGGTAACAGGTCGGATCGATGCGTTCTCGCCTGGATCCAAGAAGGTCCACATCGATATCGACCCCAGCTCGATCAACAAGGTGATCCGCGTGGATGTGCCGGTGGTTTCAGACTGTGCTGAGGCGCTGGAGGCCATGCTGAAGGCGTGGAAGAAATACCGTGCGAAGCGACCAGATCTGGCGCCCTGGAAAAAGGAAATCGAGACCTGGAAGGCCCGGAATTGTTTTGCCTACGGAGACAGTGCCGAGGCGATCAAACCGCAATATGCCGTCGAGCGGCTCTATGAACTCACCAAGGATCGCGAAACCTACATCTCGACTGAAGTCGGCCAGCACCAGATGTGGGCGGCCCAGCACTATCATTTCGAGGAACCCAATCGCTGGATGACGTCTGGCGGACTGGGCACCATGGGTTATGGCCTGCCTGCCGCGGTCGGTATCCAGGCCGCCCATCCAGATGCTCTGGTCATCGATATTGCCGGTGAGGCGAGTGTACAGATGGTGATGCAGGAGGTTTCCACGGCGGTGCAGCACAAGCTGCCGATCAAAGTGTTCATCCTGAACAATGAGTGGATGGGCATGGTGCGCCAGTGGCAGGAATTGCTCCATGGCGAGCGCTACAGCCACTCCTATTCCGAGGCCCTTCCTGACTTTGTGAAGCTGGCCGAAGCCTATGGCGCCAAGGGCATCGCCTGCGATGACCCCAGCGAGCTTGACGCAAAAATAACCGAAATGATCGACCATGATGGCCCGGTCATCTTCGATTGCCGCGTTACGAAAGACGAGAATTGCTTGCCAATGATCCCCTCGGGGGCGGCGCACAATGAAATGATCCTGGGCGAGATCCAGGGCGATGAAATCGGCGAAGACGGAAAAAGGCTGGTATAGTGATGTTGAGACTTGTGAAAACGACCGAAAAGCCCCGTCCCGGAGCCGGATTGACGATGGGGGGGCCTCCCCCAGAACGCATTCCGACCGCCGCACCCGGACTGGCCTATGTCCGTGACCTTGGCACTTTTCAGGCGCCCCAGGGGGCGGGTCGGCCCGCCCTGCGAGTTGTTGCGAGCCAGCGCTAGGTCGTCGCTAAAGGTCGAAAAGCCATGATTTTCCCTGCGTGCGTCGGCCCGCCCGAATGGGTGTTGCCGCGCGGCCTTGCGCCGTGCGAAAAGCGTCGTGGATTACGGCGGGGCAGAGGTTGTGGCATGCCAGAAACAGGCACGGAAAACTGGATATTGACGAACCTCGAAGGCCTCGCTGCCCTTGTTGCGGTCGGGGTATCCTTATTCAGCTTCTTTTGGGCCGCACGCGCGAATTCT
This sequence comes from Pseudomonadota bacterium, assembly GCA_039818165.1. Taxonomy (GTDB): domain Bacteria; phylum Pseudomonadota; class Alphaproteobacteria; order Caulobacterales; family Hyphomonadaceae; genus UBA5336. The sequence goes on along the minus strand of JBCBUL010000024.1, from coordinate 19,088 downwards.
GCAGCGCAGAAGGTCCAGAAAGCCGCGCTCAGCATGGAAGTGGATCGGGCCTGTCTTGACTGGGGCCATGAAGCCATCACTGCTCTGGCAAAGGCGCGCGGCCTGGTGATGTCGCCGCGTATCCACGCGTCACAAAGTGACTTTGAAATCACCAAGGCTGACCTTTCCGCGCAGCTTTCCGGTCTGGCCGACCGTGGCAGACTGTTTTTTCTGAATTATGACCCGACCGACCCCCAGCCGGAGAAAGATACTGCATATCAAGGGGCTCGCCCCGCCATACTTTTCCCTCTGATCCTTGCTCATTACGAGCTTGAAGCGCTCGAATTTGGGGCGGCAGGCCACGCCAAAGAGCTCTCAGACTTCTTGTTCAATTGCCGGCGTCTGTTTGTCAGTGAATTGCAGGATTTTGTTGATCCCATACGGCGTGAGCAGGCAGCAGATCGTCAGGACCACCGTGGAGGGATCGCAAGAGATCGCGCCATGACCCGCGCCGCAGAGCTGGCGCTGGATCTGGAAATTCGCCGTCCCGGTTTGCTGCTGCAATACAATGACCAGGGCATCCTGGACCGCATTCCCGCTGAGCAACGCAAGCAACGTTTCCACGACGCCAAAAAGGGCGCAGCCCCATGACCGACCCTACGTCACCCGCCCCGGCTTCGGCCTATGACATGACCCATGATGACGAGGCGCTGGAGAAGCGCACCCTGGCGGTGATGGTGGACAATGAGCCGGGTGTTCTGGCCCGCGTTGTGGGGCTGTTTTCCGCGCGCGGCTACAACATTGAAAGCCTTACGGTTGCGGAAGTCGATCGCTCCCGGCGGCGCTCGCGCATCACCATTGTCACAAGCGGGTCAGCTCACACGTTGGAGCAGATCGAGTCCCAGTTGCTCCGCCTGGTGCCCGTGGACAAGGTGGTCGACATCACCAAATCCAAGCGCGGCGTGGAGCGCGAGCTGGCGCTGGTGAAGGTCGCCGGAACCGGCGCAGACCGGGTCGAGGCCATCCGCATGGCCGAGATTTTCCGCGCCAATGTCATCGACACGACATCTGAGAGCTTCGTTTTCGAGATCACGGGAACCAGCGACAAGATCGACCAATTCCTCGAACTGATGGTCCCCCTCGGCCTGGTCGAGGTTTCTCGCACGGGCGTGCTCTCCATCCGCAGGGGCAAGGAGGCGGGATGAGCGCTTCTCACGCCAGTCCTTTCCAGCGAAACGTCTGGTCGGTCTTTGGGGTGCCGCTCGATGCGGTGACGCTGGATGATGCCGAGGCGAAGGTGCGCCGCGCGGTGGAGACGCGTGAGAAACTGTCCATCGTGACGCCAAATCTGAACTGGGTCATGCGCGCCTTGCGCGAGCCGAGAGCGATGACCCAGATGCAAGAAGCTGATCTGAGCCTGGCGGACGGTACGCCCGTGGTGTGGCTGGCGCGCCAGCTGGGTGCGCCGATCCCGGAACGGGTCGCCGGATCAGATTTGTTTGACCGGCTGCGCCGCAAGGTGCCCGGGCTGAAGCCGATCCGCGTGTTTTTCTTTGGCGGGCGGGCCGGGGCAGCAGATGATGCCATGGCAAAGCTGAACCGCGAGGATGGGGGCCTGATTGGCTGTGGGGCGCTCAATCCGGGGTACGGTCCCGTTGAGGACATGGCTGCGCCGGTCATCTTTGAAACGATCAATCGCGCCCGTCCGGATTTTATCGTGGTGAGCCTTGGAGCGGCCAAGGGGCAAGACTGGATCTCCCGCTATCGGGGGCGGATCGATGCGCCGGTGATCGCCCATCTCGGCGCGGTGGTGGATTTCGTGGCGGATACGATTGAGCGGGCGCCGACCTGGATGCAGCGCAGCGGCCTGGAGTGGGCCTGGCGCATTTATGCCGAACCGGCCCTTTGGCGTCGTTACCTGGCCGATGGCTTCCGGTTCACAGGCCTCGTGCCCAACCGGCTTTGGGTGACACAGCGCGACTTTCTTCACCTGACATCTGCCGGCACGTTTTCGGCTGAAGGCGCGAAGGCGCCGACAGGGTTCGAGATCACCTTGAAAGGCGATGGCGTGGCGGACCAGCTTGCACCGTTGCGCCTGGCGCTGCAGCGCGCTGCGTCTGCACCCGGCGATGTCAGGGTCGATGCTTCCGAGCTCGGCACACTGGATACCAGCTTGCTCGGCGCCTTCGCACTGCTCAAGGCCCACCTTGCCAGCACCGACCGAACCTTGAGCTTTACCGGACTCTCTGAGCCCCAACACGATATTTTCGCGCGCATGGATCTCATGCCGCCGCGACCGCTTACCGGCACTTCCGCCGACCCCCATGACGGTTTGACCCAAGGAGTACCCGCCCAATGAACGTCTACTATGAAAACGATGCAGACCTCTCCCTGATCCAGGGCAAGAAGGTCGCTGTCATCGGCTACGGCTCCCAGGGGCATGCCCATGTGCTCAACCTGCGCGAAAGCGGCGTTGAACAGCTCAAGGTTGGCTTGCAGCCCACCTCCGCGTCAAAACCGAAGGCAGAAGCCGAAGGATTGGACTTGGTGTCTCCGTCCGAGGCGGCCCAATGGGCAGACGTGGTGATGATCCTTGTGCCCGATGAGAAACAGTCCGTGCTCTGGGCCAACGAGATTGAGCCACATGTGCGCGCCGGCCAGCACATCATGTTCGGCCACGGATTCAACGTTCATTACAACCTCATCCGCCCGTCTGCCGATGTGGATGTGTCTTTGTCGGCGCCAAAAGGCCCTGGCCACACGTTGCGGGATCAATACCAGAAAGGCTTCGGTTTGCCGGGTCTCGTCGCGATTCACCAGGATGCCACGGGCAGCGCGAAAGACGTCGCGCTCTCCTATTCCAAGGCCATCGGCAACACCCGGGTTGGCGTGATCGAGACAACCTTCAAGGAAGAGACCGAGACGGACCTGTTCGGCGAGCAGGCCGTGCTCTGCGGCGGGGTGGTCGAGTTGATCAAGGCCGGTTTCGATACGCTTGTGGAGGCGGGCTATGCGCCTGAAATGGCGTATTTTGAGTGCCTGCACGAAGTGAAGCTGATCGTCGACCTCATCTATGAGGGCGGCATCGCGAACATGAACTACTCCATCTCCAACACCGCTGAGTATGGCGAGTACGTCTCTGGTCCTCGCGTCGTCACGGATGAGACCCGCGCCGCCATGAAGGGCGTTCTCGAGGACATCCAGAACGGCACCTTCGCGCGCAACTGGGTGCTCGAAAACCAGGCCGGTGCGCCGGGCTTCCACGCTATGCGCGGCAAGATGAATGACCACCTCGTCGAGGAAGTCGGCGCTGAACTGCGCGCGAAGATGCATTGGGCAAAGTCCAACCAACTTGTTGACAAGGCGCGGAACTAAGCGCCGTGCCAGCGCCTTCCGGCCGCATCTGGTTTCCGGGAAATCCATGGCCAGACGGCCATGCGCTGAAAGAAATGGAGCTTTGGGGGATCCTCTCCGGTGAAGGACACCCCTGGGCTCTGCCGGGCTTGCATCTCCATCTCTGCATCCGATCCCAGGACTATGATTCAGAGATGGGCGAGGCCGAGCGCGATGCCGCCTATGATGGCGAAAGCGAAGAGATAGATCGGGGGATCGACCGCAGCAGCTGGCAGTCCTACATCGTCTGGGGCAACTACCATGCGTGCCGCATCGAGACGAATGTCGGGCCGCGTCTCGGGAGCGATTCTGAGCCGTTCACGCTCGATTGGCTTGCGGGTCGCCGCTTCGAACTCGATCCGGTAGATCCTGATGCCGAGTATATCGACTTCGATAGCCAGGCCTTCCATTGCTACATTCTCGGCCATGATGCCGTTGCGGGCCATAATCTCCACTTCAAGGCGAGTGAAACGACCGGGCATTTCGACATCGATTGGTCCGGCAAGGTCGCGCTCGCCTATGGCGGGGATGACGTCTATCGCTATGACTTTCGCACAGAGATGCGGAGCGTCCCGTTCCAGGGGTTCATGGCGCCTGCCTGGTTTGACCTCGTCAAGGAAAAGCGCGGTTTGTTCGGAAAAACGGAGACCAGGAGCGTGAACCGGCGGGACGGGCAGTCGCTTGAGGTGCGAGAAGCTGCCTTGCGGGAGTTGGCCGCGCGTTACTTAGCTGTTCCCCAAGAGGCCTTGGCGTTCGAAGCGCGCAAACACAAGGACTGGCTTCGCCTGAAAATCTAGCGCGCCCGGATGCCGCCTAGGTCGAAGGTGGCGCCCCAGGATAGGCTGATCAGAGCGCTCCAATTGAGTTCGTCTCCGGCTTGTTGTGCAACACCGCCTGCTTCGATCTGGACGCTCTCTCCAAGGCTCCAGACCGCGCTGGCACCCACCTGGCCGTATTCATCGAAACCATAGAGCGGGTCGCCGCGCTCTGCGATCAGGCCATCACCGCTATAGTAGCTGCCATGGACGCGCAGGCGTGTGGCATCGTTCGGGGCAAGGTCTGCCTGGGCCTTCACCTCAAAGCCGCCGCTGGTCACGCTGCTGGTATCCTTGGTCGAGAAGGACGAGCCAAGGCCGTGGACGCCGAGGCGAAGATCGTCGATCCAGCTGAGCCCGCCGGGTTGGGCCACGCCGACTGATCCCCCAACACGGCCAACGAAGTTATCGTCTACGCGGCGGCTTTCGCTGATCTGGCCGCCCGCATGGGACCACAATACCTGGGCGTCCAGTCGCACCAGATCGTCCAGCAAACGCAATTGGGATGCATTGCCGATCTCGAACTCTTCCGCGTCGATTTCGCCTTCGCGAATGCGCCAGTTGATCCACGTGTCCTGCTTCCAGGCCGTGCGGTCGACGCGGAACTGGAACCCTTGTTCGGTCAGGTCCCGGTAACGCGCGGTGTCGTCCAGCAGGGCGTCATGAATCCAGTGGGTCTGGGCCAGTGTGCCGCCGATGATGAACATATTGTCTGACGGTTCTGCGACGATCCGGATCAGCGGCTCGATCTCATCGATGCTGTCATCATCGCCGAAATTCTGACCCAGAACGGCGCCGAGCTCGACCGAGACCGTGTCGCTGGCGGCATAGCGCGCGCGGATTGGGAGGATGGCACCAAAGAATGTTTCTCCATCGAGTTCGCCCAGGTCGATCAGCTCGAGGTTTTTGAAGAAGACGCCCGTTTCGACGACAAGGTCGACCTCGCCTGTAGGCGTGCCGGACTGGTCTTCAAAGCCGTAATTCTGGCCGAGTACGGTTGAGTTATCGATCAGGGAGAAGTCTTCAGCAGTGACCGCACAGGGCGCCAACCCGACGCTCGAGACGAAAAACAAGACCTTTTTCATCCACGATTTCATACCGCTTTCACCTCAAGACCAGGCTCCGGTTAACCATTTGGTCATCTCCGCGCAACGCGTAATCAGGCCGGACGGTCATTCCAGGCTCCGTTGTGGGTTTGAAGGCACAGAGGGGCTCGGTCCCCGTCTCGCCGATGGACAATTCCCCGCTCCAAGCGGAATATGCATGCTGATGACCCCCTGTTTCGGAGAGATGACCGTGGCAAGTCTGAGCGCATTTGAAGGTCGGCTGGCCATGGTCACGGGCGCGGGAGATGGCATCGGCGCCATGTTGGCGCGCGGCTTTGCCCGGGCTGGAATGGTGGTGTGTGTCCAGGATATTCGCGCGGATGCGGCAGAAGCTGTGGCGAAAGACATCGGGAATGGTGCCTTTCCGTTGGCGTTTGATGTGAGCGACCGGACGGCGTGTCTTGAGGCCGCAGAAACCCTGTCGTCCCGCGGAGCGCCGCTGTCGCTCCTCTGGGCGAATGCCGGGGTTGGCGTCGGTAGCCCGGTGTTGACGGGTAAACCCCACCAGATCGAGTGGGCCTTCAGCGTCAACGTCCTCGGCATCGCCTGGACCGCCCAGGCCTTTGTGCCCCTGATGACAGACGCGGACGGCCCGCGCCACGTGGGGTTCACCGCCTCAAGCGCCGCGCTCACCCCGCCCGCGGGCGATTTCCCGCTTTATGCGCTCTCCAAACACGGCACGTTCGCCATGGCAGAAGCACTTTCCCACGAAATGGCACGCGACGGGGTTTCATCGACCATCCTGTGTCCGGGCCTCTTTAACTCTGAGATCTGGGATGGCGCCAAGGCCCGGCCTGAGCGGTTTGGCGGGCCGCGCCGCATGGACCCGAAGATCGCCGGCATGTGGAGAAATGCGAAGGACCCGGCGGTGATGTGGCCCGCAATCGCTGACAATATCGCGGCGGGCGGGGGCCTGCTTGTGTGTGACCCTGGCGCAGAGGATCGCCCGATAAGGGACCGCGCGAAAGTCCGCGCCGACTGGATATCGGGCGCGATTGTGGACGTCTAAAGCCTCGCTTTGAGCGCTTCCGCCAAGTGCTTGCCCACATTTGGGCCTTGCTTCGGGTAGAGGTAGGGCTCGATCAGCTCCAGCTCCATCAACAGTAAGCCGCCATCTTCGGCGCGGAGCATATCCACGCGGGCATAGAGCGGCGGCGTTTCCAGAGCGGCGAGCACCTGCTGGGCGGCTGCCAGGTCGGCTGCGCTCGGTGTGATCTCTGTTTCGGCGCCGCCATAGAGGGATTGAATGCGGTAGTCGCCCGGCTTGGCGGTTTTCAAAAGCGCGTGGGACAGCTGCCCGCCAATCATCACAAAACTGATCTCCCCCTCGTCGAGAATGGAGCCCATGAAGGGTTGAACCATCATCGGATGGGGCATGTGGGGAATGGCCTCGCCGCGGCGCAGCCTGTGCTGACCGTCCGCGCCCGCCCCGACCTGGCGCTTGAAGACGAGGTCGTCACTGCCGAGCTGGTCGAAAGCGGCCCTTGCGGCCTCTTCGGTCATGTCATCGATCCACAGGGTGGGAATGAGACGCGCTCCCTTGGCCTCAAGGTCCCTCAAATAGGTCTTCCGGCTGTTCCAGCGCACGAGCTCTACTGGATTAAACAGGCGCGTGGCGGCTTCCATCGATGCCAGAGTTTCCAGGAACTCGTCGGCGCGGTCCCAATAGTCCCAGGTCGTGCCAATGATGATGGCGGCGTAGGCTGACCAGTCTGCGCCCGGGTCATCCCAGGCAACATCTTCAATCTCCATTCCCCTGGCCGCAAAGGCTGGGCGCATGGCGTCCATCATCCAGTCATGCTCATGGGCGTCGCTCCGCCTGTCCGGGGAGCTGGGCAATGTGATGGAGCAGGCGAGATAGGCAATGCGCATGGGTCTGGCTGAGTCTCTTCTGAGGTGCAAAGCTTGCCCTTAGCGCGGCCCGGCGATAGGCGACACCCCAAGGCCTAAATTGGCCACACGTAAAGGACAGTCCATGAGTGAACCCCAGTTTGATGTCGTTGGCCTCGGCAATGCGATTGTTGATGTGATTGCGCCCGTTGAAGACGCCTTCCTCAACACATGGGACATTCGCAAGAACGGCATGACCTTGATCGAGGAAGACCGGGCAGAGACCCTTACCGGCGCTGCCGACGGCGAGGAATTGTCCGGTGGCTCCGGCGCGAACACGATTGCCGGGGTGGCCAGCTTCGGCGGGAAAGCTGGCTATATCGGCAAGGTGGCGCGCGACCGGCTGGGCGAAGTGTTTGCGCGCGAGACCCGCGCCATTGGCGCCGAATTCAACACGGCGCCGCTGGAAAACGGCCCCGCCACGGCGCGCTCAATTATTTTCGTCACGCCCGACGGCGCGCGCAGCATGAACACCTTCCTCGGCGCCTCGGTGATGTTCTCCCCAGCCGACGTGGATGCGGACATGGTCCGCGGCGGCGCCATTCTATACCTCGAAGGCTACTTGTTTGACCGCGACGACGCGAAGGCCGCCTTTGTCCATGCATCCGAGGTCGCCAAGGCCGCCGGGCGGAAGGTGGCGCTCACGCTTTCGGACAATTTCTGCGTCGACCGGCACCGGGACAGTTTCCGCCACCTGATCTCCGGCCATGCGGACATCGTGTTCGCCAATGAAGCCGAACTGCTGTCGCTTTACGAGACCGATGATTTCGCTGCAGCGCTGACCCAGCTGCAGGCCGACACAGCGGTGGCAGCGGTTACGCGCAGCGAGGTCGGGTCGGTTGTGGTCGGCGAAGGTGATCCGATCCACCTGCCAGCAGAACCCGTGGAAAAGGTCGTCGACACGACCGGGGCGGGCGATCAGTACGCCGCTGGCTTCCTGTTCGGCGTTGCCCGCGGCCTGCCCCTCGCCACATGCGGCAAGCTCGGCCACATCGCCGCCGCCGAGGTCATCAGCCATTACGGCCCCCGCCCGGAAGTGAGCCTCGCTGAGCTTGCCCAAAAGGCCGGGATCGAAGTTTAGCGGCCGCCGCAGGTGCGCGAGATGCCTTCAGCACCATTCAGGCGCTGAGTCATTTTTTCGACGCAGTCGCGCGTCTGGTTGCCAAGGCGCCCTGAGTCTTTGAGCTCTGACATGACGGTGCGCATTTCATCGTCAATGCCGGCATTAGCCCAGCCCTCTGAGAGATTCAGCATGTAGAGCGTGTTAAAGAGGCCCGAGGCGCTGAGGTCGCTGCGCCGGCTTTCATCGAGCTGCGCAATCAAGGCGCGCAGGATGGCGCGGTTGTCCTCGGCGCGGACTTCATTGGCCACTGCCTGGCCGGTGGAAAGACGCGTGGCGCGATTATCGGAGTTGAGATCGCGGACCAACTGGTCTGCTGCGGTCTGCGCCGCGTCCGAGACGGGTTGGCGGCGCGGCGGTGTATTGACGATTCCTCCGGCCGTGGAAGCACCGCCAGCATCCACAGACGTCTGATCAGTGGTGGCGCTTCCCGTGGAGGGGCAAACAGCGCCGCAGTCTTGTGCGGAAGCTGGAGCGTTCAGTGCGAACTCCAGGTTTGTGTTCTTCTGCTCTTCAAGCCTCAAATCGCCCCACAGCAGTGCGGCTCCAGTACCGACCAAACCAATTATGGCCAAGGCCGCTAGTCCCACCTGCCAGACCCGCCCGCGCAGGCGTTTGCGCTGATCCAGCAGCTCGGCATCTTCACTTGCGCCGATAAATTCGGCCACGAGCGGCAGGATCTTGACGCCCTTTGGCGCATCGCTGGCCTGCCACGCCTTGGCGGCCTCCAAAGCTTCTCCGCGCAGACGCATGGCATCGCTCTTGCCCGCTTTCGCCCAGTCACTCGCAAGGCTGAGCAGTCGCGTCTGTTCGCGCACCCAGTCGACGTCTTCGCGAAGGGCCTTGATGAGCTCTGCAACGGCACGGGCGTAGGAGTATTTCTCGCCATGAAAAAATATGAATTGGCGCTCTGAAAGCCCGGCAGGAAGGGGCAGGTCTGCCTGCAACGGCTCAGTGATCACCGGGAGGACACGTCGCCCGCGTTCCAGCGCAATATCTAGCTCCTTGACGCATTCGGTTGAGGCAATCCAGTTGCGCGAAACAATGCAGACGGTTGTTTCGGCCTGGTTGATCAGGTTGCGCAAACGCGGTTCCCAAGCCTCGCCGGCGGCGATGTCCTCTTGGTCGTAGGTCACCTCGAAGCCATAGGTCTCAAGTGATATCTTGAGTTCTTCCACGAACGGTGTGTCCAGCCTCGAATAAGACATAAAGACCTGCGTCTTGCGCTCACTTCCTGCGTCCATATCGTCGCCCACCTGTCTCAATGTCGCTGCGAAACCCTAACGGCGATCACGCGTGTTTGGCTACTTCTTCCTCGACCTGGCTGAGGCGTTCCTTGCCGAAGAACATTTCCTCGCCGACATAGAAAGTCGGGATGCCAAAGGCGCCGCGCTCCACTGCGGCGGTGGTGTTTTCGATCAGCTTCTGTTTGATGGCCGGGTCCTGGGTGGCGTCCAGCAGGGCTGCGCCGTCGAAGCCCGCATCGGTCATCGCCCTCGCAAACACGTCCGGATCGTCCATCTTCAACCCATCCTCCCACATGGCCTTGAGGCCCGCCTCAACATAGGCGTCCAGCTTCCCCTCGCGCTCAGCCGCCAATGCGCCGCGCTGCAAAATCACCGTGTTGACCGGGAAATTGGGGTTCATCCGGAAGGCGGTCAGCCCATGCTTTGCGATGAAGCGCTGCATCTCTATCCGGTCATAGTCCAGCTTCCCCTTCACATTGCCGAACGCCATCATCGGGGCCTGGTTGTTTGTCGATTTGAAAATGCCGCCGAGCAGGCAGGGGATCAGATTGACCGTAGCGCCCGTGCGCGCTGCGATCTCCGCCAGGGGCTTCTGGACGAGATAGGCATTCGGACTGGCGAAATCGAAGATGAAGTCGATGGTGGCTGGCATGGGCGCGGGCCCTCCCTTGGTGTTTTCTCGGGCTTGAGCGTACGCTGGCGCAAAGGGAGGAGCAAACATGAAACCCGTTTGTCTTGTTATGGGGGCTGGGGCTGGCATTGGCGGCACGGTTGGCGCCCGGTTTGCCCGGGAGGGCTATCACGCGGTGCTGTGTCGGCGCAGCGATGAAGCCGGGCTGCAGACCCTTGTGAAATCCATCCATGATGCGGGCGGGGCGGCCACGGGCTTCCTGATGAACGCCATTGAGGACGATGCCATCGAGGCGCGGGTGGCGGAGGTGGAACGCGACATCGGCCCGATCGAAGTGGTGGTCTATAATCTTGGCGCCCAGATCGGTGACCGGTCTCTCGCCGACACCAGCCCCAAGGCCTTTGAGATGGGCTGGCGGCTTGCCACATTTGGCCTGTTCCGGCTGGCACGGGAGGTCTGCCCCCTGATGGAGGCGCGTGGCAGCGGGACGATCCTGGTCACGTCCGCCACCGCAGCGGTGCGCGGCAATGGCGGCCAGCATTCCCACGCCGCGGCCATGGGCGGGCGGCGCATGCTCTGCCAGACGCTGAACGCCGAATTCGCCTCCAAGGGCATCCATGTGGCCCATATCCTGGTCGACGGCGCCGTGGACGCGCCCGACACGCTGGGCAAGATGCTGGGCCCGGAACGGTTTGCGAAGCTACGCGAGGTGCGCGGCGCCGAGGATGGCCTGCTGGTGCCCGAGCACGTCGCCGACACCTACTACCACCTCGCCCACCAACACCGCTCCACCTGGACCCACGAACTCGACCTGCGCTCCTGGACCGACGCCGCCTGGTGGAACAAGGGATAGGGGGAGTGGCGGGGATTGGCCCTTTTTTGTCGTTCGTGCTGAGGTGATCGACTGGCTATTTAGGCGAACACTCCAGTCACCCGCCGCTCGGGAAGTGTGGGTCGGTGTTCAACTCTGGGTGATTACAATGCGACAGTCCGATCAAATGTCAGGGCGCCGATAAGAAACAATTAGCGCTTGCTGACGCGCCAAAGTTGCTGGTCGCAACACCTGGCCCGGTTAATAGGTTGAGCACACGGGTCCTTATGGCTAACCTGCTAAATACAGGCGGCTTTTTGACCGAACCGTGGTCGAATCGCAGAGGGGTGTGGGATGACAGATTGGGCGAAACTGACGGCGGGTCTGGAACATGCGCTGACGCTGGATGAGGGTGCTGCAGAGGCCTTTCTCGAAGCAACAATCGAGGGCGATGACACGCTTGGCCTGGCCCGACGCCTTCTGGCCCGTTCCAAACCAGGTGGCGGCTTCATGCAAACTGGCGGCGTTGCAGACGACACCGCAGGCGAAGGCGCACCATCCGATATCCTGGACGACGGTAGCCGTATCGATGTTTGGGAATTGCAGGGTCTGGTAGGCCAAGGGGGAATGGGCCAGGTCTACCGTGCTCGCCGGGCTGATGGCCTCTATGACCAAACCGTCGCCCTGAAAGTTATCAGCCGTGACAGCGCCCTCGGTACGGCCCGCTTTCAGAATGAACGACGCCGCTTGGCACAGCTTGAACACCCAGGCATCGCGCGGATTGTTGATGGTGGCGTCACACCCGATGGGCGCGCCTACATGGCCATGGAGTTTGTCGATGGACGTCCAATCGACAAGCATGCCGGCGAAGAGGGCCTCGACCGCCAAGCGAAACTATCTTTGTTCGAGCGCCTCTGCAGCGCCGTCAGCCATGCCCATGCGCGGCTGATCCTGCACAGGGATATCAAACCCGAAAATGTGCTCGTGGATGGCGGCGGACAGGTTCGGTTGATCGATTTTGGAATCGCTTCGGAACTTGGAGAGGACGACCAGCAAGGCCCCGCGCTGACCATATCGTCCGCCGCGCCGGAACAGCTCAAGGGCGAGCATGTCAGTGTGCAAACAGATATATTTGCCCTCGGCGTGCTGTTGCACCGGCTCCTTACGGGCGCTTTCCCACAGAGAGAGGCCGATGGTAGCATGGTGCCGGACGCGGCGCTGGTAAAGAACCGCGACACCCTTGCGGTCCTCGACCGGTGCCTGAGCGCGTCGCCTGAAGATCGCTACGCCTCGGTAGATGCGCTACGCGAGGACACTTTGGCGGTGCTGGAACACCGGCCTGTGGATGCACGCTCGGGCGGGCATATCTATCGCATTGGCAAGTTCTTCACCCGGTATCCCCTAGCCAGCGCCCTAGGTGGGGTGGCGATTGCGGCCCTCGTCGGTGGCCTCGCCGCCAGCTTGAGTTTCGCAGCCGACGCCCAGGCTGAGGCAGAGCGCACAAATGTGGCGCTTGCTGAAGCGCAAGCCAATCTGGAGCGTTCTGAGTACTACCTCTCTCGCGCCGACTTATTTTTCTCCATCCAGACGGCCTATTCAGACACGCTCCAGTCGATGTTTGGCGGCGAGGCTGATGTTGATCAACAAACCGAAGTCCTGGTCCAGCGCTGGCGGCAAGCTTACGAATTGCGTGAGCAAGATCCTACCAACGCAGCATATCTGAGTTATGCGATCGGTCGTCAGTTCCTTTTCAGAAACGATTATCTCACAGCGATCGATATCCTAAAGCCTTGGGTGGACGACGGCTACGGTCCATCTGATCTACTTGGCTACGCACGCCAACTTCTGGCTGTTGCTTACATGTCTGTCGGGCGGGAAGAAGAAGCGCTGCCGATGTTGCGTGAGACTGAAGCCTGGTTGGCCGATGGTTACGACGCAGCTTCTCCTGACCACATAGCTGCTGCGACCCAGATCGCGACGATCACCGGAGCTGAAGAGGATATACGTGGCGCGGAACTCCTACTGTTGGTCGGCTTGGAGCAGGACCACGGGCCCTCCATCAATATGTACTTCTGGAATCAATTGTCTCGTATGCGACAGATGCGTGGCGATTTTTCAGGAGGTTATGAGGCCATGCTGGAGGTAGTCTCCATAATTGATGCGACACCGCTAATGGATGTTTCTGGGACAGACACTGGCCGGCTGAGCCTTGCCGACTTCGAGCTCTGGCACACTGGCGACATTGATCGCGCAGAAGCCTTGGCCACTGCAGTCCTGAACACAGCACGCGAAACCAAGGGTGAAAGCCGTGAAATGGGTCTTGCCTTTGGCGCCCTTGCTTGGGTTTCTACCGAGAGAGGCACGCCAGAGGCTGCACGGGACCATATCGAAGCCGCGATTGCCATCACTTCGCGCTACTCGGGGGAGACTTCAAGTTCGGTTTTGAACCTGAAGCTGCAGCGCGCAGAAATCCTTGCTGATCTCGGAGACCCACTCGCCCGCGACGCATTAGACACGGTTCGATCCGAATTCGACACTGCCGAGATCAATGCAACGCTGCAGGAGCGCTTCAAACTTGCGAGCCTTTACGTTTCGGCCCAGCTAGAAGGCCAGGAGGCCAGCCGGAACCTTTATCTGGAAGCTGACTTGAACCAAGATCTGATCAGGACAAACCTTGCCCTGAGCTATCTCCATGCGCGGCTCGAAAGCGCCTTCGCGAAGGACTGAACCTACGTGGTCATGTTTGCTTCCAACCAAGCCCTCGCCGCTTGCCAGTCCCGCCGCACGGTTCGCTCCGAAAGGCCAAGGACGGCGGCCGTTTCGGCCTCGCTCATGCCCGAGAAGAAGCGCGTATCGACTACGCGGACCCAGCGGGGGTTTTCCGCCTCCATCCGCGCCAGCAAGTCGTTGATGATCACCAGCTGCTCAGGGCTCTCGCCAAATGCAGGCATAAGGTCCTCTACGTCATCCAGTGACAGAGCGTGCTGGCCATTGCCGCGCTTGGCGGTCAGGCGGCTACGCGCATGGTCAACCACCACTTGGCGGACGGCCAAGGCGGCAGACCGCAGGAAATGCTCAGGCGAGTTCCATGCCTTCTGACCAGTCATTTTCAGGAAGCATTCCTGAAGCACATCCTCAGTCATCATGGTGTCGCGGAAATTGGCCCGGCGGCGACGGTTGCGCGCATGGGCCAGCAGCGAGTCATAGGCATCGCGCATGAAATGGCTCGCCATCTGGCGCTCGTCTTCATTGTAAAGGCTTATATTTTCGCCGTCATTCTCTGACATCTGCGCCTCCCTTGGCACCGGGTGAGCCTAGCGGCTTGCAAAGTCCGGGCAAGACCGGCCGTTTGCTGAATTTGCACTTCGCGATGTCCGGCAAGCCAACCTGATCTCGTTATGCCTGTTTGTAGGCCTCGTTTTAGAGGTGCCAAATGGAGTGCGTTATGCGTTGGGACGACAATACAAAAGCGACGTTCGAGGGACGCGACGCTCGCATGGACAGGTTTGACAGAAACCTTGAGAGTTGGCTGGCGCGCCCTTGGGCGGTGCTTTGCGCAGCCCTTTTGTTCATTGTGCTGGCGGGGTTTGGCCTCGCGCGGGTTGAAAAGGACCCCTCCGTCGACGCCTTCGTGCCGGGTGACCATCCCGCCGCAATCAACCGCGATCTCGCCCGCGATACATTCGGGCTGGAAGACCCGGTTATCGTCGGACTCCTTGTCCCGGACGGGGAAACTGTCTTCACGCCGGACCGCCTCGATGCCCTGCGGCGCCTGGACGCCGGCGTGCGCAGCATTGACGGTGTTCAGAAGAATGACGTGATCAGCCTCGCCAGTCAGAATGCGATTGCGGGCAATGACGGAGACCTCATCGTCGATCCCATCATTCAGGCTGGTCAGATTTCCCCGCAGACAGCCCTCCTCGCCCGCCAGCGCTTTCAGGCCATGCCAATGCTCTCGGGCCTTCTGGTTTCCGGAGATGGAACACTCGCGACACTCATCATCCCCGTTGACGATCCCAACCATGCCGAAGACGTGGTGGCTGCCATCAGTGCCATGGCGGAAGCCGAAGCGGCGGCGCATTTCAACGTCCATGTGGCCGGCGTTGCAGCGATGAATGCGCGCCTGGCAAGCATGGTCGACAGCGATACGCGGATTTTCGTGCCGGCGGCGGTCCTGACCGTGTTGCTTATCCTTTATGTCGCGTTGAGGCGCCCCGCAGCTCTGTTGGGGCCACTTCTTGTAATTGCAGGCTCTGCGGCAATTGCCATAGGCGTGATGGGCTGGCTCGGCGCGAATTATTACCTCATTACAACTGCGCTTCCGGTCGTGATCATGGCGATTGCTGTGGCCGATGCCTTGCACATCTGCACGTACTATCTCAGTGCGCGCGGCAACGATCTGTCCCTCGATGCCAAGGCAGCCGTCGTCCACGCTTTGGAAAAGGCCTGGCTTCCCATCACGCTGACAAGCATCACAACGATTGCCGCTTTCATCGGGCTGTCCTTCGGCGCTGCGATGAAGCCGATCAGCGAGTTCGGTCTGTTTGCAGCGCTCGGCGTTGCGGCCGCCTGGGCGCTCAGTCTGACGGCGCTGCCCGCCATTCTCATCCTGACAGACCTCAAGCACTCTAGCGCTTCCAGCTCCGTGAGCCGGGTCAGCTTTGTTGATCGCGCGATTGCCGCCTGCACAAACCTGGCTTTCCAGCGACCTGTTGCGTCGCTCGGAGCCCTGGCAATCACCACACTGGCGCTTGCAGCTTTCGCAAGCCAGGCCGAGTTCGATTATGAGCGCCAGCGCTACTTCACGGAAAGTGACCCGGTGAAGATCGCCGATCGCGAGATCAATGTGGGTCTCGGCGGCGTCAACTTCCTCGACGTCGTCGTCACTGCACCAGAGCCCGGCGGGCTGATGACGCCCGAGGCGCTAGCCAGCATTCGCAGTCTGAGAGGCGAGATCAGCGCCCTTGGGCATGTCGAGAAGGTTAGCGGCATTGATGAGTACATCGCGCTTATGCATGGCGTGCTGACGGGCGCGCCTGAGGGCACACTTCCGTCATCGCAACGCGGGCCGGCTCAGTACATGTTTCTTTACGAAGCCTCCGCGCCGCCGGAGGACTTCAAGCAGGAGATCGACTTTGACCACACCCGCGCCCTGATCCGGGCCCAGCTTTCCACCGACAGCTATTCCCGCACGCTGCCCACCGTCGAGGCGCTTGAAGATCTTGCCGAGCGCTGGAGCAAAACCAGCGGCCTGTCGGCAAACATAAGCGGCCGCGTGGCGGTGAATGATGGTTGGATGACGCAACTGGCAGACAACCATTTCCGCGGCCTCGGACTCGCCGTGGCCCTCGTCTTCATCACGACGGTCCTCGTCTTCCGGTCCCTGGTCTATGCCGTTCTGGCCATGGTGCCCGTACTGGTCGGCGTCGTCAGCGTCTATGCCACCATGGGCGCGTTCGGGATCGACATTGCGCCTGCCACATCCATGACGGCAGCCATCGCCACGGGACTTGGCATCGATTTCGGCATCCACCTGATTTCCCTCGTCAGGAACCGCCAGCGCGCCGGCCAGATTGGCCAGGACGTCTTTCGCGGCAACTATCCCATCGTCGCGCGGGCCTGCTTCTATTCGGCCGTTGCGCTGGGCGTCGCCCTTGCCGTGATCTGCATTTCCTCAGCACCGCCCCTGCGTTGGTTCGGTTTTCTCGTCTCAGTCGGCGCCTTTGGATCGCTGATCGGTGCCCTCGTCATCGTGCCAGCACTTTGGGCGGTCACGTCCCTATTTACCCAAGGAGAACAGCGCAATGCAACGCTTTAAGACCATTTCCCTATTGCCCTTCCTCGCCTTCTCCGGGCTGGCCCATGCAGACACGTCTGCCGATGCAATGGCCCTCGCCACGTTGGTGGTAGAGCGCCCGGCCAATGAAGGACGCGCCGGGACAATGCATTTCCAGCTCACCAACAGCGCAGGCCGCGTGCGGGAGCGCGAAGCGCTCATGGTCCACTCCGAAACCGATGGAACCGAGCGCATCGCCATTTTCTTTTCCGCCCCGGCCATGATCGAGGAAACAGCGTTTCTCAGCTTCAACCATGAAATGCGCGAAGACGAAAACTGGCTATACCTGCCCGCAACCGAGCGCGTCCGGCGCCTGCCGGTGTCCGACCGGGGAGACTACTTCCTCGGCACAGACCTGACCTATGGCGACATAAAGGATAATTTCAAATTTGGACTGGAGGACTGGTCCTTCAATCTGGACGGCGAAGTCGTGATGGACGGCAAGGCCCATCCCGTCCTCACCGGCATGGCGAAGACGCCTGAAATTGGCATTGAAATGGGTTACGCTGCTTTTCGGGCCCATATCGACACCGAAACGGCTTTCCCGGTCTGGATCGAATACACTGATACCGATGGCGACCTCCTCAAGCGCGTCGAGGTGCTCGACATCAAGCCGATCGGCGGCGCCCAGACCGCGCTGCACTTCAGGGCCGAAAACCTGCAAACCGGCCACCAGACCGACATTCAGTTTGAGGGCATGCGGCACGTGCCCGGCATTGATGAAAGCATCTTTGATCCCGATGCCATGGCCTATGGCATTCCCGATGTGGAGTGATCGCTCGCCCAAACGGGCCATTCTTTCAATGCTCGCCATCGCTGGCATGATGGCCGCGCCCGCTGCAGCCGATAGCATCAAAGTCGACCATTCCCTTGAAGCGGTCCAAACGCTTGCAACCGGCATCGACGACGGAGAGGCAGATTTTGCAAAACTCGAAATCCGGCCTGACTTCAATGTCCGCTTCAACCGGGCCTGGCGCGCCGATGTCGCTCTGCGGTTTGAGGGCGCAACCGGCGACACCGGGCTCGGTAGCGTGGAAACCTATGGCGATGTTTCGCGCCCCCTGACCCTTGGCCCCGATGCCCGGATCGAGATTGACGAAGCCACGCTGAGCTGGCGCAAGCGATCGAGCCGCTTGACCCTCGGCAAACAGACTTTCGCCTGGGGCGTGCTGGATGGCCTCCAGGTCACCGACCGGTTTGACGCCGTGCGGCGCCGCGAAGCGGTGTTCACCGAGCAAAGACCGCAGCGGATTTCGAAGTGGGGCGCGCGCGCAGAGTTCAACCGGGCGGGCGTGCGCTGGGACATCGCTGCCAGTTTCGACGGGACGTCCGACCAGCCTGCCAATCCCGGAGACACCTATGCCGTGCGTGCGCCGCGCTTTCGCGCTGGCGTCCCGGCAGGCGCCCCCTTGCCAGATCTAAGGGTTGTCACACCCGATGAGCCGACGCTGGGGATCAGGGGGTCGAGACGGATCGGGGGATCTGATTTCAGTGCGCTGGTCATCCATGGCCCCGACACAGAGCCGGTTTTCCGGCCCGCCAGTACCGGCGTAACCCTCGAATACGACATGCGTACCCTGGTCGGGGCCACATGGCAGACAAGTGCCGGGGCGCGGGTCTGGCGTGTGGAAACCGCCTGGGTGCCAGACCAGCCCGTCAATCTCGAAGGGCCGAGCCTGGCAACCGACACACGCAGCCGCTGGCTCGCCGGAGCGGGGGTTGACTGGGATCTGCCGAATGACCTGTTTCTGAATGCCCAGTTGGGCGTGGACCACGTCGACGGTGATGAACTCGTTCGACCGAATACGGACGTCATCTCCACGCTTCGGATTCAGCGCTCGTTTTCAAACCAGACCTGGAACGCCAGTGCAGAACTGCTCGGCTCGCTCACCGATGGCGACGGCACGTTCCGGCCCGCGCTGTCCTGGCAGGCGAACGACCGGCTTCGCCTGCAGGCCGGTCTGGATCTGGTCTGGGGCGATGAAGACGGCATCTTCGGCCAGTTCCGCGATACTGACCGGGCCTGGTTCAAGGTCCGCTGGATGGTCTGAACCGATCGCGGCAGATGAGGCCGAGGCTCGACAAATGCAGTGTGCGCTTCACCTGAACGCGCGGAATGTAACGTAAACAGGCCAGTCAAACCAACAAAGGCGATGTCCACTTCCGGCGAGTTCGTGCCAGTCGTTTTCTCTGAGGCTAATGACTGCAATCGGGACAAGCGATTCATCGCGCTTGGACAGCTGGGCGGCTGCGGTTCGGG
>JBCBUL010000023.1:0-48869 GCA_039818165.1 Pseudomonadota bacterium | reverse complement strand
TCGCCCCGACCCATCCGAACCTCGATCTCTCGAAGCTTCGCGATGATCTCCTCAGGCTTCGCTCTCTTGCCCATGTCTCAACTCCTGAATTGGAGCCGCGACTAACTCAAAGACCAGACCACTTTGCTGGAGGCAGACCAAGGGTCTGCGCCGGGTGGGCCAGCAACTTATACGTCGCTGGCCTTCCCGAAGCGCAGGTGCAGGCCGTTTTCGGCTGTGAGATCCATGGTGACGGCGACGTCGCCGGCAGTGATGTGGAGCCCGCTTGTGGTGGTCGCCACGGCAATGGCGGCGATGATCAGGAAGGCAACGGCAAATCCGATCCGTCCGTGGTAGCGTGTGATAGTCCCCTTGCGCATGTCCTTGGTTCCTTCTTGCTCGGTAGCGCTGGTTCTGAAAGCGGGGCGCGTTTGCCGTCTTCGGCTATGGGCGCGCCCCGGGCGGCATTGGTTTAGCTCTCAAGGTCCCGGAATTCCTTGCGCAGGCGCCACTCGTCGGACGTGACGGACCGTTCAAGGCGCTGGAGGCGGTCGTCCAAATCCCTGAAGGTGTACTTCAGGTTTGAGAATGTGGCGGCCGGGCGGTCTGAAACCCCGCGCCAGAACTCCTGCTCTTCGGCATTCCGGGCGACCCGGTCATCGCTGGCGCGCCGCTCCGGGATCATCATCCACATGATGAAGTAGATGAGGAAAATCAGCGGCCCGAAGAAAAAGAAGAAGCTCAGGACGAAGAGCACACGGACGAGGACGGGGTCCCATCCAAAGCGCTCGCCAATTCCGCCGCAAACCCCGGCCCAGACCTTGTTGGTGCGTGAGCGTTTCAGCTGGGTCGGGTTGGGGGAGCCGGTAAAGTCCCGGGTCATTGGTCATATCTCCTTGTAAAGTCGTCGTCCTCGGGGCGGCGGGCGCCGCCCTCCGTGTCGATCAGGGTTTCCAGGGTATCGATGCGGCGTTCCATGCGCTTGGCGGAGCGCCAGAGGTCTTCGAGCATCCGCTCATCATCGGGCTGCAGGCTCTTCAGCTTCCGCCACTCCGTGATGTAGTGGAGGATAAGCCCCGGCAGGAAAACGAAGATGGCGAAGATCGCGAACAATGGAACAAAGAAGTCTTCCATGGATCAGGCCTCTGTCTGCTCTGCCTTGGCGCGCCGGGCGGCCAGGTGTTGGGCTATGAGGCCCGGCGCAGTGATGACGGACATGATGCCGGCGAGAATGGCGAGAGGGACGAGCATTATTCAGACCCCTTCGCGCCTTTGACGGCCTTCGGCTTGGAGCCGTTGCGCTTGGCTTTCAGGGCTTCAAGCTCGGCTTCCACGGCATCGTTGCGCTCAAGGGCGGCAAATTCAGCCTCCAGGGTCGGCTCGCGGCCTTTGATCGTGTCGGCATAGGCTTCCATCTCGTCGACTTTGCGCTCGATATTGGCGTAGCGAGCCAGAGCCTCATCAACCTTTCCGTCATGGGTCTGAGAGCGCATACGGATCCGCTGTTCGGCAGCTTCGCGGCGCATCATCAGGGCGCGGTGCTTGGCTTTCGCCTCGCTCAGCTTGTCCTGAAGCTTTGCCAGGTCATCCTGACGCCGTTCAAAAGCCTCTTCGGCTGCAGCCATTGCATCCTGGCGCCGGGCAATCTCGCCGTCCGCTTTCTGCTTTGCCAGCAGCGCGCCGCGGGCAAGGTCTTCACGGCCCTTGTCGATTGCGAGTTCGGCTTTCATGTTCCAGTCGTCACGCACCGACGTGTAATGGGCGATCTCGCGCTCCATCTCTTTCTTGTCGGCCATGGCGCGGGCCGCGGCAGTGCGGACCTCAACCAGCGTGTCTTCCATTTCCTGGATGATCAGGCGGGCGATTTTTTCGGGGTTTTCGGCGTTGTCCAGCATCGAATTGATGTTGGAGTTGATGATGTCACCGAGGCGGGAAAACAGTCCCATATTTTTGTTCCTTCAAGTAAGTTGGGAGGAGGGCGGCGGTGCCGCGATCAGAAGAAAAATCCACCGAGGAAGATGCCGGCTGCGAAGAACATCCAGGTTTCCGCGGGGCGCGTTGACAGCCAACGGCCAAAACGGCCGGAGTCACTGGTTTCGCGGGTGGAATAGTGTGGGTCGGTCATCTTCTTTCGTTTTCTCCTTCGAAGTTGGCGGCCCCTAACCGCCCTGAGCATGCCAATATCATTTCAAGGAGTGTGCCAGTTTGAAATTAAATGATTAGAGCATTGAAAAATATAGATAAAAAAGCTCTTCGGGGGAGTGGGGTAAACAGTAATTAGTAAAATGCACCAATAAAGCAGGTGAAATGTGCGAATAAATTTGGTAGAATACACCAATGATTGGCTCGACCCCCCAACTCATCGGAGAAAGCCCAGCCTGGCTTGAGGCGCTCGAGCATGCGTCCCGCGTGGCGCCGCTGGACCGCCCACTGCTCGTGATTGGCGAGCGCGGCACGGGCAAGGAACTGATCGGCGAACGGCTACACTTCTTGTCACGCCGCTGGGAAGGCCCCTTTATCAAGGTGAATTGCGCCGCCCTTTCAGAAGAACTTCTGGACAGTGAGCTTTTCGGACATGAGCGCGGCGCGTTTACCGGGGCGACGGATCGCCGGGCGGGCCGGTTCGAACTCGCCGATGGCGGCACCCTTTTCCTGGATGAGATCGCGACGGCCTCTTCGCGAGTTCAGGAAAAGCTCCTACGCGTTATCGAATATGGTGAGTATCAACGCCTTGGCGGTGAGGCCGTTCTCACGACGGATGTGCGAGTGATTGCCGCCACCAATGGGGATCTTCCCGCCATGGTCGACGCAGGGGAGTTTCGCGCCGATCTGCTCGATCGACTGGCATTTGACGTGATTACCCTGCCACCCCTGAGAGTGCGAACGGGGGACGCCTCGCTGCTGGCAGACTTCTTTGCGCGGCGGATGGCCGTGGAGATGGCGCAGGATTTTCCAGGCTTCGCTCCCAGCGCCATCGCTGAGATTGAAGCCCATAACTGGCCAGGAAACGTGCGCGAGCTGCGCAACTTTGCCCAACGCCTTGCGCACCGGGCCATGGTGAGTGCGCCGGGTGAGCCGGTCCGGTTTGATCCTTCCGCTCTAGACCCCTTCGACTCGCCATGGCGACCAGGGCGAACACCCAAGCCCCGAGAGACGTCGCAGCCTGTTGCGGAAAGAATGCCCTCAAGCCCGGCGGCACTGCCACCAGATTTCGAAGCCGCCGTCGCGGCCTTTGAAATGCAAATCCTGGATACTGCCCTTGCCACCCATGATGGCCACCAGGGCAAAACAGCGGAGGCTCTGGGCCTGACCTACCATCAGCTCCGCGGCCTTCTTAAAAAGCATGGCTACGGCAAAGGCGCCGGTAAACCGAAGGGCGAAACGCCGCTTGAGAAAACAGAGCCCATTCGGTCGATGTAAGCGATCAAGCCGAAGGGTTGAGTTTGCAACGCGTGGACTGGAAGGCCGGTTCGACCAACGTCGCACCAGGGCCTTGAAGGCCGGGTAGTTGCAGGGGTGCCCAGTCTCCGGAGAGGACGAGCACCTCGGCCGTTTCCACGGTGTGGACATACACACAGCGGCCTTCGGCGCGGAATGCTGCGATGGCCGCGCGTGCCACCCGCCCTTCGAGGCGTTTGGACGATACAAGGTGAGTGCCCGCGGGTGGGGTCAGGAGAAAGTGCTCTTCGATACCGGTCACCAAGAGAGAGCCCTTCGGCAGGGATGCGGCGGTCGTCTTGGTGATTGGTGCGAAATATGCGGTACGGCTGTGCTGACCTGCTATGTCACTGAGGGTGGCCAGACACCCCATGGCAACGGCGGCGCCCGTTACGAGTAGCCAGCCGCGCTTCAACCATTGCTGGCGCCGGCCAGCAGACACCGCAAGGCTAAGCGCCAGAAGGGCCGCCGCCACCGCCAGAGGTATGTACAAAAACACACTGTCAGGTGGTAGCAGCCCTAGCCAGGCGATTGCGATGACGAAACTGCCGATTATGCCGCCCAAAACCAGGCCCGTACGTCGCTGACGCGCGCCCACACCGCGACAGAGGCTGGTGAAGCCGTCGACGGACAAAATCGCGAGGAATGGCAAGGCGGGCAGGAAAAGCCGCATATTGTGCCCGTAACCGCCTTGCTCGTTTTGAAGGCCGTAGAAGCCGATGACCGTGCAGGCCATCAGGATGCAAAGCCCCCGGGACGCTGTGCGTTGCCCAAATGCGAAACCGCCCACGGCAACGCCCGACAATACAAGCCAGGGCGCCGACTGGATCAGGGCCTTCTTGTAGATGCCCAGAATGTGGACCAGCCCTGCCGCGTCTGTCTTTGCGGCATGCTCTATCTGTTCCGGGGCAATCCACTGGAGATTTGTCACCAGGACAAAGGTATTCCATGCAAAGGAGCGTGTTGGGGTGGCCAGCAACACAATTGATGCAGCGATCATAAGGGCAGGGATTGCATAGTAGGGCGTGCGCAAGCGGGCGAGCCAGGCTTTGCACCGGCCCTCTTCCGGATTGATCCAGATTGCTGCTGCGAGAGCGCCGACGAGAGCTGTGATATGGAACGCGTAAGGACTGAGTTGCGCCCAGCCGAAGTCGGGCCCATGGCTGATCGGGAAATATGTGCCGAACTTCTCGCCGTTTAGCGCACTCGACAGGACCAGAAACGGCGCCATGCCGAAGATGAGCCACAAGGGAGCCATTCGCTGGCCCGGCGCGCCGAAGAGAGCCATCCAGAACACAACTGCAATTGCCGGCAGGGCAGAGTCGCTCCGAATGGCGATGGCACAGCCGAGCCAAAGTCCGGCCAGGATCAGACGGACCCGGTCGGGCGCCTGACGGTCGGCCAGATGCGCAGTGGCGCGTTCGACACTGGCCAATACAAGCGCAAGCGAAAACATGTGCGGCCAGATCCCCATGCCATATGCGGGCGCGAACGTGGCAAGTGCCAGGAGGCCAGCGACAAAGCGTCGATCGAGGGCCAGTCCGTAAAGGTGACGAACAATCCGGAGGGTCAGCCAGAGTACCGCGAAGAAGCTGATGGCGTTCAGGAAAACGAGGCCGCGCACCCCCGCTAGTCCGTAAAACGGGGCGGCTATAATCCCGTAGAGGGCGGGAAATTCCGGATACACTTTGCCGTCAACGCCATGGGTGAGTGTCAGGACGAGTTCCGGCGCTCCCGATACGCCCCCGCGCTCAGAAATAAACAGGACGCCGGTCTGCCAGAAGGCGCGTGCCATCTCGACGTAAATCATCTCGTCGATCGAGAATGCGTAGGGGGGGCGGATCACTGCAGCAATAATGGCCATCGCGAACAGGAGACCAACAAGGCGCAGGTCGACTTCTGCGCGCTCTCGCACAAGCGCGTGTCGCCGGGAAACGGTCCATTCGCCCTGCAATGTATTCTCGGCCATCGACCCGCCATGAGCGCTTTTTATCGTTGGCTCATGCTTATCCCATGTACACTCAACAGGCCCTTAACCGAGGCGCAGTTTCAGGGGTCTGGATTGGGAGGTGCCGTGATTAAGCGAAAGGCGAAATCATGAGTCGGCCTGATTGCGGGCTGATCTATCTTGCAGGACACGCTTCCAAGCTGCGGCGCGATGCTGCTAAGGCCCGTGCCATGAACTTTCGCGATTTCAGCCTGTTGTTTGCGGTGTGCCTTGTGTGGGGCCTGAACATTGTGGTGACGCGATGGGTGGTGGCCGATGCGGGTATTCCACCGATCTTCTTTGCGGCTGTACGCTTCTTTGGCATTGCGGCGCTGCTGTTCTGGTTCTTGCGGCCGATTCCACGTCAATTTGGGCGATTGTTCGCGATCGCCATGTGCATCGGTGCAGCCCATTTCACCTTCCTGTTTCTCGGTTTGGCCAATGCGGAGGCGTCCGCTGTGGCTGTTGTCGGCCAGTTGGGTGTGCCGTTTTCGACCCTGATGAGTATGGCTTTCCTGGGCGAGACTGTCGGGTGGCGGCGCGGACTTGGCATTATGCTGGCGTTCGCCGGCAGCCTGTTGATCGCAGTGGACCCTGAAGGCTTCTCGCTCTCGATCGGCCTGATCTACGTCGTCATCTCTGCCGTGATCGGCGCGGCGGGCGGCATTCTGATGAAACAGATTGAGCCCATGCCGGCCCTTCGCATGCAGGCCTGGGTCGGCGGCCTTTCTTTCCTGCCTCTCTTTGCGTTATCGGGGGTATTGGAGACGGGGCAGGTGGCGGCTTATGCCAGTGGTGGGCTTTGGGTTTGGGCGGCGACGGCGTTCGCGGTTGTCGGTGTTTCAATCTTCGGGCACGGCGCGTTCTACACGCTGATCAAGAAGTATGACGTCTCCCTCCTCTCGCCCCTGACGCTCATGACGCCAATCTGGGGCGTCATTTTCGGGATCATCCTTCTGGGTGAGGATTTGACACTTCGGCTGGTCGTTGGCGCGGTCATCTCCCTTGGCGGGGTGTTTGTCATTGCCGTGCGCGCCAATGAAAAACTGCCTGAAGCCGCGCTTGGAAAGAAAGTTGGGGGCCCGGGCGCATGAGGATCATCCAGAAGCCATCGCCGAATTTCAACGACCGCAGGCACCCCCTCGACATGCTGGTGCTGCACTATACCGGCATGGAGACAGGCGCGGCGGCCGAAGCCCGGCTTTGCGACCCCGCCGCTGAAGTGTCTGCCCATTTTGTGGTGCGCGAGGACGGCGTGGTTGTGCAGATGGTCGCCGAGGACAAGCGTGCCTGGCATGCTGGCGTTTCGGCCTGGCAAGGCGAGGGAGACCTCAACTCCCGCTCAATCGGCATAGAGATCGTCAATGGGGGCCATGATTTCCCAGCCAGCGATGGCAGCTTACCCGCGTATCCAGAAGCGCAAATTGCAGCGGTCATCAGTCTCTGCCGCGCGATCCTTGCCCGCCACGACATTCCCCGAACCCGTATTGTTGGCCACTCCGACATTGCGCCTGCGCGCAAGGCTGATCCGGGCGAACATTTTCCCTGGCAGCGCCTGTCTGAGTGCGGCATCGGTATTTGGCCCGCGCAATCGCCAGAGATGGCGGGCCGTGTTGCGCGTGGCAAAGGCCTTGAACCCGGCGACCAGGGTGCGCCGGTAGAGCGTACGCAGGCCATGCTATTGTCGATTGGCTACGACTTGTCCGTTTCGGCCAGTTATGATGCCCAAACCGAGGCGGTCGTGCGGGCATTCCAGCGGCGTTGGCGCCCGGCGCAAGTCACCGGTCAGGCCGACTTGGCGTGTCTGGCAGCCATCGCAAGCGTGCGGGCGCACTATTGTGCGGCTGAGGACGGTGAAGCGTAGGCCCGGGTCCATTCCGCGGCGAGCGCAGCGCCAAGCAGGAGCGCCATGACAGACAGCGTCAGCCAGATGAAACCGAGGATCAGCGAGGCCAGCGCGCCATAAAGTGTGTCGAGCACAGACAGGCGCAGATAGAGTTGGAAGGCCCAGGTCAAACCGAGCCAGGCGAGCGCGCCCGTCGCAGCCCCAGCTGCAAGGGCGCGTGCGCTAAACCCACAGCCCCGCAAGCTGAGCGCAATCAGCAAGTAAAAGACGGCGAAGGTCGCGATCCATTTCGTGATCCAGAGGGTCGATGCAAGCGCTGCAATGTCTCCCGCGAACCGGCCCGCCTCTCCTGCTTCGCCCTGCTGGAAAATGGTCACGGCCAGTTGGGCTGCGCCGAGGGTCCACACCAGGAGGATGAGCGCCGCCGTCATGGCCAGGGATACGCCCTGAAAGCCGATCACGCCGCTTTTTCGCTCCGTGTCCGTGATCATGCGAATGCCGGTGATGACGGCTTTCGCCCCCGAGATGGCCGTGATCGCAACGATGATGATCGCGACAATCGCCCGGAATGTGAGGCCCTGGGGCGTCAGCGCCGCAATGATATCGACCTCATTTGCATCCAGGGGCGCCACGTTCGATGCCAGAATCTGCTCAATCGACCCGGCAATCTGAACGGAAATCTCTGCGGGGAGGATTGCGATCAGCAGGGTCAGCGTGAGGTAGATCAGCGGGAAAATCGAAAACAGCGCATAAAAGGCAATCCCGCCCGAGACGATACGCACCTGGGGTTGGGACAAGCGGACAATGGCGCGCCAGATCGGGCGCCACGCCCACGCGCCCGGCAGATCAACGCGCTTGCTGGCTTGTTGCTCCATTGTTGCTGGGCTCCCTGCCTCGATTCCTTCTTCTTTGCGGTATATAGCGACGTGTGACCAGATGGCCGGGCAGTCGCTCCGCATTTTGCGGGGAGGAAAGTCCGGGCTCCATGGAGACGAGGCGGCGGGTAATGCCCGCCCGGCGCGAGCCGAGGGAAAGTGCCACAGAGAGCAGACCGCCGGTGCCTTGGTGCCGGTAAGGGTGAAAGGGTGGGGTAAGAGCCCACCGCGCGGATGGCAACATTCGCGGCATGGTAAACCCCGCCTGGAGCAAGGCCAAATAGGGGGTGCGTATGGGCCGTTTTCAGCTCGCGCCCCGGGTGTGCTGCAAGAGGCGCTCTGTGAAGGGCGTCCCAGATGAATGGCTGCCACCCCGCAAGGGGAACAGAACCCGGCTTACAGGCCATCTGGTCACACTTTTACCTTGAATTTTCCTGAAATTCGGCCCCGGTTGACGGAGTTGTGCATGTTGAGCGGCGCTAGGCAGAGCCCACGGGCTCTGCTAGCACGAGGTCACGAAAGCGTGAGGGGAGAGATTCATGCGAGCGAATATTTGGTTGGCACTGCTTGGTGCGGTGCTCTGTTTATGGGGCTCTCAGCCCGGGATCGCTACGGCCCAGGATTCCGGCAATAGCTGTGAGTTCGCCAATGATGGCGAGTGTGACGAGCCAACACTTTGTGCGGTCGATACGGACCAGAACGATTGCGGCGGTCCGGCTGCGCAGCGCGGCGCCAATTCGTGCCAGTTCGCCAATGATGGCGAATGTGATGAACCCGACCTTTGCGTGCTCGGCACCGATTCCGCCGATTGTGATGGCGCTTCGGCGGCCGGAGGCCCCAATAGCTGCGAATTTGCAAATGACGGTGAGTGTGATGAGCCTGACCTCTGTGCGGTGAACACCGACCAGGCCGACTGCGGCGGGCCGGCAGACCAGCGCGGTGCGGACTCCTGCCGCTGGGCGAATGATGGCGAGTGTGACGAGCCCGATCTGTGCGTGGTCGGCACCGACTCGACCGATTGCGAAGGTATCGACACAAGCGGCCCGAATAGCTGCATGTTCGCGAATGACGGCGAGTGCGACGAACCAGACCTTTGCCCTGCCGGCACCGATACGAACGACTGCACGGGCGTGACGCCCATCGCGGGTGGCTGTCAGTGGACCAATGACGGCCAGTGCGATGAGCCCGATGGTTGTGCCCCCGGAACGGATGTGGCCGACTGCCAGGACGAGGTCGCCAATAGCTGTGAATTTGCCCGCGATGGCGAATGCGATGAGCCTGACCTCTGCGAAATGGGAACAGACACCGCCGACTGCGCGCCTCTTCGCGCTGAAGGCCAGGGCCCGGATCGCTGCCGTTGGGCGAATGATGGCGAGTGCGATGAGCCAAGCCTGTGCCTGCCGGGAACGGACACCACGGATTGTTCAATGTCGCCCAATACGGGCCCGAACAGCTGCGAGTGGGCCAATGATGGTGAGTGCGACGAGCCTGACCTTTGTGCGCCAGGCACCGACAGCAATGATTGCGGCGGCGCCGGTGGCCCAGACAGCTGCGAATATGCCCGCGACGGCGAATGCGACGAGCCAGACCTCTGCGCAGCCGGCACCGATACTTACGACTGCACCGGCGCGGGCGGCCCGGACAGCTGTGTCTATGCCAATGACGGCGAGTGCGATGAGCCGGACCTGTGCGTTCGCGGCACCGACACGACGGACTGTCAGGGCGCTATCCCCGCGGGTGCGGACAATTCCTGCCGCTGGGCCAATGATGGTGAGTGTGATGAGCCAGATCTCTGCGCCGTTGGCACGGACATGAATGACTGCCATGGCACAGGTGGGCCAGACAGCTGTATCTATGCCAATGACGGCGAATGCGATGAGCCAAGCCTTTGCTCGCCTGGCACAGACACCTCCGACTGCCAGGGCTGATAGGGCTCTGCCCTAATCGAAAACCAAGAGCGCCCCGGTTGCACACCGGGGCGCTTTGCATTCAGGTGCACGTCATCGGCACTGGAGGAAAACGCCCATGATCACGGTTCATCATTTGCGGGTTGGTCGCTCAATTTTTACCGTCTGGTTCCTTGAGGAACTGGGCCTCGACTATGCGCTGAAGATCTATGTGCGAAATGAGATGAACCGGGCGCCGCCAGAGCTCAAAGAGGCCCACCCGCTGGGTAAAAGTCCCGTGATCGACTTCGGCGACTTTACCCTCGCTGAGTCCGGAGCCATCGCCACCTATCTGGTTGACACTTACGACAAGGATCATGCCTTCGCCCCGCCCCATAGCGATACAGCTGCGCGCGCGAAGTGGAACCAGTGGCTTGCCTATAGTGAAGCGTCAGCCTTTGCGCCGCTCTTGTTCAAATTGTTGCTCACGCGGGAAGACCCTAAACCTCCGATCATCAGCGCTTTTGCGGCGGGGGAAGTGGCGTTGCACCTGGGCTACATGCAAGACAGCCTCGGCGATAAGCCCTTTATTCTGGGCGACACGCTGCAAGCGCCAGATATTGGCTTCACTTACATATGCCAGATGGCGGAGCGGTTGGGCGAAATCGGGCCCTATCCGAAGCTGAAGGCTTATCTGGACCGGAATCTGGCGCGTCCGGCCTTTCAGCGGGCACTGGAGCGCACCGGAGGCTAGCCATGGCACGCAGTTGGGCCGAGATTGAACGCGTCGAAGGCTTTGCGGGGATCAAGGGCCTGGTGGAGCAGACAATTCTGCCCAGTCTTGATCATGTGGAGAGTGAAAAGCTTGGCAGAGATGGCCAACCGAAGGGCGTTCAGTCCATCGTTTCTGGTGCATTTACGGCTTTTGGTCTTCTTTATGTGATCCCGTTCTTCCTGTTGCCAGACACTTTTTTCGGCGGGTTGCTGCGGTTCATTCTGTTTCCGCTCATGTTCTTCGGCACAATCGTGTCGGCGCTCTGGCTCAACCGGAAGAAGCTGACGCAGTACATCCTGCGTGCCCATGGCCGGTATCAAAGACGCGGGGAAATCCTCGGCCAGGTCGCTGACCATGTTGGCCTGACCTACGTGGCAAGTCCTGGCAATCGACCGGCAATCCTTGATTGGCTCGCTTCGCAGTCCTGGGTGCCGCCAGAACTGCGCGAGGCCGCGAAGTCAGTCGGTGGGACTGGCGAAATGGTTGAGGCCGTCAGCGCGATCCGCGAAAGCGGCCTCTTGCAGGGCAATGTGATCATCATCGGCTCTGAAAAGCAGAAAGCCCAGTATCAGGACCAGTTCGCGGCGAGTCTGCATTTTGAAGACGGTTTCCATGGAAAGCGGGGCGGTATCGCCTTCGACATTCTCGAGTGGAAGGAAAGCCAAGATGAAGCGCCGGATATCTACCACCTGATTATCGTTTTGACCGCGCCGCGCCGCAGTCAGGGCATCATTCAACTGAAATCCCAGAAAGCAGGGTGGTGGAGACCTCCTGGCGGGAAGCCCATGGAAAGGGTCCTAGTCGGGCCTGATGCCTTCCGCGCCGAATATGTTGTTCGCTCCAATGATCAGGTTGAGGCACATGCCCTGTTCGACCCGGCCGTTGTGGCGCGGACGATTGATATCACCCACGGCGAGACCTTCCGGGCGAGCGCTGTGGGCGGAACGCTGGTGTTTGATGTCGCCGGAGAAGATCGGTTCGCCGTTCTGGACCCGGCCACGGGTGCATGGAGCGAAGACAGCGTCCGCGGGGGTATCGGCGACCTGGCTGAGGCGTTGGCGCTCGTGGATGCCCTGGCGGCCGCCTTCCGGGTTCGTCGACAGCCGGCCGCCCCATAGAAAAACCCCGCCGGGACATCCGGCGGGGCTGAAGGTTTTCTGTCAATGATGGCTTATGCCGCGCTGGTGCCAATCATTGCCTTCACTTCGAGGAATTCCTCCAGTCCGTGGGTGCCCCATTCGCGGCCATTTCCAGACTGTTTGTAGCCACCGAAGGGCGCATTCATGTCGACGCCCGCGCCATTCAGAACGACCTGACCCGCGCGGATTTGCTTGGCGACTTCCTGAGCCTGAGCGTCAGGGCCCTGGACATAGCCGGACAATCCATACTCGGTGTCATTGGCCATCTCAATGGCTTCATCGACGCTGTCATAATTGATCATAGTCAGCACCGGCCCGAAGATCTCTTCCTTGGCGATGGTCATGTCATTGGTGACGTCCGCGAAAACGGTGGGTCGGGCGAAATAGCCCCGGTTCAGGCCTTCCGGGCGGCCCGGGCCACCGGCGACGAGTGTGGCGCCTTCCTCGATGCCCTTCTGGATCAGGTCCTGGACCTTCTGGTACTGGTTTGCGTTCGAGATTGGACCAATCGCGCCTTTATCGGCTTCGCGGGGCATCTGAACCTTCACCGACCCTGCAGCCGCCTTGGCGATGGCGACGGCTTCGTCGCGCTTTTCGCGTGGAATGAACATGCGGCTTGGCGCGTTACAGGACTGTCCTGAGTTCATCATCATGTGCATCACGCCGCCGCCAACGGCTTTCTGCATGTCAGCTTCGGGCAGGACGATGTTTGGCGACTTCCCGCCGAGTTCCTGGGCCACGCGTTTCACAGTCGGCGCCGCGGCCTGGGCGACAAGGACGCCTGCGCGCGTGGATCCTGTGAAGCTCATCATGTCGATGCCGGGGTGACCGGACATGTATGCGCCGACGCCGGGGCCGTCCCCGTTCACCAGGTTGAACACACCAGCCGGGACACCCGCCTCATGCAACACTTCGGCGACAATCATGGCGTCGAGCGGGGCGATTTCGGACGGCTTGAGCACCATGGTGCAGCCTGCCGCGATGGCCGGAGCGACCTTGCAAGCGATCTGATTGGCCGGCCAGTTCCATGGCGTGATGAAGCCGCACACACCAATCGGTTCTTTGCGCAACAGCGTCGAGCCTTGCATTTCTTCGAACTGGTAGTTGCGCAGGATGCCAGACATGGTCGCGTAGTGACCCATGCCGGCGGGCGCTTGCGCTGCGTGCGCCAGCCACATGGGCGCGCCCATTTCATCGCTGATGGCTTCTGCAATCTCGTCTTTGCGAGCGGCGAAACCTGCGGTGATCTTGTCGAGCAACTCGGCGCGATATTCCACGCTGGTTTGGCTGAAACTTGGGAAAGCCGCCTGCGCGGCGGCGACAGCCTTGTCCACATCACCATGGGCGCCGAGGGAAATGCGGGCGAACGCCTCTTCCGTCGCGGGATTCTCAATATCCAGCGTGCGCGGCGCGACCGGGTCGACCCATTCGCCGTTGATGTAGAACTGGAGATACTCTTTCATGGCCTCGGGCCTCCCTGGCGCTATCTGTTGCAGCTGAAGGTAATATAGGCAGCCAATCGGCTTTTGTCGCGGGGGTGCGTTAGGGAAGGTCGGCTTCGCAATTTTCAAGCATGAAACACTGTCCCCATCGATTGAACAGCCTATCAATTTCTTCCGCTTCAACAATCGTTTCGGGAATTCCCGTTTCAATGGCGTTTCTTAATACTGCTGCGGCCTCAACATTTTTTCCCTGGCGAATGTATAATTTGGCAAGAGCTGAGAGCGCCCGTCTCTCGTTCAATTCGACTGCTTCGGTTAGGTATAATTCTGCTTGTTCGACATCACTACACTCGACAAGGTGGTCAGAATGAAGCATTCCGAGGTGCCAAGCCGCGTTGCGATCATTTTTTCTGCGATAAGCAAACTCAAATAGTCTATGTGCACTTGTGTAGTCCCTTTTGCCGCCCAAGCCACGAAACCGAAACACGCCCGCTTCTACAGCAGAACTAGCGTCGCCCAATTCGGCTGCAGCTTCGAAAAGCACAACTGCTTCACTAAAATTTTCGGCGGCTTTCTGTTCCCCTCCCTTATCTCCTAGGGTCTCAACAAGAGGTTCATTTACAACCGGCGTTAAAGGAATTGGTGGAAGTCTCGATACCTCACAATCGGCTACAATTTCGGCGAGAGCATTTGGTTCTGCGGCACTTTGATCTGGACTGCTTGCAAGTGTGGAATACCCATCGCTGCACGCCACCATGCAACAGAGTAAAAGCGCTACCATACACGAACAGTTTCGGTATCCCATCAATGTCCCCCACGATCATTTACCTACCGCAAAAGACCAAAACAAACTGATCTGATCAAGCTAGAAGTCGTAGGCGATGCCTTTGCGCTCCCAATCGCCATAGCGGGTGGGTTCGATGGATTTGGGGCCGCCGCTTTCGCACGACCGTGCCGCTTCTAGTTCAGCCGCTTTGGCCGATTGTTCAGCCTTTCGCGCATCAGCTTCTTCCAGAGCCTTGCGGGCGGCCTCTGGCAGAGTTTTACGACGTTCGATTTCTTCCGGCGTGAGTTCGCTCATGGGCTGTGGGCTTCCAAAGTCGGTTAACGCTTTCCATATATGCGGCAGGGCTTTGGCGAAAAGCGTGGCATGCCGAAGCGTATGGAGTATCTTTTCAATATGGGAATGACGAAGACTTATCTGCTGATGGCCGCCATGACGGCGATCTTTGTTGGGGTTGGCTATCTGCTCGGCGGCGTCGTTGGCATGGCGTTCGCCTTTATGGTGGCAGCGGGTATGAACGCGTTTGCCTATTGGAACGCTGACAAAGTGGTTTTGCGCATGCAAGGCGCTCGCGAAGTCACCGGCAAGGAAAACAGCCCCGTCATTCGCACCTTTGTTTCTGACACGCTCTCCCTGGCAGACCATGCCGGAATGCCTGCGCCCAAGATTTACATCATAGAAACGGCGCAGCCGAACGCTTTCGCCACGGGCCGCAATCCGGAAAACGCTGCCGTGGCCGCAACGACCGGGCTTTTGTCCATGCTGACGCGCGAGGAAGTAGCGGGCGTCATGGCGCACGAGTTGGCCCATGTGAAAAACCGCGACAGCCTCACCATGACCGTGACGGCCACCCTGGCTGGTGCGATTGGAATGCTTGCGAATTTCGCACTGTTCTTCGGCGGCGACCGGGAGCGTGGTGGTATGATCACCGCCCTTGCCATCATGATCTTCGCACCAATGGCAGCGAGTATTGTTCAATTCGCGATCTCGCGGTCCCGCGAATACGAAGCGGACCGCGTCGGCGCGCAGATCTGCGGCAATCCAGCATGGCTCGCTTCAGCCCTGCAAAAGATCGAGCGCGGCGCGCGCAGCCAGATCAACGTGCCTGCTGAACGCAACCCAGCCGCAGCACATATGTATATCATCAATCCGTTGAACGGGCGGCGGGGCGACAATCTGTTTTCCACCCATCCTTCAACCGCCAATCGCGTGGCGGCACTGCAGAAGCTTTCTGGCGAGATGGACCTTGGTCCTGACCGTATTCCAGAAGATGCTCCAACGCGCACACAGACCGGACCCTGGGGGTGAGTTCCGCACCTCTATCGCCCGGTGTGGCGACGCGTCTGGCCGCTGCGGGTGTGCTCGACTCGATCCTGAAAACCCGGCGCAGTCTGGATGAGTGTTTTGCGACGTCCTCTGCCTTCAAGGATCTCGCTCCATCCGACCAGGGATTTGCCCGTGCCATGGTCAGTGCCGCCTTGAGGCAGGCTGGCCGTCTGGATGAAGGCTATCGTGGCTTTGTCAGCCGCCCCGTCGACGAACTCAGCCGGGAAGTTCGCGTGCTGCTCCTGCTGGGTACAGCGCAACTTTGGCTGCTCGACACCCCGCCCCATGCAGCCGTGGGCGAGACCGTGGCTGCGGCAAAGGCCTGGCCGCCGGCGCGTATTGCGTCTGGCCTTGTCAACGCGGTCCTGCGTAAGGCCGCTGGCGACCGAACGGCGTTTGATGCTGCGCCAGCGTCATCGATCTGGCCCAGCTGGCTGAAAGTGGAGTTCAGGCGGTCCCTCGGCGAAGCAGACATGGAATCGCTTGCGGTGGCCCAGATCGAGCAGCCCCTGCTCCACCTGACCTGCCGCGACACTGAGAGCACGTCAAAGCAACTGGGTGGAGAAGTCATTGCGCCGGGCACTGTGGCGGTGGAGATGTCTCGGGTCGATGCGCTGGAGGGCTTCGCCGAAGGTAATTGGTGGGTGCAAGACGTGGCAGCGGCCCTTGCGGCGCGCATTCTTGCGCCTCAGCCGGGAGAGCGTGTTTTTGATCTTTGTGCGGCGCCGGGTGGCAAGACACTGCAACTGGCCGAGGCCGGTGCGCAGGTGATTGCTTTGGACCGGTCCAAGACCCGTTTGGAGCGCTTGCGGGAAAACCTGGCACGCACGCAGCTGGGCGATCGGGTTGAGGTGGTGCAAAGCGATGTTGAGGCGTGGTCACCCAAGACACCCGCAAACGCAATTTTGCTGGATGCACCGTGTTCCGCGCTGGGGACATTACGCCGCCATCCTGAAGGGGCCTGGATCAAGACCCGAAAGGAGATTGACGGGTATCCCGCAGTCCAGTCGGCGTTTTTGCGTGCAGCCGCGGACATGCTCGGGCCGGGTGGGCGGCTTGTTTACTGCGTGTGTACGCCCCGGCTGGAAGAGGGCGAGGACGTCATCTCCGCAGCGATTTCTCAGGGCGGATTGGTGCGTCGCCCGATAGCGCCTGAAGAGTGTATGGGATTTGAAGACTATATCACCCCGGTCGGCGACGTGTTGACTGTGCCCCGTGGCGGCGCGCGCCACGACGCATTTTTTATCGCCCGGCTCGAAAAGGCCTCGTAGTCGATAGACATTCGCGCCAAGGGCGAAACTGCCATGAAATTGTCACGGCCGGTTCATAGTGCATTCAAACGCGCCGACGAATAATACCGCGTCGTATTTATGTGCAAAGGAGCACGTCAATGACTGTCCAAATGGCCCCTGCACGACAGGGTAAGAAACTCTTCGCTGGCGCATTAACTGCGCTTGCTCTCGCCCTGGCTGGATGCGCTAGCACCTATGGCGCAAACACGGTCACGCCGGGCGCCACAGGCCAGGCTGCAACGGTCTATGAGGGCACGGTGACTGCGGTCCGCGAGATCCAGATCCGTCCTGATAACTCCATTGTGGGTGCAGCGACCGGTGCAGTTCTGGGCGGCATCGCAGGCTCAGAGCTTGGCGGCGGTGACAAAGCCCAAACCGCTGGTGGCATCGCAGGCGCTGTTCTCGGTGGTATCGCCGGCAACGAGGCTGGCAAGGCGATCAATACCCGCCCCGGCTATGCCTACACAGTGCGCTATGACAATGGCGAACTGCGCGAAATCTACCAGGGCGTAGATGTCTATTTCGCGCCCGGCTCGCGGGTAAACGTGGTCTACCGAGAGGATGGTGCCCGCGTCGGGCCTGCCGGATAGGCCGTGTTGAATACGCAATTCCATTAAAAGCTGGAAGTTGTGTGACGCCCGCCTTGTGCGGGCGTCGGTTTTTCCATACCAACTGGTACATGGATCGCGTGTTGATATCCCC
Source organism: Pseudomonadota bacterium (assembly GCA_039818165.1). GTDB lineage: Bacteria > Pseudomonadota > Alphaproteobacteria > Caulobacterales > Hyphomonadaceae > UBA5336. The sequence continues at coordinate 31,398 of JBCBUL010000023.1, read as the reverse complement.
CTCGATCCTCTCGGCGGACTTTGCCCGCCTGGGAGAAGAAATTCGAGCCGTCGACGAGGCCGGCGCAGACTTTATCCATGTTGATGTGATGGACGGGCATTTTGTGCCCAACCTGACGCTCGGGCCCCCAATCATAAAAGACCTGCGTCCGCATACGAAGAAGCCCTTCGACGTGCATCTCATGATCTCCAATCCCGACATGTATATCACTGCATTTGCCGAGGCCGGAGCAGATATCCTGACGGTGCATCCCGAAGCAGGACCCCACACCCATCGCACCGTGCAGGCCATCCGTGCGGCCGGTATGAAGCCCGGTATCTCGCTCAATCCGGGCACGCCTGTGGAAGTGGCAGAGCCCCTGATTGACGAGGTGGACCTCATTCTCGTGATGAGTGTGAACCCCGGATTTGGCGGACAGTCCTTTATCCCCTCACAGTTGCGCAAGATCGAACGCCTTCGCGCGATGATTGACTCTTCCGGTCGAAACATCATGCTGGAGGTGGATGGTGGCGTAAACTCCGAGACCGCGCCTTCTGCCATCGCCGCCGGCGCCAACGTTCTGGTGGCGGGATCTGCCGTTTTCAAAGGGGGGCAGCATGACTACGCTAAGAATATCAGTGTGCTGCGACCCAACGTGTTCGTCTGAACGGCGAGCGTGACGTGTTTGTAGAGTTTGGGCCACATGAGTTTGCCGATCGGTAATTCTCGTCCCGCGGGACGCTCACCGGAAGAAGACGCCGCGCTTTGGCGTCGCTTCCGCGGTGCATTGGGCGAAGCTGCAAAACCGAGCGCCAGCCAATGGCTGAAAGTCATCACAACGCCTTCGCCGAACTACGACTGGGCGCGTCTAGTGCATCCGGGGCCCCGTGACCCGCTTCGTGCCGCAGCCATTGCCGCCGGCGTGTGGCGCGCAGGCGCAGAACGGTTTGAACAGCAGGGCCATCAAGCGCCCTGGACGTTTGAGGCTGCGACGCTTCATTTCAAGGATCGGATGCACCGCTTTGACTGGTTGGTGCACCTGGCTGGCGAAGGCCCAGACGGCGCTACAAAGGCTACCCGTCTCGTCGATGACTGGATTGAAACCCATGGGAAGTTTGACGGGTTTTCCTGGCGCGCAGGGCCATGTGCCGACCGGGTTTGGAACTGGATGCGATGCGGCGTCTTGTTGTTCGGCGATGCAGAGGCACCGGACGTCAAGATTCGTCTCAATTCACTGCGGCGCCAAATCTCGCACCTTGAAGCGCTTGCCGGATCGACCACGGACATCGACGCCCGGTTCCGCATTGCCGTTATCGCAACGGTTCTCGGGGCCATTGAGGGCGATCCAAACAGGCTCGATTCTGGTCTCCAGCTATTGGAAAGCGAGTGTACGGCCCAGATCCTGCCCGATGGCGGTCATGTCAGCCGTAGCCCGGAGCGCCTTCTGAGGGCTCTCCTCGACTTGGGTGCGGTCAACGCGACGCTTCTCGCGTGCGGTCGCGCATCGCCGGAATTCCTCACCAAGTGGATGCCGCGCATGGGCGCGATGCTGAACTTTCTGCGCTGTGATGATGGCGGCCTGTACCCATTCAACGATGGCGCGGAAGCTTCGCCAGAGGAAATCGATGCGGCGCTCGCCTGTCTTGCGGCCCCGCCTCGCCGCTTCACGTTCTCACCGAAGTCCGGTTTCCAGAAGCTGGAGCGCGGAACGCTGCGGCTGATTCTCGACGTGGGGCGCGCGCCAGACCAACCCTTTGGCGATATGGCGCATGCCGGTGCGCTCGGCTTCGAACTCTCCGATGGGCCCGCGCGCCTCGTGACGTCGTGCGGGTGTTCGAAAGAAGTCAATGTGGACCTCCAGGCGGCCGTTCGCCGGTCTGGCGCCCATTCAACGCTAGTGATTGCCGGGCGAGACAATGCGAGCTTCACGGTGAATGAAAGCTCCGGATTGCTGTCCCCCGACGGGCCCGAGGGCATATCCGCGAAGCGACTTGAAGAAGACCACGAGATTTGGCTGGACGCCCAGCACTCTGGCTATAAGCAGACCTATGGGCTTTTGCATCGTCGGCGATTGTTCATGGCCGGTGACGGTATGAGGCTCACCGGAGAAGACAGTCTTGTGCGACCCGTTTCGCGCGAACGGGTTGAAGATGACCGGTTTATTGGTTTCGAGATTCGGTTTCATCTTCACCCGACTGTCACGACCCTGATGGGGCGCGGAGCGATTCTACTGGAGTGTGAAAGCGGAGCGCGGTGGCGATTCAAGACGAGCCATCCCGGAGCGCGGCTGGAGCGTTCACTTTATCTCGCCCGCAACACAGTCGAGCATCCCGACCAGATTGTGATAAGCGGGCGGGCAGATCCCAATGGGGATGGAACCGAGCCGCCAAATTGCGTGCGTTGGGCCTTTCTTCGCGATACAGGCACACCATGAACGGCAAAACGACAGCCCGCCGTGCCATGGCTCTGACCTTAGGCTTTGATGTCGTGACCGCGGCAGCGGCCATGGCGTTGGCCATTATCCTTCGGTGGGCGATGATCGGAGCGACGCCGCCGGGCATTGTTATCCTGGTGCTCGTCGCATCGGTCACATTCGCGAGCTCCGCAGCTGTTTCTTTCTTCCTATTGGGGGTCCACCGCCAGGTTTGGCGTCATATGGGGTCCAATGACGCCATACGAATTCTTCAGGGCGTTGGGCTCGCTGCGCTGATCTTCCTGCCCACGATCTTTCTTTGGAACCGCCTTGTCGGCCTTCCCAGGTCGAGCATCCTCTTGGCTGTGGCGATTTGGGTTTTGTTCCTGTTTGCGGGGCGCATGATCGCCTTGTCCCGGTCCACGCGCGAACCGCTGCAGTTCTTCCAACGCATCCCGAAAAACGCCACGCAGGCAATCCTTCTGGGCGACGAAGATGCCGCTGCCAAGGTGATCGGAAAGCTACGCAAGGAGAATGGCCGCGCAAAGGTGCGCCTTCTTGGCTTGTTGCAGACGGACGGCGCAGAGCCGGGACGCGCCATTCGTGGCGTGCCTGTTCTGGGGAGCGTGAATGATCTGGATTTCGTGTTGCAGCTCCTCGGCGAGCGATATGGTGAAATCCCGTGGGTCGCTGTGACCGGAGACGCGCGAAAGCCTGCCACAATGTCCCGCGCCCTTGAGGTCGCTGCTGAGCGCAAGACCAAGGTGATTGCTTTTTCCTCCAGCGATACCGGCGCCGATGTAAAAGAGATTCGTCCGGCAGACTTGCTATCGCGTCCCCAAAGAAATCTCGACTCCGCGGCCGTGGAAAGCCTGGTGAAGGGCTCGCGCGTGATCGTGACGGGCGGGGGCGGCACAATCGGGCTTGAACTGGCACGCCAATGCGCAGCTGCTGGACCAGAGACCCTGATCCTGTTCGATGCGTCCGAGTACAATCTGTACCGTGCCGATATGATCCTGCGGCGCGAATTCCCCGGCGTGACGGTCAAGTCCATCCTCGGAAATGTGCGTGATGTCCCGCGCGTCGAGCAGACGTTCGGAGAATTCCAGCCGGATATCGTGATCCATGCCGCGGCGTTGAAGCACGTCCCGCTTATGGAAAGACACGTTTGCGAAGCGATCCTCACAAATGTGGAAGGCGCCCTCAACATCACCCGCACAGCAGTGAAGTATGGCGCCAAGCGGATGGTTTTCATCTCCACGGACAAGGCTGTGGACCCCGACAATGTCATGGGGGCGACCAAAAGGCTTGCCGAACTCACCGTCAGTCGTACAGCTGAAATGGGCCAGCTGACCCCGTCTCTTGTCCGGTTCGGCAATGTGCTCGGGTCGTCCGGGTCCGTGGTTCCCTTGTTCACGGAGCAGATTGATCGGGGCGGCCCGGTTACGGTGACCCATCCCGATGTGACTCGGTACTTCATGACCGTTGAGGAGGCAGCTTCCCTGGTCTTGCAGGCGGCCACTCTGGCCAATCCGGGCCAGGAGAGCAGCCTTTATGTGCTTGATATGGGGGAACCGATCCGCATCGAAGCCCTGGCGGAAGCCATGATCCGCATGCGCGGACTTGTCCCCGGCGAGGACGTTACGATCGAATACACGGGTCTGCGCCCCGGCGAAAAGCTGACGGAAGTGTTGGCCTATGATTTTGAAGACATTTCCAACACATCCGTGGATGGTGTGCTCAATGTCAAAGGCGGCGTTGTGGTCGATGACCGGTTCGACCTCATGCTGAAACAGCTCTTGCGCGCTGCTGAGCGCCGTGAACGGATCGAAGCGCTTGCCTTGCTTGGCCGACTTGTCCCCCAGTACGGAGCAAGCCAGTCGGCGGCCAAGATTGGCGCTGACAGCGCTTGACCCCGCCCGGGCGTCACAGTAGCGCCGGGGTCATCACAACAGTTTTGCGACACCAGCTCTATTGATCCGAGAGGCCCAGCCATGACCGACGCGCCGACCCCCGTGCGCCGCGCACTGATTTCCGTTTCCGACAAATCGGGACTCGTGGAACGCGCTCGGCGTCTTGCCCATTTGGGTGTCGAATTGGTGTCCACCGGCGGCACGGCGCGCGCCCTGAAAGAAGCCGATTTAACGGTTGAGGATGTGGCCGATCTCACCGGATATCCCGAAATGATGGATGGCCGTGTGAAAACGCTCCATCCTGTCGTCCATGGTGGCCTCCTCTACCTGCGAGAAAACCCGGCACATGTGGCCGATGCAGAGGCGCACGGGATTGCGCCAATTGATCTGGTTTATATCAATCTCTACCCGTTCGAAGCCACCGTCGCGGCCGGGGCCGACTTCCACACAGCGATCGAGAACATCGATATTGGTGGGCCTGCCATGCTGCGGGCGGCGGCCAAGAATTACGGGCATGTCGCCGTCTGCACCGATGGCGACGATCTGGACAAAGTCCTGTCCGAGTTGGAAGCCGGTGGTGTCTCCGCAGACTTGAAGAAACGGCTTTCAGCCAAAACCTACGCCAGAACGGCCGCTTATGACGCGGCGATCAGCGGCTGGTATGCGCGCCAATTGGACGATACCGCGCCGGATTGGGCCGCTGTCGGCGGCAAGCTGCAGGAGGCTTTGCGCTATGGTGAGAACCCGCACCAGACCGCTGCGTTCTACGTCACCGGTGAAGCCCGGCCAGGCGTCGCCACGGCTGAGCAGGTGCAGGGAAAGGCCCTGTCTTACAACAATATCAACGACACTGATGCGGCCTATGAACTGATTGGTGAGCTTGGCGCAGAGCGCCCTGCCGTCGCGATTATCAAACACGCCAACCCCTGCGGAGTGGCCCAGAGCGACAACTTGCTTGGCGCTTATCGCGCCGCCCTTGCGTGTGATTCCACATCGGCCTTTGGCGGTATCGTCGCCCTCAACGGGGCACTGACCGAAGCGCTAGCAGAAGAAATCACGCAGATCTTTACGGAAGTCGTCATCGCACCAGGAGCTGATGTTGGCGCCAGGGCGGTCTTTGCGAAAAAGAAGAACCTCCGGCTGCTCCTCACAGACGGGCTGCCAGATCCTTCGGCGGAGGGTTTGGCGGTCAAGACCGTTGCCGGTGGCTTGCTGATGCAATCGCGAGACAATGGCCGCATCGGAAAAGCTGATCTGAAAGTGGTGACGCAGAAAGCGCCAACCGAGCAGGAATTGGACGATCTGTTGTTTGCCTGGCGCGTGGCGAAACACGTAAAGTCCAACACAATCGTTTATGCCAAGGATGGTGCAACCGCGGGGATTGGCGCTGGGCAAATGAGCCGGATCGATTCAGCCCGCATCGCCGCGCGCAAAGCTGTCGATGCAGCAGATGCAGCAGGATGGTCAAAGCCGAAGACCGCAGGCTGTGTCGCGGCTTCAGACGCGTTCTTCCCCTTCCCGGATGGCTTGCTTCAAGCTGCCGAGGCCGGCGCGACTGCTGTCATCCAGCCCGGCGGCTCCATCAGAGATGATGAGGTCATAGCTGCTGCCGACAAAGCGGGTCTTGCCATGGTCTTCACCGGCATGCGCCATTTCCGGCACTAGCTCGTTTCAGCCTTTGGCAGAAACGGGCTTGGGCCGTATCAAGCCGGTACGAGTTGGCCAGCGTAGTCGTAGACGTTTCCGCTCTGATCCGGGGTGAGGGTGTCGACAACATCCAAAAGGGCGCTTGCGGAGTATTCCGGCGTAAAGAGCTTCTTGTCCTGCACATTGCCCTGAAAGGGCTTTGAAAGGCTGGTATCGACCGTTCCAGGGTGCAGTCCGACCGCGATGAACTGATTATTCCGGCGACCGATTTCTATCGCGTAGTTGCGGATCAGCATGTTCAGGGCCGCCTTTGAGGCGCGATAGGCGTGCCAGCCCCCCATGCGATTGTCTGATATCGATCCCACTCGGGCGGACAGAGCTGCAAATACAGCCCGTCCCTTGCGCGGCATCAATGGCAGTATGTGTTTTGCTGCGAGGGCAGGTCCAATCGTGTTGGCGGCGAATACGGCTTCAAACGCCGCCAATGATTGCTGCTTGTAGGTCTTTTCCGGCTGAAGCACGTCACCGTCAGACAACAGCCCTGTCGCTACGATAGCGAGAGTAACCTCTCCGGCCTCTGACAGGGTCGTGGCGACGTTCGCCAGCGCGGTCTCGTCAGTGAGATCTGCGCGCAAAGGCGTGACACCGGGAAGACCGGATGCTTCAGACCGAGACACGCCGAAAACAGGCTCGGCGGAGCGCTCTGCCAGTTGGCGTGCCAGTTCGCCGCCAATTCCGCCGCTTGTTCCGAAAACCACTGCAACCAAGGCTTGCTCCCCGTGTCTGAAGGCCCGGAAGTATGGTGGCTGGGGCCGACTTCAACGCGGAATCTCGCTTTCGCGCGCGTGCCGAAATGGGCCTAGTAATCGTAGATCTCGATTTGGTCCATCTGGATGGTGTAGGCCGCATCGGCCAGTTCCGATTCCTGGGTCTGGGTGTAGAGCGTTCCCTCGATCCACACAGCCTGGGCGAGGTCCCGAATCTTGATGGGCTCATCGGTCCTGATGAACAGTGTCTGGTTCGGTGGTGGGGGCGGTGCATGCAAACAGGCACCGAAGTACGGCACCAGCAGAAACTCAGTGATGTTCGCATCGGTGGAGAAATCGAATGGGACCGTGTAGCCAGGAATACGTACTTTCCCCCCGTCCAATTCCGGAACCGTGTTAAACGTTCCGAACTGAACTGCGACATCTGCGGCCGAGCCTTCTTCAATTGGTTCGCCGCCATACAGCAAGGCCATCTGCTGCATATACAGTTCTGCCAGGAGCTCTTCTTCACCCTCGGGCAGCAATTCCTCCCAGCCGAGTTCGCGCACACCGCGCGCTGCAAGGTCAGCTTTTCGGTTCGCTTCCCGCATAGCCGTTGCAGCCAAACTGTTATCCTGGGCCTGGCGCGCGACGGGTGCAGCGACTTCGCGGCGGTCCGGCTGCGCTGTGGGCGTCAGTTCCGGGCTTTCGGCAACCGTCTCCTCGCCGCCACAGGCTGTAAGCGCCAAGGCAAGGATGGCCAGGCTCGCGGACATGCGCATGGGACAACTCCAGTGTTTTATCTTCGACTATTTAGGAGGCCGAAGCTACAATTTCATGCTCAGACCATCGGACAATGAGCGACGGAAAGCCAGCCATGCTGGCAGTGTTCCGATCACAAGTGCGGCAAGAGTCACCGCAGAGATGGTGATCAGGTCCAGAATACCCGGGCCCGCGCCGATCAGGCTGACACCATATCGAGACGCCAGAAAAGGGCCAATCGCGGCCAGGGCGCCATTCACGATCACAGCGCCGATGGCTGCGCCGAGAAAGCCCAACAGGGCGGATTCTGCTACGAGTAAGGTGAAGATATGGCCCGGCCGCGCGCCGATGGCGCGCAGGATCGACATCTCGCGGCGCCGCGCATTCAGGCTCGTCAGTATTGATGTGAGGATGGAGACCAGACCCACCGCGACGACAAAGAGCGAAACGGCCAGAAGGGCGCGCTCCGCCACGCCGGTAACTTGCCAAAGCTGCGTCAGCGCCACGCCGGGCAAGATCGCCATAAGCGCTTCTCCGCGATATGTGTCGATGGAGCGTTTTGTGCGCAGGATGGTGGGGCGCCGTTCCAAGCCCACCAGGACCGCCGTGACGGTCTTTGGAGTCAGATCGAAGTTTCTGATCGTGTCTTCTGAGATCGAGTCGGCCATTGGGTTTCGTGTCCCGGTTTCCCAGCCGACATGGATGGCCGTGATCGCCTCGAGGGAGACGTGAATGGTCCGATCAACGGGCGTTCCCGTTGGCGCCAGAATACCTGCGACCCGAAATGGCCGATTGTCATGTTGCTGAAGCCCGGCCCGGCCAAGTCCGTGCGTGAGGATGAGAGGTGTGTCGATTTCATAGCCAAGGTCTTTCGCCACATCCGACCCAATCACCGCATCGAACAGGTCATCGAAACGTTCCCCTTGCGCCATCCGGAGCGTCTGGTCACCTGAATACTGGTAACGGTCGAAATACTCCGTGGTGGTGCCGAGAACCCGGAATCCCCTATGGCTGTCACCAAGGGACATTGGCACGGTCCACGCCACGTCTTCCCGATTATCGAGCCACTCATAGGTCTGCCAGGAAACCTCTGCCGTCGCATCGCCCAGGCGAAACACGGAATAGAGCAGCAAATTGATCTGGCCGGAGCGTGCCCCGACAATAAGATCGGTATTGGAAATTGTCGAACTAAAGCCTTCCTTGGCCCCCTGGCGGGCTTTCTCAACCCCAAGAAAGAGGGCCACGGAAAGCGCAACCGCAAGGACGGTCAACAGCGCCGACCCCTTTCGGTTCATCAGGCTGCGCCAGGCGAGGCCGAGGATTGCAAAGCCCATTATGCCGCTTCCTCCTGCACCGCTCTATTGATCTCCGTCAGGTCTACGGCACGCTCAAAATGGCTCGAGAGGGCCGGGTCATGGCTTACGAAGAGCAACGCTGCGCCGGTTTTGGCGGCTTCCGCTGACAGCAGTTCGATGAACCGGTCGCGGGCCAGCGTGTCCAGGGCTGAGGTTGGCTCATCGGCGATGATGAGATCTGGCCCCCCGATCAGGGCGCGGGCGGCGGCGACGCGTTGCTGCTGGCCCACGGAGAGATCAATGACATTCCGCCTGAGAAGGGCTGGATCAGCAAGACCCAAGGCCGACAGCAAACGTTGTGCTTCTTCTTCCACCGAGCCGGTAATGCGCGCGCGCCGCACGTTTGAAAACCGGAGCGGCAACGCGACGTTTTCGGTCACGCTGAGATACGGCACCAAATTGAAGAGCTGAAAGATGATGCCCAACCGGTCTGCCCGAAGTCTGTCTCTTCGCGCCGCTGACAGATCACCCAGGCGCTCGCCAGCCACTTGAATCGAGCCGGCTTGGGGCTCCAATACGCCGCTGATGAGGCCTAAAAGCGTGGACTTTCCCGATCCCGATGGCCCACGCAGGAAGACGCGCTCGCCGGGATAAACCTCGAACGCGTCTATATCAAGAGTGAGTGCGCTCGTGCCCGGCCAGGAGAATTTCAGACCGGTCACGGACACAAAGGGATGGTCCATGGCGTGGATCTAGTTTGCCGCGAGTAATGCGGTGTTTGCGCTTTGCGTAAGCGTCACGGCATCCTGCGCACCATCTCTGATAATTGCCAGATCCAATTCTTCCATACTGGAGGTGGTCTCGAACAGGGTGAACGTCACACCCGAGAGCGCACTGGGATCTGCGCATGTGTAGGTGAAATCAAACGTGGCGTTTGCCGCGCCACCCACCGCGCGAACGGCCTGGCTTGTTTCCGTAAGCGTGCATCCCGCTTCGCTATTGATCGTCAGAACAGCCGCGTCATCCTTGAAGGCGTCCAATGCGGCTTGGCGGGCGGCTTCCTGTTCCGGCGTTTCAACCGGCGCTTCGCTGATTCCAAAGCTGGCCAGCGCGCCATCAATGGAGACGGTGAGCGTTTCGCCTTCCAGAATAATGGCGCCTTCAGCCTCGCCGTGGACATGGGCCTCGCCGGACGCGTGCTCATGGCCGCCATCACCATGGTCATGACCATCGCTGTGCTCATGGCTTTCATCATGATCGCCGTGTTCGTGGTCGTGATCACCGTGATCATCGTGCTCGTGGCCGCCATGAACAGAGTCGTGACTTTCGGCCATTTCGTCGCCAGTTGACGCAACTTCCATCGTCTCGGTCGCGGCAGGCTCGACAGTCTCAGCGGCATCTGAAACCGCAGTTTCCGCTGGAGGTGGTGTCGGGGTGGGCGGAGGCGTTGCCTCGGTTGATTGGGGCGCTGGGGCAGCGTCTGCAGCAGGTGGCTCTGGAGCTTCGGTCCCACAGGAAGCCAGAGCCAGAATTGCGGCGGTGGTTGCGGAAACACGGAAAATCGAAATGGTCTGGGTCATGGGCATGTCCTTTCCCCGGCTTGTGAGAAGCGTGCGATTTGGGTTGGGCATTTGTGCAATGCGATACTATAACGACCACAAGTCGCTCAAGCAGAATTCGCCCAGGGCGCGGCATTTCGTGATATCTGGAGTTCCTGTCCCATGCTGACTTCCCTGCAGGCGCCGCTGTTTTTCGGCCTCCTTGCGGCGTTTGTCACGTCCATTGGGCTGGTCGTGGTCGCGCTTCGAGCCGATTGGAGCGCGCGCAACGCCGACCTGTTTGCGCTTGCGGCCGGAGGCATGCTGGTCACGCTGACCCTGTTGCACATTGCACCGGAAGCGTTTGAGCGTTCAGGCCAGGCGCCCACCTTCATTCTATTGGGTTTTCTGGGCGGACTGGCGCTTAGCCAGATCATGCGGTTGGTTGCCAGTGAGAGCGGATCGCCGGCGTCGCCCATCCTCGCGATCACACCCCTTCTGGCAATCGCAGCGCATAGTTTCATTGATGGTGTGATCTATGCAGTCACCTTTGCCAGCAGCTTTGAGTCAGGCTTTTTTGCAGCCATTGCCCTGATCATGCACGAGTTTCCCGAAGGCGTCATTGCGTTCGCTCTTCTGCGGAGCGCCGGCATAAGCAATCGTGCATCTTTTTTCTGGGCGTTTTTGGCCGCGGCATTCACGACGCCCTTCGGCGTGCTGGTTTCAGGGCCTTTCATGTACTCGGTTGGCGAAGCGCTTCTTGGGCAACTGTTCGCCTTATCCGCTGGGCTCCTGCTGTTTGTGGCCACGGGTCCGCTTCTGGCGCCGGCACGCGATGAACCTCCCGGGCGGACTTTGGGGGCCATCGGGGCCGGAGTTGCGCTCGCGGTGGCGATTGCGTTGGCGCCTATCCACGCTGGACACAACCATTCTGGCCATGACCATGACGAGCCCCACCAACCTGCGTTTGCGCGCCCTGTCTTTCATAAAAGCGTGTCCTGAATGAGTGTTCGAGGGGTGATGTTTCGCGCTTTGGCATTGGTGCTCGTTGCGCTGTTTGTCGGGGCGGTTTCGGCATGGGCGCATCCGGAAGACGAATTCTGCGTTCCGGGGCAAAGCGCGCTCGACCCCACGCTCTGCGAAGCGCTTGCCGCATTGGATAGCGTAGAAGGGGGGCGGTCCCTTAGCCCAGAAGCTGAAAGCCTCCTGGCGGATTTGGAGAACCGATCGGCCGTAGAGACCTTTCTGCTCTACGTTTACATCGGTTTTCAGCACATCCTGCCCATGGGGCTGGACCACATCCTGTTTGTCATCGGTCTGGTCTTGTCGACGCCGCGACTACGCCAGTTGGCGCTCCAGATTTCCGCGTTCACGATCGCTCATACGGCAACTCTGGGGCTGGCGGCCACAGGAATGGTCGACTTGCCGGCAGAGATCGTGGAGCCTTTGATTGCGGCATCCATTGCGTTTGTAGCCATTGAGGCAATTTTCCTGCGTGAGCCACCACCCTGGCGCCTCGCCGTGGTATTCCTTTTTGGGCTAATCCATGGGTTGGGGTTTGCCGGGGCTTTCGGAGAATTGGGGCTTCCTGCCACGCAATTCTGGCCGGGTCTCATTGGATTCAATGTTGGGGTTGAGGTTGGCCAGATTACGGTAGCCTTGGCTGGGCTGGCGGCACTTTGGGCCGCGTCTCGGATCATCAAGGGCCCTGAGAAGGGCTATCCGAATACCGCTGTTTGGCCTGCGGCGATCATGGTTGCCGCCACAGGTGCATTTTGGACGATTGAACGGGTCTGGTCAGCGCTCTCAATGGTCTAATCAGACGTCGGGGATCAAACCTGCCTTTTCAGGGTCACCCACAATCTTCTCCAGAGCCTTGCGAAGCTTACCGAGCGCCTGATGTTCAATTTGGCGGACGCGCTCTTTGGAAATTCCAAGCTCTTTGCCAAGCGTCTCCAATGTCACCGTATCGTCTGTCAGGCGACGTTGGCGGATGATGAGCATTTCCCGCTCATTCAAAGCGCGCAGTGCATCATTGATCCACTGACGCCGCTGTTCCGTGTCCCGGGACACTTCGACTTCCTGGTCAGGCGTGGCGCTTTCGTCGGCCAGTAGATCTTGCCACTGGGCATCGCCATCGACTGACAGGGGCGCGTTCAAGGACCGGTCAGAGGCGGAAAGACGCGAGACCATGATTTCCACGTCCCGCTCAGGTACGCCAAGGTGCTGGGAGACCCAGGTCTTGTTTTCGCGCGAAATCACGCCGTCATCGGTGTCATTGATTTTTGCGCGCAGCCGCCGGAGGTTGAAAAACAGGGATTTCTGAGCCGCCGTCGTCCCCGTTCGCACGATAGACCAATTCCGAAGCACAAAGTCCTGTATCGAAGACCGTATCCACCAGCTCGCATAGGTTGAAAAGCGGACCTCGCGGGCTGGCTCAAATCTCGCCGCCGCTTGCATCAGGCCCACATTCCCTTCCTGCACAAGATCGGACATCGGCAAGCCATAGTTGCGGAACTTGGACGCCATTGAGATGACGAGGCGCATATATGCCGTCGTCAGCTCGTGTAGGGCGTGTTCGTCCTGATGGTCGCGCCAGCGCCGGGCAAGGTCGAGTTCGTGCTCTTGTTCGAGAAGCGGCGCTTTCATGGCTTTCCGCACAAATCTGCGGTCTGCGTTTCCATTTTCGAATGCCGATTGCGCCATGGGAGGCCTCCACGTCCAAACCAAGTGCTGATCTGCGCCAGCTTCCTATGGCTTGTTTACGGGAGGCGACCACGCCCGGATCACGTGCGCCTAAAAAATCTTCGTGAAATAGAAGCGGGCGCCACCTCGGCAAGGTGACGCCCGCAAATTTGTCAGCTTTCGCCGTCTTTTCAGGCAGCTTTCTTCTTTGCGAGGGACTCTGCTAGGCGGTCCATTGCCGTGTCACGGTCAATGTTTTCGACGGCGGCCAACTCGCGCGCCATCCGGTCCAGCGCACTTTCATAAAGCTGGCGCTCGGAATAGGACTGGTCTGGCTGGTCGTCGCCGCGGTGCAGATCGCGCACAACTTCCGCGATGGAGATCAGGTCGCCGGAATTGATCTTGGCCTCATACTCCTGGGCGCGGCGCGACCACATTGTGCGTTTGATCCGTGCGCGGCCGCCAAGCGTGCGGAGTGCATCGTCCACAAGTTTGGATCCAGCCAAGGCGCGCATACCGGAAGCTTCGGCGCGGTTCGTCGGTACGCGAAGGATCATCTTGTCCTGATCGAACGAGACAACGTAGACTTCCAATTCCATGCCAGCGACCGTTTGGGTTTCAATGCCGGTAACGGCTCCAACGCCATGGGCTGGGTACACAATGCTCTGACCGATCTCGAAGGTCAGTCCAGCCTTCGCCTGCGCTTTTTTTGTCATGGATATACGCCTTTCTTACGCCACTCAGAACAAAGCGGGCCCGCGGTATGCCTCTTGCAAGGCACTCCGATGGCCGTCTCTGCGTCCTGGTCTATTGCTCGCTCAAGGTTTGAGCATAACAGATTTGCAACGATTTCACAACATGAATTGCCGTTCAGGCTCAGCCGTCACCGTCGCCCGGCTTGGCACTGAAGTACTTTTCAAGCTTGCCGGTTTCATTCGCATACTTCTCCCGATCTTCGGGCGGCTCTTTCATGCGCGTGATGTTCGGCCAGACTTTTGAATACTCAGTGTTCAACTTCAACCATTTGGAATCCGGGTCATCTTCTGTGTCAGGCTTGATGGCCTCAATCGGACACTCGGGCTCGCAAACACCACAATCGATGCATTCATCCGGGTGGATGACGAGCATGTTTTCGCCCTCGTAGAAACAATCCACAGGGCAGACTTCGACGCAGTCCATGTATTTGCACTTAATGCAGGCGTCGACGACGATATAGGTCATGGGCGAGCAGGTCTTCCAGCTGGTTCGACGGCGATCAGGTAAGCAGCGACGTGGCTTTGTCAATTCGTGTCGCTGTCGCGCGCAAGCCGTTCCTCAGCACGTTTGCGGGCATGGGCGCGGCGCACATCGTCCACATGGAGCAGCGAGGCGACATGGCGGATGTAGGCGTCCTCGTAAGGGCACTTGTCGCCATCTGCCAGCGCGACGCGGAACAGGCCTTCTATGATCGCTTCACGCTCGTTCAGTGGGAGCTTCTTCACATGCTTCGTAAACTGATGCGATCCGATTGATTCCTCAGCCAGCAATTCGCCCTTCGCCAGGAGTGCGTCGACCCGCGCCGCATCGAAATCGAAGCTTTCCAACAGGATCATGGCGATCATGTCGCTTTCCATATTCGCGTACACTCCGTCCGCGAGCGCAGCTTCGACCAGAAGCGCAGCGGCCGCTTCATGGGGGTCGACCGCCTCATCGCGCTCGGGTTCGCCTGACAACATGCGCTTGATCGAGTCAAACATCGTCCGTATCCTGACTTCTATAGAGGCCCTGGGCCTCGCTGGCAGGTCCCCGGCGCTCTCCTAGCCCAAGAACCTCGACCACTTCGATATGTGAGCCTTTTGTAAAGGTCAAAGTATCGCCAACCGCAACACCAGCCCCAGGCTTGGACGTGCGCCGCGTTTGCCCGAACCGTGTGAGCCTCACTCCGCGCTTTTCCACTGCCTTTCCGGCCAGCGCGCGGGTTTTGAAAAACCGCGCTCGCCAAAGCCACACATCGAGACGGGCGGTCTCCAGGGGCGTTTCACTCACTGAAATGGTCGATAGGTGAAGCCCTTTGTTGCCGCGTCCTCAGTCCTGGGACGCTTTTTTTTCGGCTTGCGCTTTTTCTTGGGTTTCTCCTCGGGAAGGAGAACGGCCAGGGCGGCGAAAGGGGAATCCGGGTCAGCCTGGCGCGGTCGGTCGGGGCGCTGCCGACGGGCGCCACGGTCATTCTGCCGGTGGCTGTCCCCTTTTTGCGGCTTGCCTCGGCGCGGTGGGGTGTTGTCCGTCTTGGTGTCTTGACCTTTGCGTCGTTGCGGTCGGCTATCCCCGTCAGGCCGGGCGCGCGCCGCATAGCGCCACATCGTCGCCGCTCCGGTTTCGGGGTCCTTTTCCGCCGGGACGAGGCCTAGCCCCTTTAAAACGCCGGGGAAATCATCGCCAGGACACGACACGATGGACGCCAGTTCGGCGGGCAGGGCGAACAGGTTTTTCCCCGCTTCCTTGCGCCTTTTGGACACTTCCCATGCGAGCCGTTCGGCCAGGTCAGCGCGCACGGCGCGGCGCCCGAAACGCAGGTATCCGTTTGCGGCGAGGGACTGGTCGCTCCAGTCCGTGTCCAGGGCAAATGACCCCGCACCCTCAGGAGCCGCCTGGCAGGCATCGTCGTCGAACACGGTACGCAGGCTGGCGATCAGGCGCTGGGGCGCCGGTTTTTGCGCATCCGGTGCATAGGCCGCAACACGGCCTGTACGAATACCCACAGCGCGCAGGGCATCTCGCTGGGCCGCTTCGATCCGGTGGCTGGGATCATCACCGCGCAGATCAATTGCAGCGCCCGTCTCAACAATGCGAAAGGCAATGCCCCGGGCAAACCCTTCGAGCGTCTTCGCAGCGTCGCCGGTCTTCAAGCCGCGATGACTGGGAAGTTTGCTCGTAATCTCTGTTTCAATCCAGGTCTGCAGGCGGGTCCGGGCCGCGTCCTTGGCGCCGTCTTCTGCTTCTTCACCGCCCATCAGTTCAATCCGTGGGCTCATCCAGTCGCTGCCCTTGGCCAGCCGGGCGATGGCAGCGCCGCTAAAGATCAACGCGCCTGCATCGCTGAGTTGGAATGCGGCATCACTGGCTGCAGCAATA
The DNA here is from genome assembly GCA_039818165.1 of Pseudomonadota bacterium. Classification (GTDB taxonomy): domain Bacteria; phylum Pseudomonadota; class Alphaproteobacteria; order Caulobacterales; family Hyphomonadaceae; genus UBA5336. Next base: position 15,309 of record JBCBUL010000023.1, on the reverse strand, counting down.
TCCTTCAATCGCTGGTTCAAGATCGGCCGGAGCGCTTGAACCGCTGCACCGCGGACGGCCTTGCCTTCCAACGTGCGCGCACTCGTGGCTGGCTCGAAGGTCAGGCCGTTCAAGCGCCCCACCACATGACCTTCAACCGAGATCTCGCCTGCGGAATCGATTTCACTCACTAGGGCATCATCCTTCTGCATGCCAGCCAGCAGCGCGGTCGTGCGCTTATCTACAAACCTGGCCGTCAAAGCGGCGTGGAGCGCATCTGACAGCGCGTCTTCAACCTGCCGCGTTTTTTCGCGCCAGCGGGTGGGATTTTCAAGCCAGTCTTCGCGATGAGCGGCGTAGGTCCAGGTGCGAATGGCTGCCAGGCGTTGTTGCAGGCTGGCAATGTCGCCTCGGGCCTGGGACAATGCCTCCATACGTTTTTCCATTGCAACATCGCCAAGGCGCGCATCCGGATCCGCCAGGGTTTCTGCAAGGCCGAGAACGAGGCGACCATGGCCATCACGCCCGGCTTTTCTAAAATCTGGCAGTCTGGCGAGGTCCCAGAGCCGGCGGATTTTGCGCTCGCCGCGCACATCCGGTCCGATCATCTCGTCTTCAGCCATTCGGCGCAGGACCCACTCGTCCAGCGCATCGGGGTTTTGGCGCAGTTCAGACCGGCCCGAGGGCCGCGCAAGGCTGGCGATCAGTGTCTTGATCGAGCGGAAATCCAGATCAGAGTTGCGCCACTGGAGTTCGTCGACCGGATCGAAGGTGTGATTGGTGATGGCGTGGACCATCTCATCATCAAACTCCGGACAATCGGCAGTTTCGACAAATGTGCCTTCGCTGCGAAAGCGGCCGGCGCGCCCGGCAATCTGTCCGCATTCGGCCGCTGAAAGTACGCGGTGGCGACGGCCATCGAATTTGGTGCGTCCGGCAAACGCCACCACATCGACATCCAGGTTCAGCCCCATGCCAATCGCATCAGTCGCGACGAGGTAGTCGACTTCACCGGTCTGGTAGAGCTCCACCTGGGCGTTCCGCGTGCGCGGGCTCAGGGCGCCCATCACCACGGCTGCTCCGCCTTTTTTCCGGCGTAGGAGTTCTGCGATGGCGTAAACCTCATCGGCTGAGAAGGCGACAATGGCTGTCCGCTTTGGCAGCTTTGTCACTTTCACCTTGCCGCCGTATCCAAGATCGGAGAATCGCTCCCGGACGTCGGTTTCCACATGAAGGTCCAGCGCGCGCAGAATGGGCCGCATCGTATCAGACCCCAGCAACAGCGTTTCAGAACGCCCGCGCGCATTAAGGATGCGGTCTGTGAATATGTGACCCCGGTCGCGATCCTCGGCGAGCTGGATTTCATCAATGGCCAGAAAGTCGACCGATTGTTGCACCGGCATCGACTCGACTGTGCAGACGAAATAGCGCGCTGTTTTCGGCTGGATGCGCTCCTCGCCTGTGATCAAGGCGCAGCTTGCTTCCCCTTTTGCGGCAACCACGCGGTCATAAACCTCGCGCGCGAGCAGGCGCAGGGGCAGGCCGATCATGCCTGTGGCATGGCCCATCATGCGTTCAAGGGCGTAGTGGGTCTTGCCCGTGTTCGTTGGGCCGAGAACGGCTTTGAGAGTCGACATTGGGGCGGGCTAACACCGCGGATGTGCCAGCGTCCACTTTTGTGTTGACGCTGGCGAGATGTGATCAGCCGCCTCGCGAGGCGCTGGCTTCCTCAGTGATAATCGGATCAAAGCTCAGCTTACTGGCCTGGAGCGTCACTTTTCCGATGTCGTCTGTATCGGCTTCAATTCTCACCGGGACCGTGGCGCCATTCGGAAGCGGTGCAAGCCACATGCGCAATGGACCGTCGATTCCTGCGAGATTGTCTTCTCCCGGTTCGGAACGTTCCTTGAAGCCAGCGACCTTCTCCAGCGTGATGTGGCATTCTATTGCTTCGCCCCGCCAGGCATCGGAGCGCACGTTTTTCATGCCTGCATATTCGAGGTGGAGATGGGAAAGCTGTCGCCCATCGAAAATCTTGATCGGGCCGCCACAGGGGTCAGCATCGACATCGCGCGGTTCGAGACCGAAATTGATCAGCGCAGTAATCGGGTCCAGAGCGTCGATCTTCTGATCAGGCGTCGCTGGAGGATCGCCCAGATCGCCGAAGGCAGGCGTGACATCCGCCGCAACATCTCCTGTACCCCAGGTGAGTTCCACGCGGCGGTTCTTCTTGCCATCGGAGTTCTGCGAAACATACGCGTAGGTGTCGAGGCCGTCTTCGCGGACATAGCCCGTTGAAGATAGGCCGAGATCGTAGTCAACAAGGACGTCGGCAAGGCCCGTCGTCTTTACCGCAGACGTGATGCGGTAGGTGTCGGGCTGCAACTCGGTGGAAAACCGTGCCTTGCCTGTGACCGGAATGATGAACAGCCAGGCCGTTGCTTTAAGTTCGTAAGTAAACTTCATCGGATGGCCGTCTCGGATGGCCGACAAAGGCGTATCCGGGCGGAGGGCATCCGTATCGGTCACCGCGGGTGCGGCCAGAAGAATGGCGGAGGCAACGCTTGCAAACAAGGCGCGTTTCATGGGCAGACTCCTAGGGTCGCTGTGTAACTCGATGCCCTTTTAATCTGGGCCTGTGCAATCCAACCTGAACGCATATGCCCTGTTTTGGCCCTCATTCATACGGTTAATGCCTCAATTGCCTGTGAGGACTGGGTTGACGCCGAAGCGCCGCGGGCATAGACACCGTGTTTTCGTGGAAATACACACTGTTTGAAAGACGGGGCTCGCCATGTCGCGCCAATGCGAATTGACCGGAACAAAACCGATGGTTGGCAACAATGTCAGCCACTCGCAGGTGAAAACCAAACGCCGGTTTGAACCAAATCTGGTGCGCGTGTCCCTGCATTCAGAAGCGCTTGACCGCACCTTCCAGCTCCGCATCGCTGCGAAAGCGCTGCGCACCGTGGACAAATTGGGCGGCCTGGATGCGTTTCTTGCGAAAGCGAAGAACGAACAGCTTTCCGACCGCGTTGCGAAGATTAAGCGCGACATCGAGAAAAAAGCCGCCGAGGCTTAAGCCGTCTTCACCTGGAGACCGGCTATGGCCCAGGACGACATCGAGCAAAATGGGCCCTGGCGTATTCGCAGCTGTGAGGTGCGGTACGACAATCCGTGGGTGACACTCGAGCACAATGATGTTGTTCACCCTGACGGAAGCGACGGCATTTACGGCGTCGTGCGGTTCAAGAATGTCGCCGTCGGTGTCCTGCCCATTTTTGAAGACGGGACCGTTCCTCTGGTTGGGCAGCATCGATTTCCGCTTGGGCGCTTTAGTTGGGAGCTGCCTGAAGGGGGCGGTCCATTAGACGTGGCGCCATTGGAGGCAGCCAAGCGCGAACTGATCGAAGAAACGGGGTTCAAAGCCGACAATTGGGCGCCGCTCATCGGTTTCGATGTGTCCAATTCCGTCACCGATGAAGTTGCGGCCTGTTTTCTTGCCTGGGGCCTCACGCCTGGTCCCGCAGCGCCTGAACCAAGCGAAGTGCTTAGCCACAGGCGCGTGACCTTCTCTGACCTCGTTTCAGGCTGCTTGAATGGGGACATCACCGATGGCCTCACCATGGTTATGGCGTTGACGACGGCGGAGAAAGCTCGGCGGGGCGATCTGCCTGAAGATCTCTTGGCTATTCTGAACTCGTCTTAGCCAGCGACCGTGCCAAAAAGCTTGCAGCCCGGCGCGTGCAGGTTCAAAGCAGGCGCCCGTCTATCCATCCGGAGCTTTCATGGCAGAGAATGCTGCCCCTAAGAAAAGCGAAGATATCGCAACCGATCCGTCGAGCCTAAACATGGGCACCGGCGAATTTGTTGTGATGATTGCGAGCCTTATGGCGCTGAACGCGCTGGCCATCGATGTCATGCTGCCTGCTCTGGACGACATTGCTGACGCGCTGGGCGTGGCGAATGCCAATGACCAGCAATTGGTGATCTACGCCTACATAGCGGGCTTTGGTGTACCCCAACTTGTCTGGGGGCCTATGACGGACCGGTATGGGCGCCGGGCCATCATATTTCTTGGGCTCATCGGTTATGCGCTGACCGGCCTGACATGCATGTTCGCGCCCAGTTTCGGAATCCTGCTGGCGATGCGCTTTTGCCAGGGTGTTTTCGCGTCCGCATGCCGCGTGGTGGCGGTTTCAATTGTCAGAGACATTTTTGCCGGACGCGGCATGGCGCGGGTCATGTCCCTGGTGATGACGATATTCATGGTGGTACCCATCCTCGCGCCATCAATTGGACAGCTCATTTTATTCATCGCGCCGTGGGAATGGACGTTTGGCGTACTCACACTCACATCTGCCATTGTGTTGGTTTGGGCGTGGCTTCGTTTGCCCGAAACCCTGCCAGACGACAGACGCCGACCATTCAACCCGGCCCAGACCGTTCACAACTATGCCAGTGTTTTCAGCGATCCCGTAACTCGCGGCTATATGCTGGCGTCTGGAGTGATCTTTGGCTCGCTCTTCGCGTTCATTGGTTCGTCGGAACAGGTGATGACGGAGGTGTTTGGCCTCGGAGACTCATTTGTGTTGTGGTTCGCAGCGGTCGCTGGTGTGCTGTCTGCAGCGAATTTCACCAATTCACGGCTGGTTGAGCGATTTGGCATGCGTCGCATGAGCCAAACGGCCCTGATCGCGTTCATCGCGTTTGGGTTGATCTTACTGGCCCTGATGTTTCTCATTGGGCCGGTCTTTGCAGTGTTCTTCCCGCTCTTTGCGCTGATGTTCGGCTGCTTCGGGATGATCGGGTCCAACTTCAATGCCTTGGCAATGGAGTCCCAAGGCAAGGTGGCGGGCACAGCCAGCGCGGCCTACGGATTCTTCACCACAACGGTGTCGAGCTTCATCGGATGGCTGATCGGGCGGGAATATGATGGCACTGTCATTCCCCTGATCACCGGTTTTGTTGTGCTCGGCCTTGTGTCGCTTGCGCTCGTTGGATGGGTGGAAAAGGGCAAATTCTTCCAGTCGCGTTAAGGTTTTCCGCCAATCCATCAAGAAAGCCGAAATGGGCGCCGGGCTACAAAAAGGGTGAGTAATCCCCTGGCCGGAGCCCTGAATGACGCGCGTCTCGCTCGAAAACACAGTTCACGCTGCGCTGAAGGCTGGCCCGCTTACCGCCATGGCCTGGGTGTTGGCACTCGCTGTCATTGCGGTGTGGCTCGGTCTTGCCTTGTGGGCCAACCTGGACGCCTCTTCCGCACGCCACATGCTGTTTATGGATGAGCTGATCACCCATGATGGTGTCCAGTACATCTATGATGCCGAGAGCCCGGCCCATGCGGTGAAAGCCGCGATGGAAAACGACCAGCGCTATGGGCGGACCACGTTCTATTTAAGTTTTATCGCCAGCACGCTTGGTGACGCATTCGCAGGCGAGCAGGGCCGGATCGTGGCAAATCGCATGGCGTTTGCGCTGACAACCTGTGCGGCCGTCTGCGTTTTGTCCTGGGCCCTTTTGGAGACCGCGTTCGGACGTCTGTTGGGCGTCGTTGCGGGTCTGACGGTCCCGATGGCGAGCTATTACGCCACCATGCCGAAGCCAGATCCTCTCATGGTCCTCTTCCTGGGCCTCTACTTCCTCGCCTGGCGCCGAAATGGCCACGGATTTGGTCTATCCATGATCTGGCTGGGTTTGTGTTTTGGCGCCAAGATCGCGGCCTTCCCAGCCATGGTGTTCTTGATCCCCATGGTGATCTTCCACGCGCGGATCACGGGCTATGCGCTCACGCCGCCAGCGATCAAGCAAAGTGGCCTGTCCTTTCTGGCGGGTTTTCTGATCTCGGTGCCGATCATTGTCTCCAGTTTTCCCAAAGGGTTGAGCTACTATCTCCAGCAGACCTGGATGAACCGGACCCACGTCCATGATGAGGATGGAACCGGTATCCTGGACTGGATCTCCCAGCTGCAGACATCCGCATTCTTTGGAGATGGGCCAGCGACCTTTGCCGTCCTGTTCATATTTGCGGGCCTGATCGCTGCAGCCGCCTGGCTTGCGGCAGGCCAACCAAAAACGGCAAACTCGGCAAAGCTGGCATTCGAAAAGCTCTTTCGCAGCCGGTATGTATTGCCACTCGCCGCAACGATTTGCGGGGCTGCAATGCTCGGCGCGATCATGGTGTCGACCGATCGGCTTTGGCTCTTCTATCTCTTTCCGGGGGCGTTGCTGGTTACGCTAGGGGCCGCGGCCGCCTTTGAACGGCTCATTATTGATACCCAATGGGCACCTCGCGCGATCCGTGGAGCGGGATTGACTGCTGGCAGCCTTGCTTTTGCGGCCTCCGCACTTGCGGGCGCCAAATTCCTCCATGAGGATTTTGAGGCAGCGGCCAACCGGTCCACCACGGACAAGTTTCTTCGCCATCAAATTGTCTATGAGGCGTTTGTCCGCGAAGTTGACGCCTATGCCCAGGCCGCGGGGGGCGAAGAGCGTTTGCGGGTGGCCTTCAATGCGCATTTCTGGGCGCCGCAGACCACAGATACCGTCCTCTACTACCCGTACTACAATGCATTCTGGCACTGGACCCTGGAACTCGACATGGTCGCCCTCGGCCCAGAACAGATGAACCGGATGTTTGCGGCCGACCCGGTGCAGAACCTGCCCTCCGCGCTTGAGGGCGAGCGGCTTTTACCCCTGCACACCAATGTGGGCGGCCCCTGCACGCTGGCACCCTGTTACCGCCAGATCGACACGGGCGCTGAAGCCGAAGGCCTGTTCCTTTTCGCGCGCGACCCCGGCGCCGACCCGCAATCACCCGCATTTTCCCAAGACACTTCCAGCTGATGAGCCCAAAGCCATGACCGCGCAGCGTCCTCCCCTTTCCCTGATCATCCCCTGCTATAATGAAGCAGCTAACCTTCCCGGGCTCGTCGCACGGTGTTTCGTGCTTGTGGGCGCGACCGGCGGTGAGGTGATCCTGGTCGACAATGGCTCGTCTGATGACACGCCCGCTGTTCTGGAAAAGCTCCTGAATGGCCAGAGCGGCGTGCGGAGTGTGCGCGTCAACAAGAACCAAGGGTACGGCCATGGCATTGTAACCGGATTGCGCGCGGCCAAGGGTGAGGTCATCGGCTGGACCCATGCTGATCTGCAAACGGACCCGATGGATGCCGCGCGGGCGCTCCAGGTGTTCCAGCAATCCGATACGCCCGAGCTGCTCTACGTCAAAGGCTTGCGCAAGGCGCGCCCCCTCGCTGATACGGTGTTTACGGCAGGGATGAGTATCTTTGAAACCCTGCTCATGGGCCGGGTGTTGCGTGATGTGAATGCCCAGCCGAACCTGATGCATCGCAGTGTGGTGGACGCCTGGGAAACCCCGCCCAAAGACTTCTCGCTTGATCTGTTTGCCCTTGCGAACGCCAAAAGCCGCGGCCTCGATGTGGTGCGGATTCCGGTGCTGTTCCCAGAGCGCCTGCATGGCCAGTCCAGCTGGAATGTGAATTGGGCGGCGAAACGCAAATTCATCGCGCGCACGCTGGATTACAGCTTCCGCCTGCGCCGGACGTTTTCCCGGTCTGGAGCATGATCTGTCATGGAACTGATCGCCCATCGCCGGAATACGCTCTCAGAGCTGCGCGAGACGCCGCACACCCTTGGTGTGGAGGTGGATATCCGCAGCCAGGGCGATCGGTTGGTGATCCACCACGACCCCTTCGAGGCTGGCGAAGATTTCGACACCTGGATTGCAGCCTATACCCATGGAACGCTGATCCTGAACGTGAAGGAAGAAGGGCTTGAGGCAGCCTGCCTGAGCCGCATGGAACGCCACGGCATTGAGCGTTTTTTCTTCCTGGACCAGTCTTTCCCGTTCCTGATGCGCACGGCCCGAACCGGCGAACGTCGCTGCGCCGTTCGCGTCTCAGAGTACGAAAGTGTGGACACCGCTCTGACCCTGGCAGGTCAGGTCGATTGGGTTTGGGTCGACTGTTTTAACCGCCTGGCGCTGACCCGAAGCGAACACGACCGGCTTCGCGATGGTGGCTTTCGTCTTTGCCTTGTCTCGCCGGAGCTTCAGGGCCGCGACGCTGAACTCGAAATCCCGGCCTATGCCGCCCATGCGGCGCGCGACGGGCTGACATTTGACGCGGTGTGCACAAAACGCCCGGACCTTTGGGAGGAAAATCAATGAGCCCGTTCAAATCCCCCGTATTCCTCGCAGGGCTGGCGCTGCGATTGGCAATGATTGCTGTCTTCGCGCCCGTTATTCACGCCGAGTGGTTTGCGCCCTTCCTGCAGCATGCAGTGAGCAATCCGTCCATGGTACCTTGGGCCAGCTTCCTGGCCACGGGCGGGGCGGCAGAAGCGTTCCCATATGGCTGGCTCTATGTGCTGGCTTACGGGCCCGGCGCGTTGATCGGAAATACGATTGGCGGCGTCGCCGGCATCGCGGTCGCTATCTCGCTCACCACGCTTGCGATTGATGTTGTGCTTTATGGCGCGCTGGCCCGGCTGGCCAAGCGCGAGGAGCGCACGGTGACGCTGGCGTGCTACTGGCTGTCACCCATCACGCTCTATGTGGGCTACTTCCACGGCCAACTCGATGTCTTCCCGGTCTTGCTGCTCACGGCAGCGTTCCTGTTCTTACGAATTCACCGCGCGCGCTGGGCGGCCTATCTCATGGGGCTGGCTGTGGCCGCGAAGGCGTCCATGGTCTTCGCGCTGCCATTCGTGATTATCTACCTGCTGGGCCAGCCACGCTTGCGGGCGCGTATCCCTGGCTTCCTTCTTGCCAGCGTTTTTGCGAGCGCCGCGTTGATCCTGCCCTTCGCAACCTTCCCGGCGTTCCGGGACATGGTGCTCGGCACACCCGAAGCGGCGAAGGCAACAGAACTGTCGATTGTCTATGGCCAGGCACTGCAGCTTTACATCTTCCCGATGGCCTATGCCGGGCTGTTGTTCGTCGCTTGGCGCGTGCGCCGGATGCACTTTGATGCGCTGGTGGCTTTCGTCGCTGCGTCGTTCTTGTTGCTCTACTGCCTGACACCGGCCTCACCCGGTTGGGCGCTCTGGTTCATGCCATTCCTGGCGCTTCATGTGGCGCGCACACCCGGCCCCCAGGGAAAGGTCTTGTTTGGCGCACTATCCACAGTCTTCGTTGCCCTGCATCTCATGGTTTCGCCGAGCGCTACACTTCGCTTCGCCCCTGAAATGGGTCCGCTTGCGCTTCCCAATCCCGGTATCAGTTCCTGGGTGTTGTCCGCGCTGGTCCTAATTGGCGTTGTCATGCTTGCGCAGCTTCTTCGCGAACGCATTTTCGCCAGCCCTTACCACCGCGCCACGCGCAAGCCGATTGTCGTGAATATCGCTGGCGACAGCGGCACGGGCAAAGATACCCTGTCGGACCTCATCGTGGACATGATCGGTGGGAATGCCACCACCGAAGTCTCAGGCGACGACTATCATATCTGGGATCGCCACAAGCCCATGTGGCAGGCGCTCACGCACCTCAATCCAAAGGCCAATCACCTGGATCGTCTTACCGATGATGTCCGCGCCCTCGCCACAGGAAAGCCGGTCCGCGCGCGCCACTACGACCATTCCGTCGGCCGGATGACCAAGCCCCTGCATATTCCTGCAGCCGATACGCTTGTGGTGTCCGGGCTCCATGCCCTATATCCGCGGGCACTCTATGACCTGTCGGACCTGCGGATCTTCCTCGACATGGACGAAGACCTGCGCCGCTATCTCAAAGTGCGCCGTGACGTGACCCAGCGCGGCCATCCCATCGAGAAGGTCATCTCGTCGCTGGATCGACGCGAGCCCGACCGGCAGCGGTTTATTCTGCCGCAAAAGGATCAGGCCAGCCTTGTCCTGTCCCTGGAACCGGCGCGCGCACGCGATATTGCCGATCCGATGAACGGCCCCGCCGAACTCGACCTGCGTGTCCGGGTGACGTCCCGCCGGTCTGAGGACTTTGCTCGCCTGTCTGAAATCCTCGTTTCGGTTTGTGGGGCCTACCTTGTGGAACGCCGGTCAATGGATGGTGGCGTGGAAATTCTGATTGAAGGATATCCATCCCAGCGCGATGTGAAGAATGCAGCGCGCGCCATTGCAGGCGACTTTGAGGACTTCATGTCACTGGATCCGGTCTGGCATGGCGGCGCGAATGGGTTTCTACAGCTTGTAGTGCTTGAACAGATGTCACGCTTGGTGACGATCCGCGGAGGCCAGGCATGAAAATTCACTCCAAAGACGCCTTCCAGGGGCGGCCCGATTGTGTGCTCCTGGACCTCGACAATACGCTCTACGGCGTCGACGCGCCGATGGAAGCGGGCCAGCAGGCTGCGCGCGACTATGCGAAGAACGAACTCTCAATCGACGCAGATGCCTTCGACAGGGCTTTCACGGTTTCGCGTGAAGAGCTCAAACACCGGCTGGGAGACACCGCGTCATCCCATTCGCGCCTGCTTTACTTCCAACGCACGATTGAGCGGGCTGGTCTTGCCACCCAACCCTTTGCTGCGCTGCAGATGGAGCAAGCCTACTGGAGTGCTTTCCTCGCCGAGGCCCAGCTGTTCGAGGAAGTGACTGACTTCCTGGATGATTTGCGCATTGCCGGGGTGCGTGTGGTCATCGTCACCGATCTAACCGCCCAGGTCCAACATCGAAAGATGCTCTTTTTCGGTCTCCACCGCTACATCGATTGGATGGTGACGTCTGAAGAGGTCAAGCAGGACAAACCGGCGCCTGAAATCTTTGAGCTGGCACTGGCCAAGCTCGGCGGTGTCGAGGGCCATATCTGGATGATCGGCGACAATGCTTCGCGCGACATTATCGGCGCGCGTCAAGCCGTGGGTGCGGCCACGATCCAGAAACTCCATGCAGGGGTGGAAGAAGGAAAAGGTGACACCCAGCCGGACGCCACCTTCACCCATTTCAGCGATTTGAGACGTTTCTTCTCCGGGCTCTAGGGGCCGGAGACTTCGATGCCGTCGGCACGCAGCATCTCCACGACGCTGTCATCACCGGCGAGATGCGCCGCACCAACGGCCATCAAAAATGTGCCTTCTTCGGCGTCCATGAGCGTCTTGATCTGTTGGACCCAGTTCTGGTTCCGCTCGACGATCAAGATCTCGTAAACCGCGTCAGAGCCCATAACGTCAGGCTCAGCCATGATGGCGGCGAGATCGTCCACGTCGCCTTCGGCCCACTCTTCGACCAGCTTGTCCAGCATGTTTGGATCATGTTCGATCTGTATGGCGGACGCGACAAGGAATTCGACCTGGTCTTCGAGGGGCAGGTCCGCGAAGAAATTCAACTGTTCCGTTGCACTCTCAAGATAGCGCAGTGGAATGTCCTGCTCCTTGGCGAGGCCGGTCAACACGGTTTCCACCCCGCTATCGGCGGCGTATCCCTGCTTTTGCAGCGCGAGGACTGACATCTGGACCGTGGCGAGCCAGGGCTTCATGGGTTCAATGGCTTGCATCGGCACGCCAATCAGTGTTGCGGCCTCTTCCACTTCCTTGAGCTCGTCAGCATCCAGCAAATCGGTCAGCTTGGTGCCATCCTGAAAAACGCCGAGCTGGGGCACGATGCGGGCCATTTCCGCAGCGGCTTCGGGGCTCGACACATCGGCTTCAAAATACAGCGCGTCCGCCTTGGTCAAAACAGAATCAAGCGCTTCGGTTCGCCATTCCGTCTCCGGCTTTAGGATGTGAACCGTGCCGAACAGGTGAACCGTGGTGTCGTCATCTGCAAAGGTCCAAACCGGGGGCTCGCCAAAGGGGGGGATGTCTTCGCGGGCAGTGTCGCCTGTGCCGGCAGACGGTGGCGTCGTCGCGTCCCCGATGGGTTGAACTTCCGCATCGGAGGTTGGCGTCGTTGAAGCGTCATCGCTCGCGCCGGTACCGCAAGCGCTCAGAAGGATGAGCGCCGACGCACCGAGAAGACATTTGGACAGATTGGTCATAAGCCCCGATTTCCTTTTTTGATCCCGTTTGACGGGAGTCTAGAGGGGTCTGCTGCGTGAGGCTACATGAAACGGCACCCGATGCGATTGCGCCCGTCCGCCGATTGGCCTAAACGGTGTCGCTCGGCATGCACCCATAGCTCAGCTGGATAGAGCGCTGCCCTCCGAAGGCAGAGGTCTCAGGTTCGAATCCTGATGGGTGCGCCAGTCTTTCCCTTTTGATACAGTGATTTGCGGTTTTTCTAACGCCATTCTCGGCGCGGAAAGTGTAACGCAGTTGTCACGCAGGTGGTGCAACAGCCGGTCGAGCGCCCCGACAGATCGCTCTAGATAATCGGGAGAATACGGCGCGTAACGCTCCGTCATAGAGTGCTCTGACATGGAATGTCCCAGCTGCGCCGCCACTTCCCAGGCGGGCACGCTCTCCTTCCGCAACCAACGCGCCACCGTGTGGCGTAGGCTGTAGGGTTGCACTTGATCGTCTAGCCCAGCTTTGGCTCGGGCCACGCGCCAGGCCGTGCGGATCGACTTAACCGGTCGCTGTCCGTAGCTCACCACCGCGCCGCGCAGTCCTTCGAAGTGGGCCAGGCCGTACTGCTCGGCAATAAACTCTGGCAGGCGCACCACGGGGCGACGCTTGCTGGTTTGTTCCCGCCCATCCGGGTTGAGGCGGATCAGGGCGTTGTCCCAGTCAATTTGCGCCCATGTCAGATCTAGGATGGCGTCTGGCCGCGCCCCGGTCGCTAATGACCACAGTATGAAGTCGATCAGGTGTTCACAGTCGGTGGCGGCGATCAGGCGGGCGATTTCGCTGATCTCCAGCGGGCGGCCTTTCGGCTGAGCGGCGTTCTTCTTCATCATGACGATCGCCGGGGCGGCCTCAATGAGCCCCCGCCGCCAAGCGCGGTTGATGGCCGCCTTGCCGATCGCCAGCGTCCGATTGACCGTATTGTTACTTTGGCCCTTGTCCTTTAGCCACATCTGGAAGCGTTCCTGCAGTCGCACATCTCGTAGGTCGCCGATGGGAATGTCACCGAAGAACTCCGACCAGTAGCGAACGCCAATCTCGATCCGACCCGCACTGACCAAATGCTGGCCGTGCTCCAGATAGTATGACTGCAATACGCCCAGCAGTTTGGGCTCGTCTGTCAGTTTGCAGCCAGACAGGTTCGACGCGAACCACAAGTCGAAGGTGGCCTTGGCTTCGTCTAGGTCGCAGGTTTTGAGCGAGACGTAGCGGGTCTGCCGGGTATCCGGGTCGAACCAGCAGCGATGCCAGGCATCACGATTGGGACGCTTGGCGAGCCAGTGGTTGCCGAGTTGGTAGGTGCGGTTTGAGGTTGGGGCCATGAGGAGTTTGATAGCAGAAATTCAGCCAGGTGCAGACCAAAGTACGCCACCGACTTGGTACCTTTTCTCAGGAAGCCGATCGTCGATGCGGCGCGGGCTCGCTTCAGGGTCGAAGGATGTACCCGCAAGAGCTTTGCAGCTTCTCGCTCGCTGTAGTGATCATACAGGGAAAACTGGTGAGCAGCAGCGATACCTGCCAGCACTTGCTGATGATCCAGATGTGACGGGACCGGAGACGTAGCCGATAAGTGATTGGTCATGAGTTGGCACTTTCAGGCTACTCATTGGCCATGTTGAGTCGAATCTAAATCGGACTTTTTGAGTCTATCAGAGTCATTCCGGCGTTTTCGCGGAGTGAACACAGCGCAATAGCGGGTCGAAATCGTACCACCGGAAGAACGGTGCAAACGTTTGGCCATCAGCACTTTCTCGGAACCAACGTTGGACCGATTGCCGGGTGGCCGGATTTTGGTGCACCGAGAAAACCACATGCGGCTCGTCATGGCCGTAGCGCTCAGCGATGAGGTTTTGCGACAGCGCCGTAATGTGCCGGTCCAGTTGTTTAGCGATCCGGCGTGTGTCGGTTGCCCAATGCAGTTCGACTGCTGCAAGCGTGGTTTTCTGGCCCTCGCGGTAGTGGATGATGGCGTCTGGCTCGATCACCTTGGCGTAATCTGGAGGTAATTGCGGATCGGGTCGTATCTGCAGCTGGGTCAAAGGGCGTTTGCCTGGGCGGAAATAGTAGGGGTCAAAACGGATGACCTCTCTCTCCGGGTCTTGGGCGGCCCAAGCGCGCAGCGCAATATGTAAGTCGACCAGACCTTTGCGGTGTTCGTAGTCGCGCTGGAACTTGAGCGGCGTCTTTGGGTAGATGATGTCTTGCTCGCGGCACCGGTTGAGTTCTGCGAGTAGTCGCGCTCCCGCTGCCGTGAGCTGATACATGCTCTCTAAGCGACCACGCCCCGGCACCCAACCAAACGGCTGACAGTGCACCAACGGGCGATGGCGTTTGAGCAATGGATCAAGGGCTTTCTCGCGAGCGGTACGGGCAGACTTCCCAACACCAGCCCGACTGAGCTGAGCCGCGCTCAGAAAATGATAAGTACCGAGCGCGTCTAGCGCCTGGCTCGATAGCGGAGAGAGTTTAATCATGTGGGCAGCACGGGCGGACGACGACCAAAGTTGCCGATGGGGTTGTCTTCGTCGGCAGGCGTGTCCACGGGCACTTCTTGAGACGCAGGTGCCGTCCGGAGTGTGACGGTCCGGTAAAAGGAGTGCTTCTGCGCTGCGAGCACCGCCTTCCAGTCCTCATCGGACATGGAGTGTTTCGTGCCAATCGTTGCCGGGTTGAGTCGGAATTTGATGGCTGGGTTATCACCTGATTGAATGAGGTACTCATACTTTTTGAGCGACTTCAGCAGATCAAGGTCGGTGCCGGTATTGGCTGCAAATGCGCGCAGAGACTTGTCTGCGTTCCGGGCGGTGATCTTCACCGCCGTGTTGCCGCTTATGACTTCCTTCATGCGCGGTGACATGCCCTCACCATAGATCTGCTGAGCCAACGTCGCGTGCAATCCGAATTTGCGTGACTCCTTCATTATCCGCCCCAAACTGGGCGAAATGAACTGATGGGCTTCATCAATGAAAAGGTGGATGGGCGTTTTGCCGGTGCCTCTACGGCGCGCATAGGCCTGCAACTGGGCGACCACAAACCGTCCGACCGTTTCGCGGGACATGTCACCCAAATCCCCAAGGTCGAACACTACTAGGGCTCGTTGCTCCAGCAGAGCACCCAAGTCCAAGCTTGAGGGACCGATCAGAAAGCGGGCCACCACCGAGCTGTGAAAGACGCTCTGCAATCGTGTGCTGATCGCTAGTCTGGTCGGATTGTAGCTGTCTTGACCGTATGCTCTGCCCCGCCGAGGTGGTCCACCGGAAGTGTTAGTCCGGCGGTTTGCACGTAGCGGCGTTCATGCCGCTACATCCACACAGTAGGGCGGTATGAACGC
>JBCBUL010000022.1:0-50271 GCA_039818165.1 Pseudomonadota bacterium | reverse complement strand
GACATATGCCTTGTCGAGAGACGCGCGCATGGCCATCGCCGCCCAGGCTGAGTCGCCCAAGAAGGCAAACCAGAAGGCCCTGGCAAAATCCCTGGCGGAAGACAGCCGCGACTGGTCGGCCAGCATAACACTCGGCGGCGAGCATGAAGAGGTCCAGGCGGCTCTGGTAAACGCCCAGGCGGCGATGACGGCCTATGGCGCGCAAGTGCTAGGCGTCGCCCGCCGGTCGTTCCCGGACACCTGGCAGGAGCTCCGCCCCGCCCTGCCAACGCTGGCAAGCTGGGTCGGATATGATCTGGACGGGCGCACGGATATCAATTGGTGGCAATCGGTGTCCCTGCGCCTGTCGGAGAAGGCAGCGCAGCTCAGCCGTTATGCCGCGCGAATAGAGACCATTTCTGGCGCGCCAGCCGGGGAAGGCCTCGCGGCAAAGCTGCGCCGGGCGGCAGCGCTAAGCCAAGAAGAATCCGCATTGTTCGGCGCGGACCTCTCAGACACAGACGCCCTAGTCGAAGCTGTGAGCTTTATCACCACGGACCATCCCGACCGGATTACCCATGCCAAAAGCCTGATTCAGGACATCGACGCGTTCGCGGCTGACGTCGATGACGATACGGCCATGGCGCTATCGGTGCTTCGGGCAGAGGTAGAAGCGCTGCAACTGGGCACGGCACGGGTCCATTTGCGGGTGAACGCGGCCCAGGTGCGCGCCGTCATCAGCCGGGATCTCGGCCTGGAAACCGAAGACCGCGACCTAGGACGGGTCGCCCTGCAACATTTGTCTGACCGGGCGGCCGAGCGCGGCACGAAAGAAGCAAACTTCGCCGACCTGTTCCTGGAGCGCTCCACCGCGCGGCGCCAGATCATGATGTGTGCCCTCTGGCTCAAATACATCGATGCGGGCTCGCCTATCCGGTTCCTGATTGCCGAAGCAGAAAACCCCGCGACGGTCATGGGCACGCTTTATCTCGCGCGCCAGTTCGGCATCGACGATATGCTGGACATCTCGCCCCTGTTTGAAACACCAGACGCGCTGGAAACGGGCGGGCGCTTCATCGAGCGGCTCCTCCAGGAACCTGAATTCCTCTCTTATCTAGAGGAGCGCGGCTATCTGTCGATCCAGCTTGGCTTCTCCGATGCCGGGCGTTTCATCGGCCAGGTGGCCGCCGACATGGCGATCGAGCGCATTCACAATCTGATCACCCGGGCGCTGGCCAAAGTGAACACCAAGCTCGGCCTGCTGATCTTCAACACCCATGGCGAATCCATGGGCCGCGGGGCCTGGCCCGGCAGTTTCGAACAGCGTTTCGACCATGTGCTGAGCTGCTGGACACGCAGCCAGGCGCGCCGACTCGGCGTGAATCTGCGCCATGAAGTCAGCTTTCAGGGCGGCGATGGATTTCTGCATTTCGCAACGCCGAAACTGGCTGAAACGGCCTATGGCGCGTGGTGCGGTCATTTGCTGTCAGACCCAAATGATTGCCTTGATGATCCGTTTTATGCGGAAACCGGCTTCACCTGGGACACGTATCGCGCCTTGCGCACCTGGCATGAGCGCCTGTTCGACAATCCCGATTATGCCAACCTGCTGAGCGACTTTGCCACCAACTTCCTCGTGCGGGCAGGCTCGCGCCAGAGGCGGCGGTCCGGCGGGCCTGGCGGGCCGCGTTCCCTGCGCGCAATCTCCCACAACGCCACGCTGCAACAGCTCGGCGTGCCGGTGAACACAGCCGCTGGCCTTGGCTCTGCTATCCGGCGCGAAACGGAAAGGCTGATCTCCCTGCTCGACCGGTCGCCGCGTATGCGCAGCCTGCTCGACCTGGCGCTCAAGGCCCGTGTCTCAACCAGCGTCCCGGCCTTGCGCGCTTACGGGAAAGTGTATGATCCGAGCTTCTGGGTGGCTGTTTCCCGCCAGGCTGAACAGGACACCGCTGTCGCCTATCGCCGGATCTACTATCGCCTTGCCGACCGCCCGACCTCAGGTGCAATCTCGCGCATCGCAGACCGGTTCTCGATTGATCTCGGCAAATTTGACAGATTGCTCGCGGCCATGGCCGATGCCCCGTCCGCCGAGGCACGCCATGAAGGCCGGCTCGACCTGCACGTCCTCCACGCCCTGCGCCAGGCGATGATGATGCACGCTTTTGCCCTCGCTGGACGGTTGCCTTCACTCTCCCCGCGCTATGCGGAAGGACCCGCAGACGTCCTGGACCTAATCCTAGAAATGCGGATCGGCGAGGCTACGACCCTGTTGTCGGAAGCTTTCCCACGCGCCCTGCCCGCAACCGCGGCCCTGGCCAAACTTGGTGGTACATCGAGCGGTGATACCGAAGCAGGCTATGACGAGATCCATGCGCGGATCATCGGCCCGCTGAAACAGATCGACGCCTTGATGCACAAAACGACGCTGGCAATCGGCCAAGCCTATCGCGCCTATGGTTAGGGCATAGGCTCGCCGCGATAGGCTTCAACGATGTCGTACCAGTCGCGCGCCTCTAGCGTGATGTCCGCGGCTTTGGCCAGGCTGGCGATCCGCTCGGGTTTCTGCGTGCCGATGATCGGAATCGTGTTGGATGGATGACGCAGAACGAAGGCGAGTGCGATGCAGGCCCGGTCGGCGTCATATTTCGCCGCCAGCGTGTCGAGCAGATCGACGACACGCCCGCGTCGGGGATCGCTGCCCGCTCCATCGCCAAAGAGTTGCCCGCCCGCCAGCGGTGACCAGCACAGGCATGCCGCGCCGGTCTCCGCACACCAGTCCAGCACACCATCCTCGATCGGCGCTTGTTGCAGGACAGAAAACTCCGGCTGCATGGACACAATCGGAACGCTTAAATGCGCCGCCAGCGCCCGGGTTTGGGCCGGAGTGTAGTTAGACACACCCACAGCGCCGACTTTGCCCGCACTCACCATGTCGTTTAGCGCTCGGGCCGTATCATCGGCGGCGGCCAGCAGGTCTGGCCTGTGCACTTGGTAAAGATCAATATGGTCCACGCCGAGGCGTGAAAGCGATGCGTCCACCGCCTTTGCCAGGTAATCGCCAGAGGCTTTGTAAGGCGTTGGCAAGTGCACCCCGCCCTTGGTCGCCAACACCATGCGCGCCCGCAAGGATGGGTCGGCCGCCAACACTTCGCCCAAGCCCACTTCGGCGCCGCCGAAACCGGCGGGTTCGCCATATCCATAGATGTCCGCTGTATCAATCAGCGTCATACCATGATCGAGCGCCGTTCGGATTTTCCGGTCGGCCTGGCGCGCTTCGTCGCCCGCAAAACGCCAGCAGCCATAGGCAATGGTGCCGACGGAGAGACCCGACGCGCCCAGTTTCACCTGTTTCATACAATTATCCCCCGCAGGATTCGCGTACGATAAGATCGGTCGGAATCCGCTCCGACAGGCTGACCCCATCCTGATTGTTCAAGAGCTTGGACACCAGGATACGCGACGCCACGTTGGTGTCCTGGGAAATGGTCGTCAACGCTGGCCTGTATACCCGCGAAAAGGCGATATTGTCATAGCCTACGACGGACACATCCTCTGGCACTTTGCGTCCAGATTTGAAGAGCGCCCGGATCGCACCGAATGCGAGCAGGTCACTTGCGGCGACCACGCCGTCAAACGGCACGCCTGATTGGATGAATGAGTCGATCGTCGCCTCAGCAGACTCAACGTCAAAATGGGATGGCAGCATCAAGGCGTCATCCATGGCCTGGCCCGCCGCTTCGTGGGCGGCGATATAGCCCTGGTGGCGCTGGAACGCTTCAGGGGCCTGAATGTCGCCCAGAAACACAACCCGCTTTCGGCCCAGACGAATCAGGTGGGACGTTGCCCGCCGCCCGCCTGCCGTATTGTCACTGCCTACCGAGCAATAGTCCTGCTCGGCAAAGTTGGCGCCCCAGACAACGAAGTTTCCTTCTTCCCGGCCCAGCCGGTTGAACTCCGCTTGCAGGAAGCTCTGGCCAATGAAGATCACGCCCCGGGCCCGGCTTGTCCGCATCGCCGAGGACAGATCTTCATAATTCTTGGCCGAGATATGGCTGATCAGCACATCGCAGTTCCGGTCGCGCGCAGCCGATGAAATGCCCGCCAGGAGTTGGAAGAGGAACGGGTCATTGCCAACATCTTCCCGCGACTGCGGCTGAGGGATGACGATGGCAATCGTGGCATCGGCGCCGATGGGGCCAGCGGGCATGTAGCGCCGGAACGGATAATCCATCTTCCGCGCGAGTTGCCAGATATGCTCCTTAGTCCGCCGATTGACGGACGGGCTGTCATTCAACGCCCGCGATACCGTGGAGATGGACACGCCTGCCAGTTCCGCCAGATCTTCGAGCCGGATCGCTTTGCGCAGGGTTTTCGTCTCATCATCCATCGGCAAAGTATCCTTCCTAGTCGCGCAGACGCCCCCAAAGCCCTGACCAGGGCAGAAGCTCGACGGTCTGTTTCGCTTCAGCCATTGCAGCGCCGTTTTCGCGTGCGAGAATGTCCAGCGTTCCCTTAAATTCAAATGTACGCGGACCGCCAGACAGGTTGAACGCACAAATCAACGCATCATCAGCGCCAACTCGCTCCAAGACCAAGAGTCCTTGATCCGATTGCAGAACTTTCAACGCTCCAGTTTTCAGCGCATCCAGATTGCGGCGCAGACCCACCAGGGCGCGTGTCGCATTCAGGCAAGAGGCGGGGTCGCCGTCCTGGCGCGAAACGGCGTAGGCGCCGTGCTCTGGATCAACTGGCAGCCAGGGGTCGACCGAGGAAAAGCCATGATACGGCGCCTCTGCCTCCCAGCTGATCGGGGTGCGCGCACCGTCTCGACCCAGAGTGCGCGGCCAATTCGCAATCGCTTCGGGGTCCAGAAGGCGTTCAAAGGGAACCTCAGACTGGGGCAGGCCCAGTTCCTCGCCCTGATAGATGAAAGGGTTTCCGCGCAGGGAGAGCAGCAGCATGTTCAAAGCCTTGGCCGCCTGATCGCGGTGCTTCGGCTCGGTCCAGCGGGAAATGGCCCGCGGCGTATCATGGTTAGAAAACGCCCAGCTCGGCCAACCCTCATTTTTCAGACCTGGCCACTGTGACAGGGAATCCGTTACGCGCCCGGAATCAATATCCTCCGCATAGAGAAAATCGAAACTGTATGCGGAGTTGAGCCGTCCATTGCCCTCGGTGAAAGCTTTCATTTCGCCGATAGGATGCGGCCCGCCGACTTCGGCCACGGTGTATTTTACGCCATACTCGTCCATGAGCGCGCGTATACGTTCCAGGAAGGCCGGGATTTCCGGTTGCGACTGATTGTTGACGTGCTGTTGCATGTCGAAGGGGCGCGTTACCTCAGACATTGGAATGTTCGATGGCGGATTATCGGTCAGCGCCCGATCGTGCATGCTGAAATTGATCGCATCGAGCCGGAAGCCGTCGACGCCGCGGTCTAGCCAGAATTTGGCAACTCCGAGCAGCGCGTTCTGGACGTCGGGATTGTGGACGTTGAGTTGGGGCTGCTCGCGCAGGAAGTTGTGCATGTAGTATTGCTGGCGCCGCGCATCCCAGGACCAGGCAGGACCGCCAAACACGGACTGCCAGTTGGACGGCGGACTGCCCGCAGACTGTGCATCGGCCCAAACATACCAGTCGGCCTTTGCATTTGTGCGGCTGGAACGGCTTTCGATGAACCAGGGATGCACATCGGATGTGTGCGAGTACACCTGATCGATCACGACTTTGAGGCCGACCTCGTGCGCGCGCTCGATCAGCCGGTCGAAATCCCGCAAGGAGCCAAAGGCCGGGTCGACATCGCAGTAGTCCGCAACGTCATAACCGTAATCTTTCATGGGCGACGTGAAGAACGGGCTGATCCAGATCGCGTCCACACCCAGTGAAGCGACATAGTCCAGCTTGCGGATAATGCCGTCCAGGTCGCCAATGCCGCTGCCTGTGGTGTCCAGAAAGCTGCGCGGATAGATCTGATAGATGACCGCCCCTTTCCACCAGGGCTCAGTCGCCAGCGCCTTTCCAGGCCCAGCTTCATCGACGTCCGCGACGAGGGATTCGTCTGAAATAAGTGTGCTCACCGGGCAGGCTCCGAGAGGTCTGAATAGCAGATAACATAACCCAGTGCAGGAACGCTGACCTTGTAGGCGCCAGGCGCGCTGGAGGCTTGCTGGCACTGCCCCATAGCAGCAGACCAGTCCTGCGCCCGCCCGTCCACGGCGATATTGAGTGTTGCTGGCTCGGTTTCGGCATTGAAAGCGATGACGAATTCACGCCCGGCGGCATCATCGAAACGCGAGACGACGAAGAGACCATCTTCGCGGCCGGAATACCGCACTGTCTGGTGCCCCCTGCGCAACCCATCATGGGCCTGGCGCACCGCAGCCATATCGCGGAGCGCCGCGTAGAGCGGATGATCGGTATCGAAATTGCGGTCTGCCGTGGTGGCATCGGTGCCGATCAGGTCGTTGTCATTATAGTCCGGCACCTGGCTGACGAACATGTTCTCGCGCGCTGGACGATCGCCGCCATCGGACACGAACCCCTGCTCGTCGCCATAATAGATCGTCGGCACACCGCGCAGGAACATCATCTTCGCGTGGGCGAGCTCAAGCCGGGCAAGCAGTTCGCCATCGGACATGTCCGGATTGGCCTCGCGCAGGAACATGGAGAACCGACCCATATCGTGGTTGCCGAGGAAAGTCGGAAGCTGAAGCGCCGTCGCCTCGCCCCCGGCATAGACCTTGTCGGCCTCAAACATCCGCTCAAGCGACCGCGCAGGCTGGCCTTCAGCCATAACACCGCGCACCGTGCCCTGGAAGGCAAAGTCCAGCACTGTCGGAATTTTGTCATAGGTCGTGAACTTAGCGAGCTGGCCCGGGTCGAACTCATAAACCTCGCCGAAGATATGGAAGTGCTCGATGCCTTCAGCCTTGGCGTGTTCCTCAATCGCGGGAATGAACACCTGCCAGAATTCGGGGTTCACATGCTTGGCCGTGTCGATCCGGAAGCCGTCGACTTTGAAGTCCGTGATCCACTGCTTGTAGATATCGATCATGCCATCAACGACGAGCGGGCTTTCCGTCATCAGATCGTCCAGGCCAGCAAAGTCGCCAAGCCGGGAGCTCTCGCCTTCAAAACTGGTATGGCCGCGATTGTGATAATGGATCGGATCGTTGAGCCAGGCGGGGTTTTTCACGTCCCGTTCTGCCTCAGGCACAAAGGGTGTGTAGGCAAAGTCTGTATCCGTCAGGGCGGCGAAATTCTCCGCTGACATGTGGCGGGGGTCGACCCCCAAAAACCCGTCATTGATTGCCTCGCCCGACGCATCGCCACGCGTTGTCCAAGGATAGTCACCCAGTGTGCGGTAAGGACAATCGGCGCCTGGCCCGTCATCTGTGGGTGTCGCGGATATTCCGCACTCGGCATACTGGATGACGTCTGCGGTGTGGTTCGTGATGATATCCATATAGACTTTCATGCCGCGCGCGTGGGCCGCATCCACGAAAGTCTTGAAATCATCTCGCGTGCCGAGATGGGGATCCACATTCAGGAAATCTGTGATCCAGTAACCGTGATACCCGGCCGACTCCAAGCCAGAAGGCCCCTGCACGGGCTTGTTTTCGAAAATGGGAGTCAGCCAGATCGCGGTGGCACCAAGACCCTGGATATAGTCGAGCTGATTGGTCAGCCCGATCAGATCGCCACCATGATAAAAGCCGTTATTGGTCGGGTCGAAGCCCGTCACGAGCCGATCGCCCTCAAGCCCGCCAAGGTCATTGGATGGATCGCCGTTCTCAAACCTGTCCGGCATCACAAAATAGATGATCTCGTCCTGGGGCAGGCGATCAAAGCGGTCCGGCGCCACCGTGGCAGATGCCACACTCACATCTGCGTCGACACGCTCCTGCGCCGTGGCACAGCCTGCCAGAAACAGGCCTGTCAACGCCAGGACGGACGCACCGCCCCGCAAGGATCGCTGCAACCTATCTGCCAATTGTCCTGTGTGCGTCATGGCGGCCTCCCAGTCGCTCTGTCATCGTTATTCGCAACTTTTTGCAAAAAATACTCTATGGCGTCTCCCGCGCAGAAGGCAAGAGATGTTCTCGAAACAACCGCATTTATTGGAGATACAGGGGTGCAAACGACGCAAACGTGCGCCCTCCGACATCACTTTTCAGGAAATCTCTTGCAGAAAATTGCATTAATCGGCAATCTCCCCGCAAAACATATAGGCGTTGGGAGGCGTCCATCATGACCCTGCGATTCAGCGGACTATCGATCCTGACATTGGCAGCAACATCGGCCTGTGCGCTTCCGCTGGCGGTGGACGGCGGGGCGACCGACCTTACAGCCGAGACCGTCCGCCAGGCGCCCCTGATGGTGCAAAGCGCTGAAATCGCCTCTCCCGATGGACACCTTGTCGTCTCCGTGACCTCAGAGGACGGCCAACCGGATTATGCTGTCAGCTACAAGGGTGAGCCCCTGATCGGAGAGTCCCATCTGGGGCTGCGCTTTGCCAACGGCGCCAATCTGGATGAAGACCTCAAAATGGTCTCGATGGAGACGTCCAGCGCGGATGAGACCTGGGAACAGCCCTGGGGTGAGCGCCAGTTCGTGCGCGACCATCACAATGAGATCGCCATCACCTTCCAGTCCGATGGCGATGCAGCAGCGGGCTACACGTTGCGCCTGCGCGTCTTCGATGACGGTCTCGGGTTTCGCTACGAAGTGCCCGGAGCGGGTCCGCGCGTGATCGTGGACGAAATCACGGAATTCACCGTGCCGGCCGACGCGATGTCATGGTGGACACCGGCCGGCGAGTTCAATCGCCTCGAATACACCTACAAGACGACTGAAGTTTCAGAGATTCCGCGCGCCAACACACCGCTCACCCTGCGCACAGGTGACGGCACCCATATCGCCATCCACGAGGCTGCGCTCGTCGACTATGCCGGCATGTGGCTGGACCAGCGCCGGGCTGGCAAATTGGAGGCCGACCTCGCGCCCCGCGCCGATGGCACCAAGGTCCATGTCGACGGCGCCTTCAATACACCCTGGCGCGTGATCCAGGTCGCCGACACCGCGGCTGACCTTTACAATGGCTCGGACATTTACCTGAACCTGAACGAGCCGAATAAGCTCGGCGACGTCTCCTATTTCGAGCCCGGGAAATACATCGGTATCTGGTGGGGGATGCATATCAACACCTTCACATGGGGCTCCGGTCCCATCCATGGGGCCACCACCGAGAACACCAGAGACTATATCGATTTCGCCGCCGAACATGGCTTCAACGGCGTTCTGGTCGAGGGCTGGAACATCGGCTGGGATGGCGACTGGTTCCACAATGGGGACCTCTTCAGCTTCACAGAAGCCTATCCCGATTATGATTTCGAGGCGCTGGCGGCCTATGCCGAAGCGAAGGGCACGGCCCTGATCGGCCACCACGAGACCTCCGGCAACATCACCAATTATGAAAACCAACTCGAGGACGCGATGGACCTGATGGCCGCGCGCGGCGTCTCGGTCATCAAGACCGGCTATGTGGCCGATGGATCGGACCTGAAATACCTGGACGAGGACGGTAATGCCCAACTCACCTGGCACGACAGCCAGGAACGCGTTGTCCATGACATCAAAGTGCTGGAAGCGGCCCACAAGCGTGGCATCGCGATCAACGCCCACGAACCGGCCCGCGCCACGGGCCTGCGCCGCACCTATCCGAACGCCGTCTCCCGCGAGGGCGCGCGCGGCATGGAATTCAATGCCTGGGGGACCCCGCCCAACACGGTAGAGCACCAAGCCATCCTGCCCTTCACACGCATGTTGGCCGGTCCGTTCGACTTCACGCCCGGCGTGTTTGACCTGATGCCCCACGGGCCAGATGACGTGAACCGCGTGCCCTCCACACTGGCCAAACAGCTTGCGCTCTATGTGACGATCTATTCCCCGGTTCAGATGGCCGCCGACCTGCCGGAAAACTATGCGGCCCACATGAACGCCTTCCAGTTTATCAAGGACGTACCGGCGGACTGGGAACAATCCATCGCGCTCGAGGGCGAGGTGGGCGACCATTTCGTTGTCGCGCGTAAGGACAAGAACTCCGAGGATTGGTATCTTGGCGGAGTGACCGACGAGACCGCCCGAACGGTCACCGTGCCGCTCACCTTCCTCGATCCGGAAATGCTCTATTCTGCCCAGATTTACCGGGATGGCCCCGGCGCGGACTGGGACACAAACCCCTACCCCATTTCCATCACAACGATGAAAGCCAATACGGGTTCTACGCTCCGCCTGCCCATGGCGGCGGGCGGTGGCTTCGCCGTGCGCTTGATCGCTGACAATGGCGCAGCGGCCACGGCCCAGTCCCAGGCGCCAGCGGAAACCACCATGCAAATGCCCTCGGGCGCGACGCTGGTGAAGGTCTCAGGCTTTCCGTCCGCAAATGTGGCCGCACGCGAAATGCAGGTCTGGCTGCCGAAGGGATATGGCGAGACCGACCAGGACTATCGCGTGCTCTACATGCATGATGGCCAGAACCTGTTTGAGGATGAGCGCGCCTATACCGGCACAAGCTGGGGTGTGGACGAAACGCTTTCGCGCCTGATTGAGCGCGGCGATGTGGAGCCGACCATTGTCGTCGCTCTGGAAAACACCTGGGAGACGCGTTGGCAGGAACATGCGCCGGAGGCTTTCATTGACGCTCTGCCAGAAGACGACCGCGCCGGCATCATCGAAACGGCAGGCGGTGCGCCCTTCTCCGATGACTATCTCCAGTTCCTGGTCGAAGAGGTGAAGCCCTACATCGACGCGAACTATCGCACGCGCACGGGCCGCGAGGACACCGCCATTGCAGGCTCGTCCATGGGCGGGCTGATATCACTCTACGCGCTCTCGGAGTATCCAGACGTTTTCGGCGCGGCGGGTTGCCTGTCCACCCACTGGCCTCTCTACGATCCGCGCGCGACCAACTATCAGACGGCGACGGGCGCCATAATGGACGCCCTGAACGCGGGCGGGCTCGACCCTGCCAAACATCGCCTCTGGTTTGACCATGGCGATCAGAATCTCGACGCGTTCTACCAGCCCTATCAAACGGCGATGGATGCGTATTTCGCCGGCGAAGGCTTCTCTGACGCCAGCTTTGAGAGCCGTTTCTATCCCGGCACCGACCACAATGAAGCCAGCTGGGCCGCGCGCCTGGAAGACCCATTGGTCTTCTTGCTGGGTGATGAATAACGCGAATTTCGGCTGAGAGAGCGCGACCAGCGCCGCGGCCCCGGAGGAAAAGATGAGAAAGCCCCAGCTAAGCTATTCCCAGATCTGGAACATGTGTTTCGGGTTCCTTGGGATCCAGATCGGGTTCGACCTGCAGAACTCGAACATGTCGCGCATCTTCCAGACCCTTGGCGCGGACTATCAGAACATCGCCATTCTCTGGATCGCCGCGCCTTTGACGGGCCTGATCGTTCAGCCGATTATCGGGCACCTTTCGGACAAGACCTGGATGCCGAGCCTTGGTCGGCGTCGTCCCTACTTCCTCATCGGGGCGATCCTCGCGAGCCTGTCCCTCGTCATCATGCCCCATGCGCCAGCGCTTTGGTTTGCGGCTGGCATGCTCTGGATTCTCGACGCTTCACTGAACATTACCATGGAGCCGACGCGTGCCTTTGTGGGTGACAACCTGCCCGATGAGCAGCGCACCACAGGCTACGCCATGCAGAGCTTCTTCATCGGCGTGGGCGCGGTGATCGCAGGCATGCTGCCCTGGGCGCTGACCACCTGGTTCGGCGTCAGCAACACCGCCGCCGAGGGCGAAATTCCCATGACAGTGCGCATCGCCTTCTATTTCGGCGGGCTGATGCTGTTCCTGGCCATCATGTGGACCGTGTTTTTCTCGCGCGAGTACAGCCCGGACCAGATGGAGAAATTCGAAGCGGCCCGGCGCGAAGCCCTTGGTGAAGACGCCGTGCTTCCGGAAGCCCCGCGCGAGGCAGGCGCGTTTTTCACCGGCGGAGTGGCCTGGCTGGCAGGCGGCGTTGCAATCGCGGCTCTGTTCTACGCCATCCGTGAAGGCGTCATCCCCGGCGCCATGGACATCGTTCCAGTCAGCAAGGAGGCCTATGTGCTCGCCGGGCTGGTCGCCGCATTTGGTGTCATTCAGCTTGTGGCAGGCCAGCTCAGCGGCGCGGGTAAAACCCAGAACGGCTTCATGGAAATCGTGACGGACCTGTTCCGAATGCCCGTCACGATGCGCCAGCTCGCTTTCGTGCAGTTCTTCACCTGGTTCGGCCTGTTCGCCATGTGGATCTATGGCACACAGGCCGTGACCGAATACCACTACGGCACCAATGACCCCACCACAGCCGCCTACAACGAGGCCGCAAACTGGTGGGCCCTGCTCGGCGGGATCCGTAACGGCGTCGCCGCCGCTGCCGCACTTGTCATCATGTGGCTGGCCTACAAGATGGACCGGCGCCAGCTCCACGCGCTCTGCCTCGGCCTTGGCGTTCTTGGTTTTGCCGCCACCTTCGTCTTGCCCGGCAGCCTCCTTTGGATCTCGATGATCGGCGTCGGCATTGGCTGGGCGTCTATCGTCTCTGTGCCGTATGCGATCCTGTCGGGCTCTGTCCCGGCGGCGCGGATGGGCATCTATATGGGCATATTCAACATCTTCATCGTCGTGCCCCAATTGCTCGCCGCCACCCTGCTTGGCACGATTGTGCTGGCCTTCAACAACCAGCCCATCGTGGCGTTTGCCATCGCCGCCATCAGCTGGACGATTGCCGCAATCGGGGTCCTGTTCGTGCGCGATGTTCCTGAAGACTTGGGCGTTGATGCCCTTGCGGAGCCCGCCGAATGATCCGCCTGACACTTCCCCGTTTGCCGCTGCGCGTTCCCCCATTGTGGTTTTCTTCCTCCGCCACAGTGTGCGCAGCGGCAGTCCTGTCTGCCTGTACCACAGCGCCCGCCCTGCCAGCCGCGCCTGACTACACGCCAAAACCATACGTCCAGTTCGAACATGCCGACTGGACCCGCGATGCGGTGATCTACCAGGTCAACACGCGCCAGTTTACAGCCGAGGGAACGTTCGAGGCGGCCGAGGCCGAACTGCCCCGGCTCGCTGATCTGGGCGTGGATATCATCTGGCTGATGCCGATCCACCCGATTGGTGAGGTCAATCGCAAGGGGCCGCTTGGCTCTCCCTATGCGGTGAAAGACTTCCGCGCGGTGAACCCAGAGCTTGGCACGCTCGACGACTTCAAGTCGTTCGTTGATACCGCCCACGCGCTTGGTCTCAAGGTCATCATAGACTGGGTCGCAAATCACTCGGCCTGGGACAATGCTCTGCTGGAAGACTATCCCGAATGGTACGCCCGTGATTGGCGCGGCGACCCCCACCCACCGCTCGGCACGGACTGGTCCGACGTGATCGAGTTCGACTACGACCAACCGGGGCTGCGCCAATACATGACAGAAGCGCTGGTCTACTGGGTCCGTGACGTCGGGATTGATGGTTATCGCGCCGATGTCGCGGGGCTTGTACCACGGGATTTCTGGGAAACTGCGCGGGTGGAACTAAACAAGGTCAAACCCGTTTTCATGCTGGCGGAATGGGAGTCCCGCGACCTCCATGCGAGCGCCTTCGATGCCACCTATGCGTGGACGTGGAAGGACACGATGCACCCGGTCGCCCGCGGAGAGGCCAATGGCGGCGCGATTTGGGGCTATTACCTGAACCAGCAGACCTCCTGGCCCCGTAACGCCTACCGGATGATCTACACCGCCAACCACGACCAGAATTCCTGGGATGGGACGGCGCCTGAGATATTCGGAGATGCCTATGAGGCCGCGATCGTGCTGGCCTTCACCGGCGAAGGCATGCCTCTGATCTATAACGGCCAGGAAGCGTTCAACGAAACACAACTGGAATTCTTCGAGCGCGATCCGATCACCTGGCGCGACCACCCGATCGAGGACCTGTTTCGCGCGCTGATCGACCTGAAGACCGAAACCACGGCCCTGCACAACGGCAAGCATGGCGCGAGAATGGTGCAGGTTGCGAACTCAGCCATGGACGATGTGGTCAGCTTCACACGCAGCGACGACAATGGCGGCGTATTCGTTGCCATCAACCTGTCTGACACTGCGCTCGCTGTGACGCTTGGCGAAGGGGCCTATGACGGCGCCTACACGGACCATTTCACCGGTGAGACCGTGACCTTATCCGGTGAAGACGCGCTTCAACTACCCGCCTGGGGCTACAAGGTGCTGGTCACCGGCGCAGGCGACTAGGCGCGATGCGGCGCGCTCGCAGGCTGGCGACCTGCAAGGAAGGTGTTCACTGTGATGCGAGAGGTCTCGAGGCCAGAGCCGATCTGGTCCGGCTGGAGAATATCGCCCGAATGCAGCGTGATGCCGCGATAAATTACCATCCGATTGAACACCGCCGGCACCTGCCCGATGCGTTCGAACTGGTACTGCGAGCTGTGGAAGTACTCCGCGGGCGGCAAGCCGTTTTCGGTAACTTCCTTGCGCAATTCAGCGTCATAGGCCGCAAGCCGACCCTCCTTGATCGTTTCAAACCCCGTCGCCCTGTGGCGGTAGAACGATGTGCCACCGGCTTCGGCGGGGCAGAGATAGTGCAGAAGCGCAAGCCGGTTGGCCGCCGTGCCGTCAAAGTGGGGCATGCGCTGGATCGGCGTCAGGGCGTTGGGCGGCGTGGTGACGACGGAGAAATTGCATTCGATCAGATCCGCTCCGCCGGGCATGTCGAACACCTCGGACAGGATCTGAGACAGCATCTGGCCGCGCTCGTGCAGATAGCTCGCAGGCGCTGGTGCGCGCTGGCCGGGATAGTGGTGTCCCGCCGGGCCATATCGCGCCGCGCGGGCGGCCGCGAGCAACGCATCGGGATCAGAACTGAACCCATCAATCACCACCACGGGCTCTTTCTCGGCGCCGAACATCAAGGTTTCATAGGCAGCAGAAGTCATTGGCGATCCGGTGGCGTTTTGTCAGCTATCGCAGGTGATCATGGCCGCGTTTCATGGCCCGAGGCAATCGGCTTTGCACCGCGAATTCAGCAAGAGGCATTTCCCAATGGTCAGTGACCCCATCCGCAAGATCGTGATTGTCGGTGGTGGCTCCGCAGGCTGGATGACGGCGGCGGCCCTGGCCAACGCCATTGGCCGGAACAGCGAGATCACGCTGATCGAATCCGAGGAAATCGGCACAGTTGGTGTCGGCGAGGCCACCATTCCGCCGGTGAAGTATTTCAACCAACGCCTCGGCATTGATGAGCAGACTTTCCTGCGGGAGACCTCCGGCACATTCAAACTCGGCATCGAGTTCATCAACTGGACGCGCAAGGACCACGCCTACTTCCACCCCTTCGGCCAATATGGCGCCGAGTTCGACCAGTTGCCCTTCTACCAATATTGGATGCGCGAGCATCTGGCCGGTGACCCGACCGACATCAACGAGTACTCCATGGCCTGGGCGGCGGCCCGCGCCGGCAAGTTCCAGCACCCGGCCCAGGACAAACGCCTGATCCAGTCGACTTTCGACTACGCTTACCATTTCGATGCAGTGGAATATGCCCGCTTCCTGCGCCGCTATAGCGAGGCGCGCGGCGTAAACCGCCAGGAAGGCAAGGTCGTCTCGGTGAAGCAAAATGGCGAGACGGGCGATATCGAGACCGTGACCTTGGAAGATGGCCGCAGCTTCGGCGCCGACCTTTTCATCGACTGCACAGGCTTCTTTGGCCTGCTGATCGAGAAGACGCTCGAGACCGGATATGAAGACTGGTCGAAATGGCTCCCGGTCGACCGCGCCGTTGCAGCGCCCTGCAAGACGCCGGACGGCCCACTTCTGCCCTACACAAAATCCACCGCGAAGGAGGCAGGCTGGCAATGGCGGATTCCGCTGCAGCATCGCGTCGGAAACGGCTATGTCTATTGCAGCGCTTGTCTGGATGCCGACAGCGCCGAGCGAGAATTGCTCTCGACGCTGGAAGGCGACCCGCTGACGGACCCGCGCCATTTACGCTTCACCACGGGGCGCCGGCGGAAATTCTGGAACCGAAACTGTGTCGCCATTGGCCTCTCAGCCGGCTTTATGGAACCGCTGGAATCTACGAGCCTACACCTGATCCAGTACGCGATTATGCGGCTCCTGGCCCTCTTCCCGGACCGGTCGATGGACCCGTTGCTGGCCGAGGAGTACAACGCCCTCACCGAGACCGAATACGAGCGTATCCGCGACTTCCTCGTGCTGCACTATGTGGCCACTGAACGCGATGACACCGAGATGTGGCGATACTGCGCGAACATGGAAATCCCCGAACGGCTCGCCTACAAAATGGACCAGTTCCGCCGCCATGGGATCATCTCATCCCACGACCATGAGCTGTTCTCAAATCCCAGCTGGATTGCCGTCTATATCGGCCAGAACATCATCCCCGAGCGCGCGCCAGCCATGACGGCCCTGCGCCCTGACGTGCCGGTGAAAGAGCGCCTGTCGCAGATCCGCTCCGCCATGGCAGATGCGGTCACCGCAATGCCCGAGCATCGCGCTTACCTGGAGAATTACTGCGCCTCTGCCGCGCAGTAAGCGTCAATGAAGTCGGCATGCTGGGGCAGCTGTGCCCCCGCCTTGGCGATGATCTGCTTCACATCTGACAGGAACCGCTGGAGCTGGTCCCGGTCGAGCCGGTCTGCCATGGCGTGGTAACTGCCGGGCACAAGCCCCTGCCCCACCATGACCTGCACCCAGCTGGACTCCCGGAACAGATCTTCCGGATCCTTGTATAGCTGCCCCGCCCCGGCAAACAGCGCCATCTTCGCGGTCAGACTCTCGGGCACGGACATGGATTTGCAGTAGCGCCAGAACTCGGAATCCTCGCGGTCGGTCCGGTGGTAATGCAGGATCAGAAAGTCGCGGATCAGCTCATATTCATGGCCGACCTGGCGGTTGTATTCCGCAATGGTCTCGGGCGCGAACGCCATGGTCGGGAAGAGCTCGATCAGCTTTGAAACGTTCGACTGGATCAAATGGATCGATGTGGACTCCAGAGGCTCCAGAAACCCGCTTGCGAGACCAATCGAAACGCAATTCTTCGCCCAGAACGCCTTGCGGCGGCCGGTCGTGAACCGGAGGGATTTCGGATCGCCCAGCGGCGCGCCATCCAGATTGGCAAGCAAGGTGTCGCGTGCTGCCTCCTCCGTGGTGAAGCTATCGCAGAAGACATGGCCATTGCCCGTGCGGTGTTGCAGCGGGATGCGCCACTGCCAGCCGGCATCATGGGCGGTGGCCTTGGTGTAGGGCAGCAGAGGCTGGGTCCGCTCACACCCGACCGCGACGGCGCGGTTGCAGGGCAACCAGTGGCTCCAATCCTCATAGTCGACGCCGAGCGCTTCACCAATGAGCAAGCCGCGAAAGCCGGAGCAATCGATGAACAGATCGCCCTCAATCCTTTCGCCGCGCTCCAACTGGACCGAAGCGATGTGTCCCGTCTCCCCGTCCAGCGCGACATCGACAATTCTGCCCTCAATGCGCTTTGCGCCATTGGCCTCGGCGGTCTGGCGCAGGAACGCCGCATAGAGGCCCGCATCGAAGTGGAAGGCGTAGGCAAGGCCGGTCATCGACGTATTGCCGACCCGCTCCATCCGTCCGAACTTGCCCGAATAGGCCACATGATTGTGCAGGGAGTAGTCCCAGAGGCTGGTATTGCCGCCTTCGGCGCGCGCACGTAGCCAATACTGGTGGAAGTGCAGGTTGGCGAGGTTAATCCCCGGGTCGCCAAAGGTGTGCAGGTACCGCTCGCCCTTATGGCCCCAATTGTTGAATTCGATGCCGAGTTTGAACGTGCCGTTGGTCGCACGCACAAACGCATTCTCGTCCAGGCCAAGAATGCCGTTCAGGCGGCGGATCTGGGGGATCGTCGCCTCGCCGACACCGACCGTGCCGATGGCATCGGATTCGATGAGCGTAATCTCGACCGACCGCGGCAAAAGCTTCGACAGCGCCGCGGCCGAGATCCATCCCGCCGTGCCCCCGCCCGCAATCACCACGCGCTTGATTTGCTGATGCGTCATGGCCTGACTCTAGCAGTCTCAATTCCAGAAAAAAGAGGCCCGTCTGGCGCACGCCAAACGGGCCTGTTCAGGAGGAAAGTCTCTCGGCCCTAGAAGGACTTGGTGACCGTGAGATTGTAAGTTGTGCCGTAGAGCTCATGGCGGCTCGGGAAGATCACGTTAGGATCCGTGGTCTGCTCTTCGGTCACGAATGGTTCGTCGGTGAGGTTGAACACTTCGAAGTTCACACCGAAGCCCTCGAGCGGACCAGCATCCCAGTCATAGCCGATCTGGAGATCCACAATGGTCTCTTCCTGAGCCTGGGCGCCAACCAGGCCACCATCAAACAGCGGCACTTCAGACAGGAACTCACCGCGGTTGCGAACACTGAGCCGGTTCCGCCAGCCGTGGTTCTCGTAGTAGATATCACCAGACCAAACCGTCTCGGAATAGCCCGGGATATCAATGGTGTTTCCGTCGAAGTCGAGTTCCGCATCAGCATAGGTATAGCTGGCGTTGAAACCGAAGCCTTCGAGATACTCTGGCAGGAAACGGTCGAGGCCAAGGCGAAGCGTGGTCTCGATGCCTGTGATCGAACCGTCCGCAATGTTCTCCTGACCATTGAGGCGCGTTAGCGAGACATCTGGATTGGCATCGAGGAAGGTTCCCAGTCCAGCTGCACGGATCGTCTGACTTCCATCGACCAAGGATGGGTTGTTTTCGACCCAGTCACTTAGATCCTTGTGGAAGAAGGCCACAGCAACAGCAGTCGTGTCGTCAAAGTAGCGTTCAAACGACAGGTCGAAGCTCGTTGACTGATATGGCTGCAGGAAGGGGTTGCCGCCACCGAGTGAGAAACAGGTGTTTGTCGGCGTGACCGGAGAGACCTGGGTGTCTGGCAACTGGTCGCCATCGGTATCAGTACACACGGTATCGCTGGTTGATAGCTGCTGGTTTGCGGCCAGGTCATCCAGACGCGCCCGAGTAATGGTTTGAGCCGCCGCTAGGCGTACAAACGTGCTGTCAGCCACTTCGAAGCTCAGGTTCAGACTGGGCAGGAAGTTCGTGTACGTTTCTTCGACGGTTTGCAGCGTCTGGTTGCCGCCGAGATTGACGGTACCGGTCGATTTCTGCGTCGTGTCAACGTACTGCACACCGACATTACCGCGAACCGGCACACCCGAGAAGGTGCTGTCGATGTTCGCCATGGCATACAGCGTGACAATCTCTTCCTCGATCGACCATTCAGTGTCGAAAGTCGCTTTCTCAAGGTTGTAAGTGCCATCCGTCAGGAAGCTACTTGGGTCGTAGGCGATAATATCGAGACCGATGTCATCGGAGTCCGTCGAACCCTCAATCCGGTTGGTCGGGATCGCAAGAGAGCCGTTTACCCAGGAGTCGCCAGCGCGAATGAACGCTTCGTTGGAGTCGAAGGTCTTCTCACGATTGGTCAGCAGCACACCGCCGACCACGCTGGAGAAAATATTCGTCTCAAGGTCGTACTCGGCTTCACCACGCAGTTGGTCGAGTTCGTCTTCGACTTTCGGCTCCTTGATGAAGCCCACCTGACCCCAACCACCTGGATCGGTCAGCAGAACAACACCGGGATCGGTGTAGTCCAGACCCGCTCGGATCTGGTAGGCGCCGTCATCGTCAAATCCAAAGCCCAACGTGTCGGTCGGGCCTGCGCCGGCAAAGCCGGTGCCTGCATAGGACTCATAGTCAATGTCGTTGCGATCAAGGGTCGAACGGGAGAAGTCACCAGTCAAACGCAGGCGGTCGGACACTTCGTAGGTCGTGTTCAGACCGAGGGCCCAGATTTCGGCCTCATTGCCTTCGGTGTCAGTACGCAGGAATGTCGTGACATTGTTATAGGTCGCTGCATCAGCAAACCCTGACGTGCCAGTCGTGCCCTGGAATTCTGCTGAAGACCAGCTGGCAATCGGAGTCTCGACGCCACGGAAAATGCCGTTGTCTTCGGTGTCGGTGTAGAAGGCATCAATCGTTGCTGAGAAACGATCGGTTGGCTCGAATTGCAGGGCACCTGCGACCGAGGTCCGCTTGAATTCGCGAGAGACAACACCTGTACGCGGGTTATCGGACGGATAAACCAGCCCGGTTGCAGGATCGATGGATGTTTGACCGCCGTTGGTCTTCAACTCGCGGGACGTGAACTGTGTGGGATTGTCTTGGATCGTAACACCGAGAGACCAGCCAATGGTGCCATCTTCGTTCTGGTCGATAATCGATCCGAACAGGCGATAGCCATTGCTGTCAAAGTCTGGGTTCAGCTCGCCGCGGTCATTGTAAACATATTTGCCCGACAGGTTGATCCGGCGGTCATCGAAGTCGAGCGGGCGCACCGTGCGCAGGTCGACAGCGCCAGCGATACCCGTGGCGGCGAGTGTAGCGTCTGGCGACTTGTAGACGATACCCTGGGAGATCAACTCGGACGGGAACTGGTCAAATTCGACGCCGCGATTGTTGCCGGCAGAGACGATCTCGCGACCATTCAGGAGCGCAAGCGAGAAATCCGGGCCGAGGCCACGGATCGAGATTTGCTGCGAGCGGCCACGGACACGCTGGGCTGTCACGCCGGGAAGGCGGGCGAGCGAGTCGGCGATGGACAGGTCAGGCAGCTTACCGATGTCCTCAGCCGAGATGGCTTCGACGATTGAAGTCGCGTTCCGCTTGGTGGCCAGCGAGTCCGCGATGGACCCACGGATACCGGAGACGCTCACGACGCCCAGCCGGGCCTCTTCGTCCGCTTCCGTCGTTTCGACAGGAGCGTCAGCCGGAGCCTCTTGGGCCATGGCTGGAGCGCTGAAAAGCAGGAATGCACTTGAAGCTGCACCCACAAGAAGTTGGGTGCGCAGGGTGGCGCGGTCTGACATATTTTCCTCCCGATGGTACTGCCAGATTTTCTTATAATCGTCATATTGCAAAAGCCTGCAAACATTGCAATTCAAATTTCAGAATTTCCTTGGATACCGGCTTCAGTGTCGCTGAAAAGTTACGAAACACGTGTAATTTTGGGCGGTTTCTCGCGAAGCGCATCTTTGCAAATTTTGCAAGAACCTCTCATTTCGCACCTGCGAAACCGTTTTTCCAGCCAATTGAGCGTTGAAATCGTCGCGATTCTCAAATGCCGTTGGCGCGCTTGGCTCATCGGCTCCGCCGGGTTCCAAAAGCGCTTGCAAAGGTTTGCAAGTCGTTGAAAAACAGCAACGCTAGGAGAACCAATTCAAACAGAAGGCGTTGATACGCGCCCGGCTGCGTGATTGTTTACCGCTTTGAAATGCAACGGTGAGGGGGAGCGTGATGGGCGTCAGCAGGATTTTTGTGTGTTTGGCAGTCTTGGCCAGTGTGGCGCCCTGGGCTGCGGAGGCACAAGTAGACGGCTACCTTCGCGACCCCGCCCTGCACAATGACACGCTGATCTTCTCCAGCGAGGGAGACCTCTGGCGCACGGATCTGGCAGGCGGCATCGCCACCCGGATCACCACCCACCCCGAAACCGAGCGCAGTTCAGCAATCTCCCCGGACGGCGAAACCATTGCCTTCAACGCCAATTATGGCGGCCCAACGGAGGTCTATATTGCGCCGGTCACTGGCGGACCGCCAAAGCGGGTGACGTTTGAAGGCGGCGGCGTGAGTGTTCAGGGGTGGACCCCGGAAGGTGAGGTTCTCTTCACCTCCACCAACGCGCCCGGCACACGCCCGCGCCGCTTGCGCACCGTCAATCCCGAGACGCTGGTGGCGGATACGCTCCCCCTGCACAGCGCCTCAACGGGCGTTTATGGCGATGGGGCGCTCTTCTTCACACGGTTCGGCCTGTCCATCAGCAATGACAATGCCGTGCTTTATCGCGGCGGCCGCATGGCGCAGCTCTGGCGTTTTGATGGCCGCGAGGGCCGTGAGGCGATCCGGCTGGCCAGCGATTTCGATGCCCCGATACGCGATATCATGTGGTGGAATGATCGACTTTACTTCATCAGCGACGAAGGCGGGTCCGACAATATCTGGTCGATGACCGGCATGGGCGGCGATGTGCAGAAATTGACAGAGTTTGATGGCTGGCAGATCCAGTCCCCCAGCCTGTCTGACGGCACCATTGCGTACCAGCGCGGCGGCGATCTCTTCACGTACGACATCGAAGCCGGCACCGAGACCCTGTTGGAAATCACGCTGGACAGCGATCGCGATCACACGCGCACGCGGTGGCTGGGCAACCCGATACGATACATGGAAGGCGCCCATATCGGTCCGGAGGGCAAGTCAGCCGTCGTGACGGCACGGGCGAATGTGGCGCTGGCTTTCCCGAAGTCTCAGCGTCGGATCGAACTGGTCATTCCCGAAGACGCCCGCGCCCGCGGCGCCAGACTGGGCATGGAGGAAGACTGGATCTACACGATCCTGGACCAGGGCTTGCGCGGTGAGATCTGGCGTTTTCCTGCCGATGGACGCGGTGCGCCGGAGCAACTGACAGAGGACTCCGATGCCCACATCTGGAGCCTCTACCCCTCTCCCGACGGCGAACGCATTCTCTACGACGATAAACTTGGCCGGCTCTGGTCTCTGGATATCGAGAGCCGGCAGAAAAGCCTCGTGGAGACCACCGACAGCGGCTTCGACGACGCGTTCGACGATATCGCCTGGTCCTCTGACGGGCGCTACGTCGCCTATGGCGTCTATGACGAAAACGGCATGGGCCAGGTCGCCCTACGGGACCTGGAAACGGGTCAGCGCCTGGTTGTTTCCGGCGACAAGTATGAAGCCGGTGGCCCA
Organism: Pseudomonadota bacterium; assembly: GCA_039818165.1. Taxonomy (GTDB): domain Bacteria; phylum Pseudomonadota; class Alphaproteobacteria; order Caulobacterales; family Hyphomonadaceae; genus UBA5336. The sequence goes on along the minus strand of JBCBUL010000022.1, from coordinate 27,424 downwards.
GCCTTTTCGGCTGATGGGGAATGGCTCTATTTCCTGTCGGACCGCAATTTCGTTGCCACTCCATCCGGCCCTTGGGGCGACCGTGTTGCAGCGCCAGCCTTCCACAAGCGCACCCGGATCTATGCACTGCAACTCGTCCCCGATGCGAAATTCCCCTTCCATCCGGAAAACGAACTGACCGCCGGCGCAGACGACGCCTCCAACGAAGAAGAGGACGAAGATGGCGAAGAGGAAAATGGGGATGATGAGGAGACCGAGATCACCTTCGACGGTGTTGCTGATCGCCTCTGGCAAGTGCCCGTCGACGCTGACAGTTTCTTTGGTCTGAAAGCCAACGGAAAATTCCTGTTCGTTTTGGCGCGCGACGGTGATGATACGCCGCTCAAAGCCATCGGGATCGGCACCGAGCCCGATGTCAAAACCCTCGTCGGCAGCTCTGTGGCAGACTTTGAACTGTCCAAGGATGGCAGCAAGCTGATGTATGTGCCGCGCAATGGCGGGCTTTCAGCTCCGATCATCGTGGACGCCAAAGCCAGTCTGCCCAGCGACCTTGGCAACCACCGTGTCCGGCTTGGCGACTGGCGCCTGCGCGTCAATCCAAGTGCCGAATGGCGCCAGCAATTCCTCGACGCCTGGCGCCTGCACCGGGACTTTGCATATGATCCAAGCTTGCGCGGCGTGGACTGGGACGCGGTACGGGAGAAGTACCTGCCCCTAGTGGACCGGATCGGACACCGCTCGGAGCTGAACGACCTGCTGGGCCAGATGGCTTGGGAGCTCGGCATCCTGCACAGCCAGGTCGGCGGCGGAGACCAACCGAGTGATCCTGAATCCGGCACGGCTGCGTCCCTTGGGGCAGACCTGACGCCCGTGTCTGGCGGTCTCGAAATCACGCGCATCTACCAAGCCGAACGGGACCTGATCGAACAGCGCGGCCCGCTGTTGATGCCGGGCATGGATGTGCGCGAGGGCGATGTCCTCACAGCGGTCGATGGCCGCGCCGTGGCCAGTCAGGCCGACCTCAGCGCTGCGCTGACCCACAAGGCCGGCCAGGAGGTGCGCCTGGACCTGCGCCGCGGTCGCGAAGAGATCAGCGAGATCGTGCAACCCGTGGGCTACTGGCCCGCCAGCCAGCTGCGCTACCGGCATTGGGTCGAAACCAATCGCCGCGCTGTCGCCGAAGCGACCGATGGCGAGATCGGCTATCTCCACCTGCAAGCCATGGGCGGCGGAGACATCGCCAGCTTCATGCGCGACTTCTACGAGCACTGGGACAAGGACGGCATCATCATCGATGTGCGCGGCAATCGCGGCGGCAATGTCGACAGTTTCGTGATCGGCGTCCTGCTGCGCCAGGTCTGGGCCTATTGGGAATATCCCGTTGGCGGCGAACCAACCACCAATATGCAGCAAACCTTCCGCGGCCACCTCGCCGTGCTGATCAATGAGGGCACCTATTCGGACGGTGAGACCTTCGCAGCGGGCGTGAAAGCGCTCGACCTCGGCACCCTGATCGGCACACGCACGGCCGGGGCCGGCATCTGGCTGTCAGACCGCAACCGCCTGTCCGACCGCGGCATTGCCCGTATCGCGGAATTTGCCCAGTCGGGCCTCGACGGACGCTGGCTGATCGAAGGGCGCGGCGTCTCCCCCGATGTGGACGTCATCAACCCGCCCCACGCCACATTCAACGGCGAGGATGCCCAACTCGACGCCGCCATCGGCTACCTCGAGGAAAAAATCCGCACAGAGCCCATCCCAGACCTAAGCGCCAGGCCCCTACCCCCCCTCGGCGAAACCGGACAAGACGTCGACTAGAAGCCGACCGAGAGAGAAAGGCGGATTTTGGCCCTTTTCAGACAGGCGCTTTTTTGCCGTGAGTGTCCTTCTTGTGCACTCAAGCAGACAATAGCGGACAGTGCTCTTGAGCAGCTGTCCGCTGATATCTGGCCGACCTTCAGTCTTGAGCGAGTAGCTCAAGCAGGGCGTTCAACATGATGTCCTGTTCGCCTCTGATGGCTTTGGTTGGCAACTCGATATTGGGGTGTACTGGGTGGGAATGCTTTTCGCCATTGGGCCGAATGATGTGGGCCTTTGGATAGCCGACTAGAAAACCGGTGTTTGGCAGGGTGAAATGCTCCATCGCACCATAGGTCGTGGCCATGTCCCGCGTCGGTTCTCCATAAATGGTACCGAACTCGTAATCCTGGATGATTGCGGCAACTGAAACGGCATTTGAGTAGGAGTAGCGGTTCACCAGCACATGAACTTCACCCACAAACCGCTTTCCGTCCCGCGGTTCGGCGTAGGGGATATCAAATGACACCACATCACCAATCTCCGCTTCGGCAAAGAGGTCGGCAAACTGTCGGGAAATGCTGGCATCCTCCTCGGAAACGTTTTCAAGCCTGGCGGCATTCGATGCTGTGGTTTCATCGCTCACTCGAATTCGAAAGTCTGATGCGAAGCGGAAAGGCTCGTCCGCAAACCAGGCCACTACGGGATCAGAAAAGGAATTGGTGCCGCCCGGATTGTCGCGAAGATCAAGCACCAAGTGAGATGCACCTTCATCGATGAATGTGGTGAACGCTTCGTCCAAAAAGGCCTGATAGGCCGCAAGGGCTTCGGGCGCGTAAGCGTCTTCTTGTGTCTCGGCATCAAGATTAAAGAACCCGCCTGGACGCAAATAAGCGACGTCATCGCCGAGCATCTTTGCGTCTCTCCCCGCGAGCGTGAAGTCGTCTTCCAAGCGCGCGACGTTGTAAAGCTCATCGAGGGTGATAGCCGCCGCCTCGACAGTTTGCGCTTGGCCGGCGCGATCAATTTCCACGGAGAACGTAGCCTTCGAACCATATTCCAACCACATGTAGTACGGCGTACCGTTCGCCATCAGCGCATAAGCCAGCTCCGGCGTTTCCGCCGAGATGTTCCGCGTCACCTTGGGCAGCCAGATCGGGTTCGGCGCGCCGTCAATCGACAGAATGCGATCGCCGGGCTTCATGCCACTGCTTTCAGGTGCCCCGACCACGATGACTTCGCCCTCATCGACGATCAGGTCCAAGGGAAACACCGTTCCATCGGCCTCGACATGGGTCGACCAGGCCGGATTGAGCCCCTCCAGCCTTGTGTGGCCGTGCTTGGCCAGCGCAGCGAACTGCTGGAGCGCTCTAAACAACTCGAATTCAGAGACCGGTTCGGCAAATCTGCTGTGCAACTCGTTGTATCGCCGTTCGAACACCTCCGGCGATGTGACAGCGAAAAGGTTCGCTTCTGCGGCTTGAAGGCCGGAGTAAAGACGTTCGAGGTCCGCTCTGGCCTGGTCTGGCGACAGCATGTCAGCATTGGCTGGCGGCGTCTTGAGCGCGCAGGCTGTCATAGCGACGACAGACGCGCCGAGTATTGCCGCTGAACGGATGAATCGAAACATGGAAAGCTCTTTCCTGGTCGGTGGATGTCTAACAACACTGCTATGGCCGTGTTGAATTTTACCGAGGCCATTTCTCGTGTAGGAACACCATGACCGGGGGCTCCTCGTGTTCTGACCTTTTTATTTTCGTGCCTGGATGTGCAAGAAACACAGATGAAAATAGGACACTGGCAAGTCGATGACGCCGCAAAGCGGTTAATCGGTCCCGAAGGTGAGATCGAGTTGGAACCGCGAGTGATGGACCTATTGGTCTTACTCGCGCGGCAGCCCGGCGTCGTGATTTCGAAGTCACAAATCTTGGAGGCCCTCTGGGGCGACGTTTACGTCAACGAGGACGCACTCACCCGGAGCGTCTTCAAACTGCGCAAGGCGCTGGGCGATGATGCGCGCGAGCCAAGCTATGTCGAAACGGTTTCGAAACGCGGATACCGCTTGATTGCCGAGGTTTCTGGCACACCGGAAGATGTTGAAACCCGATCACGACAGAAACCTGGGCTGATGTTGACGGTTGGTATCGCGCTTCTGGCTGTGTTTGGGGTCGGCGCAATCTGGATATTCAAGTCACAGGACACCGAACAAACCACTATTGAGGTTGGCGGCGACAAACGCCTCATGCGGGCCGATGGTTTCTACAGTCAGTATACGCGCACCGACAATGAGGCCGCGCTGCAGCTCTATGAGCGCGTTTTGGAAGATTCGCCCGATGACGCAGCGGCTATGGCCGGACTCGCAAACGCACTTACGCAAAGGCAGGTCCGTTATATAGGACCGGGGTCCGGCGGCGAAGGTCGAGGATCGCTTTCCGAAGCATTGGAGAGCGGGTGGCTTGAAACACCCGAAGCCATATCGGCACTCACACGTGCAACTGCGCTCGCGGCGAGGGCCACTGAAACCGACCCATCCCACGCCCGAGCCTGGCGGGCACTCGGGCTTGCGTTGTCTGCCAAACAGGATTTCGACGCGGCAGAGCGCGCCTATGAACGTGCCTTGGTGATCCGGCCGGATGATTGGGGCACGATGATCAACTTGTCCGAACTCACCAAGCTGATGGGAAAACCGGAGCGGTCAACTCCGTACCTTGAGCAAGCCTGGTACGCGATGGAGCAGAACTTCAGCGATGAGCCCATCGCCATTCGGCCGTGGCACAGCGAGGTTGGTCTTTCTGTGGCGCGCGCCAAAGCGGACGATGGGATGTATCAAGAGGCGGAGCTCTGGTACCGCCGCGTGCTGGCGCTGGATCCGCTGAACGCAGCAGCTGTGCGCGAACTCTCTGGCTTGTTGTCGCGGTTTGGGGATCCTGCAGCGGCGAAGGATCTTTGTGACGCGCTTGTCCGCTCGGGCGACGAGCGCTGTTAGAGCGACGTCCGTAAGTGTCCTGATCGTATTCGAAAAAAGCCAAATCGGCTCGAATGGGCGCAAAACCAGACCAAAGGAACGGACCCTGTTGGTCACCCGCTTTCTTTAGGCCGAGGGGCCGTGTTTGGAGATTTGCCTAGCCTTGCGGCTGTGTGGTTTTCCAGTTTCGACGAAGTGTTTGAGCTCTTCTTGTGCGTTTTCAAGCACTTTGCCCATTTGGGATTTCATCGGTCCGGACATCACAGTGCCGATGATGCCTTTGACCTGCATCACCACGCGCATTGTCAACCGGGTCCGGTCTCCGGCCAAGGTCTCATGGCTCCAGACGTTGCGCGCAGACACAACGAACCCTGGCAGCCCTTTCGTGATTTCGTAGGTGAATGATCTTTGCGCAGCGTCATACTCGACGAGGCTCTCGACTGTTTCACGGCCATTATACATGGCGCAGACCCGGCCACCGACTGGCGCCTGCCCCTGGGCTGTGCCAGTAACAGAAGAGGATTTCACGTTTCCGTCCCAGCGATCAATATTCTGGAATTCGTCTGCGCTGATGGTCCAAACCTGATCGATGGGTGCGTTAATCACCGTGCTTTTTTCTATGATGACAGTTTTCAGCATGGAAATGCCCTTTCTTGAATTTTGACGTGTGGGATCAGTTTGCGCGCGCCCGAACGAGCAAGACGTGGGCGTCAAAGCGCACGTCATCGCCTTCGATATAGGCGTTGAACGCCTCTCGAATGGCGGCGCTTACTGTGTTCGCTGTCTGTGGATCGTAGGCAGCCAGATCATGGCCAGTAGGCGCTAACTTTTCGACGAAATGATCGAGCTCGCTGGCTGGGAACCCGCAAGGCACAGTCAAGGCTTCGGTCTGGATGCCTGCCCAGCCCGCGGCGCTGAACACGGTACTGACCCTAGATGGGTTCGATAGGGAAAACGGACCCGGCGCGTGGGGATCGGTTGGTGGCAGCGACGGAAGATGTTGCGCAGCGACCTTCGGAGCAAGCGTCATGAAGTCATTCGCCTCGGGGCTTCCCCACACAATCATTCTCAACCGTGCACCGGGCAGGGCCGCACGGCGGAGGTTTGCAAATGCCTTCTTAGGCTCAGCAAAGAACATGGCGCCGAACCGTGAGGTTACAAAGTCGAACGTCTGCCTGCCGAACACGTACTCGCTGGCATCGTCGCGGATGAAATCGATGCTCAATCCTTCTGCCTGAGCTCTTGCCTTCGCATTTTCGATCATGGGTCCGGAAAGGTCGATTCCGGTGCAGGCCACTTCTGATCCGAGCGCATGGGACAAGGCGCGCGTCGTTGGCCCATTGCCACACCCCACATCGAGCACCGCTTTGGGCCTCGCATTGACAGCCTCCTCGACCAGAAGCGCTTCAAACGGCTGCAAGAGAACCTCAATGAGGTCCTGGGCGGCAACCCAGGTTTCTCCCATCTCGCCGTTCCAGAATTGGTCCTGTTGTTGTTTGAGCTCAGTGGTTGATGTCATGCGTTGCCACCTGCAGCCGCGAACGAGGGGCGGGCGGACAGTTTCGTGAGCCAATTAGCCACTCGGGGGGCACTGCTTAGCAGTTGACGCCCTTCGTCAATCTCATTGAGGGGCGCGAGGATCGCCGCCACGAAGAGATCGCCCAGCGTGACGAAGGCCTGCGCTCCAAGAGTGCCGCTTTCGAGCGCTTTTGACACAATGTCCAGATATCCCCGCGTGGTCGAAACACTGTCTGCAACAAGTTCTTCGTTCACTGGAAGTTCGAACTGAGGCGCCACGGCGCGCTGGAAAACAAGGCCCGTGAACACGACAGGATACAGGTATGAATTGGCCGCACTCATCCATTGTTCGCCCTGGGCACGTGCCCAGGGGTCATTGGGTTGCAAGGCTGGGCCGTCGAAAGCCTCATCAATGTAGCGCATGATGGCCGACGTTTCGAACAATGTCATTCCATCCACATCAAGCGATGGCAGCTTCCTGAAGGGGTGGCGCAGTCCATAGTCCGGTGCCCGCAAATCTGCGGGACCGATGGGCGCAAATTCGTAATCGACATCTTTTTCAGCCAGTGCCCATCGGGCGGCGACGACATAGGGGCTCAGGGGCGCCCCATAGAGGGTGAGCGGCATTCTCTGTCTCCATTGCAGGCTTGCGATCACAAGCATCGAAACCTAGGTTGCCACTTCAAGCCAACTTGAGGTCAAGCGGGAAAATGCTCACGATTTCCGAAGTCGCGAAAACATCCGGCGTGCCGGCATCCACGCTGCGGTATTATGAAGAGTGCGGGCTGATTCAATCGATCGGGCGACATGGCCTGCAGCGCACTTTTGAGCGCTCCGTCCTGGAACGCCTGGCGCTCATCGCGCTCGGTCGGGGCGCCGGTTTTTCTCTCGACGAGATCGGAGAGCTCTTCCGGACAAGCGATGGCATGGACATCGACCGAAACAAGCTTCGAGAGAAAGCCGACGAGCTCGACCGGAAGATAAAGCACCTTATTGTGATCCGAGACAGTCTTCGCTCAACCGCTGTGTGTCCCGCACTGAGCCATATGGAATGCCCAAATTTCCGGAGAGTCGTAGATACAGCGGCGAAGGGCTTGATTCCGCCGCTGGAACCGTCGGGCAAACAACGCCGCAAAGTAAAGGGCTGAGGTGCGACCATTCCTGCAGTGGGCGCAAAAGAAGGCATGAGAGTTCTGCTGTCACCGTGGCAGCTACTGGCCCTTTTCAACCCATCGGCGGCGGCTGCCACACCGTCCGATGTAGGCCGGTAACGGGATATTCAGATGCGGGACCACTCGGGGCTCAGGTCAAGAAAGACAAACCGGATGGCAATACGCGCCCTCCGCCCAGAACAGCCGGATGGTCCAGTTAGTCTGCCCAGTGATCAATATCTGTTTTGTAGAATCGATAGGTCAAACCGCCCGTATCGGTGGACAGAACGAGCTCGTTCTCGGGATTGTACTCAGTGAAGGCTCCGCCAGATCCCCAGCTGATCAACAGGTTTTCGCTGCCATCGGGTTTGGGAACAAACATCAAATACCCTGCGGTCCTCACGAGACGGTCTGGATAAGTCCATTCGCGCTGATAGGTCGCCGTCATTGCCTCAAGATCAAGCTTGTAAGAAACAACGCGGGTATAGTCATGGCGGGTCTCAATAGGCGCGCCATAGATGTAGGAACCCTCCTGCCATTCCGGTGTCGGGTAGTGACCATTGTCGAAAACGAACACGTTATCACCGCGCATAATCGCCGCGTGCAGCGTCGCAATCCCGCCGAGGGGATCACCGACATAGGTGAATTGGTTTAGCGGCGTGGCCGGGTCGGCAAGTAACCAATTCACTTCGCCCGATGGGTACTCGACATTGGTGATTGCCCGCATATGACGTGCGCTGATGATCAGCTGCTCATTGCCAGGCGCGAATCGGATGCCGTTCGCGTGGAAGTAATCCCATTCGTCATAGCGATCTTTTGGAAGATAGGTGATGTCTTGCGTCGGTGGGAAGTGGTCAATTGAGTCCCATTCCCAGACGACGTTTCCGTCCCTGTCGAGTTCCACCAGATATGTGCTGGTCACATTCACATCGAGCACATCACCAGTGTTGAGCTCGGTGCCGGCCGGATGGATCCGGTAGAACATATTCTGAATGGTCTCCCAATCGGTGACATCAATGTGGTGACCGTCGTCGAACTGGGGAATATGACGCGGGATTTCCGTCTTTGTGGCCTCGCCTTTGGGGGATGTGAAACTGCGGGTGATGGCCTCAGCGAAGTTCTCGTCTGAATCCATCACGTTTTCTTTAAAGACAAAACCCTGCTCCGGCAGTAATCCTTCGGTTTTTGACGTTGTGACGGGTAGAAAAATGGACCGAGGGGCCGCGTTGTTGTATTTCAGCGGCGTGCCGAACTTGTCGAGCGCAAAGTTCACGAAGGGCAGGTAAATCCGGTTCTCATAGTCCAGATCGACGCCGATTTCGCCCGTTGTGAAGTCGTCAAAGGGTTGCAACCTTGACTTGCGCAATTGTGCCAATGTGCCGAACACGCCTTCGGTATACAGAAGATTTCTGAGGAAGCTGCCCCGACTAAAGGTTGGGTTGTTCAACGTTGCCTGCAAACCGGTGATAATTCCCGGCGCGACCTCATCGACGGAGTGAACCGTGGTCTTCAGGGGCGGAAAAGTGTGCGGCAGGGTCAGAATGACATAACTGGCGGTGCGCGCGCCGCCTGCCGTTTCGGCAATAATCAGTGTCTCTTGTCCATGGTCTTTGCCGCTCAGCTCAATCGGGTCCGCCGGTGCGTGAGGTTCGCCGTTCACAGTCACCGAGGTGACATCAGACGACCAGGTGGGCGTCACCGTCAGGCTGTCTTCTTCCCGGTAGGGATACCAGCCGTAACGGCGGATCTGGGGCAAGACATTTGGATAAACATGGACGTCGAGGGACTGAACGCCCGACAGATCTCCCCCAAGGGCCTGCTCGAAGGTGAAGTCCAGAAGCAAGCCCGTATCGCCTGGCGAGGTTTGCTGAGCACTTGTCTTGTAGAAGTCATCTGACTCGAAGTCGTGCAAGTGCTCTGGTCTGATGACCTGGCTGGCAATGACAAGGCCGGTTAGCAGAACGACCAGCGCAAAAACCACATATCCAATGAACCGCGCCATCCAGTAATCCTCCAGTCTCAAGTTTCTCTCGGCGTAACTCTCGTTCCTACCGCTCCGACAGCATGTCGCTAGTTCGGCCAGATGATGTATCCGTCTTCCTCGCAGGGCCGGTCGACAACGCTCTTGTCGATGCAAATCGGACCTTCGGTCTGGTGCGGATAAAGGGGCGGGCGTGCATCGGCCCAGTGCGCCTCGATCAGGGCTTCCAACTCGGCGAGCTTTTCCGGATGTGTTCCGGCGAGATTCACCTGCTCGGTCGGATCAGCGCTGAGATTGAAAAGCCAGCGCCGGTCCTGTCTCTCATTCACATGCAGTTTCCAGTCTCCCGCGCGCACCACTTTGTAAAACCCGCTTGACCAAAAGATCGCGTCATCCGCGCGCTTTATGGTGTCGACCTCCCCCATGGCAAGGGGCAGCATGTTGCGGCCATCGATCACGCGGTCATCGGGCAGAGCTGCGCCGGCTGCGGCCGCTAGCGTCGGCATCACATCAATATGGGCAACCGGCTCGTCAATGATGGTGCCGGGGGCAATCCGCCCGGGCCATTTGACAAACATCGGCACGCGGATACCGCCCTCGAACAGGGTGATTTTCCAACCACGGAAAGGTTCGTTTACGTCCGGAAGGCCGATATAGCCCGCCCCGCCATTATCAGACGAAAAGACGATAATCGTGTTGTCAGCGAGGCCTTCCGCCTCAAGCTTGTCCATCACCCGGCCAACAGAGCGGTCCACCGCTCGGATCATGGCGGCATAGACCCGCAAGCGGTGCGGCTCAATCTCGCCGACAGCTTCATAGTCCTCAACCGTTGCCTGAAGCGGGGTGTGCGGTCCCCAATGGGCGAGATAGAGGAAGAAGGGCCGGTTCTTGTTGGCCTCAATCGCCTTCAGCGCCTCATCGGTCCAGTAATCGGTGACATAACCGCCGGGCGCGAACCGTTCCTCGGAGGGGGGCGCGCCGGCGCGGTCAAACTCTGCCGCAAATTGCAGAACCCCCCAGAGGAATCTGCCGATTGGGTCGAAATCCAGCTTCGCATTGACCACGCCGGGATCATCTTCTGGCAGATAAAGCCCGCTGGACATAAGCAGGCTTTCATCAAAGCCCTGGGCCACAGGCCGAAAGGGCTCAGACCGGCCAAGATGCCATTTGCCGATGTGAACATTGTGATAGCCTTGACTGGCAAGAAGTTCGGCCACGGTCACTTCCTCAGACGGCAGCCCCATATCTGCAAAGTCCACATCACTGTCCGGTTCATCGAGATTGCCAGTCCCCATGGGCAGGCCAGACCCTTTCTGGGTGCCTTCAGAAAACAGGCCGAGAATGCGGGGCATACCCGGCGGCATGGGCGTGAACTCGAAACCGGTCCGCGACGAATAGCGCCCGGTCATCAGCATGGCGCGTGAGGGCGCACAGGTGCCGGTGCCGGAATAGGCATTCGTAAACACCGCCCCCTCAGCGGCCAGTCGGTCAATATTCGGGGTCGGCACGGCGCCGCCGGCAACACCACCGCCGAAAGTGGAAATATCATTGTAGCCAAGATCATCGGCGAGGATAAAGACAATGTTCGGCGGGCTTTCGGAACGGTCTGCCGCGGGCGTCGCCGGTCCTGGCTGCCATTCGACGGGCCGGTTTTCTGCGACATCCACTTTGGCCGCTCTTTGGACCATATGGAAGATGATCGCCTTGCGATTGAGATAGGCAAGCCCTCCCGCGGCGATAGTCAACACAAGCAACCCCAGCAGGATGCGTTTCCACATGTTGCGATCCTCCCCGTCGTCGCCCAGCTGTCTTTCCCCGGGTTTGCTGACGATCCGAAACGTCTAATTGATGTCATTAGAAATGTCATAGCGGCATGAGTCAACGGATCGCGCAAGACCTTAAAGGGCGTTCCGCTTGGCTCTGTCGTTGCCGAAACGTGATGCTGATCCAGCCCAAGCCATTTTCTACAATAAGCCCTGTGAATTCACTCGAAAGTTCCGAACGGACGTTGATCGCCTGCGCCATATCCGGAATGGTTGGGAAAATTTACGAGGACGAACCCGCAGGCCGTCGAGAGGAAGCTTTGACGAATGCGTCTACAAACCACAAGACCCGACCAGGCTGCTCGCGTCTGAAGGGCGCTGCCGGGCAATGATGCGCCATGCGATTGGGAGGCTGCTGTGCCGGGGAAAGGGAAATGTTGGCTTCGCGCTACTTGCCGGTTGCATCCTGTCCGCTTGTGGCGGGCCATCGCCACAACCGGCCCAAGCCATCACTGAACGCTGCGTTGGCGATAGCTTCGGAGAGTTCATCGACATTCCCGCAGGACAATTCCGCAAGGGCGCCTACCCGGTCTATGCCGAAGAACAGCCGAGCATGACTGTGCATGTTGGCGCCTTCCAGATCCTGGCCCATGAGGTGACAAACAGCCAGTTCGCCGCCTTTGTCGATGCGACTGGCTATGTGACTGACGCGGAACGCAGCGCCGAGGCTGGCGGCCCCGGTGCCGGGTCCGCCGTTTTCAGCCATCCGGGCGAAGGCGTAAATGTGCGAGATTCCTGGGAGCTGGTGCCCGGCGCCACCTGGCGCCGGCCGGCCGGCCCTGGCAGCGATATTGACGGCATGGGCGCCTATCCCGTCGTGCATGTCTCGCAGGCCGATGCCCGCGCCTATGCGCAATGGGCGGGCGCACGCCTGCCTTCCGAGGTCGAATGGGAATATGCTGCCATTCTCGGCCTTGACGATCCGACCGACCCGGTATCCGGCGCCTATGGCGAGAACGGCCAGCCCATCGCCAACACCTGGCAAGGCCCCTTCCCCGTTGTCGACACGCAGGATGACGGCTATGGCGGCCTTGCTCCCGCGGGCTGCTATGTTCCCTCGAAGGTCGGTCTCTACGACATGATCGGCAATGTCTGGGAATGGACCGATACGCCTTACGCGCCCGGTCAGCATGCGATCAAGGGCGGCTCCTTTCTCTGCGCTGAGAATTTCTGCCGCCGCTATCGCCCGGCCGCCCGCCAGCCACAGTACAGCGACTTCTCATCCAGCCATATCGGGTTTCGCATCGTCCGCGATCTGGACCCCGAAAGCTGAACTCAGGCCCTGACCCGCCCATACCCCCACCGGACTACGCGCCAGGCGCCCCAGAGCCCGGCCGCCAGCAGCACGAGGGCGGCGAGCATCCAGCCCCAGTAGAAACTGATGAACTTGCCCATGATGTTGCGGACAGTCTGTTGTTCAACCTGGTAGCCATCTGGCAGTTCCAGGACGCCGACACGATTTGCGTAGAGACGGTATTCATGCAGCATTTCGCCAAAGAGCTCGGGGCGAGTCTCTGAAAGATCGCGCGTCTCTCCGGGGTCAGATGAAAGGTCGAACAGTCGCCAGACACCGTCGCCATGGGGCGGCATGTTCCTCACCAGCTTGAAATCGCCGCGATAGAGTGCCGCCTGGCCCGAGGTCTCGAAACCTACAGCGTCCTGCGGGCCATAGACCGTGTCGGCGGTCCCGGAGAGCAGCGGGCTGAGGCTCCGCCCGGACATGGGCACGGTGCCCGGCACGTCTGGTTCGACCCCCGCCATTTCCAGCAGGGTGGGCGTGACATCTGTCATGATGGTGAAGGCATCGATCCGCCGCGCCTCCGGCACGCCCGGACCGGAAAAGACCAGCGGCACACGCAACCCGCCCTCGCCGGCGTGGAACTTGAAGAGATTTGACGGACCGGCCGCTGCCTGCGCCCATTCCGGGCCGATGGCGACATAGCTTCCAGGCTGGCCAAGCGTTTCCAGGTCCCAATGATAGCCCTGCCAGCGCAGCCAGTTGTCCAGCGGCGGCGCCACCGGGTCGCCGGCTTCCGGCCCATTGTCCGATGTGATGACGAAGACGGTGTTCTCGTATTCACCGGTCTCGCGCAGATAGGCGACGAGCCGGCCGAACTCGTGATCCATGGCTTCCAGCATGCCGGCATTCACGGCCATGCTGCGCGCGGCGAAGGCCTTGTCCTCGTCGCTGAGACCATCCCAGTCCCAGTCGGCCAGCGTGGCCGGCGGCGGGGCTATGGCCGCTCCCTGGTCCACCAGACCGATTTCCTGGGCCCTCTGCCATCGCGCTTCGCGCACCGCCTTCCAGCCCACCGAATACGTGTCGACATAGCGCTCCGTATACTCTCGCGGCGCCTGCACCGGAATATGGATCGCGAGAAAGGCGACATAGGCGAGGAATGGCTCGTCGCGCCGGTAGTCGGCTTTAAGATAGTCGATTATCTGGTCGACGAAGAAGGTCGAGGAATAGAAATCCTCCGGCAGCGTCGCCGGCTCGCGATCCTCGAACCAGGGCGCGGTGCGATAATAGGGCAGATAAGGCTGGTCTTCCCAATTGTCAGCGCCCGATGCATCGACAATGAAGGAGCGATCGAAGCCATGATCGATCGGCAATTGCCCGTCTTCATGGCCGAGATGCCATTTGCCGGTCATGTAGGTGCGGTAGCCGCCGGCCTTGAGGCGTTCAGCCAGCGTGATCACGCCGGGCTCGAGCGCCATGGTGTAACCCGGCTGGCCGCGATGCTCTTCCGGCAGGACTTCGCGGATGGTGCCGAGGCCGGCGGTGTGATGGTCCATGCCCGTGAGCAGCATGGCGCGGGACGGCGCGCAGAAGGGCGTGGCCCGGTGCTGGGTGAACAGAGCACCGCGGGCGGCCAGCGCGTTGATATTGGGCGTATGCGCCTCACCGCCATAGACGCCGAAATCCATCAGCGCGGCATCATCGACCAGCACGAGGACGATATTGGGGCGCGCCTCCTGCGCCATGGCCGGCGATGCAAAGGCCATCGCCAGAAGGGCAGGAAGCAATTTGAGGCGCCGATTGATCACTGCAGCTCCGATCCCGCGCCTTCAAGAACAACTTCCATCATCCGATGGGCCGTTTCAGCGCCGCTATTCTGGTTCTGGCCGGTGACAAGTCGCCCGTCGACGACGACATGGTTGGCAAAGAAGTCCCGAAAACCGGTGTCCGCCTCGAACAGGGCGCCGGCCGCGCGCAGGTCGCGTTCCGGGTGCTTGGGTGTGAAAGTGATGCCGAGTTCCCTGATCTGCTTGTCGGTCACGGCCGAGATGCGGCGCCCCTCGACCAGCGGGGAACCATCCGGTGCCTTGGCTGGAATCAGCCCCAGTGGACCATGGCATACCCCGCCGACCACCGCACCAGAGGCATAGGCGAGGGTGATCTGATCGCCGAGCACATCGGACTGGGCGAAATCATAGGCCGCACCCCAGCCGCCGGCGAGAAAGACGATGTCATAATTCTCGATATCGACGAATTCGATGTCGAATGACCGCTGAACCTTCGACACGAATTGCGGGTCTTTGAGATAGCGCCGGTCGGGCGGTGAGATCATCGGCCAGCGTAGCGATACGGGCTCAACCGGAATGTCACCGCCCTCAATGCTCGCAACATCCACCTCCATGCCTGCGTCGAGGAAGGCGTAATAGGGCGCCGTCATCTCCGAGGCGAACACACCTGTTGCATCCTCCACGGGATCAAGCGTGTCATGACTGGTCGTCAGGATCAGCGCACGCCGGCCAGAAAGGTCCATGTCCGGCACCGTGTAATGCGGATGCAACCCGAACGCCGTCAGCACGCGCGGCAAGCCGAACCAGACCAGCGCGGCCAGCACAAGCGCGACCAATGGCAAATAGACGAACCAGCGTTTCATGCAGCCCTCTCCTCTTGCGTCCGGAGCGACACTAATGTTGTCTATTAAAGCCTGTCAAATTGTGATTGATTGTGCAGAATCTGACCGCGCCAGGCAATTGGAAATACAGGACATCAAGCCATGGCAGCAACCCCAAAGCGACACGGACAAGGCAATACCACGGAGACCGCGCCATGCTGAAACTTCACTTCGCGCCGAATTCGCGGGCCGGACGCATCGTCTGGCTGCTTGAGGAGCTCGAACTGCCCTATGAAATCAACAAGATGGCCTTCCATCCGAAGGACCTGAAATCAGACGAACACCGTGCGCGCCATCCGCTCGGCCGCGTGCCGGTGCTAGAGGATGGCGACGTCTCGATCTTCGAATCCGGCGCAATTGTGGAATACGTCCTTGAGCGTCACAAAAATGGCGGCCTGAAACCCGCGGTTGATGATCCGCGCTTTCCTGAATACCTGCAATGGTTTCACTATTGCGAAGGCATGGTGATGCCGCCGATCAACACGGTCGTGGTGCACACGATCCTGCTGCCGGAAGACCGCCGCGATGCCACAGTGCTCGGACAGGCCCAGCGGCTTCTCACCAAGGCGCTCGCGCCCGTCGATGAGGCGCTCGAAGGGCGGGAATACCTGATCGGCGATTTCTCCGGCGCCGACATCATGCTCGGCCATGCCTGTTTCATGGCCAACCGCATGGGTGGCGTCACTGACGAGATGACCCATCTGAAGGGCTATGTGGAACGGATCACGGCGCGCCCGGCCTTCCAGACCGCCATCACGATGCAATAGCCGGCCCCTCGGAGCGTCACACTCAAGGGGAGGCAAAGCATGGACCTGCAGATCAGGGGCAAGACCGCCATCATGGCCGGCGGCAGCGCGGGCATGGGCCGTGCAACCGCCGAACGCCTGGCGGAAGCCGGGGTCAATCTCTTCATCTCGGCGCAGCGCGAAGAGCGGCCTTGAAAGGCAGCCGAGGAGATCTCCGCGATATGCCGCGATTTAGTTACGCCGGTTTTGGTGGCAGTTCGAAGGAAGGCGACGATCTTGTAGATCGCCTTGCGTCCTTGAACCCCACGCTTCCGATATGCGCAAAACCCGACAGGTCCTGCTTTTCGTCCTGGGACAGTTCGCGCGCGACGAAATCCCACTGTCAATCAAGAAGCCGGGGCGGCTTGTCGCCGACAATCTCGACCTCGGCGCCGGAAAACCGCGCCGCAATGGTCGCCTTGAAGAGCCTCGGATTGGGCAGGTAGGAGAAGATACGCAGGTCGGCCATGGCTATGAGATCGACCTTTCCTGGCCTTCCCAATAGGGCGCGCGAAGATCCCGCTTGAGCACTTTCATCGCACCTGAGAGCGGCAAGGGATCGCGCCGGAAGTCGACCGATCTTGGAACCTTGTAACCGGCGATCGACTGGCGGGCATGGGCGATGATGTCCGCTTCGCTGGGCTCTGCGCCATCATTCAGCACGACAACCGCGTGGACTGCCTCGCCCCAAGTCTCATCTGGAATGCCGATCACGGCGACCTGGGCAACGGCGGGATGGCTGGCGATCGCGTTCTCGACCTCAACGGAATAGATATTCTCTCCGCCGGAGATGATCATGTCCTTCACCCGGTCAACGAGGAAAAGATACCCGTCCTCGTCCAGATAGCCTGCATCGCCCGTGTGGTACCAGCCGCCGCGAAAGGCCTCTTCGGTCGCTTCGGGCTTGTTCCAGTAGCCGGTCATGAAATTGCCGCCCCGCGCGCAGACCTCGCCGATCTCGCCGGGCGCCAGCACATTGCCGGCCTCGTCCTGGACCGACACCTCCACGCCAAGGACCGGTCGGCCGACCGAGCGCAGGCGCTTGCCGCCCTTGCGGTGATCCTCGGGCGACAGGTTGGAGACGCTCGCCGAGCTCTCGGTCATGCCATAGCCCTGATAGAGATTGATATGCGGCGCGGCGGCAAACAGCTTCTCGAGCAGGGCCGCCGGCATCGGCGAGGCGCCATAGGTCAGGTGTTCGAGACTGCGGATACGTTCGGGCGAGAAGGCGGGATGGGACATCATCATGCCGATCATGGTCGGGACCATCAGCGTCGAAGTGACCTTGTTGCGCTCGATCTCACTGAGGACGAGCTCGGGCTCGAAAGCCGGGACCATGACGGTTGTCCCGCCCACGATACATGTGGCCAGCAGGGTGCCGGTGGAGGCGGCGTGAAACATCGGCGTTTGGATAAGGGCGACCGTGTCCTCGTTCAGCATCGGGCGGGTCACCCGGCCGTGATACATGTTCAGGATCTTGGCGCGCTGAGTGAGGACAACGCCCTTTGGCAGGCCTGTCGTGCCGCCGGTATACATGAGGATGGCCGTGTCGCCTTCCTCAGGCTCGTCGGGTATTGTGGGCTGCGCTGAGACGAGCAGGGCTTCATAGCCGATGTCATGTGGCGCCTCGCCCTCGCCGATGATGACGGTCTTGCGGATCGGCCAGTCAGCGCTGGTCTGGCGGGCTGTCGCCAGCATATCGGTGAAATGCCTGTCGACGAAGATCACCTCTGCGCCGGAATCGCGGATGATATAATCGAGTTCCTTCGCGCTAAGGCGCAGATTGAGCGGATTGATGACCCCGCCGCCGAGAAAGGCGGCGTGGTAGAGTTCAAGATAGGCGTGAGAATTGCGGGCGAGCACCGCAAACCTGTCCTGACACGACAGTCCGAAATGGAGCTGCAAGGCGTGCGTCAGGCGAAACACACGGTCGGCATGTTGTTCGAAACTGGCGCGGTAGTCACCATCGACGACGGCCAGTTTCTGCTTATGGCGCTTTATCGCCGGGATGAAATGGCGATGGTAGATGAGTTCCTTCATGAAGCGCTCCTTCCGCAGCGCGATGAGTGACAGGCCCCGGCGGGCGCGTTAGCTACCGCCCTGCAGCTTCCTCAGATTCTCCTCATGGACCGTGCGATCGATCCGGTAGGTTGAGATCACGGCGATCATGGTCATGTACAGGAACAGGACCAGAGGCACATAATAGATGCCGAGTTTCCGGACGGCTTCAGGGCTGACCTCCTCCACATCCGCGCCGGTCGGGAACCGGGCTAGGGCCAAGACAAGCGTTGCTGCCGCAACGCCCAGCCCCTGTACCGATTTGCGGATAAAGGTCTCTGCCGCTGTAAACACGCCCTCAGAACGCCGCCCGGTCTTGATCTCGCTCTCTTCGACAAGGTCCGCGACCATGGAAGCGAACAGGATCTGGAAGCAGATGATCAGGCCGATATCGACGATGTTGGTGATCGTCACGAACCAGAACACGAATGGCGTGCCATTGGGCGGCAAGACGTCGAGCAGGCGCAACGCAATGGGGAGTGGCGCGCCGCCAAAGGCGACCAGCCCGACAATCATTGCGCCCCGCTTCTTTCCGAGCTTGCGCGAGACAATCGGCGCCAGCACGAAACCGATAATGGCGGCGATGAAGGTTCCAAGGAAAATCGCCCCGGTCTGGACGTCTGTGAACTCCCAGAAATACGTGAAGAAATAAAGTGAAAGGACGGACACCAAGCCGCTTGCAATGGCGCCGAAGAGCGCTGCGACAAACAGGGCCATGAAGGATCGGTTGGACAGTGTCTCGAACAATTCCCTGAAGACCAGCATCAGGGTCATCTCGCGCGCCGGCGGAGGCTGGTTGAGATAGGGGATGCGCGAATGCGTGCCCATCGATGACACAATGATGGACACGAAGACCACGATGGAACCGATGATGCCATAAAGCGCGTAGGCATCGGGATTGAAGCGTCCATCCGGGATGGATTCCGTGGCGAAACTCGGAAACAGGATGAAAAACATCACAACGGCGACGGCATTGCCGCCCATCCAGGCGAACAGGAAGCGCAGGCTGTAGAGGGATGTTCGCTCATCATAATCCCTCGTCATGTCGGGGATCAGCGCCGTACTGGGAGTTCTGTAGAAAGTCACGGCCGTCCGGATAAGGACCGCGAGGATCAGGACATACCAGAACAGGGTCATCTGGCTGGCGCCCTCCGGCGGCGCCCACAAGAGGAAAAAGCTGCCGGCAATCGGAATGGCTGAGGCATACATGAACGGATGGCGCCGTCCCCAGCGTGACCGCAGATTGTCCGTCCAGTAACCGACTATCGGATCGCTGATCGCGTCAAAGGCAAGCGCAATCCAGATGGCAAGGCCGACCAGCCAGGCGTCAAGGCCCACAACCTGACTGTAGAAGATCAGCAGGAAGAAATCGAACGCGCCCACGATCACACCGGGTGCCACCGCGCCAAAACCATGGGCCACCTTGGTTGCCCGGGAAATGGGAGGTGGAAAAGCTCTCATTGTTCCAGCCGCGGTGCCGTTCGACACGGTCTCCGCTTCACCTGCTCTGACACCCTCATCGGGGCTCTGCACGGTTTGTCTCCGTTCCTCTGATTGAGACCTCAGCGTGGCTGTCGGCTCAGAACGTCTTGCGGACGGTCACACCAAATGTTCGCGGCTGGTTGGGGAACCCAGTGTAATTCCCGGTCAGAACTGACGGTGCTGTGGCGATCAGATACTCATCCTCGAAAAGGTTCCGTGCCCAGACTGACATATCAATCCCGCTCGGCGTCATAAGGCCAGCCGATACGTTGACGATGTTCTGCTCTCGCGAATATCCGGCAGCGTCGATGATAGCCTGGTCGGTTGGATTGTCTGAGAAGTTGGAGTTGCCGACATATTGCCAGTCGCCGCGGACATAGCCGCCCAGGTTTGCGATACGGAAATTGTAGTTCCCACCAACAGTGAGCTGAGTGTCGGCGATACCCTGCGGCGTCTGTCCCGACAGATCCAAGGGATTTCCATCGGCGTCAACCGTTCCACCCTCGAAACTGTCATACTCCGCGTCGAGGAACGTGCCCGCAAAGGTCAGCGTCAGCGGGGGAATTGGCTGCCAAGTGGCATCCAGTTCGAGGCCCGTTGTCGATTGCTCCTCAGCGTTCTGCAGCGCGAACCCCTCAGGTTCGGTGAAGATGCTCGACTGGAATCCTTCGATGGACTGATCGAAGATGGCGATATTGAAGGCAAGTTTGTCGAACTGGGCCTTCAGGCCGATCTCGAAAACCTCGGCCGATTCAGGGCCGGCAAGCCGGGTCCCCGTTCCGAGATTAATCGCGTAGAGTCCGGCATCGGTAACCGGGGAGGAGGGCGTCACAAACAAGGCCTGCCCCGTGACCGGGTCAGTAATCGGGTTACCCGGTATGAGATCGGCTGTTGTAGGCGCGCTTTGCCGCTGCAGGTTCCAGGACGAGGCCTTAAAGCCCGTTGCATAGGTTCCGTATACGTTGATTGCGTCCGTCACATCGTAAGCGAGCCGAAGGGTATAGGTGGTGTCGCTGTCATCGGACTGTCCATCTTCTACCGCATTCGGAAAACTGAGAAAGGGCGGCCAGATCTGAACCCCGCGAAGGACATCGAACGGGTTGTTTCCGCTTTGCGCAACGGCCAAGGCCTGCTGCTGCAATTGCGCATAAACTTGCGGGTTACCCTGGACAAACGGCCCGATTGAGGCCGGGTTCTGTATGTTGATCCCTTGCGCCGCCAGCAATTGCGCAAGCGTTGCGGTATATCCGATCTGATCGAGATTGATCGCGGCCAGCGCATCGGTGGTCACAACATCCATTTTGACGTCTTTTTCGTCTTCGGTGTAGTTCAGGCCAACCGTCGCGGTCAGCCTGTCCGTGAGGTGGAAATCGAGCGTACCAAATAGTGACCAGGCCGTGTTGTCCTGGGTGATGGTCTCAAAACTGCCCTGCCCGGCACCGGCGAAGACCCCGGGAGGCACGCCGAGAAAGCCCTCAAGAGTCGGAAGAAGGGCCGGATTGGATGCAATCCCGCTCAGATAGGAGCGAAAATCGCTTCCGTAGGTCGTGGACGCTTCGATATCGATGGTTTCGTCGAGATAGAAGGCGCCAAGCATCCAGTCGAACCCGCGGTCTGACGGGTTGGAGGTCAGCCGGAACTCCTGCGTGAACGTGTCGATCTGCGTATCGGAAAATGATGCGCTGAAGATATCGAGGTCTGTGGTGTCAGGGTCGAAATCCTCCACGGCATTGGAGGCCCTCGTGGCCGTGATGCTTGTCACCGTCGCAAAGCCCAGGTCGTAATCGCCATGAAGCGAAACGCCCGAATTCTCGATCTCATTAGTTGGCGGGGTGGTCAGAAAGACCTCGTAGGAGAAGGGATCCTCTGCAACGATATTTCCGCCCAGGGCGCGAAGGACGTCATTGGGAACGACGGGATCGTCCGCCGTCGGAACGGCACTGACAATATTTGTCAGCAGGCAGCACGCCTCGTCAATCTCGTCATAGTCGGCAATCAGGCGAAGATTGAAGCGGTCATTTGGAACAAAAAGCAGCTCGCCGCGAACACCCCAACGGTTGCGCTCATTGTATTTGTCGCCGGTCCCGAGATCCTCGGAGTATCCGTCGCGCTGGTTCAGGCTGCCTGACAGGCTGTAGGCGAGCGTGTCCGTGATCGGGCCGGTGATGTCGCCCTTGAGACGGAAGGATTCGTAGTTGCCGATGCTGGCTTCAACTGAGCCTGACGTCTCGAACTGCGGGCCGCGGGTTACAACCGAGACGACCCCCGCCGAGGCATTCTTGCCAAACAGCGTCGATTGCGGACCGCGAAGGACTTCCACACGCTCAAGATTGGGCAGGTCGGGGATGTAAGCGGCCGCGCGTGATCGATACACGCCGTCAATGAAGATGCCCACGGATGGCTCGAGCCCGATCGCATTCGATCCATTGCCGAAGCCGCGAATGAAGAAGCTCGTATTTGTGGAGGTTTGCGCCTGCCGGACGGTCAGGGAGGGCACCAGCGTCTGCAGATCATTGAGATCCTGGATCTCAGCGCGTTGAATGTCTTCTGCCTGAACCACCGAAATAGCGACCGGTGTTTCCTGCAGGGTCTGCTCGCGCTTTGTGCCCGTCACCGTCACGGTATCCAGGCGAGATGTTTCCTCTGCGTCTTCCTCCTGGGCATGGGCGATCGGCCCGAGACCGCCGAGAAGCGCGGAAAGGGCCACACTCAGAGAGAGCGCTGCCTTGATCTCGAAGGTTGTATTCATCTTGTTGACGATACCCATAGTTTCCTCCCCGCGCCTTTTTTCTGGCGCTTACAGTTTCATAAGCGCATGTTGCGTCTTATGTTGCAGCTGTGGTTTTTTAATGTGATGCATCACATTAAATTGTGCAAGGAGCAAGTTTGCAGTGACACTAAAAACGCGGCGACAAGATACAAAAGCGGCCCTGATGCGGGCTGCAGAACGTCTGTTTGCAGAGAAAGGCCTTGGCGGCGTTTCGGTGCGCGATATCACGCTCGCGGCCGGTGCGCGCAATCAAAGCGCGCTGCATTATCATTTCGGCGGCATGAGCGAGTTGATCAGTGAGGTCTTCGCGCACCGATACCGCGCGATCGAGGACGCAAGAAGAAAACGTCTTGCGGAGATGGCTGCCGCAGGAACGGATGGTGACATCCTCAAACTGATGGAAGCGGCAGTGAGCCCACTGCTCGAAGCCTGTCATGAAGAAGACGGTCGGTTGTATGCCCGCTTCTGTGTCCAGCTTACGACTGACCCTCGGTTCGATGTACTCCAGCTCATCAGGGACACAGGGATGGAGAGCGCAAACCTTATGCGGGAACTGATTGGCGAGGCGCTCGCCGACCTCCCAGAAGACATTCTCAGGACCCGCCTAACACGCCTGTTCACGATCTCGATGATTCTGATGGCCGATTATGCCGGCCTGGTCGAGGCTGGGAACCCGCCGCCGCTCGATGAAGCGACCTGCGAGGCGGCCTCCACGCTGACCGGCTTTCTCTTGGCACCTGCGCCAAGCCAGGCGGGCTGAACAACAAGGGCTTGCCAGAGCCCTTGTGCTCCATTACTAATGCAATCCATTAATTAGATGGGGTGATGTCCTCGTCGCGTAGGTGTTTGGCCCGCGGAGCCGAAATCACAAGCCACGCCGCCCCGAAGACTGGAGAGAACCCGGCATGACAACCGCACTTCAGGACAAAGACGCGATCAAGCGGAAGTATGCCGACGAACGCGACAAACGCCTGCGGCCAGATGGCAATGCTCAGTACCAACGCCTTGAAGGCGTGTTCGAAGACCTGTCAGTCGATCCGCATACACCTCTCCGGGAGCGCGCACCTGTACGGGATCATGTCACCTTCGCCTTTGTCGGTGCCGGGTTTTCTGGCCTGGTGGTCGGCGCACGCTTAAAGGAAGCGGGCATTCGTGATTTCCGCCTGATCGACAAGGGCGGCGATGTCGGCGGCACCTGGTACTGGAACCGCTATCCGGGTGTACGCTGTGACACCGCTGCCATGATCTACCTCCCGCTGCTGGAAGAAACCGGCTATATGCCAAGCGAAAAATATGTTCGCGGGTCGGAGATCCTCGCCCATTGCGAGCGCATTGCAGAACAGTACGGCCTGTATGACAAGGCGCTCTTCCACACCGAGGTCAACACCATCGAGTGGCAGGAGGCCGACAGGGTCTGGCGGATCAGGACCAATTGCGGCGATGATTTTACGGCGAAGTATGTCGGCATGGGCACCGGCCCGCTCCATGTGGCGAAGCTGCCGGGTATTCCGGGCATCGAGACCTTCAGGGGCAAGTCCTTTCACACCAGTCGGTGGGATTATGACTATACTGGCGGCGACCCAGACGGCGCCCCGATGGACAAGCTCGCCGACAAGCGGGTCGCGGTCATCGGAACCGGAGCGACCGGCGTCCAGTGCATCCCGCCGCTAGCAAAGACAGCCGGGCAGTTGTTCGTGTTCCAGCGTACGCCATCGTCGGTGGACGTCCGCGGGAACCATCCCATCGATCCCAAATGGTTTGAATCCATGGCCAAGCCGGGCTGGCAGAAACGCTGGATGGAGAACTTCGTCGAGAACACGGGAGGCGGGATTCCATCAGAAGACTTGATCGACGATGGCTGGACCGAAATTTCGCGCCGCATTCGTACAAAGATGCTGAACGGCACGCCGCTCTGGCTTGCACGGCTTGCCTTGCATTTGCGCAAAGCTCTCAATCGCTCTCCGGCCGGGAGAGATAGTAATCGCTTGCGCGCTGCAATCGAAGATGCGGACATCGAAAAAATGGAGCAGATCCGCGCCCGTGTCGATGCCGTGGTCGAGGCCCCGGACACGGCGCAGAATCTGAAAGCCTGGTATTCACAACTGTGCAAACGGCCCTGCTTCAGCGACGAATACCTGCCGGCCTTTAACGCGCCGAACACGACACTCGTGGATACGGACGGGAAAGGCGTCGAGCGGATCGATGAGACCGGCCTTGTCGTTAATGGCAAACACTATGCTGTCGACTGCATCATCTATGCTTCGGGCTTCGAGTTCGGCGCCAATTTCCAGCTGAAGACCGGGTTTGACCTGAAAGGCCGCGGCGGCAAGATGCTTTCAGAGTATTGGGCGAACGGCATGCGGACATTGCACGGGATGCAGACTCACGGCTTCCCGAACGTCTTCGCGGTTCAGATGAACCAGGCCGCTAACTATGCGCTCAACATTCCTCACAACATTGTCGATCATGCGAAAACCATTGCGCAGATAGTCTCCCATGCCGAAGCGTCAGGCTTTGCCGAAGTCGAACCAACTCGCGAGGCCGAAGATGCCTGGGTCAATCTGATCCTGACCACCGGGCCCTCTCTGATCACCTCTCCCGATTGCACCCCCGGCTTCTGGAACAATGAGGGGCAAGGCTGGGACAAGGCATTCCGGCACGCTCAGGGGCATCCCGGCGGAGCCCAGGGCTTCTTCGAGCATATTGAGAAGTGGCGCCAGACTGGCGAGTTTGAGGGATTGCGCTTCGCCAAATGACGTTGGCAAACTCGCCGAGAACGCGCGTTGGTGCACTTGCACATCCAACTAGGAAACTACCCCATGTCAGAATTCGTCGTTTACGGCACTCCAGTCTCGCCTTTTCGTACGTAAGGTCCAGGTCGTGCTCGCCCATGCCGGTGCCGAGTATGATTTCGAGGATGTGAACATCATGGCGATGCCGGACTGGTTCGTCGAGATCAGCCCGGCAAGGCGTATCCCGGTACTGCGAGACAAGTCGGTGGGCAAGGAAGGCGTAGCCGGAACGATCCCGGACTCCTCGGCCATTGCCCTGTTCCTGGACAAGCGGCTTGATATCGGCCTGTACGGCGCCAGCGCATTCGAAGCCGGCAGGATCGCCTGGATCGAGGAATATGCCGATACAGTGGTCGCCCTGCCGGCCGGCATGGATTTCTTCCGCCCAATCATCTTCCCGCTATTCGCGGGCAAGCCGTCTGACCTCGAAAAGGCGCGCAGCACCTGGCATGAGAAATTTCCGCCGCTCTTTGACTATCTTGAAGGCGTGCTGGATGGCGGCGACTATTTCGTCGGTGGCCAGTTCTCGCTGGCTGACATCGCTGTCAGCTGCCAGATGACACAGATCGACCTGATCGCCGGCCTGCCCGATGCCGGCAGATGGCCGGCGCTGGTCAGGCATACTGAGGCGATGAAGGCGCGCCCCGGCTTCAAGGAAAACCTGGCTATCTGCTCGAAGATGCTGGGCGGACTCCTTCCGGAAAAGGTGAGTCTGAGCTGAGGATGAAAGTCGGGGGCACAGCGCTTCCTTGGGTAAGGCATTGCGGACCTTGACCGGATCGCGGACACCCCTCTTCAGCTACACTGTGAGCATCGCTCTCTTGGGCTTTCGAAGTGGTGCTGCGACCCTGGTCGGGAAACTGGCGGTCGAAGCGAAGCGCGCAAGAGCATAGCTGGTAGAGGAAATGGCCATGACCGAAACAGTGATCATCATTGGCGCGGGAGTCTCGGACGGCGTCGGCGGTGCGCTTGCGCACCGGTTTGCGGCTGGCGGGTATCATGTGATTGCCGCCGGCCGCACAGAGCAAAAGGTCCAGTCGCTTTGTGGGGAAATACAAAAGGCTGGCGGCTCTGCCGAGGGCTTTCGAACCGACGTGACCTCTGAGGGGGACCAGGACTCACTATTTGAACACGCCGGCCAGAAAGGCCCCGTCGCAGCTGTGATCTACAATGCCGGTAACAATGCGGTTATCGCGTTTGAGAAGCTGAAGCCGGAAACGGTCGAGCAGTTCTGGCGGGTTGGCTGCTTTGGCGCTTTTCTCACCGCCAAGCGCGCCATTCCCATCCTCACCGCCCAGCAGCGTGGTAGCCTGTTCTTCACCGGCGCATCGGGTTCCATGCGCGGAAAGCCGAATTTCGCTCATTTTGCTTCGATGAAGGCCGGCCTCAGAATGCTCGCCCAGTCACTGGCGCGAGTATGGACCCCAGGGCATCCATGTCGCGCATTTCGTGATTGAGGGCGCGGTGAATGGCGAACGGGTAAGCACCTTTCTGGGTTCGTATCTCGACTCGCTCGGAGAAGACGGTAGCCTGTTACCTGACGCAATCGCTGAAGCCTATTGGTACGTCCACAACCAGCCGCGATCGGCCTGGACGCATGAAATGGATTTGCGTCCGTTCAAAGAGACCTGGTGATCCCGCTCTGTAACGAGCGGGAATAAGCGGCCCGGTAATATGAGACAGGCGAAGCCGCTCCCTACGATGAATACACCGGAATGTGTCAGTTTTCTTCGTTTTCGACGACCGGTGCAGCGGCTGTGTCTTCGACCGGAGCAGGCTCAGCGTGAATACTGTCATAAACACGCATCACAGCTGCCGCGATGACATCTGGGACTTCCTCCTGCAGAAAGTGTCCAGCCTCTGTTTCCGTGACACGCGCGTCTGGAAAATGATCGATCATAGCGGGAAGGGCTCTGCCCGTAATCGGGTCATTCATGCCCCAGACAATCTCTGTAGGAACGTCCAACCCGCGCACAAAGTTGACGAGCTTGCCCATCGGCTCGGTGCTCGGATGATCCGGGCTGTGCGGGACCATCCGCATCATGGCGAGCGGGGCTTTCCGATTGCCACTTTCAATGACCGGACGGCCATAGAGATCTCTCACCTCTTGCGGCAGGGACGCCGGATCGCCCTGAACGGTGTCCATCCCATCAAAGGGCGAGCTAAGTACTTCGATGAGGATTTCACCAAGGATTGGCGTTCTGACAAGGTCGTGAATGCGGGAGAGGCTCATCTTCTCAGTCGGCGCATAGATCGCTGTATTCATGATCACAATGCCCTCGTGGTCTGCCTCCCGGAAAGTGGTCCATTGTTTGAGTTAGTTCCGGCTTCAGATATGGAGCTGAAACATGGGCAAGAGATCGAAGCCTGAAGAGATTATTGCGAAGCTGCGTG
>JBCBUL010000021.1:0-63067 GCA_039818165.1 Pseudomonadota bacterium | reverse complement strand
GCTATCGGCCTCCCGCGCCAGAAACCATCTTGCCCGCGGCGCTCATGCCGCCTTACTTTGTGGATGTAGCGGCATGAGCGCCGCTACATGGCAACCGCCGCGACTAACAATCCGGTTGGACCACCCCGATGGGGCAGATCATCCAACTCGAAGCGGCTGTCGGGCAATGCCGGGTCTTCAAGCGCCGTTGCGAAGGCGCTTTCCACCGCGGCGTTAATCGCACCGGCGACACCGCCAAGACCTTGTTCTTACTCGCTCAGCTCCAGGAGGTTGTCATCGCCATACTCCTTGACCAAACGCTCGAGCGTGAAAGCGAGTAGGGGGAGCGCATCGGAGCGATTGAGGTCGTTGATCAGCTTCGTTGTCAGCGGAGGTTCGATCTCGATTGGTGGTTGGGCCAGTGAAGCCGGGCCCTCAATCACCTCTTTGAATGCGGAGGGCTGCAAGGCAGGGAAGTTCAGAAGCTCGAGTTGATTGGCGAGCGGATTGCGGCCCTGTAGCGGTCCTAGACTGTCGGAACGGATGGTGAGAACCACGCTGAAGGCTTCGCTGGCGCCAAGGCACCGGGCGATGAGTTCAATCGCCTTGGCGCCGCTTACATTATCGGCTGAGAAAAACTCCTCGCCCTGGTCAATGGGCAGGATGATGGATGGCTTTGGCGTTTGCGATGCGTCAGCGGTGCGCCCTGTCAATTCGGTAATCCGCCGTGCGGCCTGTGACTGGAGCGCCTTCAGATGAGCGTCTAGTGCCTCTTCGGTGTCTGGAGACGCCTCCACTCCTAGCGCAACCAGCAAGCCCTCTGGGCCGCTGAGGGCGTCGCGACCGGGGCGCATCGTGGGAAGCACAAGGAAGTTGTCAGTGTCGCGCTGAAGGCGTGCGAGCAGGCCCGCTTTGAGGAAGCTCGATTTGCCAGCGCCAGAGGCCGCCGCAATCACAAGCACGCGTTTGGAAGACCCGTCGCGCATCCTGCGCAGGGCATCCAATCCTTCTGTGATCTGTGCATCTCGTCCGAAGAACACCGCTGCGTCTTTTTCAGTTAGCGCCTCAAGTCCGCGATAGGGCAGTCTGTCTTGCTCGTCGGTGGGCGGCCAAGGGAAATGCTGGGGACCGATACGGGCGCGATGGAGCGCGAGTTTTAGGCGTTCAAACCCGGTTGCTGCACCCTGGCTGCTCGACACGTCTGTAAATTGCAGGTCCGTGATAAAGCGAGGAATTGTGATACTGACCGGCTTCACAATAATTGGGAATATTGGCTTGCCGGCGCTCTCGGCGTGGTTGAATTCGCGCAAGCATTCGGGCGACGTGATCCAATCGTCTGAGAGGCAGACGATCACCCCATCGCAGTCTTTGCCGATCTGGTTGAGCCTCTGGCGCCAGCGGTCGCCGGTGGCGAATTCGGTGAGGTCGAGAAATATTTGGCTGGGCCCCCAACCATTTTCCGACAACCAATCGCGGATGCGAATTGCCCCATCATTGTTTCGGCTAGAATGACTTATGAAAATAACGCCCATGTGCTCCATCCCCTTTGAGCAGGGAGAAAGAACCATAGTTTTTTTGGCTCTCCAACCACCCTCGGACTTTGACCAAAATGGTATGTCGCCTGCGGAGCTGATGAGCACCGAAATAAGAGAGTAGCCGCCTGTTGTCCCCAACTGCACTCGGTGGGGTAAAAGTCGAGCCTAAGCGTCTGTTTCCAATTTGTGACCTGGTAGACTGGCAAATGCCCAACAAAGACTGATTTCGGCGAATTTCAGCCGTTCCTACAGATAGTACACCCCAGCCTTACCAACTCCCGATATTCTCGGCGCTGGCCCAGGGTTCTTTGGGCGGTTGGGGCTCGCCTTCCTGCAGCAGTTCGATGGAGATTCCGTCCGGGGAGCGGACAAACGCCATGCGCCCGTCGCGGGGTGGGCGGTTGATGGTCACGCCCATATCGGCGAGCTTTTCCACCGCCGCGTAGATGTCGTCCACGCGGTAGGCCATGTGGCCGAAATTGCGCCCGCCAGTGTAGTTCTCAGGGTCCCAATTGTAGGTCAACTCGACCATGGGAATATGGCTTTGGGTTGGGCGCATGCCTTCGGGGATGCCGCCCGCACGGTCGATATCCTTCTGGCAAGCCAGGAAGACCAGCGTGAACCGGCCTTGCTCGCTGTCAAAACGGGTGACCTCTGTCAGGCCCAGTCCCTCGCAATAAAAGCGCAGAGAGGCGTCAATGTCGGTGACGCGCACCATGGTGTGCAGGTAGCGGATGGTCATTTAGCGGGCTCCAGAGATATCGCCAGTGTTCAAACGCCGGATTGCGGCGCCCAGGGAGAGCGGCAGGTTCTCGTAGTACCGCTTCATCGTCCAGTACAGAACAGCGATCATGATGCCCATGATGAACACAAAGGTCGCGAAAGTGTGAATCATCGTGCCGTTTGCGGCGACCTCGTTGCGCCCCGCCAGCAGCCAGACCTCGTACCAAAGCGCACTAAAAAACCAGATGCCCAGCGGCATGAGCACCAGGGAAGTGGTTGCGGCGGCGAAGATGTGTGTGCCCTTCACCGGCGCTTCAGCCGCGATGTAGGCGGGTTTGAAGTCTTCGAGCTCAACATGGGGGAGTAGCTCGCCCAATTCGCGCTTGCGGGCATACATCTCGCCAACTTCTTGGAAGGTCTGCCACCAGCGCCAGGCCAGCACACCCGCCCAAACAAGGATGCCGAGCACCATTGCCGAAAGAAGGAGCTCAACGCTCAGAAAATTGTCAAACCGCATCTGGCCGGCTCCGGTAATTTGCGCCGGACGGCCCGGACGCCTTAGCTGGACTGCGCTGCCTCGTAGGCAAGCATGGCGCGTTTGCGCTCCACGCCCCAATGATAATTATGTAGCCGTCGGTCTGCCGCCAAGGCCCGATGGCAGGGAATGAACCAGGAAAGCGGATTTGCGCCGACAGCGGCCCCCACGGCGCGCGTGGCCTTGGCGTTGCCTGCCGCTTTGGCCAGGGCGCCATAAGTCCAGGTGTGACCCACAGGTATTTGCAGAAGAGCGCGCCAGATCTGCCGCCGAAAGGCTGTGCCATACAGCGCGACTGGCAGCGGATCGTTTGTCTCAAACGCCTTTTGAGCCATCGCAGCCGCGGCAAGATCATCGCGCTCAAAGCTGGCCTTGGGGTAGCGCGCTTTCAGGTCTGCGACGGCATCGGTTTCGTTCCGACCCTGGTGCTCAAATCCCGTTCGCTCCGGTGCATTTTCATCGACAAATCCAAGGGCGACCAGTCCGCGGGGGCTGATCAGCCAGAGACCCATCCCGAATGGCGTCGGAGCCTTGCCGAGTTTAAGAACAGTGCCTTCGCCGCCGGATTTCGCTTCGCCTGGCGTCAGCGCTTCATGGGCGATGAACAGGTCGTGCAAGCGCGAGGGCCCCGAGAGCCCTGCTTCATAGCTGGCGTCCAGAACGCTGGCGCCGTCTCGGAGCGCATCGCCGGCCGCGCCATGGGCGAGGACGCTTTGGAACTGTTTCGGGCTGAGGCCCGCCCAGCGGCTGAATTCGCGTTGAAAGTGGGCGGCGGATAAGCCCATGGCCGCTGCGCATTCAGCCAGGTCGGGTTGATCCGCCCAGGTATCACCCAGGAAAGACAGAGCCTTCGCCATCCGCGAATAGGCGGCGGATCGTTCGTCGAGCGGCATGGAAATGAGCTTTGACATGGGGCAAGTGTGCCGCGTCCCGGCTCATGCGGCCACCCGAAACATGCGGCGTTAGTCCGGTATGGTCTCGTTTTTCGCCAGGACATCTCCAGCCAGATAAAGAGACCCGCAGATCAGGATGCGGTCAGCGCCTGAATTGGCCGCGCGTGCAAGGGCGTCTTCGAATTGATCAAAGTCCTCGGCGTGCAGGCCGGCAGAGCGAGCGGCATCAGCAAGTTCAGCGGGTGATTTACCCAGATGGCCCTCGCTGTTGGGGCACGTGAACACGTCAGGTGCTAAGGGTGCAAACGGCGCGAAGAAGCCCTCCGCATCCTTGCTCGCCATCATCGCAGTGACCATGGCCAGCTTTCCGGGAAGCCTTGCCAGGACTTCGGCCACCGCCTTGGCCGCGTGGGGGTTGTGTCCGCCATCCAGCCAGACCTCAGAAACGTTGGCTGTTTGGGTGACGGGGCCGGGCGTCAGCTTTTGCAGTCTTGCAGGCCAAACGGCAGTTTTCGCGCCGTGGACCACCGCGTCTGGAGTGATGCGCGGGTCTCCCCAAAGTGCCAGGGCTTTCGCCGCGAGCGCGGCGTTGGCGCGCTGGTGGACGCCTTTCAACGATAGTTCGTCAGGCAAAACGTGCGAGTCTTCAGGTGCCAATGTATGAAGCAGCGTTCCCATGAGCTCGGCTTCAGCCGCGATCACGCTTGCCGCTTCCGGGCGCTGGGTCGCGCTGGCGACCGGAACGCCCTTACGAATGATCCCGGCTTTTTCCGCAGCGATCTCCTCAACCGAGTCCCCAAGGAATTGTTTGTGATCGATGTCTACAGGGCAAATGACCGAGACGGCTGCGTCAGGAATAACGTTCGTTGCATCGAAGCGCCCTCCAAGGCCCACCTCCAGGATGAGAAGATCTGCTGGTGTCTCACTAAATGCCAGGAGCGCGGCGGCGGTTGTCGCTTCAAAATGGGTGATCTGCCCCTCACCGAGCGCTGCTTTGACGCGCTCCAGGGCTGATGCAAAGCCATCATCGCTGATGAGCGATCCGGCGAGGCGCACGCGTTCATTGAAGCGGACAAGATGCGGCGACGTGAATACATGGACGGTGAGGCCCGCAGCCTCAGCCATCGCGCGCAGGAAGGCGCAGGTTGATCCTTTCCCATTGGTCCCGGCCACATGAATCGTCGGTGGGAGGCGATGGTGAGGGTCTCCAAGGGCGCCAAGCAGCCTTTCAATACGCCCCAGGGAGAGTTCAATCTCTTTTGGATAGTGGCCCTGCAGGGCATTAAGCGCCCGATTTAGCCGGCCGGAACTGGCGCTCAATCGGCGTTCTCCGTCGCCTCAGGCGCTGCATCCACGTCTACTGCCGGGGCGCTGACATTGGGCGTTTCCCGGTCGCTGGCACGGCGAAGCTTCGGCATCAGGTGGCTGAGTACACGCGCGACGGCGGATTTCAGTTCCCGGCGATCGACGACGATGTCCACCTGCCCTTTTTCGAGCAGGAACTCGGATTTCTGAAAGCCATCGGGCAGTTTTTCGCGGATCGTTTGTTCAATCACGCGCGGGCCTGAAAAGGCGATCATCGCCTCCGGTTCTGCAATGTGCACGTCGCCCAGCATGGCATAGGAGGCCGAGACACCGCCGGACGTCGGATCGGTGAGCACAACGATATATGGCAGGCCTGCTTCCTGCACCTCATCGATCGCCAGCGTGGTTCGCGGCATTTGCATCAGGCTGAGCGTACCTTCCTGCATACGTGCACCGCCGGAGGCCGTACAGATCACGAGGGCCGCCTTGCGCGCGACGGCGAGTTGGGCGGCGGTGATGAACGCCTCGCCCGCGGCCATGCCGAGGGAGCCGCCCATAAATGCGAAATCCTGGACGAGAACGACTGCCGGCACGCCGTCAATCTTGCCGAAAGCGGCCGCCATGCAGTCATCCTGGGCGACGGGTGCGCCGCCATCGACCGTCTCTTCCTTCTCTCGTGTTGCGATCTTGGCTTTCGCAGCCTTGATGCGCGCCGGATAGGGTTTGTCGTCGCGAAACTTGAGGGGGTCGGCCTGCACGTCCGGCAGAGCTATGGGTTCCCACTGTTCGTCGTCAAAGAAGAGGCGGAACCGGCGGCGCGGGGAGATACGCAAATGTGCGCCTGCGGGCGTCACGTACCAGCTTTCCTCGAGATCGCTTCGATAGACGAGTTCGCCGCTCTTCGGACACTTCACCCAGAGATTCTCCGGGGTGTCCTTCTTGCCGAGCCATGTTTTCAGGCCGGGTGGGCTAAAATTGGTGAGCCAGTTCATGAAACCTGTCCTGCTCTAGGCGTCTTCGGGTGAGGCGGCCCCCGCAATCGCCTCGCTCAGTGTTTTGGCCAGCGCCCCCATCCCCTTGGGCGCCTCGGAAAATTGCCCCGTCTCCAAGGCTTTGGCAGCGTGGTCTACAAATGCAGAGCCTACAACAACCCCATCAGCTATTCCTGCCATTTCTGCAGCCTGAGCGCCAGTGCGAACCCCAAATCCGACGCAGACAGGCAATCCGCTCGCCTGGCGCACCGCGTCGACTTTGGGGGCGATGTCTGCGGGGTTTGCGGCCCCGGCACCGGTCACCCCGGTGACCGATACGAAGTAGACAAAGCCCGATGCACCATCGGCGATGGCATTCAGGCGATCATCGGTCATGGTGGGTGTTGCCAGACGAATGACCGAAATATCGCGTGCCAAAAGGGCCTGACGCAGGGGGGCGTCTTCCTCGGGGGGCAGGTCGACCGTGATAACGCCATCGATGCCCGCGTCGCTTGCGGCATCAGAAAACGTTTCAAAGCCCATATGATGGAGAGGGTTTGCATAGCCCATCAGGATGAGGGGTGTATCCGTGTCGGTCTGGCGGAACCGCTTGGCCAGTGCGAGCACGTCTTTCAGCTTGGTGCCGGCCTTGAGGCTGCGCAGGCCTGCGCGCTGGATCGACGGGCCATCAGCCATCGGATCGGTGAACGGCGCACCCAGCTCGATGATGTCGGCGCCATTGTCGCGCAGCGCCTGCATGGCCGCAAAGCTGGTCTCAAGGTCGGGGTCTCCGCCCATGAGATAGGCCACCAGCGCAGCGCGGCCTTCGGCTTTGGTCTTGTTGAGGCGGGTTGTGATGCAGGAGGTGGGCATGGGCTGCGCTTATGTCTCAAAACTAGGTGATGTCCACCACCCATCTTGCAGAGTCTTCAAGTCTCTCTCCGATCAGAATTGATAGGCGTAATAAAGAAGGCGCTGAGATCGTGGATCGTAAAATGTAACTTCTGACCCATGAACCTGATCTCCACCAATGATCTCGGCACGGTGCACGAAGTACCAAACTTCTGGATCGACAACTGGTTTAGCTCCTTCAAGACAAGTCGTGGCACTCGCAAAACCGCTCACTTGTTCCAAAATGCCATTCGAGAGTCCATCTTCTAGGATACCTTGTTTCCAATAGTTTTTTGTGAGAGCGGATGGTTCGAAGGTGGATATCTCCAGGCAAATTCGCTCTTCATAATCACCGTTAAGTGAGAAGCCCGAATGACTGTGAGAAATGACTTCAAAATTCTGGGAATGATCCAGTCCCGCTTTCCCAAAAACGAAGTCGACATTTCCCCGACCATGTTTCCCAAAGGTGAGCATTGCGAAGACTAAATAGATGACGACAACTAGGAACAGCACACCTAGAATCTGAAGGCCGATCGAAACAGTCTTCAGGATGATGCTCAAATCGCTTTCCCCAAAGCATCGGCCACGCTGAATACGTCCTTATCGCCGCGCCCACACATGTTGAGGATCATCAGACCGTCTGGGCCAAGGTCTTTGAGTACCTCTCCAGCGCGGGCCAGGGCGTGGGCCGGCTCCAGCGCCGGGATGATGCCTTCGAGGCGCGTGCAGAGCTGGAAGGCCTCCAGCGCTTCGTCATCAGTGCAGGAGAGATACTCCGCACGTCCCGTATCGCGCAGATAGGCATGTTCGGGGCCAATGCCGGGATAGTCGAGCCCTGCCGAGATGGAGTGGGCGTCAATGATCTGGCCGTCATCATCCTGCAAGAGGTAGGTGCGGTTGCCGTGCAGGATGCCGGGCTCGCCCCCATTCAGGCTCGCGGCATGCTGGCCGGACGCGACGCCATGGCCTGCGGCCTCCACACCGATCATCCGCACGTTTTCATCTTCCAGGAAGGGATGGAACAGGCCGATGGCGTTCGAGCCGCCACCGATACACGCCATGATGGCGTCGGGCAGGCGGCCTTCGCGCTCTAGGATCTGTGCGCGCGCTTCGCGCCCGATGATGGACTGGAAATCACGGACCAGTTCCGGATAGGGGTGTGGACCCGCTGCGGTGCCGATGACGTAGAATGTGCTTTCCACATTCGTCACCCAGTCACGCAGGGCCTCATTCATGGCGTCCTTCAGCGTGCCGGTGCCTGAGCTGACCGGCACGATCTCTGCGCCCAGCAGTTTCATGCGAAACACGTTGGGCTTTTGGCGCTCCACATCGGTCTCGCCCATGAACACGGTGCAGGGCAGGCCGAAGCGTGCACAGACCGTGGCGGTGGCAACGCCATGCTGACCTGCGCCCGTTTCCGCGATGATCCGCGTCTTGCCCATGCGCAGGGCCAAAAGCACCTGACCAAGGCAGTTATTGATCTTGTGCGCGCCCGTATGGTTCAGCTCATCGCGCTTGAGATACAGCTTTGCGCCGCCGAAATGCTCAGTCAGGCGCTCGGCGAAGTAGAGCGGGGAGGGGCGGCCGACATAATGCGCCCAAAGGTCGTCCATTTGCGCCTTGAATGCCGGATCAGCTTTCGCCGCGCGGTATTCGGCTTCGAGGTCCAGGATCAGCGGCATCAGCGTCTCGGCCACGTATCGCCCGCCAAATTCGCCAAACCGGCCATCCGCGTCCGGCCACTGGTCCCAAGTGTTGCGTTTATCCACTATGTTCTCCACTACGCTCCGCTGCGCGATGGACCGCGCTCCGGGCTGCTCGCGTCGTATTGGCACTGCGCTTAGGAGCCGTCTAGGCCAACCTCGCCGCAACCAGGAAATCCGCAATGAGTTCTGCAGATTTCCACCCCTTCACTTTTTCCACGCCCGATGAAACGTCTACGGCCCTTGCCCCCGTTGCGGCAATTGCCTCGGCGACATTTTCAGGGGTCAGCCCGCCCGCGAGTAGCCAGGGCTTGGGCGCGTCCCAATCGTGCAGGATCGACCAGTCAAACACTGCCCCATGGCCACCGGAATATGCTGCGCCAACAGGCGGCTTCGCATCGATCACGAAGCGGTCTGCGGCACCATAGTCCGAGAGCGTAGCGAGGTCTTCGCGGGTCGATACACCCACTGCTTTCCAGACCTCCCGGCCCGTGCGTGCCTTAATCTCGGCCAAACGGGCTGGCGTCTCCGTCCCGTGCAGCTGCAGCACAGGAAAATCGAGCGCATTCACTGCATCGATTTCGTCATCGGAAAAGTCCGCAACCAGCGCGACTGGAATGGCACGGCGCACCTGGAGCAGCAGGGACGCGGCTGCCTCGGGCGTGACGTAGCGGGGGCTTGCCTCGACAAAGTTCAGGCCAATCCAGTGCGCTCCGCCCTCCGCGGCGCGACGCACCATGTCGCCGTCCTTCAGCCCGCAAATCTTGACCTGTGTCACGGGCTCGCCGCTCCGGTGCCGATGGCATCCACGTCAAAATATGTGGGTGAACCGGGCCCCACAGGCAGGTCCAGCCCGAAGGTCCAGAGGAAGAAGAAACACGACCAGAGGAGGATGAAGAAGATCGAGTACGGAAGCATCATGGCAATGAGTGTGCCGACGCCGAGGTCTTTATCATATCGCGCCGCCCAGGCGAGGATCAGCCCGAAATAGCTCATCATCGGTGTGATGATGTTCGTTGTGCTGTCCCCAATCCTGTAGGCCGCCTGGATCACTTCGGGGCTATAGCCGATCAGCATCAGCATGGGCACGAAGATCGGTGCGGTCACCGCCCACTGCGCCGAAGCGGACCCCAGTGACAAATTGATCAGCGCGCACACAAGGATGAAGCCGAAGAACAGCAGCGGCCCGGTCATACCGCTCTCCTGCAGGAAGTTGGCGCCGGTCACTGCTGTGATCGCGCCCAGATTGGTCCAGCCAAAAAACGCCACGAACTGGGCGGCGAAGAACACCAGAACGATGTACAGCCCCAGCGAAGCCAGCGCGGCGGACATGGCGTCTATCACGTCCCGATCGCCTTTCATCGTGCCCGCAGCGCGGCCGTAGGCGTAGCCGGTGGCCATGAAGAAGATCAGGATCCAGACGACAAAGCCCCGGAAAAATGGCGAGCGCATCTGATCGCCGGTTTCCGGGTCGCGCAGGACCCCCCATTCGGGCAGCAGCGTGAAGGCCATGACAGCGAGCACACCCAGAAGTGCAATTCCGGCCCAGAGCAGGCCCTTACGCTCATTGTCCTTGAGGGGCTCCATCATACGGTCGTCGAGGATGGTCTCGTCGGCCCGGGAGCTGTCATATTTCCCCAGTTGGGGCTCGACGATGAATATGGAGACTGCGGACCCAATTGCGGTGATCAGAAACGTTGACGCCACCATGAAATACCAGTTGGCAGTGGCAGCGACCTCATAGCTCGGGTCAATCAGTTGCGCCGCTTCTTCCGTTATACCGGCCAGAAGTGGATCGATCGTTCCGATCAAAAGGTTGGCGCTGTAGCCGCCCGAAACCCCCGCAAAGGCCGCGGCCATGCCTGCAAGCGGATGGCGGCCGAGCGCATAATAAATCGCCGCCGCAAGGGGGATCAGAACCACATAGCCGACCTCTGATGCGGTGTTCGAGACAATGCCGGCAAACACGATGGCAATGGTCACCATGTGCCTCGGTGCGCCAAGCACCATGCTGCGCACCGCGGCAGACAACAGGCCGGATCTTTCTGCGACTCCGACGCCAATCATCGCGACCAGCACCACGCCCAGCGGAGCAAAGCCGGTAAAATTGTCGACAAGGCCGGTAAAGATGCGTCTTACCCCGTCGCCGTTCATGAGACTTACGGCGCGGATCATTCCGTCTTCAGCCACACCGGGCGCGCCGGCGGGGCGCGGATCCTCTACCGCAAGTCCCATCCAGCCGAACAGTCCCGAGAGAAGAACGATGCCAAAGGCAAGGTATGCAAACAGCGTCACGGGATGCGGCAAAAGGTTGCCCAGCCATTCCACACCATCCAGGAATCGCGAAAAGGCGTTTTTCGGCTGCGCGGTGTCCTGGGTGGGCATGTCGGTCATTGCGGTCTCTCGATCCAAGTCGGTCGGTGTGTCAGCGCGAAGCCTGATCAATTTCAGAGACTAGGTCTAGGCCAGCATGTGCCAATGCTGCCCGCACTCAATAAAGCGGATGCCTACCGTCGGGTCCTAGACGCTCTTCGGCTGGATGAAATCCCAGAGGTTTCCGAAGGCGTCGCGGAAGACGACCACTTTTCCATAGGGTTCGTCTCGCGGTTCTTCCTGAAAGTCTACGCCCGCTTCTTTGTACTGAGTATAATCTGTTTCGAAATCATCGGTGTAGAGGAAGAATCCCACGCGCCCGCCCGTTTGGTTACCAATGGCGGCTTCTTGCGCTTCTCCCTTCGCGCGGGCCAGCAAGAGGCGGCAGGCCTTGCTGCCCTTCGGCGCCACGAGCACCCATCGTTTGCCGTTGCCCAGATCGCTGTCTTCGATCAGATCGAAACCCAATACACCGGTGTAGTAGGCCAGCCCCACATCGTACTCGGGCACGACAACGGTCACGGCGGCGAGGGTTTGTTGGGCCATCAGTCAAGAGCTCCGATAAAGGGGAGGCCGCGGTATCGGCCTTTTACGTCCATTCCATACCCAACGAGGAAGCGACCGGGTGTGTCCAGAGCGTGAAAATCGCATCCCGTTTCGGGCGCCCACGGCTTGCGCGCGAGGGCGCATGTCAAAACCTTCGTGGCGCCTTTGGCTTCCATATGCGTTCGGGCAAATTCGAGGGTTCTTCCGGTGTCGAAAACATCATCGACGATCAGAACCCCGCGGCCTGTTACGGGCCGCGAAAGGTCAGCGCGCACAACAACGCGGCCTGAGCTTTCCTGGGCATCCCGATAACTCTCAAGCCAAAGAGCATCCAAAACCGGGTGGATATCGCGCCGCGCTAGCGCTTTCATCAGGTCCGTTGTGAACGGCACCGCGCCGATCAAGATCGAAACGACCGTCCAATCCCCTTCAAGGTGGGGCGCCAGGCGATCCGCAAGCGCATCAATTTCCTTTGAGAGCTTGGCCTCGTCCACCAGCGTTGTCAGCGTGGACAGGTCATCGCTCATGGTTGAACTCGCGTGACTTGTGCGGACTGGTCAGGTGATCCCGTGCCCGTTGCGGGCACAAAGCGTAGATCAAGGCTGTAGGAGTCGGCGGGTGGGTTTTCCAAAACAGCGGTGAACCTGCCAACTTCGCCAGCTTCGAGGCGGTTCGGGCTGACATCGGCGAACATATGCGCGATCTCCCGCCCGAAATCGTCTAGGAGGCCGACGCGGACCCTCGGTGCAATCTGGGTCTGTTCGGTGATGTTCCTGACATCGGCAGCAACGGTAATCACGGGGAGTGTTCCGCGAAGTTCGCGGGACCGTTCGATATTCTCAAAGTCGACGCCGAACCTGTTCACATCAAGTCCGACCCATTCATAGGCGCTGGCGGACTCCGGCCAGGCGCGCACGACATCGTCGCGCAAGACTACCGCCGCTGCGAACGCGCCAACAAATGCAAGGGCCACCACAACCCAGACACTCATGGCCACAAGGCGTGATCGGCGACGCCCTCTTAGCCTGACGGCTTCCAGATATCTTTCGTGGGCGCCGCGCGCGAGCGCCTCGTCACTGGCTGGAACGCCTTCGACTTGTTCAAACCAGACATGGCCACACGAGATGCAGGTCAACTGTGCGCCCTCTTTTCCGAGAGTGCTGTCGTCGGCGAAATAAGACGTTTCGCAGGCAGGGCAGGTGACAATCATGACTCGCTATTTCACCCAAGGGACTCAATGTTCTGTTAACGTGCATTTAGGTGGTCGCAGGGTGTATCTCGCCGGAAATGAATGAGCGCAAGCCGGATATGATCGCAGATTTCGCAGTTCGCCTCGATGGCGTGGCCTTGCGCTATGATTCTAGTGAGGAAATCCTCTCGGGGATCGATCTCACATTGGCGCCGGGATCGTTTACGTGTCTCACGGGGCCGTCGGGTGCTGGCAAGACCAGCCTTCTGAAGTTGCTGTATCTGGCGCTGCGCCCGTCTCGCGGCGATGTCTCCTTGTTTGACCGGCGGACCCGAACTCTCGACCGGAAGGCACTTTCGGCCATGCGCCGGCGCATTGGCGTTGTCTTCCAGGAGTTTCGCCTGCTCGAGCACCTGACAGCCTATGAGAATGCAGCACTTCCTCTTCGGGTCGCGGGACAACGCGAAGCCGATTACCGTCCCGATGTGGAAGAATTGCTGCGCTGGGTGGGGCTGGGGCCTCGACTGGATGCGCGTCCGGAACAATTGTCCGGAGGCGAGCAACAACGGGTCGCGATTGCACGCGCCCTCGTCAACAAGCCCGATCTCCTGATTGCCGACGAGCCAACGGGCAACGTCGACCCGGAAATGGGCGAACGTCTGATGCGCCTGTTCATGGAGCTTAATCGCCGGCTCGGAACCACTGTTCTGATCGCGACCCATGACTTGAGTCTCATCCGGAAAGTAAACGCTCCAATCCTTCGTCTGCAGCATGGTCTGCTGGTGCGCGATGTCGAGTATGGAGTTGAAGCCGTATGAGTCGTCGCGAAACGCCTCTTTTGCCCCAACAGGACGCCCGCGAAGCGGCGCTGTTTTTCGTGGTTTGTGCTCTTTGTTTTCTGGCAGCGCTCGCCGCATTGTCTGCGCGTTCGAGTTATGACGCAGCGCGAGGCTGGACTGCGGAAGTCGAAGGACAAATGACTATCCGGCTGATCGGTGAAGACCGCCGTGGCGCGGAAGAGGCGCGCGACATCGCTCTGAACGTCGAGGGCGTGCAGGATGCTCGTGTGCTCAGCGTGGACGAAATCGAGACCCTGTTGGCGCCCAGTTTTGGTGGGGGTCTGCCTGCCGGGTTGCCCTTGCCTCTCATCCTGAGTGTTGAGTCCGA
Organism: Pseudomonadota bacterium; assembly: GCA_039818165.1. Lineage (GTDB taxonomy): Bacteria > Pseudomonadota > Alphaproteobacteria > Caulobacterales > Hyphomonadaceae > UBA5336. The sequence goes on along the minus strand of JBCBUL010000021.1, from coordinate 49,257 downwards.
CGCCACTTTGACGGGATTGCCCAATGATATTGAGGCGGGACTGAGTGCCGCCGGCATTCAATCTGTTGTTGAAGCCCATGAAACCTGGGCCGGAGATGTCAGGCGTACGTTGGGGATCGTTCGTCTGGTTGCATTGTCCACGGTGGTTTTGTTGGTGGCGACGGCCGTCGCGGTGATCGCGTTTGCGACCCATGCGGCATTGCTTGCGCGCCGGGATATTGTTGAGGTGCTTCACTTATCGGGTGCGACCGACCGCTTCATCTCGCGTCTTTTTGAGAGACGCTTCTGGGTGCTTGGCCTCAGGGCCGGCGCGGTCGGAGCCTTGTTCTCATTGGCCGCCGTGGCGCTCGCCTTGTCATTCGCTTCGGCCCGTGGTGAGCGAACGGGGTTGCTGCCTCAGCTTTCGCTGGACCCCGTTGATTTTCTAATCCTGCTGGCCACCCCGGTGATCGCTGCTCTGGCTGCGCGTGGTGCAGCGCGACTGACGGTGATGCGGTCGCTGAAAGATACGCTGTGACACGCTGGGTGAGCAGATTGAAATGGCGCTGGGTCGCTCTGGTGCTGATTGTCGCGTTGTTCTTGGACTATAACGGGTTTCGCCACCGGGCCGCATCAGCCATTCCGGCAGGGTTAGGTGATGTTGATGGCGTGGTTGCTCTTACCGGTGGGTCTGGATTGCGCATAAGCGCTGCTGAGGCGTTACTCGACTCAGGGACGGGAGACCGGCTGCTCATTTCAGGCGTAAACCCGTCCATTTCGCCAGATGAAGTTGCGGAAAGAGCAGGGGGCGACAGCTCGCTTTTCGCGTGCTGCATCGATATCGGCTATGAGGCGACGACGACCGAGGAAAACGCAGACGAGGTTTCGGCCTGGGCCAGTGTCCATGGGTATCGGCGCATTGCCTTGGTGACATCTGACTACCACCTTCCGCGCGCCCGCCTTTTGCTGAGGGACCGTGCGCCGGAATTAGAGCTTGTGGACGTACCGGTACGTTCAAGGGTCGACCCGAGCCGGGCCTATTCGGATTGGACGTCATTTCGCGGCACGGTTTCGGAATGGCTGAAATGGCGCGTGACGCAGGCGCTAACCTTGATTAACTGACGTCTATGAATGACGTCCGATCTCTAGTTTTCATCGTGTACATGTATGGCCTTATGGCCGTCATGGGCACGATCTGGCTGCCGAGCCTTCTGATGCCGCGCGGCGCGATCATGGCCGGTCTGCGATGGTATTCAATGCTGGTGCGGGGCGGTCTGCATGTCATCTGCGGGATCAAGACCGAGGTGCGCGGACTTGAGCATCTTCCCGGCGGAGCATTCATCTACGCTGCGAAGCACCAGTGTATGTGGGACGTGTTTGTGCCCTTCCTGATCCTGTCGGACCCCGTGATCACGATGAAGCGGGAGCTGCTCTGGTATCCCTTTTTTGGCTGGTATGCGTTGAAATCAGAGATGATCCCAATCGATCGCGGCGGGGCGGCCAAAACCGTGAAGAAAATGCTCAAAGCTGCTGAGTCTCGCGCGGCCGATGCGCGCCAGTTCGTGATATTTCCGGAGGGTACGCGACATCCACCCGGGGTGACGGCGGGCTATTTTGCCGCCGGTACAAGCGCCTTCTACAAACGGCTCGATGTCCCCTGCGTTCCAGTGGCAACGAATTCGGGCCTGTGTTGGCCCTCGAAAGGCTTTGTGCGAACGCCTGGAACCATCGTATTTGAAATCTTGCCCCCCATTGAACCCGGACTGGACCGGAAAGCGCTTATGAAACGTCTGGAAGAGGCGATTGAGCCAGCCTCGGCTGAACTGCTGGAAGAGGGACTGGGCCAGCAAGGCCGAACCCGAAAAGACCTGGAGGCCGCCTGATATGGCCAAACGCAAACTTACTGAAAGTTCGGGCTCTGGGATTTGGGTGCCTGCGCTTATCTTCATGGCGGTTGCGGGGCTTTTCGCAGTCTATTCAGTCTTGTGGCTACTTGGACGCGGATTTCTCCAGAGTGAAATCGACAAATGGATTGATGACCAGCGCGCTCAGGGACTGGTGGTCGAGTATTCTGGCAAGGAACTGGGCGGCTATCCGTTCCGTTTCGCGTTAACGGTGGATGACCCGGTCTACGGGCAGCCCACGGGACCGAAATGGCAGGGGCAACAGCTTCAATTCGTGATGCAGCCGTGGGATTGGTACCATGTGATCATACGCGCGCCGGGCCGCAATGGGTTCAGCCTCTCCAATCAGGAGAATGAAGATGCCTCATTGCTCCTCGGCCCGCGCTCGGCTGGCAGCCTTCGCTGGGACAATACGGGCCAGATCCGGCAGCTTTCCATTGCGCTCGATGAAGCGGGGCTCGCCGTTGAGGGCGACCCTGTCGGAGAACTCGACGCGTTTGAGTTTCACATCCGTCCGGCGCCCGGCGTTCCAGACATGCTGCAATTGGAAACCCACTGGCAGCGGATTGAGCTGGCTGAAACCCCGCCAGACGACCTTGCTCTCCTGGGCCGCACCTTGGGACCATCGATCCTGCGCGCAGAGCTCGATGGCGGTGTATCGGCCTTCTCCGAAACCGGGGACCTTGCCCGTGCTATCGAACTCGCTCTGTCGCGGGGCGGCGAATTGTTGGTACCCCAACTGATGCTGGACTGGGGACCGGCCAGTCTCGGCGCGCGGGGCGACCTGTCCCGTCAAGGCGGAGAGTTGCGGGGCAATGCTGGCGTGCGCATCGAACGCGCAGATGAACTGCGCGCGGCACTGGCGACCCAGGGGCTGCTGACTGAAGAGGCGCGTCTGGCCATCGATGGGTTGGAGGCAGCCTCCACAGATGGCGGTTTTTTCCCGGCCACTCTTCGCGGCGACGGAATTTACTTCCTCGGTCAGAAACAGGTTGATCTTCCCCTGGAGGACTATTTTTGACCGCGCCATCGGTTCAGGACGTCCAGGCGGGGTGTGAGGTCTTGGCAGAAAGGGACCCTGCCCTTGCGCGGGCTTATCGCGAACGCGGCGTCCCGGAGTGGCGAACAAGCCCCTGCGAGTTCGCAACGCTCGCTCGCATGATCGCTTTCCAGCAGGTTTCGACCAAAGCGGGCGCAGCCATCTGGGGGCGCGTGGAGAACCTGAGCGATACGCTGTGCGCTGACGCCATCCTTTCGCTGGATGATGAAACGCTGCGCGGCGCCGGGCTGTCGCGGCCAAAAGTAAAATACGTCAAAGCGATTGCAGAGGCAGCGGAAAGCGGCGCAGTTTGCTTCGACAGCCTTCCGAACATCGCCCGACCTGAAGCGGTTTCTGCTCTCACGGCCATCAAAGGCATCGGGCCCTGGTCTGCGGAAGTGTTTATGTTGAGCGCGACTGGCGACTTGGACGCGTTCCCGCCGGGCGACGTGGGACTAATGGAGAGCTACCGCCTGCTCATGGGCGACGAGGCGCGGATTGACGCCAAAGCGTTCACGGCGCTTGCCGACGCATGGTCGCCCTATCGCGGCGTCGCAACCCATCTTCTTTGGGCATGGTTCAATCATTATCGCGGGCACGAATCCGCCCCTATAAAAGGTAACGCCTGACGCGCCGCGACCGTGTGACACCATTTTTTGCTGTCAAGCGATCAGGTCTGTCATAAACTTGTTGCTAAGAATCGAGTATTCGAAACTTGGACAAGGGAGGTTGCCGCCACTTACTGCATCGCATCTTACCGAAACGGTTTATTCGTTCACGGAGGGACCCGTGGCTGAAGTTGTTGCTTTCCCCCCAAATGGACGCCCTGCGCTTGTGCTCAACGCAGATTTCCGTCCGCTTTCCTACTACCCGCTCTCGCTTTGGCCCTGGCAGGATGTTGTGAAAGCCGTTTTCCTGAACCGCGTCGAAGTGATTGCTGAGTATGACCACGTGGTCCGCAGCCCCAGCTTTGAAATGCGCCTGCCGAGCGTCATCGCTCTGCGCGAGTTCGTTCGCCAGGACCGCCCACCAGCATTCACCCGCTTTAACCTGTTTCTGCGCGACGGCTTTAAGTGCGTCTATTGCGGTGCTGAGGAAGATCTGACGTTCGACCATGTTGTGCCCCGTTCGCGCGGCGGGCGGACAAGTTGGACAAACATCGTGACCGCCTGTTCGCCGTGCAATCTGAAAAAGGGCGGACGCATGCCCAAGGATGCGGGGATGTTTCCGGGTCGGACCCCAGTGCGACCGACAAACTACCATTTGCAGGAAATCGGACGGCGCTTCCCGCCGAACCACCTCCATGAGACGTGGATGGACTACCTGTATTGGGACGTGGAACTCGACCAACAGAGTTAATCCGACGCCACATAACTTAAGTGGTTTTCAACCCTCTGGCCCTTACACCGAACGTTCACGCGAGTTTGTTCGGGAGATTGGTGCATGGCTGAGGCAATGGAGCGCGCGCTTCTGAAACGGATTGTTGCCTTGGGTCAAGCCAGCCGGAGCGAGGCGGAACAGCGTATTGTTGAAGTGTTTCAAGACGGCTTGGTGAGCCGCGCCGAAGCGGAATCCCTGTTCGCGCTCACGCCGAAGTTTACTGACTCGTCGGAAAGCTGGAATGGACGCTTCATCGAGGCCATTTGCGACTATCTTCTCTCCAATGAAGCGCCGAAGAACTGGGTTAGCGACGGGGAAGCGGACTGGTTGATGGGATTGATTTCCGGCCGCGTGAACGGTCCTCTCGAGGTCGATCTTGATCTGCTGCTGGCCGTTTTGCGCAAGGCCGAAGGCGCGCCGCCGCGCCTGGGAACCTTTACGCTCCAGGCGGTCTGCGACCACATCGTTGCAAAAGGGTCTGCAACCGACACAGATGTTGAGCGCACACGACGCGCTGTGTACGCACAATCGAGCGATGGCGGACTATGGGTGACGCGCGAAGAAGCTGGCATCCTGTTTTCGACCAATGACAAGATCGCCAAGGCGCGCAACGCAAAGTCCTGGAATGACTTGTTTGCCCGCGCCATCGGAAACCACCTTCTGGCGGCAGCACATCCCGATCCGATCACGGAGGGCCGTGCCCTCGCGCGCGAAACCTGGCTCAAATCGGATGGTGGCGGCATTCTGGACAATCTGTCCTCGGCCTATTCTTCCGGAAACTGGTTTCAGCGGGTCACCTACGACTCCAAAAAGGCCGCCCAGGCGCGCGAAGCGGCGAAGGAAGCGGCCATTCGTCAGGGCAGTGACGTTACTGCCGAAGAAAATGACTGGTTCATCAAACGCCTGGGATGGGACAATACGGTGTCCCCGGCTGAGCGGGCCCTGATCGACTTCTTGCGCCAGGAAGCGCCGGGCTTCTCCCACGGACTGGCCGCCGCAACGGCGTGAAGTCGGCCTAGAGAAAGCTTGCAATTTCGCCGAGCGGTTTCTTCTCCAGCGCGTGCTTTGGCACCATTGCGCTATCGGCGGGGTGACCAGCCACCAGGATGAGAAATGGTTTTTCCGTGTGCGGACGACCGCAAATCTCAGTGAGAAACCCCATCGGGTTCGGCGTGTGCACTAGGGTTGCAAGCCCCGCCTGGTGGCACGCGGCGATCAGCAATCCGGTCGCGATGCCGACACTCTCATGGATATAGTAGTTCTTCTTGTCGTCCCCTGAACGCACGCCGCCGCGGCGCTGGGCGAAGATGCAGATCAGCCAGGGCGCAGTTTCCAGATAGGGCTTCTGCCAATCCGTGCCGATCGGCGCGAGGGCATCCAGCCACTCATCGCCCGCTTTGCCAGCGTAGAATTCGCGCTCCTCGGCTTCAGCGGCGTCGCGAATGGCGCGTTTTTTGTCAGCGCTGCCAACGCAAGCAAAGAACCAGGGCTGGTGGTTCGCCCCGCTCGGCGCGCTGCCGGCGGCCAGAACGCATTGTTCGATAATTGCCCGGTCCACGGGAGCGTCAGAAAAGGCGCGTACGGAGCGCCTCGACGTGAGCCCCGCGTGAAAATCAGTGGCGCGGGCCCGCATCTCGGCTTCGGGGTAGGTCGGAAAGTCCGCAAGCGGAACGTGTGTCTCGGGTGTTGCTTTCATGGCGCCAGTCTAGCGCCGTCCGGCCTCCGCGCCAAAGAAATGCGCGCGTTTTTTCCAGTCTTCGATCTTTTTCGCGTCGGCGGTCTTCACCGGGGCAAACTGGGAATAGCTCGTCACCTTCACCCCGCAAAAGCCGAGCACCTGTTTCACGACGAAATTCTTGCCGGCATTGTTGTAACCCCATTTGGAGTACCAGGCGGGCGTATCGGCCGTGGTGATCACGTCAGCGGTCTTGCCCGCCAGCAGCTTGTCCCAGCCATGGCCTTTTTCGTGGTAGGCAAAGGCCCAGCCGGGCAAGAAGCAGCGGTCTATCAGGCCCTTCATCTTCCCCGGCATCCCGCCCCACCATGTGGGGTAGATCCAGGCCAGATGGTCGGCCCATTCCACATTCTCACGGAAGTCAAACAGGTCCGGCTCCAGCGTCTTCCGCTTCTGATAGCCATCGGTGAGGTCGGGATCGAATTCCATGGCCGACATATCCTGCCGCCGAACCTCCGCCCCCTGCGCCTCCGCCCCGCGTTGGTAAGCATTCGCAAGGGCGTGGGAGAGGCTGCCAGAGCGCGGATGGCCGACGAAAAGGTGGAGTTTGGTGGTCATGGCGGGGGTCCGGTCGTGAGGAATGAATAATTTAATAACCGTTCAGGGTGCGCATGGCAAACGGAATTGCCAGAGGCGGCGAGACAGGGCTCAGCCGCGTGTCTTGCGCGGCCAGTCTTTCGGGCGGCCGAAGACATCGTCGACATGATCGACAGGCGACCAATCGGACACCTGGGTGCCTATCAGGTCCAGCGTCTGCAGCTCTGTGACGGCTGACAGCGCGCTGATATCGGACACTTGGGAGCCGCGCAGGTCCAGCGTCTGCAGCTCTGTGAGGGCGGCCAGCGCGCTGATATCAGACACTTGGGTGCGGTTCAGGTTCAGCGCCTGCAGCCCCGTGAGGGCGGAGAGCGCGCTGATATCGGACACCTGGTTGCCGCCCAGGTACAGCTTCTGCAGCTCCGTGAGGGCGGCCAGCGCGCTGATATCGGACACTTGGGTGCGGTTCAGGTTCAGCGATTGCAGCCCTTTGAGGGCGGACAGCGCGTTAATATCGGACACTTCGGTGCTGGTCAGGAACAGATATTGCAGCCCTGTGAGGGCGGAGAGCGCGCGGATATCGGACACTTGGGTGCCGTTCAGGAACAGCGTCCGCAGCCCTGTGAGGTCGGCCAGCGCGCTGATATCGGACACCTGGGTGAAGTTCAGGTACAGCGATTGCAGCCCTGTGAGGTCGGCCAGCGCGCTGATATCGGACACCTGGGTGTGGTCCAGGTCTAGCGTCTGCAGCCCCGTGAGGGCGGAGAGCGCGCTGATATTGGACACCTGGGTGTCGTCCAGGACCAGCGTCTGCAGCCCTGTGAGGGCGGACAGCGCTCTGATATCGGCGAGTTTCAGGCGGCGCTCAAAACGATCCGCGTTCGGATCGACATAGATATCGCCCAGCGGTGCACCATGCCGCTTGAGCGCCTCCAACAGCTCATCCGGGAAACCAGTAAGTGACAAGGCCCGCAAATGCGGCTGGCGTGCCGGCGGGATGGGTTGGCCCGTAAGAATAGCGACAGCGGCCTCCAATTCCCAACGCACGCGCATGGCGTCGTCGGGAGGCGGGCTTTTCATAGCGGCTCGCCTGGAGCGGATGCCTCGGATCGTTTGATCGATTCCCTCAGCGGTAATCTTCACCGCTTTGAGCACGCCTTCTATGGCAGCTTTGTTATACCTCCCCCATGCCTCTGCGAGCGGTCCCAAGTCCTCATCTGCATTACAGCATACGTCCCAGACAATTTCGGCCGAACGTTTTAGGCCCTCACTCGCCCGACCCAGAAGTCGAAGCATAGGATGCGGCTGACCCGTTTCAGCTGCTGCGACCTTTGAGCGAGTCCGAAGATCCCGGAGACTGCGCGCTACCTTTTCGCGTTGATCTTCCTGTTCAATTTGGCTCGCTGATGCTTCAAGCGGAACCAGCTGTGCATCAGCTTCGAGCGCTTTTTCTGAAAGGCTACGGAGGCCCTCCCCGTCGGCCTCGGCTTGGGAGAGCGGAACTTCCTTGATGACACGTTGTGGCGCGACGCTGTCGAGCCCAGCCTCATGGACAGCGATAGCTGAGCTTACGCTTGCCAATACGTCCTTGAGCACTCTGTCGAGAGGCCCATGGCGGTCTGCGGTGGGCAGAGCGTCAGGGTCCGTTTCGGCACTTTCGTGATTGCGTGCCGGCAGATAGTCCTTTCGCCATGTGGGTATTCTCGTTCGGGCATAAGCAAGCGTGTCGACAGCCACTTCAGTGGTACCCCCGAGCAAGCCGTCTAACGCTGCGCAAAGTATTGTGACTTCCTCTTTTGGGAATCCCTCCGGAAGAGAGTTCGCACTCCTCAGATAGTCGGCAAGCGACTCAGAGTCCGCGCAAACCTCGTTTAACTCATCGAGGAAGTCACCAGATGGTTTGTTGTCCGCCATGTCCCCTCAGCGCTCCCTACCCCTCCGGCAGGTCCGGCACACCCACCACGTGAAACCCCGCGTCCACGTGCATGACTTCTCCGGCGATGGAGTGACCCAAATCTGAGAGCAGGTAGAGCGCGGCGCCGGCGACGCCTTCCATGCGGGTGTCTTCCTTCAGGAGGGACCAGTCGCGGCCTGTGCCCATGAGGGATTTGCCGCCTCGGATACCCGCCAGAGACAGCGTGCGCATGGCGCCGGCGCTGATGGCGTTGACGCGGATGCCCTGGGGGCCGAGGTCGCGGGCGGCGTAGCGCGTGCTGGCCTCCAGAGCGGCCTTGGCGACGCCCATGACATTGTAGCTCGGCACGGTGCGCTCTGCGCCGAGATACGTCATGCAGATCATCGCGCCGCCGTCTGGCATCAGCTCGGCGCCCCGGCGCGCGCAGTCAATGAAGCTGTAGACGGAAATGTCCATGGCGCGGCGAAAGCCTTCGCGCGTCGTGTTGGCCACCATGCTCCCCTGCAGCTCCTCCTTGCCGGCAAAGGCGATGGAGTGGACCAGGAAATCGATGGTGCCCCACTTGTCTTTGATGGCGGCGAAGGCGGCGTCCATGGAGGCGTCATCGGTCACGTCGGCGGGGATCATCGTATCCATGCCAATGGACTCGACCAGGGGCCGAACGCGCCGCTCAAGGCTCTCGCCCTGGTATGTGAAGGCGATCTCTGCGCCCTGGGCGGCGAGTTGGCGGGAAATGCCCCAGGCGATGGAGTTCTGGTTCGCCACGCCCATCACGACGCCGCGCTTGCCCGCCATCAGATTGCCCTCGGGCATGTTCCAGTCATCGGCCATGGCGCGTCTCCTCGGTGTGTTGGTTTACCAAGGGTTTGGCTAGAGCATTCCGGGCCGAATGGGAACCATCGGCGAGTCGCGCGCGCGGCCTGATTTCGCTTCGGGGGCGAATCCGGCACGGTTTCTGCTTTGTTACCGCTTGAGACGAGAAATGGGCGAGGCGTTTACCAGTGCGGCTTTTGGGGCAGGTCTTCATCATGGTGTGGCTGGCGCTGGCTGGGGCCGGGGATGCGGGCGCAGACATCACCCATCGCGTGAGCTTCTCTGTTGGGCCGCAAATCCTTGTCTGGACAGATACTGGAGAGGTTCTCCGCGGCGAGCGGATCGACCTGGACCCGGTTGGCCGGATTGCCATGCCCGGCCCAGCGCCTGCGGAATTCGTGCAAACCGGCCTGCTCGTGCCCGTTGCAGCGGAGACTTCGGCCGGAAAGATCGTTCGTTTTGACGTGGCGAGCAATACACCGTTTGAAATCGTGGCGACTGGCGCGGCTACCTCGAGCTGGCGCGCGAATGTGCGCATCCTTGGCGCCGGGCCACTGGCGACGATGGCTGGCGCTGATGCCCGGGCGGAGGTTTGGGTCAGCCCCCAGGGCAAGACCGTTATACTGCGTGCGCCGCGCCGCACGGCGGCTACCCCGGGGGCGCCCCGAGACCAGGCGGTAACAGTGGAAATCGAGTGGATGCAGGACCCCGGCGCATTCGGGGGTCCCCCTCCGCGCCTGTCTTTTGTGCCAATGCGTTAATTTACGCACGCGCATTAGGAAACCCATAAACTCGATGTGATTTACACGAAGGATGCCGCGCTTCCCTCTACGCTCAGTTCTATCAATGCTTGCGATTTCAGCACTGCCCATCTCGGCGGCGGGCGAAATCGTTGATCGGCCAGGATTCAATGTGCAAGGCGCGGTCATTGTCTGGAGCGCCGACGAGGGCGGGTCTGCGCCAACGGCCGTCGACTTCATCATCGACAGCGGGACTGGAACCACCGGCAACACATCCGGCGATGCCGACCTGATTGCCGAAAACACCCACACCGTAGTGACCGGCACTTTGCTATCGACTTCAGATGCCCCAACGGCTGCGGGGACAATGCCCTACCGGATTGAAGACACGGGCAGCGGTGACTTCGTCACGGACACCAATTCCGATGGCATCACCAATGCGTCTGATAGTTTTTCGCCGTTGGACCTGACCGCAGACACGGCCGTTCGGGTCGATGGCACGACGTCGCGGTCGAGCTTTTACGTGGCGTCTAACGTACCGTTCTCAATCGACGCCCAGAGCCAGTTTGGCGGGCCGAACACCGATCTGATCTTTCTCTTCATCACCAGCCTCGATCTGGCGGTCACGCTCACCGGCGATGACGGGCTTCCCTTTGGGGCACAGGCGCAATACCCGCATTCCGCCGGTGCGAATGGCGGCGTCACGTCTTTCCCCAATCTGCTGAGCCTGTTGCCGGGCCGCAATGTGTTCACGGGCAACCAGCGCACGGCGGCGGGGCGGGGGTCCATTGCGGACCAATCGGTCCGATTTGATCTTGCTTACTCGATCGGTGCCCAGAGCTTGCAGGGCTATGACCTCTCGCTTGGTACCTTCGATTTCGAGGTCGAGATCACCTACACGGTGTACATCCCTTAAGACCTCCTGGCCCAATCCACATCTGCCCGCGCCGCCATGAAGCCCGTAAAGGACTCTGCCAGCGACAGGACATCGCCTTTGACCTGGCCGCGATATCGCCCGCCAAACCCGTGGGTGCTGTCGAGTTCTTTTCGTTCCAGATCCCGCGAAAGGGAGAGGCGCTGGCGGATCGGATCTGAAAAGGCGCGCCCGTGCCAGTCAGAGCGCAAGGTCTCCAAGGTTCGCTTATGGCTGCGTGAACGCGGGGAAAATCTTGTACAAACGACGAATTGGCGCGTTGGGATGGACGAGGCGTTGACGCCCAGCCAGCCACTCATCGAGGGATGGGCCAGCCACCGCAGGAATTGATGCACGCCCCAGACAGAGAGCGCCTCTGCAAGTGTCGGGGTGACGTAATAGTCCGCAAGCTTGAGCGCTGCCCGGCAAAGCGCGGAGACGTGGGGCGGGCAGTCGATAATCACGACATCCGCGCTGGCACGCACGAGTTGGGTGGCTTCCAGAAAGCGCTCGGCAAGCTCGTCGCCAATGTCAAACCAACCTTCCCCGGGGCTCCGCTCCAGGTGGGGCTCCAGAAACCGCATGCCGGGATGGGCGGGCAATAGGGAGATCCAGCCGCCCGGTTTGTCCCGCGAGCGTTTGTAGACGAGTTCTTCAACGACGGTGGAATTACGCGTTTCGACGACATCTTTCAGAGACAGATTCTTTTGCTCGGAAAGCGGAAGGAAGTGATCGAGCACCGCCGCAACACCGCGGCCCTGGTTCAATTCCCGTTGAACCCCGTCGCTGGTGAGCAGTGTTTCGGACAAGTTGGCCTGGGCATCGAAGTCGCACAGCAGCACGTTGAGACCGTATTTAAAGGCGAGGCCTTCGGCGAGCATCAAGGCCGTGGTCGATTTGCCGACCCCGCCTTTCAGGTTTGCCACCGCTACGATGGGGGGGCTGGCGCCCATGCGAATCCCTCACTCTCCCTCAGGTCGTCTATTAACCATGATGAATCGCAAAGAACCAGTAACTGCAATTTTCCGCAGACGTCGCCAAACAGAACAAAAAAGCCCGCACGAGAGGTCTCGCGCGGGCTTCATTGCAGTTCGCGGGTAAGTCTTATTCGGGCGAATATGGGAGGGAAGAATGGTGCAGGTTGATCAGCAGATCGCCATCTTCGTCCCGAATGTAGCCGAAGGAGAATTCGACCTTGGTTTCATTGCCATCGGGCCCTGTGAAGAAATAGTTGCCCATGGACATTGCCGAGTCCGTATCGGTGAACACCAACACATCGTCCCAGCGCACATTGGTCCAGCCTTTGATCGCAAAACCGGTGTCTTCCGTGCCTTCCTTGCCAATGAAGTAAGCGAGGGCTTCGTCAAACGTCTCACGGAACTGGTCATCGGCTGCCAGGGTCGGCTTGAACATCACAGCGCTTTCGCCATACGCGTAGAGCGTGTCGATGTGCTCGCGGGCGCGCTCTTCAAAGTCGCCACCAGCTGTGTGCACCGATGCGATTGCAACGATCCCATCGCCCCAAGCTTCTTGTGCAGCCAGAACGTCTGCCTCTGACACGCCCATGGCGACGCCCATTTCTGATTTGTCGGCGTGTGCACATGCAGCAAGGCTTAACAGGCCCGCCGCCATAAAGAGATGCTTCACGGAAAACTCCTTTTCGCGTTAACTCCGCCATCAGGTATATTGACAGAAAGCCGCTGCAAGACAGCTAATCAACGTTTTATGCGATTGTCTCTATAGCTTCAGGCTATTGAAGTTGGCGGCCCAAAAAGCCGACCATTGATCCTTGTCATTTGATCTGGGGCTCTGTTTCGACGCCGTATCGGGAGCGTAAAGGAATTTACGACCACCGGGATGCTGAAATGAGAAAACTCCTTACGGGTGCAGTCAACTATTGGCGTTGGGGTCACGGATGGCGCCGATGACTCCATGACCAAGTTCTTTGTCGGCCGGGAATTCTGAAGGTGAGGCCAAGGCGCATCAATTCGCCTCGCCCGGGTTTCCATTACTGCCGCAGCCGCATAGGGTTCGGGCAAAGTAAGGAGTGCCCCATGGAGCGCGAAGAAACCCTGCGCCTCGAAGCGTATCTGAAAGAAAAGCTGCATCCGGGCCTGCGCCTGGTGCCCCGCGACAAGACCGACGACAGCGTCGAAGTCTATCTCGGTGCGGAATTCATCGCCGTCGTTTACAAGGATGTGGATGAGGGCGAGACGTCCTACCAGTTCCAGATGACGGTCCTGAAGGAAGATCTGGAAGGCTGACGCCCATCCTCCTGTCCGCGCGCTCTCTCTCCAAACGCTTCGGCGACACCTTTGCTGCGCGGGACGTTTCATTCGACCTTTCGGCGGGCGAGACACTCGCACTTATTGGTCCATCGGGATGCGGAAAGACGACGACCCTCAAGCTCCTGAACCGACTGGTGGAGCCGGATATCGGTGAAGTGTTCTTGTCCGGTGAGGCTGCGCATGAGGTACGCGCCCATGAGTGGCGCCGCCGAATGGGATACGTCATTCAGTCTGCGGGGCTGTTTCCCCATGTGACGTTGGCTGAGAATGTCTCTGTGACGCCGAGACTGCTCGGTTGGGACCAAAAGGATATCAAGCAGCAACTTGAGCACTTGTTTGAGCTGATTGGCCTGCCGCTGGCAACGTATGGCGAGCGGTTTCCGCGCGAATTGTCTGGCGGTCAGGCACAACGCGTCGGGCTGGCGCGCGCGCTGGCGGGCAAACCCGACATCGTGCTGATGGACGAGCCGTTTTCAGCCCTCGATGCGATGACGAAGGACACGCTGATTGAAGATGTGGCGCGATTGCGGAGTGAATTGGGCTTTGCTTCTGTCATCGTGACCCACGACTTTGCTGAGGCGCTTCGATTTGCAGACCGGATCGCGGTGATGGATGCAGGGCAGATCATCCAGACCGGGCCGGCCAGCGCACTCATGGCCAATCCGGCCAATGCGACCGTGGCTCAGCTCCTGGAGGCACCAAAACGAACGGCGGCCGCTGTTTCAGCCGCTTTCGAGGGCGCCTGAGATGTTTGCAGAAGAGCTTGTTGTCTTTCCAAGCCGGTATGTAGGCCATCTGACCTTATCACTCGCGGCGATTGCAACCGGATTGCTGATCTCAATCCCGTTGGGCATTTACGCCTCGCGCTCTCCACGCCTTGCAGGACCCGCGCTGGGGTTTGCCAGCCTCGTGCAGACCATACCCGGTATTGCCCTGCTGGCGCTCATGGTGCCCGTCTTGGGCGGGCGGATCGGGTTTTGGCCAGCCTATGTGGCGCTCGCCCTCTATTCGCTTCTGCCAATTCTTCGCAACACAATTGTGGGGCTTCAGGGCGTGAGCCCGGCCATTCGCGAGGCTGCCCTTGGCGTTGGCATGACTCCGGCACAAAGCCTCGCACAAGTCCAGTTGCCCATCGCCGCACCCGTTATCGTAGCCGGATTGCGCACCGCGTGTGTTTGGGTCGTTGGCGCTGCCACGCTGTCGACGCCGGTCGGAGCGGAAAGCCTGGGCAATTATATCTTTCAGGGACTGCAAACCCGCGACTGGGGCGCGGTACTGTTTGGCTGCCTGGTATCTGCGGGGCTTGCGCTGATGCTCGACCAGACAATCCGGCTGTTTGAGCTTTCTGCAGAGCAACGTTCGCGGCGGCTGGCGCTGTTTGGCGCGGGCGGGCTTGCTCTCGTTTTTGCCCCTCTGTTGTTGACGTATTCGGGATCGCGATCGGCAGACCGACTGGACCGTGATTTCTCGGTCGCGTCACAACCCCTGGATGGGCGCACGATTACGCTCGCAGCGAAGTCATTCACCGAGCAGTACATACTGGTCAATCTGATCGCCCGGCGACTGGAGGCCGAAGGTGTGCGGGTAGACATTCGTGAGGGGCTCGGCTCGACGGTGGCGTTCGATGCAGTTGCTCGCGGTGAAATCGATCTCTCAATCGATTACACCGGTACGATTTGGGCGACGCTCATGGAGCGCGAAGACGTGCCGCCACGCGCGGTGATGTATGCAGAGACATCGGCCTGGCTGCTGGACGAACATGGCGTCCTGGCGTTCGCACCATTGGGATTCGAAAACGCCTATGCTTACGCCATGACGCGTGAGCAGGCAGAAGCAAACAGCATCCAAAGCGTGGGAGACCTCGCCGGAAGCGGCTTGACCGTTGCCAGCGATCCAGAGTTTTTTGGCCGCCCTGAATGGACGCGAACCCGGGACATTTATGGTCTGGCGGACCTGACGACGCGTGGCATGGAATCGACCTTCATGTACGATGCGGTGGCGGGTGGAGAAGTGGACGTCATCACAGCCTACACAACGGATGGGCGGATCGATGCGTATGATCTGTTCTTGCTAGACGAACCGGCCGGCGCCCTGCCGCCCTATGATGCCTTCATCCTGCTCAGCCCAGATGCCGCAACGGACCGGGCCCTCCACGCGGCGCTCGCTCCCCTGGCAAATGCTATATCCAATGAAGCCATGCGCCAGGCCAATGGCCGGGTGGACATTGAACGCGATAGCGTGAATGAGGCTGCGGCCTGGCTTGGCGAGCGGTTATCCCGCCAATAGACCGCCTTGGTCTTCGAAGGGGTCGTGCTCGGCAACCAGATGGCCGGGCGACACTTCGATGAGTTCCGCCCGATACTGCACCGCGTCGGGATCGTCGACGATTTTCGATTTCAGGAACCGAAGCGGTGCGCGTGTATCCATCGGACTGGGAAGATCACCGACGAGCTTCACGCGCTCGCGGGCGCGCTCACTGTCCGGATCGGGCATGGGCACCGCGCTGATCAGAGCCCGCGTATAGGGATGGCGTGCATCCTCATAAATCACGTCTCGGCTCGCGAGTTCCACAACCCGGCCAAGATAAAGAACCATCACCCTGTGGCTGATCTCGCGCACGACCGACAGGTCATGACTGATGAAGATCATGGAGAGGCCAAACTCTTTCTGGAGCGAGATCAGCAGGTCTACCACCTGGGACTGCACCGACACATCCAGCGCAGAAACCGCTTCGTCGCAAATCACCAATTTCGGCCCAAGGATCATTGCCCGGGCAATGCCCACACGCTGGTTTTGCCCGCCGGACAGTTCGTGCGGGTAGCGGTTGATGAGTGCCGGATCGAGGCCGACCTTTGGTAGAATTTCCCGAACTTTTGCCTCACGCGCTGCGCTGTCCAGGTGCGGTGCATGGACTGTCAGGGGTTCAGCAATCGAGCGACCGATGGTCATGCGCGGGTCCAGGCTGGCCAGCGGGTCCTGAAACACAATCTGGAGATCGTCGCGCAGGCCGCGCATTTCAGTCTTTGATGCCGTTGTGATGTCCTTTCCGAGCCAGGCAACGGCGCCGGCTGTCGGTGGGACGAGTTTCAGCACGGCGCGCGCCAGCGTGGACTTGCCGCATCCGGACTCGCCGACAACACCGAGCGTTTCGCCCGGGCGCAGGTCGAAGCTGACACCGTTCACAGCCCGCAAGGGCTTGGACTTCGGGAACAGCCCGCCGCCGACTTTGACTGGGAAAAACACTTCCATGTCTCGGACCCGTAGAATTGGTTCCACGCTGTCGGCTGGGGCGCCTCCAAGGCTTGGGCGACCGTCCCGATTTGGCTGGTCGATGCGCGGCACAGCGTCCAGCAGCATCTTCGTGTAGTCATGTTGGGGGCGATAGAAGATATCACCCACATCCCCGCGCTCGACGATTTCACCATGGCGCATGACGACCACACGGTCGCACATGCGCGCCACAACGCCCATATCATGGGTGATCAAGATGATTGACGTGCCGGTCTCGCGTTTGAGGTCGTCCATCAGGTCGAGCACCTGGGCTTGAACGGTCACATCAAGGGCCGTCGTCGGCTCGTCAGCGATCAGCAGTTCCGGCCCGCAAACCATGGCAATCGCGATCATCACCCTTTGGCGCATCCCGCCAGACAATTCGTGGGGATATTGGTCCATCCGCCGTTTCGCTTCGGGGATACGCACGTTTTCCAGCCAATCGACGCAAAGCTTATTGGCCTCGTCTCCTTTCAGACCCTTATGGATCGCCAGGATTTCGCGCATCTGGGCGCCGACCGTCATGTGCGGGGTGAGCGAGGTCAGCGGGTCCTGGAAAATCATCGAGACGCGTTCGCCGCAAATCTCACGCATCTCGCGCCGGCTCGCTGTCAGGAGGTTTGTGCCGTGAAAACTGATGGACCCGGTCGTGGATCCGTTCTCGGCCAGCAATCCCATTGCAGCCAGAGCAGACTGGGATTTTCCTGATCCGCTTTCTCCGACGATGCCCAGGCATTCACCTTTTGCAACGTCGAAACTGGTGCCACGCACGGCTCTTACGGGTCCGTCCGGGGTGTCAAACGTGATGGTGAGGTCTTTTACCGAAAGAATAGGGCTGGTCATGGCGCTATGGGGGCAGACCTGCCGCGAAAGTCAATTCTCGCATATCACCAATAGATTAACCCGGCGCGATGCTTGAACCCCGCCGCGCGCCATGGTCATTCTGGCAACAAGCTTGCCAAAGAGCGCGACTGGAGGACCCCCATGCCTGTGATGAATTTCCTGACGACCTGCATCTTCGACCACGGCGCAATCAAAATGCTCTCGAAGACGCTTCAAGGACTAGGTGTCTCGCACCCTTTCATCGTTACAGACGCCGGCATCAAGGCAGCCGGTCTGCTGGACCGTGTGGCGGACGCGCTCGGAAGCGCTCCGGCGGGGATATTCGATCAAACCGAACCCAACCCATCGGAGCGACAGGCGCGGGAAGTCCTCGCCGCATATGGAGGTTCGGGTGCAGACGGCATCATCGCGCTCGGCGGCGGCTCCAGCATGGACATGGCAAAAATTGTCGGCCTCATGGCAACCCATGAAGGGCCGTGGGACAAATACGCGGCCAAGATTGGCGGCGCGAAACTCATCGGAAAGATCCCGCCTTTGGTCGCGATCCCCACCACGGCGGGTACGGGGTCTGAAGTGTCCGTTGGAGCGGTTGTCATCCTGGACAGCGGTGTGAAGGAGACAATTGTCTCGCCGAATCTGATCCCAGCCACGGCGATCTGTGATCCCGATCTCACGCTTGGACTGCCAGCGCACCTGACCGCTGCAACGGGCATGGACGCGGTGACCCACTGCATTGAGGCTGTACTAACCCCGGCCATCAATCCGCCGAGTGAGGCGATTGGCTACGATGGTGTCCACCGCGCGGTGGGAGAGGGATGGTTGAAACGGGCTGTTGCCGACGGCTCCGACCCCGACGCCCGGTTTCAGATGATGATGGCGAGCTATCAAGGCGCTTTGGCCTTCACGAAAGGACTTGGCGGCGTTCACGCGCTGTCACACGCGACCGGGCGCCTCGAACAAAAACGTCTCCACCACGGCACATTGAACGCAATCTATCTGCCGCCAATTTTGCGAGCTCATAAGGGCAGCGCGGATGAAAAGTACCGCCGCCTGGCCTTCGCCATGGGCTTGCCAGATGGGGCAGACCTCGCCGATGCCATTGAGCGCTTGAACGATGATATCGGCATTCCCGCCAAGCTTTCCGCCATTGGCGTTGAAGCCGATGATGGGCCGGGCATTGTCGACTACGCCCTCACCGATCTGGCCCATTTCGGCAATCCCAGCGAGATTGACCGTGCGGGCTATGAGAAGATCTTCGAAGCGGCGTTCTAACTGGCTCCCAGGGGCCTGAAGCTAGCAGCTTGAGCCGCTTGCCAGCTTTGCCCCAGATGGGTGGCGCCTGCATTGTTTATAAGAGCACCGGGTTCGAGCAGGCCATAGGCCTGGTCGAGCGGGCGCGCGACGTCCTCTGTGACGCGATGCATCACCATGTCCGGGCGCAATTCACCTGGGTGAGCGCAGCCTGCCGCCACCACCACATCCACTAGTGCGCGCACCGTGTTGCGATGGAAGGCAGCAACGCGATCTGCCTTTTCAGGAACAACGAGTCCGCGCTGACGGCTGGCGTCCGTGGTCGCAATTCCCGTCGGGCAAGTGTTCTCGTGGCAATGGAGGGACTGAATACACCCCAGGGCGAACATAAAGCCGCGTGCCGAATTCACCCAATCTGCGCCGATCGCCATCGTTGCTGCCAGTTCGAAGGACGACATGAGTTTTCCGGATGCTGCGAGGCGGATGTCGTCTTTAATCCCGGCGCCGACCAAGGCATTGCGCGTGAGAATAAGCCCCTGGCGCAAGGGCATGCCGACATGGTCCTGAAATTCAGCGGGCGCTGCGCCGGTGCCGCCTTCTGATCCATCCACGACCATGAAATCTGGTCGTATGCCGGTCTCCAGCGATGCCTTCACCAATGCCAGCACTTCGTGGGGCTGACCCACACAGAACTTCAGACCGACGGGCTTGCCGCCAGACAGGTCTCGCAGCGTCTCAACGAATTCCATCAGCTCAAGGGGCGTGGAAAATGCAGAATGGCTGGCGGGACTGTAACAGGTCTCACCAACCGGAATGCCGCGGGCTTCGGCGATTTCGGGCGTCACCTTCTCGCCGGGCAGAACGCCGCCCTTTCCGGGCTTGGCGCCCTGGCTGAGCTTGATTTCAATCATCTTGACCTGGGGATCAGCCGAGACGTCTTTGAACCGATCTGGATCGAACGAGCCGTCCGCTGCGCGTGAGCCGAAGTATCCGGACCCCAACTCGTAAACGAGGTCGCCGCCGCCCGCCTTGTGGTAGCGCGAAATGCCCCCTTCTCCGCTATCATGATAGAATTCGCCCTTCGCAGCCCCTCGATTGAGCGCTTCAATGGCTTTCGCGCCGAGAGAGCCAAAACTCATCGCAGAGATGTTAAACACGCTGGCTGAGTAGGGCCGAGCTGTTCCCGGCGCGCCGACGCTAATGCGGGGGTGGTCCGTTTCGGGTTTGCCCGGCGCCATGGTGTGGTTGACCCACTCATAGGGGGGCTTGTCCATGTCGATAAGGCTGCCGAAGGGCTCCACTGAACTCACATCCTTCGACCGGCGATACACCATCACCCTCGTTTCATGATTGAAAGGCCGACCTTCGGTTTCAGCCTCAACGATGTACGACCGCAAGAACGGCCGCAGCGTTTCCCCGAGCCAACGGACCCGGCCAATGAGAGGGAAGTTTCGCCAGATGGAATGGCGCGTCTGGACCAGATCATAGAGGCCGAAGCCTGAGATCACAGATAGGATGGCCAGAAAAATATGAGCCCAAAGACCGTGGCTTGTCACAGCCCACCAGGCGCAAAGGGCCGTTGCCGCCAAAACGATGATGAGTGGCAAAAAACGCATGGCCCGGGTCCCCGAAAAAACAGACTTTCCAGCGTTGTACCCGTGTGCGCCAAAGGGCGCTAGAACATGTGTTCAGAGATGGTTGATCGGGTCGGCTCGCCGCGTCTGAGGAATACTCAGGTGCGCACGACACGTCCCGGATTGAAGACACCGTTTGGATCCAAAGCAGCCTTGATGGCCTTCATCGCTGACGTGGCGGCTGGATTGCGGATATCGTCGAGCTCGTCGCGTTTCAATCGGCCGACCCCATGTTCGGCGCTGATTGAGCCTCCATGGGCCATCGCCTGGGCGTGCACAGCGGCGGTGATTTCATCGGCGCGGCTGGCCAGACTGGCAGCATCCACATCACCGGGCTCGCAGGCGCTGTAGTGCAGGTTGCCATCTCCCACATGCCCGAACGCAACGATCAGGGCGTTCGGATCAATTTCTCCAATGGCGGCTGCGGTGGCGTCTAGAAAGTCCGGGATACGGGAGACCGGAACCGAGACATCATGATTGATCGACGTGCCAAATGCGCGCTTCGATAGCGGGATCGATTCCCTGATCTTCCAGAAGTCTCCCGCCTGGGAGAGGCTTTCTGCCAGGATGGCATCAGACGCGAGCCCGGCTTCGAACGCATCCCCAAGAGCGTCTTCCAACAACTCCCGTGCCATTGCCTCCCGCGTCATCGAGACCTCACACAAAACACGCCACGGGGCCTGCGAGGGCAGTGGATCGCGCACATCGGGCATGTCCGCACGCACCATATCGACGGCGTTCGCGGGGATCATTTCGAAACTGGTTACGGTTTCGCCCGCATGGTCACGCACTTTGGCCAACAGCTCGACGACATTCTGGGCGCTTTCACACGTGATCCAAGCGCTGGCCGATTGCACGCGCGGAAACAACTTGAATGTTGCTGCCGTGACCAAGCCAAGTGTGCCCTCCGCGCCTGCAAAGAGATGTTTCAGATCATAGCCTGTATTGTTCTTCCGGAGCCCCGAAAGACCATTCCAGACGGATCCATCGGCGAGGACAACTTCGAGCCCGAGCAGCAAGTCACGCATCATGCCATAGCGCAGGACCGCGACACCGCCTGCATTCGTCGAGATCAGGCCGCCTAAGGTCGCGGTGCCCTCAGAGCCTAGAGACAGTGGGAAGAACCGGCCAGCAGCTTCGGCTGTGTCCTGAGCTGTCACCAAGGTGGCGCCCGCTTCAATCGTCATGGAGTTGTTGAAGGTGTCCACATCGCGCACAGCGGCCATTCGCGAGAGCGAAACGGTCACCTCGCCATGGGGCGTTCCGCCGTCGACCAGACCCGTATTCCCGCCCTGGGGCGTGATTGCGATGCTGTTTTCAGCGCAAAGCGCCACAAAGGCCGCCGCTTCTTGCGTATTTGCCGGGCGCGCCACCGCGGGCGTCATGCCCTTGTACGTGCCGCGCCATGGCGTAGCAGCCGCGTCGCAAACCGCCTCGTCTTCGATCCAACCCTTCGGCCCCAGCAGGTCTTGGGCAGCCTGGCGAAAAGCGGCGGGCAGGGCGGGGCGGATGGGCGTTTGGATGCTCATGCCTCACCCATAGCAAAGCCTCGCCCGCGCCCGAATACGTATTTGCCCTTGCCTCATTGGCCATTGGTCGCAGACTTACGCAAAAGAGAATTCAGAGGAGACGCCCATGCCCGACACCGCCCCTACAGGTCCGCTCGCCGGCATTCGCATCATTGATATGTCCAGCGTGGTCCTCGGCCCCTTCGCTACGCTGATCTTGGCCGACCTCGGCGCAGAAGTGATCAAGGTGGAGCCGCCAAAGCGCGGAGACATCATGCGCTATGCCGGAAAGTCTCCCACGGGCGACCTTGGGCCAATTTACACAGCGCTGAACCGGAACAAGAAAGCGATCACGCTCGACGGCAAGACTGAGGAAGGCAAGGCGCAGCTCACGGCATTGCTCAAGACCGCAGACGTGTTTTTTCACAATGTCCGAATGGCAGGCATGGCGCGGATGGGATTTGACTATGAGGCGGTGAAAGCGATCCGCGAAGACATTGTCTATGTCCACTGCGCGGGTTTTGGCGCGGGAGGCGCCTACGCCCATCGCCAGGCCTATGATGACTTGATCCAGGGCGCATCGGGCTTTGCCGCGCTGAATGCCATGCGCTCGGGTGGTGATCCAGAGTATGCGCCGTCCCTCGTTGCGGACAAGACCACAGGCTTGTTTGCGGTCTACGCGACGCTTGCTGCCCTGTTTCACCGCCAGCCCACGGGCCAGGGGCAATTCGTGCAGGTGCCGATGCTGGAGAGCTTTACCTTTTTCAACCTGGTGGAAAATCTCTACGGGGAGACCTTCCTGCCCGGTAATGGGAAGATGGCTTACACACGCTCCATCAACGCCAATCGCAAGCCCTACAAGACCGCTGATGGCTATATTGGCCTGGTGCCGTATTCGGATTCCCAATGGGAACAGTTTTTCGACATGGGAGGGCGCCCCGGCGTCTTTGACGACCCGCGCTTCGCCACCTACGAAGCGCGTACTGAGAACATCGGCGACCTCTACGGCATTATCGGCGAAGTGGCCCTCAGCAAGACAACCGAAGAATGGCTCTTCTTACTCGACGAAGCCAATATTCCGGCCATGAAGTACAATGAAATGGGCGATGTTCTGGAAGACGAGCATTTGAACGATGTCGGCTTTTTCCAGACCGCTACACACCCCGAGGCTGGCGATTATCGGACCCTGAAACACCCGGTCCATTTCTCTGCCACACCAGCAGATTTGCGCTTCGATCCGCCTCGACACGGCGCGGACACCGAAACGGTTTTGGCAAGCCTGGGACTATAGAAACCATAGAAGCGCGCAGTGAGCATGCTTGAAGGGGTCTCAGGTCAAACCCAAATAATGCTCAGACACTGGCAGGCTGGCTTCGCTGATCATCAGGTTGCTCTGCCTTTTGTCACTCTGGACCTGTCTGACGGGGAAGGAACCCAAAATGACACATGAATCACATACAGAATTGCCTATGGATGATGCGCAACTGGTCTATGTGCGGCCGATCTCTGCTGAGGAAATCGGCGCGATCTTGCCCGCGAACGCCCTGGAAGAATTGGGAACGACGGAGGACCTGTTCGCTGTTCACAATTCCGCTGGCGAACGCCTTGCGATCGTTGAGGGACGCGATGCTGCCTTTGCAGCCGCCCGCGCCCACAAGCTGACGCCCACAAGTCTGCACTAGGCCTCAAGCCTGTCAGTTTCTTTGCGTTGATTACGCCGCAGAGGCCGCTTTGGCTTTTGCGGCGTCTTTGCACAGGATTTGGAAGATGGCGTCTGGCGTATCGGCGCTGCGGAGCGCAGCACGGATTTCTCCGCGTCGGAATGCCCGGGAAACCTGTGCCAGGGCGCGTAAATGGTCGGCCCCAGCCGTTACCGGCGCCAGCAACATGAAGATCAAGTCACAGGGTTCGTCGTCCACAGCTTCGAAGTCCACCCCGGTGTCGAGTTTCAGAAATCCACCCAGAGGCGCGTCAAGCTTGGCGATGCGTGCATGGGGGATGGCTACGCCTTCGCCCACGCCCGTCGATCCGAGTTGTTCGCGCTCCATCACGGCATCGAAAATCTGTCGCTCGTCGAGACCCAATTTGTCTGCAAGCGCGCCAGCGAGACGGAGAATCGCCTGTTTACGGCTGCCGCAACTAGGCTCCGTCAGTATGATGCCACGCTCAAGGAGGGCTGAAAGATCAATCGCCATGCAAAGGATCCATAGGGTTCACGTTTTCTCGGAATTCGCTGGGTCAACCCAGCCAATATGACCATCTGGGCGGCGGTAGACCATATTCAGGCCATCATGCCTAGCATTTCGGAACATAAGGGCTGGAGATTCCCCCAATTCAAGCTGCATGACTGCTTCTGATACAGTCATGGTGCGAATTTGAGCATTTCCTTCTGCCACTGTTAGAGGTGTCTGGTCCGCTCCATTTGGAAGATCTTCGCCCGAATCGTCTTCGTCCGGCGTCGGCGCCAGCACA
The DNA here is from genome assembly GCA_039818165.1 of Pseudomonadota bacterium. Classification (GTDB taxonomy): domain Bacteria; phylum Pseudomonadota; class Alphaproteobacteria; order Caulobacterales; family Hyphomonadaceae; genus UBA5336. Next base: position 25,036 of record JBCBUL010000021.1, on the reverse strand, counting down.
AAGCTTGAAGCAACCTCTACCGGGAGAGGGGAACGATCTGGGCGATGGTGGTCCCGCAGACGGCGCTTGTAGCGGCGCACCCGCTTTTCAATTTTCGCCAGCCCTGCATCCAGGGCCGCGTAAGGGTCATCGGCTTCGCCAACGGCTTGCAGGATAATTCCGGAGTCGAGGTGGACGTTCATATCAACTTCGAACAGATGACCCGACTTCGATACGGTGACGTGGGCATCGCCCGGGCGGTCAAAATACTTCGAAACAGCGCCTTCCAGCCCCGCCTCAATCCGCTCCTGGAGGGCTGCGCCGAGGTCCACATGTCTTCCGGCTATCTTAATTTGCAACGTCGGCCTCCATTCTTTTCTGCTTGGACCCTATGTTGCCGTTAAATCACACGCCATGCAAAAAACGGGCGCAGATATTTTCTTTCGGCCCGGAGTCAGGCGGACTGACGCATCCGCCGACGCCGCTGGACAGATGATGGAATGCCGAGGCTTTCACGGTATTTCGCCACCGTACGCCGGGCAATCTCAATTCCGTATTCTGTCAGAATTTCAACGATCTGATCATCGGAAAGCACGTCGTTCACGGACTCCCGCTCAATCAAGGCTTTGATCCTGTGGCGCACCGCTTCCGCAGAATGGGCCTCACCGCCTCCCGTTGATGGGATCGCGGCGGAAAAGAAATATTTCAGTTCGAACAGGCCGCGCGGTGTCGACATGTATTTGTTCGACGTCACCCGGCTGACGGTGGATTCATGCATGGAGATCGCATCGGCGACCTGCTTGAGGTTCAGAGGGCGCAAATGCGCAACGCCGTGGGCGAAGAAGGCGTCCTGCTGGCGGACGATTTCACTGGCTACTTTCAGGATTGTTCGCGCGCGCTGGTCGAGGGATTTGATCAGCCAGGTGGCGTTCGCCGCGCAATCGGTAATGAATTCTTTTTCCTGGTCGCGCATCGGCAGGGCCGAAACTTCAGCGTAATAGGCTTTGTCCATCAGCACGCGGGGCAGGGTTTCGCTGTTCAGCTCGACCGCAAACATGCCGCTGGGCAATTCCCGCACAAACACGTCTGGTGCCACGGCAACGGCTGTATCGCTGGCGAAACTGCCGCCTGGGCGCGGCGTGAGGGCTCGCAGCTCCGTCATCATATCCAGAATGTCAGCCTGATCGACGCCGCACAGTTCTTTGAGGCGCTTGATGTCGTGACTGGCAACGAGATCGAGGTTCTCCAGAAGGGCCGCCATCGCTGGGTCGTAGCGATCGCGCTCTTTTAGCTGCAGCGCGAGACATTCCGGAATAGAGCGCGCCATAACGCCCGTTGGGTCAAAGCCCTGACAGACGCTGAGCACCCGCTCGACTTGAGCGACGTCCGTGCCGAGCACCTCAGCCGTTTCTGCAAGATCCGCGCGGCAATAGCCGCTCTCATCCGTGTCGTCGATCAGGCGCGCAGCAATCAAGCGGTCTGCGGTGTCCAGGCTCGACAGGTTGAGCTGGTTGTGGAGGTGCTGGCTGAGTGACGTATCGCTTGAGACCGATCCTTCGAAATCGAAATCTTCGCCACCCGTCTTTCCAGACCCGGCTTTCGACCAGTCCGTGGAAGCACTCGGCCCGGCTGCAGCCGGCGTTGGGGCATCTGACCCCGTTCCGGCTTCGAACACATCTTCGCTCGGAGCGTCCAGGGCTTCGCGGGCCTCGTTAAGCCCGCTGGTATCGTCGAGGGTAAGACTTTCGCGCGAGGATGGCGCTTCGCCAGCATCTTGCGACGCTTCCGGCGCATCACCTTCCCCGCGTTGCAGCAGCGGGTTCTTCTCGATTTCCGCTTCAACGAATTCGGCAAGCTCAATGTTCGACAACTGCAACAGCTTGATGGCTTGCTGAAGCTGGGGCGTCATCACCAGGGACTGGCTTTGGCGCAGGTCGAGACGTTGCCGGATGGACATGGGAACGGGTCTTTCTAAGCGGCGAAACGATCCCCCAGATAGACGCGGCGCACATCTTCATTGCGCAACACCATGTCTGGCGGGCCATCAAACAGAACCGCGCCGTCATACATGACGTAGGCACGATCAACGATTTCAAGGGTTTCACGAACCTGGTGATCCGTGATTAGGACACCCAGGCCGCGTTTTTTCAGATAGCGGACAAGATCGGAGATATCGGAAATTGCGAGCGGATCGATCCCGGTAAAGGGCTCATCGAGCAGCATAAAGCTTGGACGTGATGCGAGGGCGCGAGCGATCTCGACCCGTCGACGCTCCCCGCCGGACAGGGATGTTGATGACTGGTCCGCCAGATGTTCGATATGCAGTTCAGCCAGCAAGGCCTCCACCTGCCGTTTGCGCTCGGCTTTGTTTTTCTCGAACAGCTCGACCACTGACATGACGTTCTCAAACACGCTCATGCCCCGAAAAATCGATACTTCCTGGGGCAGATACCCCATACCGAGACGCGCGCGTTGGTACATTGGCAGGCCGGTGACGTCGGCCCTGTCGATAGTGATCTGACCACCGTCGGCGGCGATCAGGCCCATGATCATGTAAAAGCACGTTGTCTTGCCGGCGCCATTGGGGCCAAGCAGGCCAACAATTTCACCGCGCTGGAGCGACAGAGACACATTGTGCACGACCTGACGCTTGCCGAAGGACTTCGCGAGTCCCTCCACAAACAGGCCTTTTGCAGCATTCTCCATGGAACAGCTCCTCCTGCAGCCCTGGGCGGGCCGCATCCCTGAAGCTGGCTTAGCGGCCCTTGATTAAAATCGTTTTAGCATCGGAGGCGGAATTCCCCCGATAGGCGAATGGTTTAGCAATCCGGCTGCGCGCCGGCCTCCTCTGAGCCTTCAGGGAAGAGCAGGATAGACACGCGCCCATCGGATCGGTCTCCACCTTTCAGTGTCGTTTGGCCTGCTGCCACGTTGATGACGAGTTCCGTACCGCGTGCAACGTCTTCACACCGGATCAGAACGACCTCCTGTCCCGTGAGCGTTATCGTGTCGGACTGCGCATCATAGGTGCCGACATCGCCGCGCGCCTTGAGATCGGGCGTGACGTAGAAAACATCTCCTTCGGCACGCATGCGTTCGATCTCGCCGAAGCTGCCACCGATGCCTGCGCCGCCAGCGCCGTTGCTGCCGTAAAACAGTGTCACCGTGTCGGCTCGCAGACGAGCATCGCCCTGAATGATGTCTACGTTGCCAATCACAAGAACTCTGCGGTCACGTTCCAGAATTTGCGAACTGTCTGCGTTCACCCGGATCGGACCACCTTCAGAAGAAAGCTGGGCTCCTGCGGGAGAGGCCAAGAGCGCTGTTGCCGCTATCGCCGCCGCACTGCCAAGTCCGATGTGCCTAACCATTTTCACCATCTATCTCCAAAGGGTCTGTCTCAGTGTCTTCTGCGTTGGGGTTTGTAGCGCTCTCTGGGGCGTGCGGCGTGTTCGGCTCGAAAACCATTTCTACATTGCCCGTAAAGGTAATGACGTCGCCATCTTCCGTGATTTCGTAGCCGTCCGAACGGATATCCCCGAGCGGCCCGGTGCCATATAGCGGTTCCACACCCTCTATTCGCCCCTCCAACACGTAGAACCTCGCGCTGGTCGAACGGAAGCGATAGCCTGCCTGGTCCGTGACTTGTACGTCTTTGAACAGATCGAGAGTTTGACCGCTACGGTCATAGGTGCCCTCCGGGGCAGTGACCTGACTTCCCGTTTCATCAATCATTTTCGGATTGGTGAGATCGACTACGTCTTCGTTTGCCCTTCGGCGCTGGGCGGTGTCCGCCGTAATGACAAAAGCTGATCCGTTTTGATCGCGGCCCGAAAAGCGCGGATTGATCATGGTCACGATCTCATCGCTGCCGAAGGACCGGCGTTCATCGCCGAGGCCGGATACCGCATTCGCAATCACCGGTCCGGCGAGGACACCAACGGAGATGGCCGCGCCCGCCGTAAAGGCCAGGCGCAGGAATCGCACGAGCATTGACCGACGCTGGGTCTGAGCGAGTGTGACCTGCCGGCGCGGTGTCCAGACAAAATCCGTATCTGTTGCCGCGTCCGTGCTCATTACATCTCTCTGTCGCCCCGCCATCCCATTCAACTTGATGCTGCCAGAATGTGTCTATCCCACGGCGCGGTTGCAAGGAAGCGCAGAAGTTCAGGTCAGACGCAGCATGGTCTGAGGGTCAGCTCGCGTGCGAGAAAATATCGCTGTCTTCCCAGCCTTCCAGATCGAGATCAGCTCGCACCGGCAAGAAGTCGAAACAGGCCTGGGCCAAATCCAGGCGCCCCTCGCGTTCGAGCATTGCAATCAATCCCGTGCGAATAGCGTGCAGGTGCAACACGTCCGAGGCAGCATATTCCAGCTGCGCCTGGGTAAGGTCGGCGCGGCCCCAGTCTGAGCTTTGCTGGGCTTTCGATATGTCGGCCCCGGCAACTTCCTTGGCCACGTGTTTCAACCCATGCTGGTCGGTATAGGTCCGAGCCAGTTTTGAGGCGATTTTTGTGCACCAGACCGGCGCACACTCAATGTTCAGCCACTTCTTCATCATGGCCACGTCGAAGCGCGCGAAGTGAAAAATCTTCAGCACATCGGGGCTGGCCAGCAGGGCCTTCAAATTCGGGCAGTCGAAGCTGCGTTCGAGTTGAACGACATGCGCTGTTCCATCGCCAGAGGACAATTGGACAACGCAGAGCGCATCGCGGCCGGGCTTCAATCCCATGGCTTCGGTGTCGACGGCGACGATTGCGCCGAGATCGACGTCGGCTGACAAGTCGCCTCTGTGCAGGGTTATCTTGGTCAAAACGGATATCCTCAAGCAGTTCACAGGGCCACCACAGCCAAAGGCGATGTGCATACTCTGTCAGCACCGCCTTGGCCAGAAACAAGGCATTAGAGGTTTGGCGGCGCGTTAACCGCGTTGCAAAACTGTTACGATGCCGGGGTGGTCCTCACGCGCCCGGTAGACTAGCAAGGCGGGTACGGAGGTGGTTATGACACACCCAGACATTGTCGGCCTGCCCGCTGGTGGTACCCTCATCGAGGCTTACAGGACCGTTCGCGCGCAGTCGGTCGCGCTCGTCGATGGTCTTAGCGATGCCGATACAACCGTGCAGTCCATGCCAGACGCCAGCCCGGCAAAGTGGCATCTGGCCCATACCACGTGGTTCTTCGAAACCTTCCTGCTCGACCCAAATCTCGCCGGATACCAGGCGTTTGATGACCGGTATGCATTTCTGTTCAACTCCTATTATGAGGGCGCTGGACCGCGGCATGCGCGCCCCCGAAGAGGTTTGCTGACACGGCCGAGCCTGAGCAGCGTGATGGCCTACAGGCGCCATGTCGATGCCGCGATGGAGCGCTTGGTCGACCGAGCCCCGGCAAGCGTTCAGAACCTGATCGTTCTGGGGCTACATCACGAGCAGCAACATCAGGAATTGTTGCTGACAGACATCCTCCACCTCTTTGCCCAAAATCCAATTCAGCCCGCTTACCGGGCCAGTGAGCCGTTGGCAGTTGATACAAAAACCCTGCCGGACCTCACTTGGGTTCTGTATAAAGGCGGAATTCACGAAATCGGCGCCGAGGGGGACGCATTTGCGTTTGACTGCGAGCGCCCGCGCCACTCTGCGGTGGTGTCGGACTTTGAACTCGCAGGCCGAGCCGTGACCAATCGTGATTGGATCGAATTCATTGATGACGGTGGGTACTCCAACAGTGCGCTTTGGTTGTCGGATGGATATGCCCTCGCCCAATCAGAAGCCTGGAAGGCGCCGCTCTATTGGGAACAGCGCGACGGCGCCTGGTGGTCCATGACGCTTCGTGGAGCACAACCGGTCGATCTGGACGCTCCCGTTTGCCATGTCAGCTATTATGAAGCGGACGCTTTTGCAGCCTGGTCTGGCGCGCGCCTGCCGACTGAAGCGGAATGGGAAGTGGCGGCGTCGAACCTGCCACTGGAGGGCAACTTTGCCAATTCACGAAGGCTTCGACCACGCCCCCAAAGAGGCGAAAACGGGCCGCTTGGACTGTTCGGGGACGTTTGGGAATGGACAGCGAGTGCGTTCCTACCTTTTCCTGGTTTCAAGCCGCTCGAAGGCACCGTTGGCGAATACAACGGCAAGTTCATGAGCGGTCAGATGGTGCTGCGCGGCGGATCTTGCGCAACGCCTGAAGGCCACATCCGTGCCAGTTACCGGAACTTCTTCCAGCCGGAGAAACGCTGGCAGTTCAGCGGCCTGCGCTTGGCCCGGTCGGTCTGATCCCATGACAAAAAACAACGACCCTTGCGACAGCCCTTTCGCGCGCGATGTGATCGAAGGCCTTTCCCGCCCGCAAAAGCGAATATCGTCCCGGTGGCTCTACGATACCCGCGGATCTGAACTGTTCGAGCAGATTACCGACCTCGATGAATACTATCCGACACGAACTGAGACGGCGATTTTCGAGGCCGAGGCCAACGCCATTGCCCGCTCGCTCGGACGAGGCGCGGTGCTGGTCGAGTATGGCGCCGGTGCGTTGGTAAAGACGCGGATTCTTCTGGATGCGCTGGAGGCCCCCGGAGGATACGTTCCGATCGATATTTCAGGTCCGTTCTTGAAGAAGGCTGCTGAGGATCTCTCGTCGGATTATCCAGACCTCAAGGTATCGCCGGTGGTGGCCGATTTTACTAAGCCGGTAGACCTTTCGGAGGCGCCGGGAGATGCTGACGCCCGTGTCGGCTTTTTCCCCGGCTCGACCATCGGCAATCTGGAGGACGACCAGATTATCTCTTTCTTCAAGGCAGCGCGCGCGAGTCTCGGCGCATCGGCCCGGTTCATTCTGGGGGCAGACTTGAAGAAAGACCCGGCCATTCTCGTGCCCGCCTATGATGATGCGCAGGGAGTTACGGCAGAGTTCAACAAGAATTTGCTGGTACGGATGAACCGCGAACTCGGCGCCGACTTCGATCTGGGCACGTTCGATCACGAGGCACGATGGAACGACAGCGCCAGTCAGATCGAAATGCATCTTGTCGCCAATCGCCCTGCAGTGTTGAATATGTGCGGCGCTGCTTTTAATTTCGAAACGGGCGAAACGATCCACACCGAGATCAGTCGAAAGTTCGATTTGCATTCGCTCGACCAGCTACTCCAGGCTGGAGGGTGGACGCGCCAGCAAACCTGGACGGATCCGAAGAGCTATTTCGCTGTCATGCTTCTCGGCCCGGACTCGCCTGATAGGCTCAATTGACTCTCGGTCACCAATAGCCCCTTTTACAAAGTGTTAAGGGGGGCCGAAGCCGCAAGGGGAGCGATATGGCGCGCCACACTATGAGCTTCGTTCGCGCCAGTCTCTCTGGGGGTGCGTTGTGTTAGGCAGAAACACGCGCTCGCGTCCCTTTTGGGACATCCCGATCGGCCTTTTGCTTTTGAGCGGCGGTTTGGCGTTCGTCCTGGCATTTGCCGGATGGATGATGGTGGACCTCGGTGACACTTGGATCGAACGCGTGCAGATCGCCCTCTATCGTGCGTTCAGCGTAAACACCCTGAGCGATCATTACGGCGAATCATTCGCGCGCCGCGACATTACCTGGCCCGCAAGCGGCTTTTTGACCGCGGCACGGTGGCTGGGTGTTCTCACGTTCAGCCTGTTCCTGTTCAAGGCCTATCAAGGTCTGTTCTCCGAGCGTTTTGCGAGATTGGTCGCCGGAAGCCGGAGCGGTCATATTGTGATCATTGGCGAAACCCCATTTGCCCGCGCCGCAGCGGAAGAAGCATCACGTCTTCATCCCGTGGTTTGGGTGACAAACGAGGCCCAAGTCGCCGGAGATGCTAGCATAACGCGGATCAGTATGGGCGGGGACGGCAATCAGCTTGTGAAAGCGACGGCAGCTCACAAGGCACGCTCGGTTCTTGTTTCCATGGAGGAGGATTCACAGACCTTCACCACAGCCCGGGAAGTTCTGCGCGCCGATCAGATTTACGGACAAGAAGCTGAAAAAGCTTCAAAGCCACTCGAAGGGCCGCATGTTTTCGCCATCGTTAGCGACCAGTGGGACGCCTATCCCGATGAAGCTGCTAAGCTGATTAGCCCGCATGGCGCTTTGGACCCGGCAGCCAGGGACGGCGGGCTGGATAGTGTCGGCGAAATTATCACTGAGGCCCGCACTGCGGCGCGTGCCATGCTTGGCAATGTGCCACTGTTTCAGTTGGCCAGAGACACGCCCCAGCATGTTGTCATTCTGGGCCTTGGCGATCTCGGCGAAGCGATCCTCACGGAAATCTGCGAAAGCCAGCGCACCGACCTTCACGCGAAACAACGCGTTACCATCATCGATAAGTCTGAAGCCGCCTGGAACCGGTTCACCAATCGCGTGCCGGACTATGACGACGTGTTCGACGGACACTTCTTCAATATTGCCGCCGAAAGCGCCGATGACGGCGCCTGGAAAGCGCTGCTGTCGCATGTATCGCGCTACCCGGTCACAGCGGCCTATGTCACAAGTGGGGGAGCGAACAGTTCTCGTCTCGCGTCATCAGAATTGCGCACGCACCTGGTCCAGGCATGTGGTGCGACAGAGACTGGTGCCAGAGATTTCTCGACACTTGCCTTTCCCATTTTCGCCTATAGCCGCAGCCACAACACAACAGGGATAGACGCCCTCAAGCGGGAGACTCTCGCGAGTTCGACTCTTGCTGAAGAGCGCATGCCCATCCTGTCATTCGGGGCGTGGAGTGAACTGGTCAGCGCAGCCCGTCTGTTCGATGCTGAGCCAGACCAACACGCCTTCGAGATCCACAACACCCACACGCGCCTTTACGCCAAAGCCGGCGATACGCCTCAACTTTGGAGAGATCTGACCGAATGGCAGCGCTACTCATCGCGGTCCGCCTCGGCCTACACAGCGACACTGCTGCATGTGGCGGGATACGACCTGTCGGCGTGGTACGCGGCCGCGTTGGCGAGCGATACGGCGGTGACCTTGAATGACCTGCCTCGACTTGGGTCTGTGCCGGATTTCTCCGAGGAAATCCCGCTATTGATGAAGCTTGCCCGCCTCGAGCATACGCGCTGGTGCGCAGAGCGACGCTTGAAGGGGTATCGTTGGGGGCCGGTGAAGGATCCGGGCCGACGCCATCACCCCGGGCTGGTGGATTTCGATGATCTGGATCCGGGGTCCCAGCAATACAACATCCGCTACATCCAATCCCTTTTCACGACCCTCGCTGAAAAGACGTCTGATCTCGTTGTGACCCGTCGCAGCGATGCTACGCCCGCCATCGCCAGGCCTACGGATATTGGTCTTCTGAAGCGTCTTGGAATGTTCCCGGCGGATGCGGAGACGGGAGCTTCCGATGGAGACGTCTGAGCTCATCGTCTCGGGCAATGGTCATGCTCTGGTGCGCTTTAACAGGTCTCTGCCGCGCCGGTTCCGCGCCCATGAAAGCTATATTTCCCTGGCTGTGCGGCGCGTCAGCCTGAAGAAGGGCCGCGTGAACCTCTCCAAGTATGGCCCCTACCTGTTTGGGGTTCTTGGCCAGACAAACTTTGATGCTGAAACCCGCCTGGCAGGGGTGTTTGCCCCTGCTGTGGAAGACGCCCTCCTTGCTGGGGCAAGTGCCCAGGCTGGCAGCCAGGTTGGCGCACCTATTGGGCCCCAGGCGGAGCAGTTCTCCAGCGCCGCACCACTGCAGGCAGAAAGCTTTTCCAGGCTGGACCGCGTGTTGCTTGTCGACCGTCAGCTCACGCCGCGCATGGTCTACCGCGGCGAAGGCCCCATCCAACTGGGCTTCGGCGGCGTCTTGCAGAAAGACCTTCTGGCAGACTCGCTCGCCATGTTGGAGGCCGTTGCAAAGTCTCCCGCGGGTCAGTTCATATCGGCGACATCCCCGGCCCTCGGCCTGGCTTCCGGTGCGGTGGACGTCGCAAGCACGATTCATCGCGCGTTTGACCGTCTTGGCGACCGAAAGGGCATGCAGCGCTTTGCCATGATGGATCTGAACCTGCGCGCCCTTTTCGATGAAACGGGTGCGCCCCAGGGCGGTCTCTACGCTTTGATTGCAAAAGAGGACGTCCCGGAAAATCTGATCTTTGATCCGACAGAGACGGAGATACTGACCAAGGGCGGAAATGCGTACGATGATGCGCCTTACGTCGTGTTTGAGTTGCGGTGCGAGGCTGCCCGCCCCGATTGGGGAAGCGTGCCCGAAGTGAACGCTGCCTGGCGGGCGCTGGAACACCAGATCAGCACACGCAACACGACCGGAGCGCTGGATACATTCCGCCGCGCCCTCTTCCTGTCACCCGATCTTGTTCCCGCCGACAGTGAGCGGATCTACAAGGCCGCGCGCAACAAGCTGGGCCCGCTGCTGTCGAACGCAGAGAGCTTTGGACTGGCCCAGCGGTTGGGCAGCGCCATTCAAGTCCTGTCCTGCGCGATGGAAGAGTTGAAGGCGACCACAGAACCGCTTGTGAATGCTGTTCGGGATGAATGGGCCAGCTTTCACAGATGCCACGACCTCATGCGCGTGAATGAGGGTGAATATGTCAACCATCCTGATGACCCGGGTGGATCGACGAATATGGGTGTGACCCAAAGCACTTATGATGCGTGGCGGCTCTCGAAGGGGAATGCGACGACTGACGTTCGCAATATCAAAGAAACTGAGGTTCAGCAGATCTACTTCGAGGGATACTGGCGCGCCTATAACTGCCATGAGATGCCGAACGACGCGATCGCGCTGGTCTTGTTCGATGCCACGGTGAACCATAGCCCGGTTAATCCCATGAGGTTTATCCAGAAAGGGGCCGGCCTCCCAGTGGCAGCGCAGGATGGGCATTTCGGGCCGATGACACGCGCCGCCATAGAACAAGCTGCGCCAGACCGGCTGATCCATCGGGCGCTGGATGCCCGCTGGGATTACTACGAACTGATCATGCGCAGAAACCGCAACCTGGAAAGCTTCCGCAATGGCTGGCGGGCACGTGTTGAACGTGTTCGCCAGACTGCTTTGCAGTGGTTATCCGGCCAGGAAGCGATTCAGGAGCTTCCCCTTCTCGCGCCCGATTCCATCGTTCCGCCTGCTTTTGCCCTCGCCCCGTCAGGAGCCCAGCCATGACCCAATCGCCAACACCGTCAGACGACATCCGGGCCGACTTTCATGCCGCCCGCAAACGGGTGATGGCTTTCGGGCGGGATTCCCAGCGCCTGGATGTCATTGACCGCATGACAGAGGTGGTAGACGAGGCCGAGTGTCTCGGCAGTAATGGCGTGGGGGCGCTGGAAGAACTCGCCAGTACGCTGCAGGATAAGCGGACTTTCGGGCTTCTCCTGGTGTTGTGTCTCCTCGCCAGGCGGAAAGAGATGCTGACCCCGTCCCTGCGCCAGTTTGAAATCCAGGCCCTGATTGAGCTTGGCAATCTCAGCGAGGCTATTCGGGAGGCGCGCAGGCTGGCGGAAGTGTGTGACACCGAAGGCGCCGCCAACCCCAAGCTCTGGGGCAAGGCCATGGGCAATATCGGCCGGGCCTACAAACAACGCTACATTGATGCGGCGATAGCGGGATATCCCGGCGACCCTGCCGATCTGAATGAGGCCGCCAACGCCTATCTCGAAGTCTGGGGGCGCAGCCAGAACGCCAGCACGACCTATCAGGCCATCAATGCGGCTGCGCTCATCCACCGGGCTGCCCGGGACAGGGAGGTTCACCCGGAAGGCGCTGCCTGGGCGCGTGAAGAGGACGCCCGCCAGATCGCCAGTAAAGTGCTGCAGGTTCACAGCACGGAAATGATGGAAGCCTTCAAGAGCAATGGCGAGAAGGATGACACCTGGATGCTCGCGACCTGCGGCGAGGCCTTCGTGGCGATGGATATGCTCAAGGATGCCGCCGAGTGTTACGGCGCCTACGCCGCGCATCCGCAGATCAAACCGTTTCAGTTGTCGTCATCTCTGCGGCAACTCGAAGAGGTTTGGCAGTTTTCCGGAGAAGAGCGAAATGAGCGCGGCGCGATCGTGCGCGTCTTGAAGACGGCCCTGTTGACCATGCAGCCCCAGAATTCCACTGAGGATGATGAAGGGCTGGATGGGAACACCGTCGACATGAGCGTGCTGGAGTCGCGCCTCATGGAATCTGACCTGGAGTCAGCGCGCACGGAGCAGGGCGATGCCCCCGTGGGCTACCAGGCCTTTATTGCGAAGTCGAAAGCGACCTCCGCCGAAGGTCAGAGCCTGGACATGGAATCCCTGATGGCACCAGCCTACCGCGCCCGGTCGGTGTGCGCGATTGAGACCATTCATGAGGGCGGTTGGCGGCGAATTGGCAGCGGCTTCGTCGTGAAGGGAGATGTTCTTTACGACGGTTGGAAAGACGAAACGCTCATCGTTACCAATCACCATGTGGCGTCGGGCGGCGATGGCATGCTGTCGGCGTCGTTCCAGCGGTGCCGCGCTGTATTTGTCGACCTCGACCCCTTCGATGGAAAGGAGATGAGTGTCACGGTGGAGTTCTCAAATGTATTGTGGGAGCGCCATGAGCGCGAACACGACACCGCTGTGTTGAGGCCCTCCAGCGATTTGCCCACGAGTGTTATGCCGCTGGCGCTCAATCACGTGTCGGAGTATCTGCCGAACCGGCGTGCTGTGGGCAATGACGGCACGAAAATGCATGTGAAGATCCTGGGGTTTCCACGCGGTGGGAACCTCTCCCTATCTGCAGGTGATCAGCGCCTGCTCGACCATGACGCCTGTGATCCGGAAACGGCGCTCCGCCCGCCATTGGAGCTCGATGGTCGCCCCATTCGGCTCCATTACCGCACACCAACCGAGCCCGGCAGTTCCGGCAGCCCGGTCTTTGAAGCGGGCAGTTGGAAACTTGTTGGGATCCACCATCGCGGCCGGCCAGACACGCCGCGTCTGCCGCCCAAGAGCGGGCATTATGAGGCCAATGAGGGTATCTGGTTCGCGTCCATCCGGGCCGCAATCGCCGCGGACATGAACCCGGAAGCAGAGTTCTTCGATGCCACCAAGAAAGTTCTGGAGTCTCCCGGACGGCTTGTGGGCGGGACGTTGAATGATGTCTCGACGCATATCATCGGCAAACCGATTGAGCCGTCTCCGCCACCAAACCAACCTGCCCAGCCCCCCGCCCAGCCCAACAGTGTGGGCGGCATTCCCGGCAAGCATGTGAAGCTTTCCCAGGACGAGGATACCGTGCGCCGCCATTATCTGCGTACGGGGTACTTTCAAGGCGAAGACCTGGAGGTCTTTCGCATGGCCGGCGGCGGTTTCGAGACGGTCATTGGCGATGATAACCGCACCCAGGTGCACCACACCGAGGCCGATCCGTTCCGCATGATCTGCTCCCTGGTCATCCGCCAGGCCGGGGGCTTCACGAATTATGGAACGGGGTTCCTCATAGGCAGGCGAACGCTGGTGACGGCTGGTCATTGTCTCTTTCAGGGTTCAACGGCACCTGCCATTGAGCATATTGAAATTCGCCCGGGTCGGTCGGGCGATCTTGAGCCCTTCAAGGCGCGCTTTGGCGAGTTGAAGGGCGCACGTTTCTCGGTCCATCCGCGCTGGACGGACTTTAACGACCCTCTCTTCGACATTGGCGCCATCCATCTTGATGCCGATATTGGCGACATGCTCGGTTGGTTTACGCTCGGCGCGCCGCCGAAAGATCAGTTGGAGCGCCGGTGGGCACACGTAACCGGTTATCCGGGCGACAAAGTCAGCAATAGTCCGGGGCGCGCGCCCCAGCGTGCAGCAGAGATGTGGCACCACGCGACGCCGATTGCCGCCGTCACACCCCGGCAGGTCTTCTACCCGGCTGATACGTTTGCGGGCCAAAGCGGCGCGCCTGTCTATGTGCTTGACGAGTCTGGTGCGGCCCGCGTAGTCGCCGTGCATGCCTACGGGATAGGCGGCGCGGCGGACTCAATGGGCGCGCGCAACAATTCAGGCGTTCTGCTTGATGACACGATGCTGCAGACACTTGCGGATTGGAGGGCTGTATCTTGAGCCAGATTGATGATGATCGCCGCAAGGCCATTGCTCGAACGGTTCATGAGGCCTTGCGGGCCTGGTCCGCGGCCCATGGCCAGACTCCCGCGCCCCATTGGCGTATGGCGCCAAAATGGATGAAAGAATCGACGCTGGAGAGCGTGGATTTCGTCCTTGCTCACCCGAATGCCGATGACCTGAAACAACATGACCAGTGGATGGAACAAAAGCGGCGTGATGGCTGGGTCTATGGTGACGTGAAAGATGAGAAGAAGAAGACCCATCCCATGCTCGTCCCATTTGAGGAGCTGCCTGAGATGGAAAAACGCAAGGACGCCTTGCTGCGAGCGGTCGTCCTTGCGCTTGTTTGAGTGTCGCTAAACCCCGCCCTCAGTGACCAGGGTCACGGCTGCCACAGTGTAGAGACCTGCCGTTACAATACAGCCTAGCGTGCGGACGTGGTTAAGCCGGGTCCAGACCCTGCCATAATGCGCCCAATAAGTGGCGGAGGCGGTTGTAGATTTATCCAGCACGTCGAGGCGATTATTCATGGGAACATTGCCAGCGACGGTGACCAGGAAAACGGTCGGCACATAGACCAGTGCTGCCAGCAGGATCACGAACTTTGCCGTGCCAGATACTGCCAGCATTGCGTAGACCCCGAACAGGCTTGAGATCACTGCAATCGCGATCAAGGCGGCCACAAACTCCGTGCGCAACACGGTTCGGTTGATCTGCTGCATGGCTTCGATACCGGCTGAGGGCTCAGTGCGCGCTAGCCCGGCCATGATGAACTCCGAAAAAGCCTTGAACACACCGCCCACAAGGGCGCTCCAAATGCCGAGGAACAGGCAGAAATAGATGGTCCAGTCATAGGTCATGGGGCTACTCCGGTGTTTGAGTATTGGGGGTTGGTTGATCTGAAGCGCAGGCCAAGGAGTATGCTCGCCAGGGCAAGCTCCAATGCCGTTGCGATTAGAAGCGGCGTGGAGGGCCAGCCATCTGCGATCATGCTGAAGACCCGAACCACTCCGTAAGATCCGTAGAGGACGCCGCCCGCCATCAAACCGAGGTTTGCGTACCGGGTCCTGAAGGCGCCGAAGATCATCAGGGCGGCGACCAGGACCAAGACACCGCTTGGCGCTTTCAACTCCGAGATCAAGCTTGGCTCCGCACCGATATCGACGCCATTTGCCGATAAGAATGCCCTTGGATTGAGGAGGATCGCGCCTCCGACATACCCGAGAAGCGCGCCAGCGCCTCCCAGAAAACTGCGTGTCGCAAGGTTGGTCATGCTGCGGCCTCCCAGACCCCTGTGCGCGCCACCTGGCGGGCATAGTCCGCGAAGTCCCGCGGCGGACGGCCCAAAGCGCGTTGTACGCCGTCGGTGAGGCGGGCATTGCGCCCGTCGAGTACTGTGGAGAAGAGGTAATCCAGCATCCAGGCGACGTCTGAAGGCGCACCTGATTTCTTGATTTCATCGACAAACGCGTCGTGCGGAACGTCTATATACGAGATCGCTCGACCGGTTGCCTTGGAGAGGTCTGCAGCGATATCCGACATGGTCATGAGACGTGGCCCGGTCACCTCATAAATCTGACCGTTGTGAACGTCCTGGGTGAGCGCAGCCACAGCCACATCGGCGATGTCATCGACATCCACAAAGGGCTCTGGGGTTGTCCCCGCGGGCAGCGTGATTGCGCCCTTCAGGACCATGTCGATGAAAGCGCCTTCCGAGAAGTTCTGATGAAACCAGCTCGCGCGAACCACGGTCCATTCAAGGCCCGAGTCCTGAACGATCTTCTCGCAGGCCTGTG
The DNA here is from genome assembly GCA_039818165.1 of Pseudomonadota bacterium. Taxonomy (GTDB): domain Bacteria; phylum Pseudomonadota; class Alphaproteobacteria; order Caulobacterales; family Hyphomonadaceae; genus UBA5336. Next base: position 9,244 of record JBCBUL010000021.1, on the reverse strand, counting down.
CCTCGGCTTCGCCGCGTCCCGAGAGAAGGACAAGGCGCTTCACACCATGACGTTTGGCTTTTTGCACGAAGGCGGCAATCGCGTCCGTTGCGCCGGGAATAGCAAGGTCTGGCGCGTAGGTTATGTATGCCGACGTCACCTGTTTAAGGCTGGCTTGCCAGCTGGCTTCATTGTCCCAATCGAATGCGGGGACGCCAGACCGGGAGCCGATACGAACGGCATGGCCTTGGGCCTTTAGTCTGTCCGCAACGCGGCGGCCGGTTTTTCCGGTGCCACCGAGGACGAGGGTGAGGTCTTTCTTTTTGCGCAGGAAGTTCACTGACTTGCTCCTTTTCAGTTGCTGCAAGCCAATGGGTAGAAAATGCTGGCGCCTGGCTCTTGCCCGGTCGCGCCAATGTTTTGTCCGCGTGCGCCAAACCGGTGGCGGAACGCGTCAGGTGACGCCGAGACGGTAGGAGCGGGGCGTCTGCCCCGCCCATCGCTTGAACGCGCGCGTGAAGCCACTCTGCTCAGAAAACCCTGTCAGAAAGGCGATCTCGGCGAGGGAGTACTGTGTTTCACGCAGAAGCTGCTCTGCCAGCTCACGACGTGCCAGATCGACCAGGTCCTGGAAGGAGTATCCCTTGTCTGCCAGGCGCCGCTGTAGCGTGCGCGAACTTGCGCCAAGGGCTGAGGCGACGTCAGAGAGTGTCGGAACACCCTCGCTCAGGGCCTGAGACACTGTGATCCGAACGCGCTGCTCCAGGCCGGAATCGTCTTGGAGCGCGGCCAGCTCTGTTTCCAGGTGGCGGTCGAAGAATTGCGCAATCGTCTCGTCGCCCAACTTGTTTGGGATGTCCAACGTGTCTTGACTGACCACGACACCGTCCCGGTTCGCGTTGAAACGGACGGGGCACCCAAAGTGGCTCTCATAAACAGCGGTGTCGCCGCGCGGCGCATGTTTGAACTGAACTGACAGTGGAACAAACGGCGCCGTGCAGACTTCCTGGCTGATCGTGACCACGGCAGACATGCTGGCTTCATTAGAAAGGACCATGCCAAGGCTCCCGTCGCCAGCCTCGTCCAGCCGGTAGAAAATATTCTCGCCATCTGGCTCGAGGGAGTAAGTTTCGGCGCTGCCGAGCACACGGCCATAACGCGCCGACCGGACATAGGAGCCGCGCAAATCCGGCGCTGATTTCCAGGCCAAGCCAAAGGCGCCGTATTCATCGCTGCGCATGGCCGCGCCGATCCGAAGCGGCAGCTTCAGGCCGTCAGGGTCGCGTTCCGATAGTGCTGCAAAAAAACCGGTAGTAATCGTCGGAGGGGACCATTTGGGACGGATCAATAGGTCCGTCTGGACGCAAGCCCAGCCCCTCTACGAGGTCGCGGGTTTCCACGCCCGGGCTTGCTTGGCCAACGACTTTGTAGACGTAAAGAGAAGTGATCTGTCCCATCCAGTCCAGTTTAGCACTGCCACGGCGATTTTCGACCCGGCCTGGGGTGACGCGCACTGCCTGAGATCGCTAGGCTGCAAGAAAAGACAAAAGCGGGAGGTCGGCATGTCAAAGAGTCTACTGTTGATACACGGCGTGGGCTGCGGCGGAGAGGTGTGGGACCGAATGCGGTCGGACTTTGAAGCTGCGGGGTACCGCGTTGAGGCGCCCACGCTGTTTCCAGACAAGCGCACCCTCTCCGATCCCCCCGCCGCGCTGTGTGACCTGCGCCTGAGCGATTATGTCGACGCCATGTCCGAGGCGGCAAAAGCGCTTGAGGCCGAAACCGGTGGCAAGCCTGCCGTGATGGGGCACTCCATGGGCGGATTGATCGCCCAACACCTGGCTGCGCGCGGGGATGTGTCGTCGGCGGTCTTTCTGACCCCCGCCTCTCCGAAAGGGGCAACGGTTTTCAATCTGAAGGTCTTCCGCACGTTTGCTGTGTTGCTGTCCATCGGACGAAAGAACCTGCCGAACACGCCCGTGAAAGTGGGCCCGAAAGGGTTTTCCTGGGGCGTTCTCAACGCCGTAGACCCGGCGCGCCATGCCGAGATTTATGCGGGCGCGCGCTTTGATAGCGGAAAGGTCTACGCGGACCTCTCAGACCCAGCACCCGTCAACGAAGCCGACATTCATATTCCGACCTTGACCATTGCGGCGTCAAAGGATCGGGCAACCATCGCCAAGGCTGTGCGGAAGGTTGCAGCGAAATATGCCGCCGCCCCCATTCCGGGAGACTTCATCGAGTATCCAGAAAACGCGCACTGGATCGTTGATGAGCCCGGTACAGACAAAGTCGTCGCCGACATCTTGAGCTGGCTCAACCGTGCAGAGGTCGCCAGCCTTAGCCTGCAGCAGGCCCTGTAGACACAGCGACCATGGCGGCGCGCAGGACCCGGTCGCCAATTTTCCAGCCGGACTGGAACGTTTGGGCGATCGTGTCCTTCGGTTGGTCCGATGGAATCTGACTCACGGCCTGGTGCTGGTTCGGGTCGAAAGCTGCCCCCGGCGCCGCATCGATCGCGGTAACGCCATGGCGTGCCATCACCGTGTGCAATTCCTTCTGGGTCATCTCAATCCCACCCATCAGGCTCTGGCCGCCTTCGCTTAAGGTTGCGCGCGTGTCGGTATCCAGCGCATCCATGGCGCGGGAAAGATTGTCCGAAACTGACAGGAGGTCTCCGGCAAAGCGCTCAATCGCGAAGACGCGGGCATCGGCCATTTCGCGGGCCGCTCGCTTCTTGATGTTGTCGACCTCGGCAATCGAGCGCAGGACCTTGTCCTGAAGCTGGGCTTTTTCGGCTTGAAGCGCGGCGATGACCTCGTCTGGCGTGGGCTCTGCCGGTGTTTCAGTCTCAGCCGCATCCTCGACGGTCTCGCCCGCATCGCCCTCGTCCAATGTGGGGTCTTCGGCCTCAACGGCGTCCACTGCTTCGTTTTCGCCCGGTTTCACGTCTTCACTCATCCGCGTTCATCCTTTCCGCGGCCATCTCCCAGAATCCGGCTCACCACTCTCGCAGTGTAGTCGACCATGGGAATGACCCGCGCATAATTCAGGCGCGTCGGGCCAATCACGCCGAGCGCACCAATGACTTGTTTCTGGGCATCCATATAGGGAGCCACAATGACGCTTGAACCCGAAAGCGGAAACAGCCTGTTTTCAGATCCGATAAAGAGGCGCACACCTTCCGCTTCCCGCGTCTGGTCCAGAATTTCCAGCATGGATTGCTGGCGCTCGAGCACATCAAACAGTTGCCGCACCCGGTCCAGATCCTCAGCCGCCTCTGCATCTTCGAGGAGATTGGCCTGGCCCTTCACAATCAGGCGCGGCTCAAGCGTATCATTGGCGCCGCTCCATTCAGCCAGGCCCTGGCGAACAAGCGCGGATGTCGCTTCGTCCAGCGCTGCACGGCGTTCGGCCAGTTCGGCCTGGATTTGGCCCTGTGCTTCGGCAAGAGTGCGGCCCTTCATGCGGGTGTTGAGATAGTTGCCCGCCTCCACGAGAGATGTGACTTGCAGGCCCGGAGGCAGGCTGACGATACGGTTCTCAACATCGCCGTCTTCGGTGACCAGAACGCAAAGCGCGTCGCCGGATGAAAGCGGTACAAACTCAACCTGCCTTACCGGCGCATCGCGCGTGGGCGCGGAGACAAGACCTGCACCGCGGGCAACGCCAGACAGCAGTTTTGAAGCTTCACCCAGCACAGACTTCAAATCACGCCCGGCCTGGCTGAGCCGCACTTCAATCTCTGCCCGGTCCGTTTCGCCAGGTTCTCCTGTTTCCAGGAACCCATCCACGAAAAGCCGCAGGCCCGCATGGGTCGGAAGGCGCCCGGCAGAAATATGGGGTGAGTCGATCAGGCCCAGATCTGTAAGGTCCGACATCACGTTTCGGATGGAGGCCGGCGAAAGCGAAATGCCGGAGCGTGACAAGGTACGCGACCCAACGGGTTCACCGGTTTCCAGATAGCTTTCCACGATGGTGCGGAAGATGTCGCGCGAGCGCGCATCAAGGGCTTGCATCAGGGAAAGAGAGGTCTGCGCCATCGCCTAGAGGGAGTAAGAAGCGCGTCCTTTGAATTCAAGAGACTTTGGCGTCGCGCGCCTATTGGATATCGGCGTACCAGCCGCCGGTTCCATCCATCTGGATGGAACAGTTGTCCAGTCCGGCACAGGTGGACAGGGCGTTGTTATAGCTCATCATATGGTCGATCGTTTGCTGCTGGATGGCCATCGTCTGCCCCATCATCATTTGCATCACCATCATCTGCTCAACATACCCCACAACCCAATGGGCCATGACGTCATTGAGCTTTGTCGTGGCAACCTTGGGACGCAAGCGGCCGTCGCGGTCCATTCGACCGCTCGAGACCGCGCCAAAGTGGCGAACGGCGACAACTGCGTATCCGCCCATGGCCTCGAACACGTCTTTTGGGGCCATGAACACGTGCACGCCGCTATTGCTCGGCTCGCCTTCGGCATGGCCATAGCTGCCATACCAGACCACGGCGATGGCGCGCGCATCGCGCCCGTTCAGGCGCCCTTCCAGCATAACGCTATGGATGCGGCCTTCCGGATCTGGCTCAACATGTTTGCTGATGTCTGGATCCAGTGTGGTGCGCGCCAAGACCCTTGGGCCACGAAGCCCTTCGGCGCGCACTGCCCGCTTTGCCGCCGTCGCCGGATTCGATGTGTCGACTTGCATGAAATAGCTGATCGCACCGCGGAAAGCCCGTTCCTCCGGCACAATCCGACTCCTCACGGCGTCATTGCGCCCTTCGCCGAGGTGTTTCCAGCCTTCAAGGCCATAGCGCCCATCTTCATATTGGGTCGCCTTCGGCACGCTGTTTGGATAGCTGGCGGGTGCGCATCCTGCTAAATTGACCAGCAGCGCAAAGACGAAGGTCGCAAGTGTGCCCATGCGCATGGTCAGTCTCCCGGATGGCGGGGCCACTTTGCCCGTGATAGCCATCGCCCGCAACGGTCAGCTCCTTTTCCTGAACGGCTTGTAAACCCGCACCATCAAACTGCACCGCCGCCTTCAATCGATCCATCAGGCCTGGTCGCTACAGTGCACAGTTGGAGTCATCCGGGGCATCACTCATGGCGATAGGCCGGAAACAGCGGCTGACACGAGACAAGCGCGGCGCAACGGCGGTGGAATTCGCGCTCGTCGCGCCCGTGGCCCTGTTCATGGTGATCGCCGTGATCGAGTACAGCCTGTTCTACTTCAAGACGAGTTTTCTGAAACATGTGCTCTATGAGGCCAGCCGGAACGTCCAAACGGGCGAAGTCCAGGACGCCGTAGATCCTCAGGCCTTCTTTCGCGCTGAGTACTGTGACGATGCCACATTCCTGATCCGGTGTGAGGACGTGTTCTTTGATGTGCGTGCGGCTGCGTCCCTAAGCGCCATTACGTTTCCAAACGCCACGTTCAATTCCAATGGCGAGCCGACAAACTTCGTATTTCTGCCGGGGGGGGCAAACGACATCACCACGATGCGTGTGGCGACCCCCTACCGGTTCTTCACGCCCTTCATGCAGGACATCTTCCAGCCCGATGGCAGCCCCGCCATCATTGTGGGGTATTCCGTCGCCAGAAACGAGCCCTTCTGATGCGCTGCGGAAGGCACCTCAATAGCGATCAGCGCGGCGTGGCGGCCCTTGAATTCGCACTGATTGCGCCATTCCTGGCCGTGCTCATCTACGGCCTGATTGAAATGACGCTCCGGTTCCGCGCCGCCGATGAATTCCAGCGTTACTTGCAGCAAGCGGGCGACTATCTCTCTCGCGAAGAGGAACTCTACGCCGCAGACATCGACGACATTTTCGCAGCGGCATCCCAGATGATCCGCTCTGCTGAGACCTCGGGCACGCTGCATATCGATGTGGCGAGCATCGGCTTCAAATCCGATGGTAGCCCGGAACTGCTCTGGCGGCGCCATCGCGGAGATACCCCGCCCGCACTGAACGTTGCGGCCGCCGCCGGGCTCGGTGACCCGGGCGAGAGTGTTTTAAGAGTATCGGCCCGGTTCAATTACGAAACGCCCATCAGCCAGATTGTGGGGGCCGGGCGCATGTCTCTGGATGAGGCTGTGTTTTACCGTCCACGCGTTACACGGCTGATCGCCATAGACGGGGCGATCCACGATGACGGCGTGGACTGGGTGAGCGATGGCGCGTCCACAGCGGGCGAGAACAATGGCGAGGACGCGGTCGGGACGGTGGAACCATGATCGGTTTTTTCCGGGATACGCGCGCCGGCATTACTGTGCCGATGGCTTTGATGACAGCCATGGTCTTGGTCATGGTTGGCCTGGCCGTGGACGGCTCCCGCGCCTTTCTCGCGCGCGACAAATTCCAGGCGGCCCTCGATGCCGCCGCCCTCGCCGTCGGCACCACCTATGACAATGACACCGCTCTAGACGCGTTGGCGTTGGAGTTCGTCAATCGGAACTTCGATATGTCCGGCACGCGGATCAACCTGGTTGATGTGACAGCAAATTCAGAGACAGTCCTCGTCCAGGGCAATTTCAACCTCGACACCTATTTTGTCCAATTGTTCGCCCGCGATACGCTGACCCTGAGCGCGCAAACCGAAGTGAAGCGCGCCGGCGGCGGATTGATGGTCTCCCTCGTGCTGGACAATACCGGCTCAATGTGGAGCTCGAGCAACATTGGCGCCCTGCGCGATGCGTCTCAGGCTCTGGTCGACGGTGTGTTCGATGGCCAGACCGAAGAGCCGGACCTTCGCTTTGCCGTGGTGCCCTATGCCGCTGCGGTGAACCCCGGCATCCCTGCCGATGACATCATCTCCTTGCCCCGCGCCCATGGGTCCGTGAACCCCGGCGACGAAACGGCCTGGAAGGGCTGCGTCATGGAGCGCGCGGGGGCCAACAGTCTGGCCGACACCCCGCCCAGCACGGCAACCTGGGAGCCCTATTACTACCCGGCAGGCGTGGACAATAACTACACCGACGGGGATGCAGCGAGCATTGTGCCCGGCGGCGTTAAGAATTCCAACCAGATCACCGGGCCGAATATCGGCTGCCCGACCCCCATTCTGCCGCTCACGCAGTTCAAGAGCCAGGTTGACGGGGCTCTGTCTTCCATGACGGCCTGGAACCGGGGTGGGACGCTGACCGATATCGGCCTGGCCTGGGGCATTCGCGTGCTGTCGCCGGGACTGCCCTTCAGCGAAAGCGCGACCCAGACCGATGCGGAAAACGGCCAGCCGATCTGGGACAGCCCCCGGTGGCGACGCGCGCTGGTCCTGATGACGGACGGTGAAAGCGGGTTTTACAATTTTCCGGGCGGCGGGGCCTCGAACCAGGAGAATACCAGCCCCAATGCGTCCCATCCCAGCGCTTCGGACTACACCGCCTATGGCCGCTGGAACGAGACCGGCTCCAATGCCAAGGCGCTGTTCGACAGCGCGCCGGGATATGTCCGCGCCAATGGCACAACCGACAACTCGACACGCGGGAAGTTGAACCGACGCATTTACGATCTGTGCAACGCGGCAAAAGCCCAGGGAATTGTTGTCTATACGGTGGTATTCACCTCCCGCGTCGGCGACGATACGCGAGAAATGTACCGGCGCTGCGCCTCGGACCCCGGAAAATACTGGTACGCGCCAACAAAAACCGCCCTGACCTCCGCCTTCGAACAAGTCGGCAGTGACCTGAGCAAACTCAGAATCACGCGCTAGGGCTTCAAAGCGTCGTTTTCAAAGCCGTCACGGGGGCTGGGGGCAACACTCCGATAGAGTCACTGTGAAAATGGAGCGGGCGATGAGATTCGAACTCACGACCCCAACCTTGGCAACGGATGCAATGTATACCCGGGCTAATCCATACTATTCCGATCCTGCGAGCACATCACTGATTTGATTGGCATAATGTGTGCATCTGGATACATGCGGATGAGTTTCCATCCGTGCAGATCTGTGACCATGGTGAGACCACAGCGTGCCCAACCTTTCTGCCGTCAGGCTTGAACATCTCAGAAAGAACCCTCCCTCCGAGAGTTTGACCATCCCCGATGGCTCGGTTGGCGGCCTTGAATTGCGCGCTTCAGCAAGTGGTGTCTTGTCTTGGTCGTTGAGATATCGCGTTCGCGGTTTCGGCGGCGTTTCTGATGCCGGTGTACCGAAATCTGGGCAGCAGCGACGTATGAGCTTGGGACGTTATCCGGCCGTATCACTTCGAGAGGCTCGAGTAGCTGCGCAACAGCATCTGATTGCCGCAGAGAGCGGTATTGATCCTCTTGAAGTGGAGCGACAGTCTGCCTTGGACAGGGTTGGTTCCAGCCTGACGGTCGCGCAGCTTGTGGGCCTATTTGTCGAAGACTACGGCGAAAGCAATCTCGGCGAGAAGACAGTAGCACAGATTAAGTGGCAGCTGTCTGCTCACATCGTCTCTGAATTCGGCGCACGACCAATTGGTGCAGTCTCGCGACCTGATGCCAGCCGTTTGCTTTCCGGGATAGCTAAGAAAGATCCCGTTACTGGACGAGGCGGGCCGCACGCCGCGAATGACTGCCGGAAGTGGATGCGCCGGATGTTCAATTGGGCTAGGGACCAAGGTCTCGTCGAGCACAATCCTTTCGACGGATTGCGCCAGCCTGCAAAGATAAGATCCAGGGACCGAGTGCTTTCGCTCGATGAATTGCGGGCGATCTGGCAAGGGACTAAGGGGCTCGGATATCCCTGGCGGGACATCTACCAATTATTGATCCTCACCGGCGCTCGCCGGAGCGAGTGGACTGATGCGCAGTGGCGATGGATTGATTTTTCAGCCGGCCAAATCGAATGGCCCGCCGCAGATTACAAGAGCCGGCGCGCCCATGTGTTGCCACTGGCGGACAGAAGCATCGAGATCCTCAAAGGCCTACCAAGGTGGACGGAGGGCGACTTCCTATTTTCGACTACCCACGGATTGAAACCAGTATCGAGCTATAGCAAGGCTCGCAAAGCACTCGACGAGATGATCGAGGTTGCGCATCGACCGCAAGAGCGTTGGGTAGTTCATGATATCCGACGGAGCGTTGCCACTCATATGGCGCGTTTAGGCATTGATGAAATCGTCATCGAGCGCCTTCTTGGGCATGCCATTCCTGGCGTTAGGGGGATCTATAATCGCTATCGATACATTGGCGAGGTAAATTCAGCACTAGGCGCATGGGAAAGAGAGCTAATCAATGAGAATTGAATATTCTACTGTCGAAATCGAAGACATATTGGTCAAATACTCGCCGCCCGATTTCAG
>JBCBUL010000020.1:0-63200 GCA_039818165.1 Pseudomonadota bacterium | reverse complement strand
CTCCTGCTCGGCCATACCAAGCTGGAAAGCACGGTGCGATATCTCGGCGTCGATGTTGATGATGCGCTGGAGATCTCCTCGGGAATCGATCTCTGAGACAATAGAACGGCAGGGGCCTTTCGCGCCTGTCGTTACTCAGTTGCCGCAGAACAACGTTCTTTCACCGGAAGTGGGCATTCGACTTACACTTTTGACTGCTCGAAGAGGCGCTGGAAGAGACATAGGCAAGTAGCAGCGCACGGGCGCGGGCAACACCGCTATGGCTCAAGCAAGAAGCGTTCGAGAAGGTCGATGAGCAGGTCTTCGATCAGGCGATCGGTCAATTGATCCGGCGCATGCAGAACGTAATTGTCGATCGTGGCGCGCGCGACGTGGCTGACAAAGTTGGCCACCTGCGTAATGTCGCCAGCGGGGCGCAACTCCGCCTTGTGGGTATGAAGAAAATTCGTCACCCAAGGGACGTACTCGCGATAGAATGGAAGCTCCTGCTGGCCTACCGCAAATTGCGGCACGTCGTTGATCAAAGCGGCGTGCAAGGCCAGGTTCGATCGAACGAACTCCAGATAGACGGCCACGTGAGAGCGAACCAGCTCCTTGATACTGCGAGGTTCGGGGCGCGCCATCGTCAGGTTGAATAGCCGTTGATCCTCGCGGCGGCGCACTTCCGCAAAAATTGCTTCCTTGCCCGGAAAATACTCGTAGAGCGATCCGACACTCACGCCTGCAAGGTCTGCGATCTTGTTGGTGCTTGCCTTGTCATATCCGATCGACAGCAAAAGCCGAGTAGCAGAGGATAGAATGGCCTGAATCGTTGCCTTGGATCGCGCCTGTGACGGCACTTTTCGCATTGTATACAAAGGGTTCGGTTTGCGCTGCGCCGTCATTGTTCGATCCGAATACCATAACCGAGTGATAACTCGTAACATGCCTTTAATCTGATATGACGCAACTGCGAGGAGCCTTGATGCCAGCGCCCATGCCATTTGATCCGCAAGACGTTGTTGATGCGAAATATGAGCCGCGCAAAACCCGACCCGGCGTCACAACAAAGCGCACAATCTGTGCGAGCTGTGACATTGCATGCTCCGTCGTTACCGAGGTTGAGAAAGGCCGCGTGGTACGCGTTCGCTCATCGGACAATCCGATCTTCCGGGACAATATCTGCATGAAGGGCATCATCGCCCCCAAGGGCTTCGCAAACCCAAATCGCCTCATGCATCCATTAAAACGGGTCGGAGAGCGCGGATCCGGCGAATGGGAGCAAGTCAGTTGGGAAGAAGCGTTCGCCGATATCGGCTTGCGCTTGAAGGCGATTATTGACGAGCACGGTCCTGAAGCATGGGCGGTGTCTACCAGCCAGTGGAATACAGCAACCGATCACGGCCTCGGTCGCCGGATCATGAACCATATCGGGTCGCCGAACTGGACCAGCGGCGTGGCTTTGTGCGCCGGGAACACAGCCGCCATCAATCGCTTCACTTATGGTTGGTTCCCAATCGGGGACTTTCAGAACACGAAATGCATCGTCCTGATGGGCCACAATCCACGCCGGCACAGCTGGACACCGATGTACACCTGGATCAAGCAGGCCCAGGCGCGCGGGGCCAAGCTCATCGTGACGGACCCCCGTCGCAGCTCCAGCGCTGAGCGCGCCGACATCTGGCTACCGCTGAAAGTGGGAAGCGACGCAGCCATGATGTTCGGATGGCTGAAAGTCATCATCGACGAAGAGCTCTACGACAAAGACTTCGTGGCGAACTGGACGGTAGGGTTCAAGGAACTGAAGAAGCGCGTAGACGAGTATCCGCTTGAGCGCGTTGCGAAACTCACAGGATGCGATCCGGACATGATTGCCAAAGCGGCGCGCATGTACGCGACCGAAGGCCCATCCATTATTCCGTGGACCCCGATTACGGACATGCAGCGCAACTCGACCTCGGCGATCCGCCTACAATGCATCCTGAGATCGATTTGCGGATATGTGGATGTGCCGGGTGGCGAACACTTGCAGGGCTTCAATCCCGACGTGATCAACGAGTCCTCCATCGAAATGCACGAAGTCTTGCCGGACGCGCAGAAAGCCAAACAGCTGGGGTCTGACAAGCGTCCCGCATTCACCTTTCGCGGCCAGGAGCGCTTCCGCGGCCCGACCAAGAAAGTCTGGGGGCAGGAATACGCAAACCTCGTCATGGGCTGTCACATGACGCCGCCATCTTCGCTTTTCAGGGCGATGGCCGGCGAAGGTCCGTATCCCGTGAAAGCGTTCTTCTTCCTCGGGAACAATCCGATGATGAGCTACGCAAATATGAAGCTGATCATCGAGGCGATGATGAACCAGGACCTGATCGTCGCCCACGAACAGTTCATGACCCCGTCTGCCCAGCTCGCAGACTATGTGCTTCCGGCGGATAGCTGGTTGGAGCGTCCCTGGCTGATGGATTCGTTTGGCTGGATGTCCACCGTGCGGACGTCGGAAAAGTCCATGGAGCCGCCAGGTGAATGTCGCTCAACCTTCGAGTTCTGGAAGTCGCTTGCGGGTGCACTCGATCGACCTGAGATCGTGCCGTGGGACACGCTGGAAGACTTCTACGACTATCGATTGCAGAAGCTTGGCATGGGTTGGGATGAGTTTGTTACGACCACCGATGTTCACTTCGGACCGCCCGAGTTCCGCAAATACCTCAAGACCGGTTTTGCAACCCCTTCCGGAAAAGTAGAGCTCTGGTCCTCGGCGCTTGAAGCGCTGGGCTTTGATCCACTGCCCTATTTCCGGGAAGATCCGCCGATTGATCCCGAGTATCCCTTGAAGCTCTTCACCGGCGTGCGCGAAGACGGGTTCTTCCAGACAGGGCACCGGCATATTGAAGAGATGCGCAAGCGCCACCCTGAACCCCTGATGTTTGTCAGTCCGGGAACGGCTCAAAAATACAATCTGGAAGAAGACGAATGGGTCGAGGTCGAGAATGAACTCGCCAAGATTTCGATCAAAGTCGCGATCAAAGAGGCGATGCCGGATGATCTGATCCGGATCCCCCATGGCTGGTGGAAGCCGGAGATGAAACAAGGCGCCGGGCATCTCTCGGGTGCCCTGCAATATGCCGATGCCCAGCTTTGCCGGGATGACGAAGATTATCTCGACTTGGAGCAAGGCATCCCGCACCTCAAGGGGGTTCCCTGCCGCGTCAATAAAGTCGCGAAAAGTCCGTCAACGGCGCATGTTGATGCCGGCGAGGAGTTCGCGAAATGAGCGTAAGCGACAAAGAGATCAAGAGGCTCGAACGATCGGCAAAACTTATGGTCTGGATGGCGGGTAAGTCGTCACGGAACAAGAGCCTGTCTGACAAGATCTGCCGCTTATTGGTCAGGCGCGCGACAGCGGTGAAGCCCGAAGACGACTTTCTTCGCGACCCACTCATCGACAATGACCAAGGATTTGATCCAGACGAGCTGGATCGCTTTCAGCGCGGGGAAACCGGTTGAGCGGTCTCGAGCGCTCGCAGGTCGTCCTGCGTGTTGATGTTGAAGAACGGATCCTGACCCGAGTGATCATGGAATTCGCACGCAGGGGCCTGACATTGTTCAGCCCAGTCGCGAGCTGCGCGCAATCCATTCGCAAGGGTTTGCGCAAGTCTGTCGCTCAGGCGCGTTGGCCAAGCGCCATGGGCAGGGTGCAGTCGACCTTCGAATGCCGCAATCGAGGGCGTGCCTGCCATAACGAGATGCTCAACAAAGTTTTCAGGCAGCAGCGGCGTGTCCACTGGGGTCGTGACAACCACGTCGTATCCCGCTTGGCTAGCCCACTGCATCGCCGCGTGGATACCGGCCAGCGGTCCGAGCCTCCCTTGCACCTGGTCCGTCAGAATGGGCTGACTCAAATCGCCGAAGCCAGAATCGGCAGCCGCATTGATGGCAATAGGCCTACTCGTTTGGTGCTGAATTCGCTGGATCAAAACGTCGATCAGACGTTCGCCATGGATAGACGCGAATGCCTTGTTCGATCCAAAGCGGCGCGATTGCCCGCCCGCCAGGATGACACACGGAATGCCGGCGCGGTTGTTATGCTCTGGGGTCGACATGCCGAGACGCGCTTCCTTCGCAACTTCCCAGACCTCAAGTGACCATGTCAGACCATCAGAAGCTAGTCAGTATTCAAGCGGCACTGGACTTGATCGCATCGAACCGACCAACCCTTGGCGAAGAGCGGCTTCTTCTTGAGGAATGTTTGGGACGTACGCCTGCTCAAGACATCCTTGCGCAAGTCACCGTCCCGCCGCTCGATGCGTCCGCGATGGATGGCTACGCAGTCAGATACGACGATGTCAGCGACGTCGGCGCCCAGTTGCGGATCATCGGAGAGGTCGCCGCCGGATCGCTAAACGCGTTCTCGATTGGCGAAGGGGAAACCGTGCGCGTCTTTACGGGTTCGCCCATGCCGGCGGGTGCCGATCATGTCTTGATCCAGGAACACGCAAGCGTCTCTGAAGCGCTTGTGACCGTTGGAATGCCCCAGAAGGAGGCCCGCCACGTACGAAAGGCCGGTGGCGATTTTCACACGGGCGATCTCGTTCTGGACCGGGGCGTTCGGTTGACCCCGGCGCAGATCGGCCTTGCTGCTGCGGCAAACCACGGCTCGCTCACTGTTTGTCGCCGCCCAAGCGTCGCCATACTCACAACTGGAAGCGAGCTTCGCCCGCCCGGAAGCATTCTTTCAGACGGGCAAATCGCTGAGTCGAATTCCTACACTTTGTCGAAATTGCTGGAGACATATGGAGCGGATGTCGCTCGGCTGGGCGCGGTGCCCGACGATGAACTGAGTATCGAAGCCAGGTTTCTGGAGGCGACCAATTCTGACATCATCGTAACGGTCGGCGGCGCTTCTGTCGGCAAACACGACCTGGTGCGTAAGGTATTTGCGAAGCTCGGCGGGCAGTTCGTTTTTGAACGCATCGCTGTGCGCCCCGGAAAGCCAACCTGGTTTGGAAAGCTCGGCGACCAGCGTGTCCTGGGATTGCCCGGCAATCCAACCGCCGCCTTTGTAATGGCATCTCTTCTGTTGAAGCCTTTGGTTTCAGCATCAAAGGCGCTTGCATTCACCGATGCATTTCTGGCCACACCCCTAAAAGCAAATGGACCACGCGACACGTTCCTTCGGGGACGATTGGAATTGGAGAACGGCTGGGCCCGCGTGCGCTCTTTGAAGGATCAGGACACGTCGCGCGTCCAGGCGCTTACATCGACGAATTGCCTGATCTATCGCCCGCAGAATGGCGATGAGAAGGATGAAGGCGATCTGGTTCAAGTAGTGCTGTTGGATTGATCCTATTGCGACCACCGGAGGCTAATCACATCGACATTGGAGAAACTTGTGAATCGACTGTCGTAAATTCAGGTATCTGCGCGACCAGAATTTACGTCTGCTTTCGGGGTGTTTCCTGCCGTTGGGCTTGGTCGAAACCAGAGTCTGAAAAGGGCCAGAGACGCCCGAAGCACGGCCAGTGGCGTCAACGGCGGGACTCCACCAAAGCGGCCAGTCGATTGCATGCCTGCCAAGGACCGACCGCTGGATCAGACTGCGACAGGCCAAGCATATCGGGCGTCAAAGTTACTCGTGCTCCGCAACGAGTGTCAGCTTGAGTAAGCCAACGGTATGTCAGGTGTTTGGCTGCATTGCATCGGTCTGATGTTAGTCGTCGACCCGTCTTGCTTGCTCCGCTTCGGTTTGATCCAGGATGATCTGGATCGCGGAACGGCGTCTTCTGCCAACGGGCACATTCAGGCCCGATTTCAACTCCAATTCAAAGCTCGACCCTGACCGCGTGAGCCGTTTCATCTCGGCGGCGGCGGCCCACCATGATCTATGGGTTTGAACGCCCGGGATACCCGACACCGCCCTCAAGGCATCTTCGAAAGTCGAGAGCACCAGGTCACTGCCCGCAGGTGTATAGACGCGTACATAGTTTCCCTCCGCTGAGATCGCGAAGGGACGAAAGCCGCGCAGCCCCCTGGGCAGCTTCTCCGTTAGAAAATCGATTGCGTCGCTGCCGCCGGCAGTGCTGGCATCGTCGAGAAGTCGGCGCGATAAAGCGATCGTGGGAAGAATAACGAGAAGCGACAATAACAGGTGCGAGACCACAAACCGGCTCCAGGCCGTTGGAAACTGCGAACCGTTCACCGCGTTCAACCCTGAATGGATTAAGACCAGAGCCAGCGGGTTCAATAGCGAGAATGGCAACGCGATGATGACTCCGGACCAGTTCCGAGGCCAGTTTGGAAGCACTGCGTTACCGATACTGTGGATCAGCTCCCATAGCGCGAAGGAGCAGATCATGATGAGAGTCCAGTAGATCAGTCGGGCTCCGATGGGGGAATATACATACGTCCCGTACGGCCCAACCAAGCCAGCGCCGATTCCTAAGACGATGGGCAGTGCCATGATCATCACCGATCGACCGCTGGGCAGGCGACCATCGACCATTCGTCCGATACGAGCGGTCATTGCGGACCATTGATCAGTTTCAGAGCGCCGTTCTGCCAAACCAGCTTCCCCATCTATGTTTTACTGCGATTTTTTGCTCAGGCCGACACGGTCTGATCAAGAAAAGGAGAACGATATGCCAGTCTTTCGTCAAGTTCAGTTCGCGACCAAAACCGTCGCACTTGGTCTCGCGGCCGTGGTGTTGTCAGCAGGGTGCTCATCTGCTGATCCCACCATTGAGCCGGGCACACACCAAGTCAGCGTCACATTCACAGGCGTGAAGTCCGAGACCGGCATGATCTGGGCGAGCCTCTGCACCGAGGAAGAGCATGCGAAGCTCGGCGAAGAACCGTGCACATCGTACGGGCGAGTGGACGCAGTTGAGGGGGCCGTGCTGGCTTTTCCTGACGTTGAATCTGGCATCTACGCGATCAGCGCTTTCCACGACAATAATGACAATGGGGCTCTCGACTTCGACACGCGTGGGATACCGTTTGAACCCACTGGAAATAGCAGCAATGCAAGAGGCTTTTTTGGGCCGCCGCGCTTTGATCAGATGAAATTCGTCCTGACTGGGCCAGGGACGGGCGCACCACGCACCATCACTATCGAGCTGACCGGTGGCTAACGCAACAAGCACGCGGCAGGTGCACAATGGTCAGATATCCTGGCGCCCCCTGTTTTGCGCGGCGGCCTTGGTCATGGCGCCCCAGGCCGCCGCTCAAGACGATGGGCAGACCGACGATCCCGATATACTGTCGACAGATCAAACCGATCTTGTTTTCGATGAGATCGCGGTTGATGGATCCAGCATTGTCGGTGGATCGATATCGGAATTCACACCTGAGCTTGTTCTGACAGAGTCCGATATTGCTGCATACGGCGTTTCCTCCATCGGTGAACTTCTGAGGGTCATCGAAGCCGAGACATCCAGCGGGAAACGTAGCCGAGATGAGCCACCGGTGGTCCTGGTCAATGGCAGGCGGGTAAGCGGGTTTCGCGAACTCGATAACTACCCGGTGGAAGCGTTGGCGCGGGTGGAGGTTCTGCCTGAAGAAGCCTCGCTTGCTTATGGGTTCCAGGCCAATCAACGCGTGATCAACTTCGTGTTGAAGCCTGACCTCAACATCATCCCGATTAACACCCGCACCCAGGCGCCGCGCGCTGGCGGCACCCTTTCAAACACCATAGACCTTTCGCGGGTGGTGATTAACGGCGGCGATCGGACCAGTTTCGGCGCCAACTACACGGCGAGTTCTGCGCTGCTTGAGTCAGAGCGCTCAATCGTGCCCTTCGAAAGCGGGCTGGACCAAAGCACACGCAGCCTGTTTCCAGAAAATACGAGCCTCACCCTGAATGGTCTGCGGTCCTTTGAACTTCCCGCAAATGCCGTTGGGACGCTGTCCTTGAGATGGCAAGATCAGGACACCGAACGATTGTTTGGTTTGGACATGCTCGGCGATCCCTTGGCCCAGCGCACCGATAGCCAAGCGTTCGACGCTAACCTTTCCCTCAATAGTGGCCTTGGAAAGAATCTCTGGTCAGTTACGGCGAGCTTTGAAAACCGGGAAAGCACAACGAGGATCGATGTGTCGGGCGAGATGGACGCACTTATCGTCTCTTCAGAAGATCAGCTCTGGCGATTTGATGGAAATGCCAGCCTCAGGCTTTGGGACACCGCCGACCGGTTCACCACGCTTAGTGGCGCCATCGGCCTCAATGGCGAAACAAATACCTCCAGCAGTCGTTTCGTTGGCGAACATGTCGGCGCAGAACGCTCACGCGACCAAGCCTATGTCCAGGCGACATTGAACCAACCCGTCGCCGTTCCTTTCGGTTGGCTGTCGCTGAGCACAACAGGGCGACTATCTGAGCTTTCAGATGTCGGGCAGCTAACAGAATGGGGGATTTCGAGCACCTATACACCGGTAGAAGGGCTCGATTTCATTGTTTCATTTGACAATGCGGAGACAGCACCGTCGCTATCGCAACTCAATTCGGCGCCCTCTCCAGCCTTCAATCAGGCCGTCTACGACCCACAAAACGAAGAAACAGTCCTCGTCACCACGATTCAGGGCGGCAATGGGGATCTCGCCATCGCTACACGCGAAACCTGGAAAATTGGCTTCGCGTGGAAGCCCTGGGAAGAGCGCGATCTCAACTTCGGTTCGGACTTGGTTTCGATCGAAACACTCAATGACATTCGCTCCGTCACGCATCCCTCGCTTGGCTTTGAATCGGCCTTCCCAGACCGCGTCGAACGAGACAGTGATGGCACGCTGGTCACTTTTGACCGCCGCGCCATCTCCGCAGCACTGACACGTGAGACGACGCTCAAATCGTCCTTCAGTTGGTCCATCCCGATCAAGGCGCAACGGGCAAGCAAACCCTTGACCGCAGAGCAGCGCCGTCGCCGTGGCGGTCGTCCAGGAGCCTCAAGACTTTCACTTGTGCATCGATGGGTGATCGAGAATGAAGCAAAGCTCGTCGAAGATGGCCCGACCCTCGACCTTCTTGGTGGTGATGGCTTCGAAACCCTCATCCCACCCGCCAAGCATTTAGTCGATTTCAGCTACTATCGCTGGAATCAAGGCTGGGGATTTTACACAGGGCTGCAGTATCGAAGTGCAAGTGAGCTTCGCACTTCTGTCGGCACCTTGGACTTCTCCGACACACTTCGCGCCGTTCTGAGCCTGTCCTACGAGCTGAACTATGCCGATGATCTTTTGGATGCGTTGCCCATTCTGGAAGAGACACGTTTGACCCTCGGCGTTGCGAATGCGCTCGACAGCATCACCCAGGTTCAAGACCTCAATGGGCAGACCCCTTTGCTCTTCCAAGAAGACTTGATCGAGCCTGTCGGGCTCGGCTGGCGGGTCGAACTGCGTAAACGTTTTTAAGATGGTTGAGGCATTGAGGTTCCTGCAGTTCTTAGCCGCGCTCGTTTGCGTTGCCGCCTTCATCGGTTGCGCAAACTCGCCGCACCGGTCTTTTGCTGACCAGAAACGCGACTTTTCCGATCGGTTTGGAGAGCCGGACCTTGTTGTCACGCTGGAAGCGGCGGACCTCAATGGATTGGGGATTGTCGATGTGGCGGGAGCCCTACGCCTCGACCTAGATGGATCGGTGCTGCGTTACGAATTGGGCTATCTGTCCGCGACAGGCGATCGCATTGAGCACTATGTGATTGATCGCGCGGCTGTAACGCAAGCGGCTCCCCGAACTTTGCGCCCCGGCAACAATCAATGGCGGCGGGGGAGCTTGCTGGTTTTCAAGAACGGTGCGCTCGATTTGATTATGAACGATCCCATCGACTCGTATCAGCTTATGGGCTCTGCGAGCGAAGCGAACGTGCCCTACGCCAATGGCTTTGATACCATTGAAATCGCCATTTGGGAGCGACAACAGGTCGGCCAATTCGAAGCTTTAGTCGCCATCAATCCAAGCGCCGCTGACATAGCCCAATCGAATTCGTCCGATACAAATGGCGGGAATTAGATTGCAACCATCATCGGGTTTGCGCCCGCAATCGCCCTTGGTTTCGTTCTCTCACCGGTCACTTTGCCGGCGACATCGGCCATCGACAAATCCAATTCCATTCAGCGATCAAAGGCCGCAGACATCCCGGTTTTCAAAGAAGACCTGGAGACCATCGAATTGGGCGCTCCCTTTCGTGTACCAGTAGCCTATCTGGCTGCATCAGACGACGGCCTCCCGCCAATCGTTTCGCGAACAGCAGTCAATCAGCACTATGACACGCTGATTGTGGTTCGCGTCGCAGCCAAGTTTGTTGGAAGTGAAGGCATCGCATTCCGCCATTTCGCCCTGGGAGAACGCGATGGTCTGATTGTCTGGAAGGATCCGAATATACCAGAGCGCACGCTGTGTCTGGCGCGGCACCGCGGATGGGATGCAGTCGCGAACTGTCCCCGCTAGCTGATCGCGGATTCACACATGGGAGAAACGAAGCATGATTGACATTACCCGAGCAATATACGGCCTTTGCGCGGTATCCTGTTTAGTCGCCTGCGCTCAACTTCCATCTACAGACCAGCCAGTTCTCGTAGCGGAACGCTTAGCCAAATTGGATGTATCAACCCTGTGCACCGAAGTTCGAAACAGATACGCCTATTTCCGGGAACGCTCTGGGCATTGGGACAACGCTTGTGCGCGTGCCTCAGAGGACATCCTTGAGACTACGAGTCTCGGAGACAGAATAGCGGTTTTCGAGCGGTTGCTCGACGACCTCTACGACCCGCACGTCAATCTGAGTTCGAATACGTTGTCGTCACCCAGACTTGTTCCATCGGGTAGCGATCTTTGGTTTGATCTGATCGACGGAAATTTCGTCGTCGCAGCGGTCCGGAAAGGGTCCGGTGCCGCTGAGGCCGACGTTAAAATCGGCGACCAGCTACTACGCTTCAACGGCCATGAGCCGCATGCGCTTTGGAAGCGCCGTGTCCATACTGTGACCGGCGAGGTCCCTGAACACAGGAAACTGTGGGCGCTCAACGCGGCAATTGCGGGCCGGTATAATGCGCCGCGTCGTATCGAACTTATGCGGCATGGCACCACACGCGCGCTAGACCTGGGGGACCCGATACCCACTCCGACGCGTTCTCCCGTTTCCTCAGAGATCATCTCGTCCGGAATAGGCTACATCCGTTACAACAACAGCCTCGGAAACGAGAGCACGATCGAAAGCTATGATCAGGCATTAGATGCGCTTCGCGACACCCGAGCTTTGATACTTGATTTGAGAGATACGCCCAGCGGAGGAAACACTGGGGTGGCGGAACCCATTCTGGGGCGCCTCATCAGCGAGGAGGTCGGTTACCAGACTGCCGTGTATGGGGATGGCAGTTCGATCACGAGTACAATCCTGCCGCGTGGTCCGTGGACCTACGACAAGCCGATTGTGGTTCTGTGCGGGCGCTGGACGGGTAGTATGGGTGAGGGAATTGTCATCGGGCTAGACGGCATTGGGCGCGCGAAAGTGATGGGAAGTGCGATGGCAGGTCTTGCCGGCGGAACGCAGCCGATAGACCTGCCGGAGTCCGGTCTCCAAGTGTGGGTGCCAACCTACGACCTCCACCATCTGGACGAGACACCCCGACATCGTTGGAAGCCGCAAGCGAGTCTCATCAATGCCGATTTCGGAAATGGCCGCGACATCCTCCTCGAAGAGGCCATCAAGTCTCTCGATCTTTCAAACGACTAAAGCGCCGAAACTGACTTAGCGCCGCTCGGATAATGTAAACCGCTCAAACGAAAAGGGCCTCGCATAGATGATGGCGTCAGCGTCAGTTTCGGGAGCTTCCAGCCGTTCGCTACCCAGGAGGCCACCGTCCGAAATGGGCAAAATTAAGCCTGTGAAGATGATCGGCCCCCGCCGCTTGTTGTGATTTGCGCCCCGCGCTCGAAGCACAAGTTTGTGACCCGGGCCTGCCTTGGCGAGGCCGTCGGCAAAGTATGCCCGGTGTTGGAGATTCAGTTCGAAAACTGAGTTTGAGAGAGCTGAAGCCTGTTTCCGATACCACGCAAAATAGCCACTTATTGACACTCAGCGGGTCATTACTTAGCGTGCTGTTGAGGGAGGCCATCTATGAAAGGCAACGGGCATATCGAGCTCACGGGCGCGCCCGGCTCCCCTTACACGCGCAAGATGATCGGCGTTATGCGCTACAGGCGTATTGCACACATTGTGTATTGGGGGCGTTCCAGCATCCCCGAGGGATACCCGGAGCCAAAGGTCCGTCTTTTGCCGACCTTCTATTTCCCCGATGGAGACGATGGCGCGCGCGTTCCTGTCACGGACTCCACGCCGATCATAAGACGGCTTGAGAACGACCATCCGGATCGCTCCGTCATTCCAATGGACCCCGCCTTGAAATTCCTCAATGCATTGATCGAAGACTATGCGGATGAATGGCTGACAAAGGCCATGTTTCACTTTCGCTGGGCCTATGAGGCGGACTGGAAGAACGCCGCGCCGCTTCTTGTTTTCTGGAATTCAAACACAGCCGATCAGGAAACGGCGCGGAATTTGGCCGAACAGTTCGCGAAACGCCAGATTGAACGGCTTTACGTCGTTGGATCGAATGACGTCACGGCGCAGACCATCGAAAACTCCTACGAACGCTTCATTGGCATTCTGGATGATTTGATCGCCCGACGTGGATATGTCCTCGGCGCGCGGCCCTCGGCGGCGGATTTCGCGATCTTTGGGCAACTCACCCAGCTCGCCATTGTCGAGCCAACCTCCGCGGCCATTACCCAGCGCGTGTCCCAGCGTGTGCGGGCTTGGGTGGACCTGATGGATGACCTGTCAGGTGTGAGACCATCCGATGAAGACTGGTTTGACGCCGATGAAGCGCCCGAGGCCCTTGCGCCTTTGATTTCGGAAATCGGCCGGACCTACGCACCGGCCATGCTTGCCAATGCAAAGGCCGTAATGGCCGGTGACGCAACGTTTGAAACCGAGATCGATGGCCGCCCCTGGACCCAGCCCGTCTTCAAGTATCAGGCAAAATGCCTCGGCTGGATGCGAGAGGCTCACGCTTCGCTGTCTGGCAATGAACGCGGCGCCGTGAATGCCATTTTGGCCGGCACAGGCTGCGTGCAGCTATTCGAATAGGACCCGCCCATGTGGAAAAAAATACTGACCGGCCTTCTTATCCTAATCATCGGCGTGGGAGCCATTGCTTGGTTCAACCGGACCGCACTGATCAATCACGTCGTACTCAACCGGGTAAAAGCAAACCATATCGAGGTGGCCGAATACCGCCCCGTTGAATGGGACAAAGGCCCGTCCACAGCCGACCTGCCACCAGACGAGCGCCCTCCGAACATTGTCTTTATCCTGTTCGACGATCTCGGAATCAACGACATCTCGACCTTTGGGGGTGGTGTTGCCGGAGGCAATGTCCCAACGCCCAATATCGACAGACTGGCCGCCGATGGCGCGCTGTTTACCCAAGCCTATTCCGGCACGGGCACATGCGCGCCTTCACGGGCAATGCTGATGACAGGGCGTTATCCAACACGCACGGGTTTCGAATTCACACCCATCGTGGAAGGCATGGGCCGCGTTGTCACCACGATAGCGAATTCGATGGATACCGGAATTCTCCCCCCGGTCGATTACAACCGCAATCCAAACGCCACCAAGCTGCCTTTTGAGGAACAAGGTCTTCCCGGCTCCGAGATCACCATTGCCGAGCTCCTGCGCGATCAGGGCTACCACACCGTACACATCGGCAAATGGCACCTCGGCCGGAACGCGGAAATGGATCCCAACGCGCAGGGCTTTGATGAAAGCCTGCTTATGCAAAGTGGTCTTTTCCTGCCGGAGGACGATCCCGGCGTTGTCAATGCAAAGCTCGACTTTGACCCCATCGACCAGTTTCTCTGGGCCGCTATGCAATACGCCGCCTCGTACAATGGCGGCGACCCCTTCGAGCCAGGCGGCTACCTTACTGACTGGTGGACGGATGAAAGTCTCAATGTCATCGAAAACAACAAGAATCGGCCCTTTTTCCTCTATCTGGCGCATTGGGGCGTCCACACGCCCCTTCAAGCGACGCGAGAGGATTATGAGGCCGTCGGCGAAATTGAACCCCACCGGCACCGGGTCTATGCGGCGATGATCCGTTCGCTCGACCGCAGCGTTGGCCGCGTCGTCGAAAAGCTCGAAGCGGAGGGGCTCGCAGACAACACAATCGTCGTGCTCAGCAGTGATAATGGCGGGGCCGGATATGTCGGATTGCCCGAGCTGAACGCGCCGTACAGAGGTTGGAAGCTCAGCCTGTTTGAAGGCGGGATCAGGGTGCCCATGTTCGTAAAATGGCCGGCGCAGATTTCACCCGACACAGTCGTGGAGACACCTGTGGCGCATATCGACGTTATGCCCACACTGGCTGCCGCGGCGGGCGCGCCTTTACCGGAGGGCGTCGTGATTGATGGCCGGAACATGCTTCCCGAGGCCATGGGAACGGGCCAGATTGTCCGGCCCAATGATGCCATTTTCTGGCAGTCCGGATACGTTCAGGTTGTGCGTGCGGGGGATTGGAAACTCCAGATCGACGGCAGGCAGGAAAAAGCATGGCTCTTCGATCTCGCGGCAGATCCGACTGAGCAGAACAACCTCGCAGATGCGCGCCCGGACAAACTGGCAGAACTGACAGCGCTTATCGAAGACCATCAAGCGGGCGCCGTCCCACCGCTTTATGACTATACAATCGAGAGCGCGCGGGCGATTGACAAGACATGGGCTGAAACCGCTGTAGAAGGCGACGAGTACGCCTGGTGGCCGAACTGAAGGCGGTTGGGCCGCCTGGGAAAGCGTTTCGCGCGTCATGGCGGCCTTGCGTGCATCCCAGTTTGAATCAGTTGAGTAGAAACCATGACCACAGCGCGAACACGAAAAAGCCCATGGCCTGAGTACGAGGCAGATACTGCTGATGGTCGCCGCCAACGCAGCGAACGCAGCCGCAGACAGATCATCGAAGCCATGTTCGAGCTGCTGCGCGAGGGTGACATTCGCCCATCCGCTGTAGACGTCGCCGACCGTGCCGGTGTCGGACTGCGGACCGTGTTTCGTCACTTCGAAGATATGGAAACCATCTTCGAAGAGATGACCGAGGACCTGAAGAAACTCGTCATGCCCATGGTGATTGCGCCCTATGAAGCGACCGATTGGCGGGGGCGCTTGATGGAGGCCGTCGACCGGAAGGCGCAGATTTACGAGCTCGTCTTTCCGATGCAGGTGGCGCTTCTCGCTCGCCGTTTTGGGTCCGAGTTTCTGATGCGGCAGTACGATTATGAAGTCAGTCTTGTGCGGTCCACGCTTCAATCGATCCTTCCGGAGACCGTGGTCGCCGACAAGACGCTTTTCGCGGCGATTGAAGTCAATCACGCATTTGCGACGTGGCGACGCTTGCGCGAGGACCAGTCCCTGTCCGTCGAAGCTGCAACGGCGACGATCAAGCGGATCATGTCCGCGCTGATCGCAGATATCGATGTGGAATAGTCGCATGCGCGCCGTGCAGGCGATCGCAATGGCCCTTGGTTTCGCGCTCCACGGCTGCGCGCCGCAGGTCGCGACAGACGAGCGTGCGGCCCGCCTCTGCTTTTTGGCCAGTGGCGACATGGGAGCCTTCGTGGACGTGCCAGCCGGCAGCTTCACGAAGGGCGCCTCACCGCTTTACCCAGAGGAGTTGCCGAGCCTCCGTGTGCAGGTGGCAGAATTCAGCATCCAAGTTCACGAAGTCACGAATGCGCAATTCGCAGCGTTTGTGGACGCTACGGGATACGTGACGCAAGCGGAGCAAGGCGTCCTCGATGGTCGCCACGATGCAGGCTCAGCCGTATTTCGACATTCAGGCGAACGGCCCGTCAACGCCGCGCCTTGGGCGCTCTTGCCCGGCGCGACGTGGAAAACGCCAGAAGGGCCAGGAAGCTCAGTATCCGGATTAGACCAATGGCCTGTCGTCCATGTTACGAAGCGTGATGCAGAAGCCTATGCAGAATGGGCTGGCGCGCGATTGCCAAGCGAAATTGAATGGGAGTACGCCGCCAGCCTTGGCTTGCCGGATCCTGACAATCCGTTTTCAGGCGCGTTCGGCGACACCGGCCCGCGAGCCAATACGTGGCAAGGGATTTTCCCGATCGCCGACACCGGAGATGATGGATTTACCGGCGCTGCGGCCGTGGGCTGCTTTGCGCCAGACCGGTTGGGCCTCCACGACATGATCGGTAATGTCTGGGAGTGGACCGCCACGCCATTCGGCGAAGGCACTCATACGCTCAAAGGCGGTTCCTATCTGTGTGCCGACAATTACTGCCGCCGCTATCGCCCGGCGGCGCGCCAACCCCAAGAAACCGACTTCTCATCAAACCATATCGGTTTCCGTGTCGTTCGCGATATTCCGTAAGGTGGGATACCGGCGCTTGAAGCTGGTTTAGGCGATTGAGATGGTGCTCGCGTGACTTCCTAAGCGTACGGCGCTGATTTCGTTTTCATCTTTAGGGCGGGCTCATCCCGCCCCTTTCAGATGTGCTCTTAGAATATCTTGCGCATTGAGATCGTATCATTCCCTGCTGGTAAGCTTATCAGCGTTCCGTCCTTGCCGACAGTAATCGGCCCCGAGAACGCGTCAGCCGCGTCTCCAAGGAAAACGGTTTCGACGAGCGGCACAGGAAGGGGCGGAACCAGATGGTAGAGCACAAGGTGACCGACCTCCGCTTCGCTTGCCGACCGCGCAGCATCTTCCGGAGAGGCGTGATAATCGAGGATATCGAAAAAGATCTTGGAATTGTTGGCCTGGCCCCGTTCAGCCAGCAGCTCTCCGATTGTTGAAACCATCTCGGGATCAAGCGCCTCGTGCAGCATTACATCCACACCCTCTGAAAGACCGACGAAACGCGGCTGATAGGTCGTGTCCCCACTGATGGAGACGGACCGGCCCTTGTAATCTATCCGGAAGCCGAATGCCGGTTCGATTGGCGCATGTTCAACTCTCACAGCGGTGATTTTCAGGTCTGCGTCTTCGAACACGACAGTCCTGCCTGCGGGTCCGGCAGGAACCTCAAACTCTCTGGCCACGCCGCCACTTCCAGCCGGATTGGCCACTTCCGTGCCGTGGTGAGCAATTCGATAGGTGCTGTCGAGCCGATAGGCCATGTTGAAGCCTGCAACAACTTCGAACGTTCCAACCGGTCCGAAAACCGGCAGAGGTTCTGACCGGCTGCCCCCAACCCAGGCGATCGTCATCAACTCACCCAGGCCATCAATATGATCTGAATGCAGGTGCGTGAGATACACGCTTTCCAGCTTGCCGATGGGAAAACCCATGCTACCGAGATTGCGTACACCACCCGATCCAATGTCAAATATGTAGGCCCTGTCGCCAGCCAGCACTCCGAGGCATGGCCCGGCCCGGGTGGCATCGGGCATCGGCGATCCGGTGCCACAGAGATAGATGTGCAGCCCGTCTGGCAGCGCCTCGCTCTGGTCAACACCGACGCGTTCAGCCGTGACGCGATCGAAAGCGCGCGTCGCCAATTGCTTTTTGAAAAGGTTGAAACCAAGCAAGGCGAGTGCGGCCAGAACGAGCAAGCCAATCAATCCGCGCCACAGCCAGGTCATCCGTCCATCCCCTTCAGGAACAGTTCCATCCAAGGAAGTGCCTTGGCCATTTCAGGCACCACCGTTTCAATATTCAACTGCCCCGCAAGCCCCGCCTCGCGGTGAATGGCAAGCGCTCGCCATTCGTCAGATTGGCTCATTCTCAAAAGCGCGTCCCGATTGGGATAGGCCGCAATCGCCACCTCGTCCCACAGCTCTTCGACCTGACCGAGGGAAAGGAATGTGACATCCGCCATGAAGAAAAGACGACCGCCGAATTCCGGAAGCAGGCCGGCAACACCTATTCCGTAGAGTTGATAGGCTTGGCGCCCGGTCAGGTCTGTTTCACGGCCGTCTGCATACGCCGCCTTCTCCTTGAACTTGAGGAGATTGACCATGAAAACAGGGCCATCAGGTCCCGGCTGTGCCATCTGTTCAAGCTGGTGTGGATCGCTTGGAACCACCTCATTTACAACCTTCATCCTCGTCTCCCCTATGAGTCTCGTTGTCCTGCCAGGGTCTTTGCCTGGGCGCTCAGGCGCATGGTCGGCTCTCCCATCCACGCGTATTCGAGCTCTGCATAATGGCACACACAGTGCCATTATATCAAGTCGTCGGGAAGCGCACTGGGAAGACGCCATTGTGTCCCGTAACAGGCAATCGGACGTAGGGGCCTGCGCGCAGACTGTTAAGCTTGCGCTCCGCTCAAGTAGCCAGCCGTCTCCAACCAAATCGCACAAGCCGATACACGCCATAAACAAAAGCCAGCAGAAGCAGGCCCAACCCAACGAGCAAGCCGCGATTGTGGCTAAAGAAACGCGCGATCGCATTCTGGCCGACGGCAACGCTGGAATCATAGCCCTCGGGCATTTCCAACACGCCGGCATCAGCTGCAAACGCTGCGTATTCAGAGCGAAGGTCTTCAAACACAGTCGGTTCTTCGCCGCTGATATCGCGCGTCTCGCCGGGGTCTGAGGCCATATTGTACAGGCGCCATTGCCCGTCACCGACGGGGGGCATGCTTCGAGTGATCTTGTAGTCGCCCTTATAGAGCGCAGAATTACCGGACACTTCCATGGCGCGCACATCATCTGGCGCATAAGCACTGTCCACCTCGCCCAGAAGGACTGGCAACAAGGACCTGCCGGTCATCGGTTTCGCGTCTGCTGGCGCGGGCGGAACCCCGACCCATTCAAGCAGCGTCGGGGTGATATCGGTCACCATGGCAGGAGAATCGACCCGCGCCGGCGCAATGCCAGGGCCGGACACGATCAGCGGTGCACGGATGCCCCCTTCGGTCGCATAGAATTTATAAAGTGCGCCGGGCGAGGCGGCCGCCGTCGCCCATTCCGGCCCAATAAAGCCCCAGCTGCCAACACCACCGACGCCCTCAAGATCGATATGATAGCCATTCATCCGCTGCCAGAGGGAAAGCCGCCAGTCCTTGTCCCCGCGATTGGGCTCAGGCCCATTATCAGACGTGACGACGAAGATGGTGTTTTCAAATTCGCCTTGGGCTTTCAGGTGCGCGATGAAGCGGCCGATATGGTGGTCCATCGCTTCCATCATCGCCGCATTGACCTCCATCATGGCGGAATAGAGTGCACGGTCCTCATCGCTGAGGTCATCCCAATTGCGCGCGCCAGGCTCCATGGGCGTCAGCGGCACGCCTTCTGGAATGAGGCCGATCTCCTGTGCGCGCTGGTGTCGGGCGTCGCGCAGGACATGCCAGCCCTCATCATAGACCCCATCATATTTGGCGATGAATTCCGCAGGTGCCTGCACCGGGATGTGGATGGCCTGGAACGGCAAATAGGCGAGAAAGGGTTTTTCGGGGTCCGTTTCACCGAGATATTCGATCATCTTGTCGACGATGAAGCTTGAGGAATAGAAATCCTCCGGCAGGCTTGCCTCCACGCCGTCTTCCCACCAGGGCGCGTCCTGGTAGTACGGCATGTAAGACTTGTCTTCCCAATTGTCTGCGCCTGACGCGGCCAAGGCGAAGGAACGATCGAAGCCGTGCGCCTGGGGCATCTCATTGGCCACTTCTCCGAGGTGCCACTTCCCTGTCATCAGCGTGCGATAGCCCGCCGGGCGGAGTCGATCGGCCAGGGTCAGCACGCCAGGCTCCAGCGCCATGATATAGCCCGGCTGACCCTTGTGTTCCGGCGGGAGCACTTCGGGAATGGTTGCAACGCCTGTTTGGTGGTTCACCATGCCCGTCAGCAGCATGACCCGCGTCGGCGAGCAAAGCGGTGAAGTCCGGTACTGCGTGAACATGGCCCCGCTAGCGGCCAGAGCATCGATATGGGGCGTTCGCGCCTCGCCACCATAGACCCCGAAATCCATCAAGGCGGCATCGTCCACCAGAATGATGACAATATTGGGTTTTTCTGCCGCCTCTTGCGCTTGGGCACCGTAAGCAAACGCTACAAAGACAACCCAAAACACCAATCGCCAAAACATCTTATGTCGCTTCCCAAATTTTCAAAAAACCGTCTCTCAAGACATTTTGACACTCGCCACGCTAATTCTGGAAGGTGGACGACGGCGCGATATGAATCAACAGCTTCAGTCTCACCCCTGAATGGGGGAAGCATGGTTGCATGTCCGATGGCTCTGGCCAAATCCAACTCAATAGCGCTTCGGCACTGACAACTTTGCTGGAGCGAGCGTCGACTTTGGGTTGACAAAAAAGTGCGAACTCGCCGTTACGCAAACCGCTGCGGACGCGTTCGAGGAGCGTGAAGGTCTCTTTATCTGGCTCGAGGATCAGAACTCGAATCGTTTGATGGTTCCTCTGACTGGCCTGTATTTGCGTCTGCCATCGGCATGGTCGAGCGTACAGTGTTTCTTACGGGCTTAGACGAGAGACCAGAACGAATTAGAGGCCACTCCATCCTCGCGAATGCATGGTCATACCAAACACTCATCCCGCCGCGCTTATACGATATTGGCTTCTGCTGAGTGTCCGAGACAGTATCAATTTTGCAGGTCGGTTTAGTCTTAAGTTAGCGCTTCGCCAGCGCAGCAGATCTAGAATTCTTTCTACCGCCAAAAGACTGTATTTCGGGGGTAGTTATGAATTACAGACATCCGCAAAAAGCGGCTGATGCTCTCAATTCGAGTTTACTCCTACCTAGGCTCGAAGTTGATTTTCTGGGCGTCCGCATTCTGGTCTCGTTTGGCCACTCGCTACAAGGCGCACATCGGGCTAGAAAGGGCCAGTTCCAGCCGTCGGGATCGCTGATTTCTGATGTCTGGTCGTTCGTCCTTTTTGAGCCCTCATCCCATTGCGATGCCCGCTCAATCCAATTCCGAAAGCTTGATTCCCAAGAGCTTGAGCTTTGAACGTATCTCGGGCCATTCGCGTGTGAGAAAGCGCTCTCGTTCAAGCTTCAGCATGCGCTTTCGCGCCCCGGCACGAACCTCCGCACCAATGCCGCGCCGTTTTTCGGTCAGGTCGTCTTTATCGAGTTCCTGGAACACTTTGGCAGACGTCAAAGGACTGACATCAAACTCGCTGGCGATCTGACGAACGGATGGCATGAGCTCACCCTCGGCGTAGGTCCCGTCGAGAATGCGACTGACGAGGATGTCAGCGATTTGC
The DNA here is from genome assembly GCA_039818165.1 of Pseudomonadota bacterium. Taxonomy (GTDB): domain Bacteria; phylum Pseudomonadota; class Alphaproteobacteria; order Caulobacterales; family Hyphomonadaceae; genus UBA5336. Next base: position 41,987 of record JBCBUL010000020.1, on the reverse strand, counting down.
CGATAGATCGGCTGGTCTTCATTCCAATCACTCAAACCCTGCTTCAGCTCCGCATTCCAGCCCTGACAATCACGTACTCACGTACGGTACCTCAAAAGAGGTAACACTCGGTTGACACTAGTGCAACACTACAGTACCAGTGTACTACATTACTTATACACCTAAACGCGTCATCGATCCGTTTTCGATTCCGTGCCCCTGATGTGAATGGAGTCGAGATCCATGAAACCCTTACCCAAACGACCGGGATCACTTTCCGGTGTGGAAACTGACAACGTTACTCAGCTTGCACCTGATATGGATGTTCCTATCAAACCCTCGAGACAAGGCATCAAGGTCGGGCTTTTTGCCGGTGGTGTTCTGGCCTTGATCGGCGCGCGGGGGGGGTGCGACCTATGGGATCAGCGGCCCGAATGCGGTGACGATTTCCCATTCTCGCGTCCAGCTCGGAGAGGCTGAACTCACCACCTTCGCAGAATTTGCTCCGGTTATGGCGGTTCTCGTTCCTGAGGACACGGTCTTTCTCGACACTGTCGAGGGGGGGCGTGTTACGCAGGTACACATTGAGGACGGGGCCATGGTCGTGCCGGGCCAACCCATCATCACACTCGCCAACACGGACCTCGAACTCGAAGTCCTGTCCCGCGAGGCGCTTTATACCGAACAGCTGAGCAGCCTTGCCCGCACCGAGATGAACTTTGACCAGGTGAATCTCCAGTATGAGCGGGATCTGGCCGATGCAGCCCTGCAGATCGAGTTGACGCGTTCATCCCTTGAACGTCGGCTTCCGCGCGAACAAACCGGTGTCCCGCTGGCAGAGATTGAGCGGCTCAGGACTGAACTCGATCACCAGACCGATACCTATGAAATGCTCAAGGCTGCCCAGACCCGCGACCGGCAGAGCGCCGAGCGAAACCTCGAACAGTTGAAGGCGTCCGTCAGCCGCATGAATGAGGGCCTGGAGCTCATGCGCACCAGCCTGGGCGGGCTCACTGTTTCGGCGCCGATCTCCGGCCAGGTCTCGGACCTGAACCTCCGCCCGGGCGAGGTCATCGCACCGGGTGCTCGTATCGGCCAGATCGATGTGGTCGACCGTTACCAGTTCCGCGCCTCCATTGATGAGTTCTATCTCGGTCGTGTGGCCGTGGGACAGATGGCCGAGGCCCGGATTGGAAACACCACCGTTGAGCTCGTAGTCAGCAAGGTCTATCCGAATGTTGAGGACCGGCGGTTCGAAGTTGACCTGGCCTTCCTGGGCGATGCTCCAGAAGGGATGCGCCGAGGCCAGTCGGTCCGTGTTCGAATCACTCTCAGCGATACGGTCGAAACGCTGACCATTCCGAACGGTCCCTACTTCGAAGAGACCGGTGGCCTCTGGGTGCTGACCGTCTCGCCCGATGGTTCAACGGCGGAACGCCGCAACGTCTCCCTCGGTCGCCGCAATCCCGACCGTGTTGAGGTCCTTTCGGGCATCCAGCCCGGGGATACAGTGATCACCTCCAGCTATGACGGCCTGACCGAGGCCGATTCCGTCTACATCCGTTAGTTTTCAAAGGGGACCGGGCGCGCGTGCCCGGAGCAGAACAATGTCCATGATTGAACTGAAACAGGTTCGAAAGAGCTACAAGACGAGCGACACCGAGACCATCGCGTTGAATGATGTCGACCTGAACATCGGGGCGGGAGAGTTCGTCGCCGTCATGGGTCCGTCGGGGTGCGGAAAGTCGACCCTGATGAACATTCTAGGGATGATCGATACACCTTCGGCCGAACAGTACATCTTCGATGGTCAGGACATTTCTCGCTATGGCGAAGGCGCCCTGGTGAAGCTGCGCAAGCGCTATCTCGGCTTCGTGTTTCAGAGCTTCAATCTGCTCGACGACCTGACAGTGGAAGGCAATGTGGAACTCCCACTGCGCTATCTCAAACTGCCCGCCGACACGCGAAAGGCGCGGGTGAGAGAGGCTTTGGAACTGGTCGGACTGAACCACCGGGCTCGTCACAAGCCGTCCCAACTCTCAGGCGGACAACAGCAGCGTGTTGCGGTTGCCCGTGCAGTGATTGCCGATCCCAAGCTGATTCTCGCTGATGAACCAACCGGCAACCTGGACAGCACCAATGGCGCTGAGGTGATGGAACTCCTTGGGCTTTTGAATGAGCAAGGCGCCACCATCCTGATGGTAACCCACTCCGAACAGGATGCTGCCAAAGCAGCCAGGACCATTCGAATGCTCGATGGTCGCGTCATTGAAGATGGGCTCAATTCTAACGCAGTAAGGGCCTGATCATGATTGCACAGATCATCCCATCCACTCTGCGTCGATTTCGGCGTTCGCCGGTCACGACAGGGCTGAATATCCTCGCCCTAGCGCTCGGATTTGCCTGTTTCATTTCCGCTCTTGGAGTGGCGCAATACTGGAACATGAGCGATAGCCAGTTCGACAAGTCCGAGCGCACTTATGTCCTGACCCAGAAATTCGGCATCGGCGCCGGTACCGGCCACCGCCCTCTCACCTCGCCGGCCGCGGCGAAATACATGCGTGAGGACTTCCCCGGTCTGGAAGCCGTGGCAAGGGTCGCCAACAAGCGGGAATGGACCGTCACGGCCGAAAGTCGTCGCGCCGCGCTCATGGGCGCGAGGGCAGATGAAGACCTCACGAGGATCTTTGATTTCGAGTTCGTGGCGGGAGACCCGCACCGATCGCTGGACGCCCCCGACAAGGTTGTCCTGACAGAAACCGCGGCGCGGCAACTGTTCGGCGATGCCGATCCCATGGGCCAAACAATCAACTTTGTGGAGGATTTTTATCCAGTCGTTTCGGGCATTATCAAGGACATTGAGGCACCGTCCCACTTCACCGATGTCCCGGGATCCCTCGGCCATTTCGAGTTCGTCTATGGCTGGCCCACCGACCTGGAGGAAAACGATTGGTGCCTTGGCACCACCGGTGTCACCTACGTTCTCTTTCCCGAGAGCGAGGCGTCGGTCGGCCCGGATGCACTTCTGCAGCAGTTCCCGGCCTTCCTGGACCGGCGGGTTCCCGAGGACCAGAGAGCCGCCGTTGAATTCGAGTTTGGCCTCGTGAAGATATCCGAGCTCCAGGCGCGGGTCATCAACATGGCGCTGTTTGGAGGGCGCACTTCGGGGCTGTTCTCCGTCACGACGCTGCTCTCGTTCCTTGGCATTCTGGTGCTTGTGGTTGCCTGTGTGAACTATGCGAACCTCGCGACCGCCCAGGCCACGAGCCACGTGAAGGAAGTCGGCATGCGGAAAGTGCTTGGCGCCGGCCGGAACGAGATCTGGGGCCAGTACTGGTTCGAAGCTCTGGTCCTTGCCGCCATTGCCGCTATCGCATCGCTGGCTTTGATTTGGCTTGCTGCTCCCCTGATCGCCCAAGTCACCTTCATAGACCTCCGCACAGGACTTTTCAGTTCGCCCACACCACTGATCGTCGTGGCGATTGCCGTGTGCCTGGTTTCATTATCGCCAGCCTCTACCCGGTGCTCATCGTGTCCCGCGTGCGCCCGGTGGAAGCCGTCCGAGCCGGATCGATGAAAGGGGGCCCGAAGAAGGCGATCCTTGTGCTAATCGGTGCCCAGTTTGCCGTCGCCAGCTGGCTTCTGATCGTGCTCACAGTCGTAAATGGCCAGAACAGTTTCCTGCGCCAATCCAATCTGGGTGGGGAGGACGTGATTGTCTTCGCGACCGACGACGACAGCCGCGCCATTGGCTCTGACGCCCTGCGAGATGATCTCGCTTCGAGCGCTGCCGTGAAGAGCGTGACCGAGATCGACTACCTGCCCTGGTCAAACTACGACAATTATTTGGGCTTCACGCGTCAGGCCGATGGCGGCGGAACGGGCATTTCTGTCTTCCAATCCCGTGTTGGCTTCGACTTCTTTGAAACCTTCGACACAGAACTCGTAGCCGGTCGCGTGTTCGATCCAGAACGCAATTATGGCACGTCTGAACTCTACGCGTCAGAAGACCCGGCTGACCTACTGCAGATCGTGGTGAACACGCCGCTGGTGGAACAGCTGGGTTTCGAAAGTCCCGGTGAGGCGATTGGTGAAATCATCTACTTCACCCGGAACTTCCAGGATACGACAGGCATCTCGGTCCGTCTGGAGATCATCGGTGTGATCGAGCCCAAGCCGCTGGTGTTCTCGGCAAACGAGAACCGGGCCAATGCCTACGTCCTGAGGCCATCCGAATCCTTCTATCTCGTCGCGGCGAGACTTGATGGAAATCGAGTTGAGCAGAGGCTTGATGAACTTCGGGCAGCCATTGAAGCCCGAAACCCAGAAGCGCTCGCGAAATTCCAGTTCATGGACGAAATTTTCGACTCTGGTTTTCGCACCTTCAGCGCCGTCAACAGCGCCTTTCTGATACTGTCCGTCCTCGCTTTCATTGTGTCGCTCATTGGCCTTTTCGCCATGGCTGTCTTCATCGCGAACCGGCGGCGTCACGAGATCGGGGTGCGAAAGACCCTGGGAGCCACCACGGGCGAGGTCACACGCCTCCTCCTAAAGGACTTCACGATACCGGTTCTCATCGGAAACCTGATCGCATGGCCCGTCGCCTACTTCAGCGCAAACGCCTATCTGAGCACGTTTCTGGAACGGATGCCGCTCACGCCTCTCCCCTGGACCCTGTCGCTGATCATCACCCTGCTCATCGCCTGGATCGCAGTCGGCGGTCAGGCATGGCGAGCGGCACGCGTCAAACCCTCGGAGGTCCTTCGCTATGAATAGTCGCAACACACTTTCGGTCGCCACGGCTGCAATTGCTCTAAGCGCCTGTGCGACGCCCCCTGCTGACCTGTCAGCCGCAGCAGAGCCCGCACAAGCCTACCGGGACGCCATTCCGACGAGCTGGCAGGGCATTGAACAGGGATACTCTGTTCCGGTGGACTGGGTTGAGGCCTTCAACGACCCGCTTCTGAGTGCACTCGTATCCGAAGCGCTGAGCAACAATACCGACCTGACCCAAGCCATGGCTCGAAGGGATCGTGCCCGAGCCCAGTTGCGGGCATCGCGCTCCGCTCTCTTCCCTTCCCTCAGCTTTGATAGCCTTGGCCGAGAGGCCTCTGGTTTTGAGGGCGGTTCCTCCAGCGCGCTCTATCAGGGCTCCCTGACCGTCAGCTACGAGATTGATCTTTGGGGACGACTGCGACATGCGAGAGATGGAGACCTGTTGTCCCTTGAAGCCGCGGAGGCTGATCTGGACGGGGCGAGGAGACTGATCGCGGCCAGCGTGGTGGAGGCCTACGTGGCGGCGATTGAGGCGCGTGAACAGGCCCGCGTCGCCGAGAACACGTTCGAACAGCTCGACCAGACGCTGCGCTTCATCGAGGCGCAGTTCGAGAGAGGTCTTCGGTCCGGGCGCGATATCGCTCTTATCCGTGCAGACGTTGAAACCAGTCGAAGCGCGATTGCTGCAGCGAAGAATGCCGAGAATGACGCCCTTCGCGCCCTGGAGACTCTGGTGGGCAGGTATCCTGATCTGTCCACCGAGCTTTCAGAGTCCCTGCCCGTCGTCCCTGCCGCTCCTGGCCTCGGTTTGCCGCTCGATATTCTAGCCAAAAGACCCGATCTCGTCGCTGCGGAGGCACGATTCCGAGCCTCTCTGTTGCGAGCCGATGCGGCGCGCACAGCTCAGAGACCCCAGTTTAGCCTCTCGGCAGGAATCAACGGCTCTTCAGCAACATTTGATGACATCCTGGACCCTTCAAGCTGGGCAAGCGCTGTAACGGGCAGTTTGGCCGGGCCAATCTTTGATGCAGGACAGCGCAGGGCCAATGTAGATCTGGCTGATGCGGACGTACTGGAGGCCCTTTCGGGTTACGAGGCTCTTTTGCGGGATGCTTTCCTTGAGGTCGAATCCGCCCTTGATGAGCAGGATACGCTTGTCGAACAGGATCGCGCTATCGGAATTGCGCTCTCTGAAGCTGAGCAGGCCTTCCGTTTCACACGGTTCAGTTATGACAATGGCGAAGGTGACTTGCTGGATGTCCTGTCACTCCAACAACGTGTCGCTTCGCTGGAAAGTGACGCCGTAAGGATCAACCGGCAGCGCCTTGAGCAGTACACTGCATTATCACTGTCGCTGGGTGGCCGACCGGTGACCCGGTAGATGATCATTCCCCCAAACGTAACACCAAGTCCCAAGTTGGATTAATGCGGTCGCCCGATACCGTAATGTCTCCTCCTGCGCTCGTTCGAGCCATCCAGAGTCGATGTGACGTCCGGCTCGAACTCGCCGGAAAGTGCGCTCGCATTGCTGGAGTGATCCGGTACGGTGCTTGCGTCGAAACTCGGGCGACATAGACTTTGGCGCGATAGCGAAAGGCGCAAAACCATGACCGCAAGTCCAGACGCCATCGCCGCCCTGGCCGTATCCGATATGTTTGGTGGGCTCGGAGCACGGGCGCTGGAGGCGCTGGCAGATCGCGGGCGGACACGGCCCATGGCGCGCGGCGAAGTGCTCTTCTCCACCGGCGATGACAGCCAGAGCCTGTATGCTGTCCTGTCGGGCCGGGTACTGCTCAGTCGTATCACAAGTGAGGGCAAGGAGATCGCCCTGGCTGCCATGGAAACCGGTGGAGTCTTTGGCGAAATGTCACTGATCGATGGCGAGCCGCGGTCTGCCGATGCCACGGTGGCGGAGAAAGGCGACGTGTTCGTTCTTGACCGGGGTGCTTTCCACGCCGCGCTAAACGCCGAGCCATCCATTGCCGTCAATATGCTCAAAGTGCTGGGCCAGAGGTTGCGGGCAACGAACCGGCTTGTGGAAAGCGTGTCATTCCTTGAACTCGGTCCGCGATTGGCGCGCTTAATCCTGATTCTCGCTTCCCGTGGCGAACACACCGACGATGGCGAGATCATCCTGCCTGCGCGCTATACCCAGGGCGAACTGGCCAAGCGAATTGCCGCAAGCCGGGAGAGCGTGTCAAAGCAGGTTGCCAAGTGGTCACGCGACGGAGTGGTGCGCATCGAGGATGGCCGTATCGTTCTCGTGGATCTCGAACACATCAATTTTCTAGCCGATGACATGGACCTGGAACTATAGGGGCTCGCCAAAAGGGCCGCTAGCTCGCCGCGCACACGCCCAATGGCCTACCAACGCCGGGAGAGGCCGATGGTCAATCGGCTGTCAGATGCTGGCTGGCCCAGCCTTGTGGGGTTGTCATCGGACGAGACAAGCTGACCATCCAAGCGGAGCTGCCAGGACTTGTCTTGCGTCTCGAAGGCGATGCCACCAGCGAGAACGAAAGCCTCGTCCAGTTTTAACAGGTTGCCGGCATCGGCGGACCGCTCTCCCAGATAGGACAGTGACGCCTCTGCTCGGAAGAAGCGCGGGTCGACCCATGTGAGGCCAAGACGTGCTGACTGTTCAGGTATAACCGGAAGGTCTGCTCCATCGAAGGCGCCGCCATCAATCTCCCCCCGGTTGATGGCATAGAGCGCTGTCATGGCAAGACGGTCCTCAAGGCGAATGTCTGCACCCAGCGCCATGCGTGTCAATTTCGCATTGCTGGCGAAGAAGGCGGCCTGGTCCAACCGTTCGCCGGCAAGGCCGGTGCTGGCGTTCTGAAGGTCCTGGTGCTCCAGCGTCGCGTGCAGGAAGACGCGCTCGGTCACCTCCCCTTCAAGGCGCAGGATCGCACTATCGGTGCGTTCGGAGGTCACGCCGATATTCTCCGTCGGTAGGAGGCCCAGCGTGCCGATGGGCGCGATACTGTCGACGCCGGGCAATAGCCATGTGCGCTGAAGCGCAAAGCGCAGCTGGCTGCGTGCGCCTCGCAGGGCAAGGCCAATTCGAGGGTCTGCCGAGAGCGTTTCTTCGCTGAGCGAAGCCTCAATGCCGCGGACTGAAAAGTCTTCCTCGATCCAGACAGGAAATAGACCTGCCTCGATCACCATGCCGGCTGATGTCTCCCAAGTGCCCAGCGCATGCCCCTGGAGCGCACTGCGGTCGGCATCGGTTACCGTGGAAAGCGGCGCGGCGACACCCAAGTCGAACGGAATGGCGACGCCGCCAGCCCCGAAGTCGGCAACGGCCCCTGCTCCGGTTACGCTTAGCGCCAGCTCGCTGATCCGGGTCTCTGCTTCGGTGCGGCCGTATTCGAGACCAATGGAGAAATCGCCCTCGCCACGGCTGAGTATCTGTCTCGCTTGCAAGGAGATCAGGGTGGCGTCGCTACTGATCCGGGAAACGGGGTCCAAATCGTCTTGAATTGACAATAATCCGATCCCGACCTGGTCGGTCGTTGGGAAGGACGCGGGTGCATCGACCGCGAGGATTAAGGCGTTGGGCTCGCTAAAGGTTGTGTCAAACAGATCGCGCGACGCCAGGTCCTGGGCATTCTGCAATCCGAGCGAAACCGCCAGGGAATAGTCCAGCGGATCAAGGCCGCTTCCAAAAGCCGAGGGATTTTTGAAGGCGCGCCGGGCTGAACCTCCAGTCATCCGCAGCATCAGGCGGTCTGTGAAACTATGACTGAAGACATAGCCAAGCTCTGCAACTGTATTCAGCGTCTCTTCGGTGTCATCGCGGTCGATGTTGCCGAATGCGCCGGGTAATTCCGCGTCTTGATAATCCAGTGTCAACCGCCCGATGAAGCTGTGTTGGCCGTCGCGCACGGTGCCCCCACGCAAGGAGAGAAGCGCTGATTGGCGCGTGTCATGGTCAACCGGGCCCGTGTCTTCGGCTAGAGTGAGGAAACCTGCCACGGCAATCGGTTGATCTGGCGTCCGGATGAAGCGTTGGGTGTCGCTCGTGAGCTGGTAACGCGACGCCCCGTCCGCGCCAATGCTGACTGAGGCGTCCAGAGTCTGTTGTGTCATCGGCGCACGGAAAAAGGTTGCGAACCGGTTGGGGTAGGTGACGGACAGGGGATCGAGCAGGAGGCCGATACTTGTGGAGGACTGCCGGGCCACACCATTGGGGAAGAACTGGGCGTAGCCGAAGGCACTGTTGGCGTCGGCCTGCGACAGCGCGAGGCTGGAATAGTATTCACCCTGAGCTGGGAGGCCCGCATATTGGAAGGCTCCGCCGATATCGATGCGCCCGCTCTGGCTGGCGGGCAGTTGCACCAGACCTGCCGCAGCGTTCCGGCGCTTCGCGTCCCAGGCGGACCGGGCGTATACGATGGCCGCATCAGCCCGATATTGGTCCTGCGCCATCGCCGAGGCAATCCGCGCAGAGACCGGATTGTTGGGGTCCAGGCGAACGGCGTTTTCGATGACGTTGAGCGCAACGCCATGGCGGTTGGCCTGCCAATGGGAAATTGCCTCCAGTTGCGCAATGCCGGGCCGGTTCGGGCTTGCGGCGATGACCCGGCCTGCCGCAAGGCTCGCCGCGTCAGGCTCCCCGGCCATAAGATCACGAATGGCGAGCACGCTTTGGACTTCAGGGTGCGAAATCAGCGGCGAATCGGCAAATGGCGAGAGCGTCGCATCAGCCAGGTCCAGTCGATCCATGGTGAGGTGCACGAAGGCCTTCCCGGCAATGGCGAAAGGCTCCGTGGGGTCGAGGGCGAGTGCCGTGTTGTAAAGTGCCAACGCGTCCTGGGGATGTCCCTGGGCGGCATTCACCTGGGCGAGGGCTGCAACGGAGACGACCCGCTCCGGGTTTAGCGCCGTGGCCCGCTGGAGAGCGGACTGGATTTCCAGGGGGTCTGCTGACCCAGCTGCCGAAAGATAGAGTGCGCGCCAGTGCCACGCCGGTGCTGCCTCTGGGGCCAGCGTTACCGCCTGCAGGGTCTGCGCAGCCGAAGCCGTATCATCGCCTTGAAGCGTAGCAATCTGAGCGATCAACAGAGGTGCACGCCAATCGCCCGGCGCGCTGATCGGGGCGACGTTTGCAAGGGTGCGCGCCTCTTTGTACCGTCCTGCATAGGCCTCAAGGAAGGCGCTGAGTGCGAGGGAGGTTATGTCTTCGCCATGGCTCGCCCTGTAGACGCCGAGTCGTTCGACCGCGGTCGGAAAGCGTGCCAGGTCGATCGCTGCGCCAATGGCGCCAGCATCGGCCAGTCGGCGTTCGGCAGGTGACAGATCGTTTCGTGGCAGCGCGGTAAGTGCAGCTTCAGCCGCCTGCGCCTGTCGTTGCATGAGATTGGCCAGCGCGCCGGCGAGGGTGGCGCTGGCTGAGTTGCGCGGCCCCGCAGCTGAGAGCATTTCCATTGCCTCGCGGGGGCGTTCCGCGGCCAGTGCACTCCAAATGGGTGCCATCTCCGTCGATGTGCCGTTTGCAACCTCCGTAATGGGCAGGAAGGTCACCCAATCCGAGCGCGGGGTGATCGCCCAGCGCGGCCTGTCTTGCGAGATGACCAACAGCTCGAACTCGGGTGCCTGGCCCGGGCGCGCAACGGCCGCCGTGCCGGCATTGACCTGGAGTTCGCCGAGATCATTGAAGAACCGGACCTCACCATCCAGAACCACAAGCCGGGATGTGCCGTCGCTAGCCACCTGCATAAACCAGTCTGTTCCACGGATCGCGGCCGTGGCCGTTGGTGTCTCAATGATGACACCCTGTTCAGGACGGCTTGCCCGTGACCAAAGACGCCCGGCATCCAATTGCAACCGTCGTGGACCGCCGGTCGTCCCGGGGTCGGCAACGGCCATGCGGGAATTGGCATGCAAGCGGATGTAAGTGCGGTCTTCAAAGGCAATCCCAAGCCCGCCGAAAGCGCCCGTACGCAATAGGTCTCCCGCGCTGAGGTCCTGGCCGAGGGCGACATCGCGCCAGTCACCAAGTTCCACTGGCGTGAAGTCCTCCTCGCCTTTCACATCGACCACATCGGCAACAATGGGCATCTGCCGGGTTTCGAGGATCTGGGCCTGAGCAAGGCCAAGGCCCGCCCAAGCCCACACGCTCGCAAGAAGGCAGGCGAGTCGCACAACAGCTAAACTTGACGTCATGTCCTTGTCTCCCTTTTGTAAGACGCTTCTGGAGGCGCCTAGATGTCAAGCCGCAGCAACCATGGCGCGAAGCCTGCCGGGCGGTCTCGGGATTTGCGGGTACTTTTGTTGACCGCAGGCTGGAGCTTTCTGGCCTGGCTTGGCGCTCTGATTGTAGACAGACTCGGAGCGCTGGATGGCTTGGACCATACGCTCATAGATGGCGTGGCATCTGTGTCGAATGACGCGGCATTGCGCGACGAACTCCTGATCGTGGCCATAGACCCCCAGAGTTTTCAGGATGTTGGCCTTGCCTGGCCCTGGCCGCGTCGCATCCATGCCCAGCTTCTCGATGCGGCTCGAGAGGCAGGCGCAAAGGGGGTGGTATTCGATATCGTTTTTGATGCACAAACGCCGGCCGATCCGAGGTTTGCCGAAGCGATAGTGGCCTTTGGGCCCGTCGTTCTGGCTGCGGAACGAAGTATTGTCGAAACGCCCTTTGGCACGGTGGAAACCGAAGCCCGGCCAGCGCAAGTTCTTGCCGATGCGGCGCGCGCTGTAGGATTTGCCTCACTCCCACTCGATGGGGATGGTCGGCTGCGCCGATTGCCCATGGAGTCCGAAAGCCTTACCAGGGTCGCAGCCCGCGTGTTCGGCGACACCTCAGGCCGGACACCCCTAGGTCAATACATTCGTTTCCAGCCAACACCCGGTCCCATGCGGGTTTCCTACTATCAGGCACTCGCGCCGGATACCGCGCTTCCGGAGGAAGCGTTACGCGGAAAAATCCTGTTGGTGGGCCTCGCCCTACCAGCTAGCCCAACGGGAACACAGACGGGCGATACGGTGCTCATGCCCGGCCACGTGGCGGGCCCAGTCGCCCAACCCGGTGTGGTGGCGCAGGCCCACGTGCTGGCGTCGCTATTGAACAATGATGCGCTGCGCGTCTCGCCGGCCTGGTTCGGCGTGCTGATCGCGCTCCTCGCTTTTATATTGAGCGCAGGAGTGGGGTTCGCCATGGCAAGGTCGATCGCCAGTGGGTCGACCCTCGCGATTGCAGGCGTAGCAATGATCGTCCTCATAGCCTGGCTTATGCGTCAGGCGGGATGGGTGGCTGCACCCTCGGCAACGCTTTCGGGACTGGCCATCGCCTCCCTCGGCCAACTCGCCATCATTGGCGGTGCAGCAGCGGTTGCGCGACGCCGCCTGGCAGCCGGGTTTGCGCGATACGTCGCCCCGGACATCATGCGCCAGATTTTGGCAGCACCAGAGCCGCCCGAACTTGGCGGCGAGGAAAGGGACATCTCAGTTATCGTCACAGACCTCGCAGGCTTCACCGACCTGATGGAGCACCTCGACCCGGCGGACGGGGCTAACCTGGTGCGCGACTATCTCGACCGGCTCGGCAGCGTGGTACTGGCCCATGGCGGGATGATTGATCAATTCATCGGCGACAGCGTCGTTGCGCTGTTCAACGCGCCGCTGGAGCAGGCCGATCATGCGTCTCGGGCCGTCGCTTGCGTCGCTGCACTCGATGAGGCTGCCGAGGCATTCCGACTTGAGCAGGCGGGTCGCGGCGTCGAAATCGGCGTGACCCGCATCGGCGCGGCAACCGGCACGGCTGTGGTCGGCAATTTCGGCTCTCGCGCGCGCTTCCATTACACGGCCATGGGCGACGTCGTGAACACCGCCTCACGCCTTGAGAGCGCGAACCGCGAGACGGGAACACGCGGGCTCATTGACGGGGCGCTGTTCGAAAAGGCCGACAAACCGAGCGGGTTTCAAGCCGCCGGTGAGGTGAGCCTCAAGGGCAAGGCCCTGCCTCTTGCGGTGTACACGATCAGCGCCTGAGGCGTCGCAATCAAAAAAATTCTGGGGTGTGAGCCGGTTCACATCGCCCTGAGCGGGGGTCGGGCAAAACAGGCTCATCGGCGGAACAACAAACCAACCCGCTGACCAACCTGAAAGGAACAAAGCCATGAACATCGCAACGAAAATCGCTCTCTCCGCCCTGGCCCTCGTCACCGCTGCCACGGGCACCGCCGCCGCCCAGGACTACATGGACTGGTCGAGCATGTCCTCAGGCGGCCTCGAAATGGTCGACCAGTGGGGTTACGTGCACACCGTCGATCCCTGGGCCCACGACTCGCAGGTCGACTTCTACGGCAATGTGGTCTCAAGCTACGGCTACGAAATGGACCCGATGATCGGATACTCGGCCCTGACGCCGGCGTGGCAGGACAATTCATTCTCAGTCTACAATCCCGATCCCACCGGCTTCCTGAACAGCTCGCCTTATGAGAGCCCTTCCAACTCCCATGAGTCCTTCATCAACATGATCCACGAATAGGGTGTAAGGGACGCACGCGGAGGCAGCCCGGCAGAAATGCCGGGCTGTTTGCGTTGGGCCAGAACGGAGTTTTTGGCGATGTGAGCCAGCTCACAGCGCGTGAGCGCAGTCGCTGTCATCTTGTCCCTGTCGCCAAAGCGCAGACGTCACAAACAAGGAACAGGATCCATGAAACGCTTCACCACACTTCTCGCAGCCACAGTCATCTCCCTTGCTGGAACAGCTGCCGCCCAGATGCCAGGTTTTGGACAGGGTGGTCAGCAGCAACCCGGCATGCAGCAGCCCCAAAATCCCAATGGCCAGCGTGGCTTCACCCCGCCCGGTGCCACCAATCTTCAGTCCCTCAGCGGCGGTTGGTACTACAGCTGGCAAGGCGGCGCTGACCAGTCGCCCTTCCAGGTTCAGGTAGATGCGTCTGGTCGTTTCCAGGCCCGCAGCAGCGTGACCACCATTCAGGGCCAGTTCAACGGCATGGCCGGCCAGGGCATGGCCGTCTCCCCGAGTCAGAATGGCCGGCCTATGCAGAACGCGGTACAACTGCGCTTTGACGGCCAATGCCACATTCAGGTGATGATGATTGGCAGTAACGGTCGTCCAGCCGGACAGGGCATGTTCCACGTGAATCATCGCCCGGGAGAGCCTTGCCCGCGATAGATTGCGTGCCTTCTCCTGGAATCGCGCCCGCGGATCGTTCCGCGGGCCTTTTCGTTTGCTCTTGAATTTCCACAAAACGTCGACGTGAAAAGCATTTGCGGCGCGAGACTGTCGCCCGAGGATCTCCAGCTCGGCGTCGACCGCGCTGCAGCCAAGCCATATCCTGCGATAAGTAGCCGATGGTGCGCAGGTGGGTGGCGCGGCCGAAGATGAGATTTTTCAGCGTGTGAGCCACCTCACAGCGCTGCCGCGAGTCTTCCGGCAGATTGGGTTCATCAACAGCAACCCAAGTCCCAAGGAGACATCCATGACCATCCGTAAAACCCTCACCACAGCCATCGCTGCCGCTATTGCCGCTGCAAGCCTCGCCACCGCCAATGCCCAAGGCTTTGGTCAGCCCCAACAAGGCGCCGCTGGCTTCCACGGCGCATCGAAGGCCTCGCCGGCGGTCGCGGCCCGTTTCAACAATTCCTCCTACCGGATCATCCAGGGCAATATGATGATGGTCGTCAGCTACAGCCTGAACGGAGAATGCGGCGCCACCATGGGCGGTCGCACCGGTGGCCGCAGCATCTCGACCCAAGCCTGCGCCTATTCTGTTCAGGAGATAGCACCGGGCCGGATCCAAATGCGCTCGAGCGTCACGGTAAACGGTCAGACGTCCCAGGACACGACCACTCTGCAGCTGCGCCCCGATGGCAGCATGGTCGATGAGAAATACCGCGCCCACATGGTCCGTATTCAGTAGCAGCGGATGAAGCCCCCTTGGCCTTGCCCCAACCGTTTCTGCATGGGTGGAAACGGTAAGGCGACCAAGGGGGGAGTTATCCTGAATGCGCCGCTTTCGCGGTGCTTTCAGCGTTTTCTGAGTGGCGTGAACACAAACATTCAAGTCGGGCGAATGACGTTTCAATTCCCGAACACACTCATCTAGGGATCAAGGCCAAAGACTGGAACAGGCCAACTCCTGTCCTCGAACTTACTGATTTCGTATGTCTGGTTTTGCGCCCATTTCAGACTCCGGCAGCGCCACCAATAAACTTATCCGCCCCCTTTTCCCCCGGGCCTATACTTCGCGGCATGGATACGGCTTTGGTTTCCTTTCAGCGGGTATGGACGCTGGTGGCGGGGGTGCTCTCGGCGCTCGGCGCCCTGCCCGGCCTTGCGCGCGGATCGCTTGCGGGTGCGGCCTGGGGCCAGGCCTTTGCCGAGCTGCGCCTGGCCGAAGCGGCGGCGCGCCGGGCCATCTTCGCCATGGCCGCTGACCATGACTTCACGTCGCCGCCTGCGCCCACGGCCCTGCCGCCGGCGAATGCTGCGCCATCCCTGCCCGCTGCGCGCGCGCCGGGCCGGGCCGGGTGAACGCGCCTTTTTCCCTGTCTGATCCCATCCGGCTCTCCCCTCTGCCTGGCCCATTGGCAGACCCGACCGGATCCACCCCGCAAGCCAGCGTGGACGTCACCGCACGCCCGACGGCCGGGCTCCGGTTGCGGATGGACGCGCTGGCGGCCGTGCTTGCCGATCCGGTCCCCGCGCTGGAACGGTATCTGAGGCTGCGCGCGCGGCCCCGCCGGCACATCTTCTCGCGTTCTGCTGCGCCGCGCCTTCGGCCGGGCAACCCGCCTGGCTATATCCGCGCGAGGTGGATGGACTGGGAGATGGATGTGCTGATGGAGGTTCGTTCATGCCCTGGCCGGAAAGGCGCAGGCCGCCCCGCCCCTTGCGCCCACGCCAGCTTGAGAATGCCCTGCCGAGCGCGCGGTGGGGCTGCAGGCGCGGGTCGCTATAAGGGGCATGGAGACAGACGTTCGCCGCGGCGGCCCGCATAGACTCAGGGCGCGCGCTCGAGGCGTGTCAGGAAGTCGTCTATGGCTTGGGCGGCAACCGGCTCATCCAGGATCGGCGCGTGCCCGACGCGGGGGACGGTGACCCATTGGGCATCGGGATGCCTGCGCATCATGCGAGCGACGGTTTTTTCCGAAAGAATATCGGAGGTTGCCCCCCTGAGAACGAGCAGCGGGAACTGTTTGGTGGCTGCAAATAGGCCCCACGTGGCAAACCGCGTGCGCCAGTTCGGGCGAACATCGCTCACCGTGCGCGTAATCGCCGGGTCGTAGTCGAATACGACCTCTCCAGTGCTGGTCTCGCGGCAAGTCCGCTTGGCAAACGCCATCCAGTCACCCGGTCCATAGTCGGGAAAAACGTCAGATTGGGTGTGTGCAATGGCGCTGGCAGCGGCGTCCCAGCTGGCGAAAGGCGCCACTTTGCCCGCATAGCCCGCGATCCGGTCGAGCCCGGCTTGCTCCAGGACGGGGCCCACATCGTTCAGGGCGGCGCCAAGGATCCGCTTTCCGGCCAGACGCGCCATCACCATGGACATCAGCCCACCCATGGACGTGCCCACGAGGGCCACCCTGGCAATGCCCAGCGTGTCGAGCAGCGCGATCATGTCCTTGGCATAAACAAGCGGAGTGTAGCTTGCCGGATCGGGTGCCCACGCCGATCGCCCGCGACCGCGAACATCGACGCTGATGTAACGCCGGTTCCCACCGATGGTGTCGATCAAGGGCTCGAAGTCTTTGTGGTTGCGCGTCAGACCGTGCATGCACAACACAGTCAGGGGCGCATCCACAGGGCCATGGGACTTTGCATAAAGCGAAAGCCCGTCCGGCGCCGTGAAAGTGATGTCTGTCATCTGGCTGTCCTCAGCCCACCGAACCCGGTGAACGGCGCCAGTGTGGCGCCGCCCGGTGTCCTGACTGCCCCGGCTCTGCGACCGGGGCGGATTGGGCCTAGAAGCTGAAGTCGACGCCGACGGTGACGGTACGCGGATCGCCATAAAATGCGGTCAGCGTGCCTTCCTGGCCCAGCGTAGGCGTAAAGCTGCCGTCCGGATTGATCGCCACGAAATTGTACCCCGCTACGATATAGCGCTCATCAGTCAGGTTCTTGCCGGTGAGGTTGATGCCCCAATTGCCCGACGCCGCCTCCCAGCGCACCGAAGCATCCCAGAGGGTGAATGCGTCCTGGTCGAGGAACGGGTTCGGCGTTTCAAACTGGCTAGACTCGCCGCGATAGGAGACCAGCGTGTTCAGCAGGAGGCGCCCGTCATTATTGGCGATCGTGAAGGGTGTGTCATAGGCAAGTCGGCCAGACGCCGTCCAGTCTGGCGTGTTTTGAATCACGCGGTCGTCGGAGACATCATTGCCAAAGGCATCGATGAACTCGTCATACTCTGCGTCCAGGTATCCGACCGACCAGTTGAAGTTGAACAGGTCGTCATCGTTGAAGACTTGCTCTGCGAACGTGGCCTGGCCTTCAAACTCGACGCCCCGAATGGTGGCCGCGCCAGCATTTGTTGTCACGCCCGTGAAAGTGTCATTCGTGCCATCACCGTCGGTGTCGACGCCTACGGAGCCCGGCACCTGAACGTCCTTGTAGTCGGAGTAGAACGCGGCAATCGAATAGCTCACCCGACCGTCAAACTGGCTGGCCTTGTAGCCCACTTCATAGCTGTCGACTTCTTCCGGATCGAACTGCATGAAGTCGAACACTTCCTGGGCGCTCACCGTGCCATCCTGATCGAAATCGGGGGCGGCTGTCGTTTGCCCGCGCGGGTCGAAGGAGCCGCCCTTGAAGCCCTGGGAATAGGTGAAATAGGCATTGCTGGAGTCGGTGACGTCATAGGCCAGCGAAATGCGCGGGCTGAAATCGTCAAAGGTCTCAGACCCGTTGAAGTCCGATGTGGTCGCCAGCAGCAGGGGATCCCCGCCAAAGAACTCCGAGAAGCCGCCAAGGAAGGTGCGGCGCAACACATGGGATGTGCGCTCATCCTCGGTATACCGCCCGCCGAGCGCGACGCTGAACCGGTCGGTGACGTCAAAGGTGAAGTCCCCGAACACAGACCAGGTCTCGGTGCTGACATCGCCGAATGTCTGGGCGTTGAGCCCCGCCAGGACATTGTCCAGCAACACATCGAACACGGTCGAGGCGTTGGCATCGAGGTAGTAGATGCCCACAAGACCGTTCAGCCGGTCGCCGGTGTAGAGAATCTGAAACTCTTCAGACAGCTGGTCGTTTTCATAGATGGCTGGAACGTCCAGATCGCCCGATGGCAAGGAGTCGAAGTCAATGGGCGTGGTCGACTCATCCTCGCGATAGGCCAGTATATTCTTCAGAGTAATCTGGTCGTTCAGCCGCCATTCGCCGACCAGTGAGACGCCGTAGGCTTCCGCATCCTGGTCCACCACATTCAGGCCTGCGCGCGTGTCGAATTCATTGTCGAGCACGAGAGCGCCAGACAGCTGCCCCGGAACAAGCCGGTGGCCCTGGCGCGGAGCAGATGTGTCTTCTGTGTAGTCTGCGGCGGCGCGAAGCTGGAAGTCTGGCGTCACGTCCCACTCTGCAGATAGCCGCCCGGCGGTGATGTCTTTGTTGTAGTTGTCAATTCCGCTGAGGTTCAGATTCTCGCCGAAGCCGTCACGGGTCAGGATCGCAAATGAACCGCCGACCCGGAACGTATCTGCCAGGGGCACGCTGCCCGTCAGCACGAGATCGCGCTGGTTATAGCTGCCCAGCGCCGCGCGACCAGAGAATGACGGCTCATCGCCAAGGCGCCGTGTGACATATTTTACGGCGCCGCCAATCGTGTTGCGCCCGTAGAGCGTGCCCTGGGGACCACGCAATACTTCGATCCGCTCGACGTCAAACACATCCAGCACCGCACCCTGTGGCCGATTGAGGTACACATCGTCGACATAGATGCCGACGCCTGCCTCGAAGCCTGCAACCGGATCCTGCTGGCCAACACCGCGAATGAAGGCCGTCAGCGTCGTATTCGTGCCGCGGGAGACCTCCAGCGTCACGTTTGGAGAGACCTTGGCGACCTCGGTGAGGTCGTCAATCCCGAGTTCCGCAAGCAAGTCGCCGTCGAACGCCGAAACCGACAGGGGAACGTCGATCAGGCTTTCTTCCCGGCGTTGTGCGGTTACGACAACCGGGCCGAAACGACGTTCGTTCTCAGCGCTTGCGGTGTCAGATGCTTCTTGCGCGATTGCGCCATAGCCGGTCGACAGGGCAATGGCGGATGCAAGGCCAAATTGAAATGGCTTAGCGAGTTTGATGTTCACTGATCTTCCTCCCACAGTGATTTTTTATGGGGGAGAGGCTGACCGCACTTGATATCGGCGCCAATGACAGACGCGGTCATGCAAAGTGAACACTTTCGCTCAAGGTGGCCTCAAGGCGCATTTTCCGGTCGCGAAACAGGTGCACATTGGCGTGCAAAGGCGGCCGGGGTTATCCCGCGCAACTGCTTATAGGCACGGTTGAAAGCGCGGATGTCAGAGTAATCGAGCGCACCGGCGACCTGGGCCACGGAATGGCCGCGCCGCAACATCGCTTCAGCTTGGGCCAGCCGGGTTTGTTGGACCAAGGCACGAAAGCTCTGACCTGCCTCCAGGAGCTTTCTTCGGTGGGTCGCAGTGCTCATCCCCAAACGCTCGGCGACATCTCCCTGTAACACGTAACCATCTTCAATCAGCGCGAGGGTGCGCTCAGTGAGGCTGGGCGCCGCTGGGGAAAGATGCTGTTCCAGATGTCCGATGACACGGCTGAATAGTCCGCTTGGGCTGAGGTCGACCTGCGTGTTGCGGACAAATCGCCTGCTGGCCAAGTCGTGATCATAGACAAGCTCATAGGTCTCCCAATTGTGGTGAATGGGCACGCTCCAAAACGCCGACTGGGTTCCCTCAATTGGACCCGGTGGTCGCTGAATGCGCACACATCTCAGTGCAGCTTGCGCCAAACCGCCCGACAGACTGTCGAGCAGCGTGTGAACCTTGATCAGCAAACACTCGCCGATGAAATGGAAGAGCGCGGGCTCCCCATCAAAACTGTAGGGAAATGCTTTGTCGTTGATGACAAGGGCCACCCTGTCCCGGCCCCGGCGCACTGAATTATACGCATCGCCATGCATCATGTTGAAGTGATCGACCAGACTGTCCATCGTCGCGATGAGCGTTTCCGCCTGTTGGAGCTGGCGAACAAGGAAGTGGCCCGTGCGAAGCGTCAGGCGACGCTGTGAGAAGTGGGCGGTCAAGTCATCTGCGTCGCGGGCGATGTCTTTCTGAATTCGGAAATAATCAAGAATCGACAGCTGTTGCGAGCCGCGAACCTGTTCAAATTCACGTGGAAGCCCGTGTTTCTCCAACACCGAGCCAATATCGATTCCATCGGTCCGGAGCGATTCCAATATGGGCCGCAGCAGCCGAAACTCGAAACGTGCCTGATGCATCGCGCCATTATGACCACGGCGGATCCTATCTGAAAGGTGGATTTTAGTCGAATGGGACCGACGCGTTCGAAAACGGCGGACACAACCTCACCCGCAGCCGCCGGAGTAGGGTCTCGTGAGTGTTCGGTACACGCCTTTAAGGGCCGTCAGTGCTGAAATCTTCGACAATTGACCCTCGGTGTGCCCATCAATGATGCGGAGTTCGAAACGTCTTGTGCGTTGGTCCAAGTCATTTGGAACACGGCGGAAAACCTCTTAAACACGTCAGAACTCAAGGAGGTTCAGTTTGAACATATTCAGGTTCGCCGCCGTCATTTGGGGCTTTGCCATCGCCGCACAGCCTGTGCTTGCCCAGGCCTATCCTCCAACCAGCTATTCAGCTGATATCCCGACCCTTGAAGACGTGGTTGGCCACGGACATGGCGAACAGATCTCATCTGTGCGGGACATGGCAGACTATCTGCGCGCGCTTGAGGCTGCATCTCCTGACCGGATTGAGGTGCGCAGCTATGGCGAAACGTGGCAGGGCCGGGAGCTCATTTACGCCGTGCTGTCGTCGCCCGCGAATATGGCGCGCCTCGATGACATTCAGGCCGACCTTGCCACACTCGCGTCAGGTGAACCGCTCGACGGATCGGACCTGGAAGACACTCCCGCCGTGGTCTGGCTCTCCTATGGGGTCCACGGCGATGAGATCACACCGCCCGACAGCGCGCTCTTCATGGCCTATCATCTGCTTGCTGCGGAAGACGACGAACTGGTCGACACGATTCTGGAAAACACAATCATCGTGATTGATCCAAGCCAGAATCCCGATGGCCGCGACCGCTTTGTCCATAGCTTCACATCTTCCCTAGGATTGGAGCCCCAGGCTGATCGCTACGCAGTAGAGCATGACCAACCCTGGCCGCGCGGTCGTTTCAACCACTACCTGTTTGACCTCAATCGGGATTGGTTCGCGATGACGCAGCCGGAAACCCAGGGGAAGGTGGAAGCGGTCCTCGCCTGGAACCCGGTGGTCTATGTCGACAGTCACGAAATGGGCGGAGACAACACCTACTACTTCCCGCCCGCAGCACGGCCGTTCAACCCCAACATTATCGAAGACCAGCGCGACAAGCAGGTTCAGCTTGGACGAAACATGGCGCGCTACTTCGACCGGTTCGGCGTGGCTTACTTCACGCGAGAAGTCTTCGACGCCTTCTATCCAGGCTATGGCGACATGTGGCCGACCCTGAACGGAGCGGTTGCCATGACGTTTGAGCAGGCCTCGCCCCGCGGCCTCGTATTCACCCGCCGGGACGGCAAGGAGCTGACCTATGGCGAAGGTGTGCGCAACAATGTGCTCACCTCCCTGGCAACGCTCGAAGTCGTCGCCCGCAATAAAGATCAATATCTCAGCGACTTCTCGGATTATCGGCGCTCGGCAATTGAAGACGCTGAGGGCAGTGATGACCGCTATGTCGTGCTGGACCTGGCAGAGCGCCGCTATGAAGCCGAGAGCCTCGCACGCAGGCTTGCGCGCCAGGGCATCGCGGTCTCTCGCACGCCACCTGGCAGCCGGCACTGCGGCGAGTCCTATGGGGCTGGCGCCATTGTAGTCGATCTTGCACAGCCCCAAGGGCGCCTGATCCGCACACTGCTGAGCCAGAACACGCCCCTGGCAGAAGACTTCGTCGCAGAACAGGAAAGTCGCCGTGATCGCGGGCTCAACCACGAGCTCTATGATGTCACCGCCTGGTCGATGCCGCTCATGGACGGGGTAAGCTTTAAACAGTGCAACCGTGTGGCGTTGGGCTCAGCAACAACCATCGCTGCAGATGACGATATTTCTGCGATCTTCGCAGCAGGCGGCACCTTCGGCCAGGTCGTGCCATGGAGCGATGGTGGCCAGGCGCGTCTGGTAATTGCTGCACTGAGAGCGGGTCTTGTCGGCAAGACAACGGACACGGCTTTCACGCAGGACGGCCGCGAATTCCCGGCTGGCAGCGTCGTCTTTTCCAGCGCTGACAACCCCGGAAACCTATCCGCGCAAATGCAGACCCTCGCATCTCAGATCGGCGCCGAGGTTGTGCCCATGGAGACAAGCTGGGTGGACGATGGCCCGAACTTCGGCAGCTCAGCGTTTGCGACCATGAAATTGCCCCGTATCGCCATGGCATGGGGTGAAGGCACCAGCCCAACATCAGCAGGCAACACGCGCTTTGTCCTCGAACGACAGCTCGGTCTGCCCGTCGCGCCCATCCGGGTGTCCACGCTCTCGCGGGCAGATCTTTCACTGTATGATGTGCTGGTTCTGCCAGACACCTATGGCGGCCTCGCCAGTGAGATGGGCAGCACAGATGCCCTGGGAGAGTTTGTCAGCGAGGGCGGCGTGCTTGTGGCGCTGTCAGGAAGCGTCGCGGAACTGGCGGGCGAAGACATCGGGCTTCTCTCGACAAGACTGGAACTCGCCGCCACTGAAGAAGAACCGGACAAAGACGAAGATCGACCGGACTTTCGCGTGCCCGGACTGATCTTTGAGAATGAAGAAGACTACTACAATCATATCCATGATCACCGCGCCCGCCCCGAGGATATCCCCGGCGTTTTGGTGCGCACGGAGGCCAATACCGACCATTGGCTTGCGGCTGGATATGAAAGCGCAACTGCATTGGTCACGGGCCGGGACATCTATCGGCCCCTGAATGCAGGCGACGGCGAGAATGTGTTCCGGTTTGCGGGGCCTGACGAGCTTCTGGTGAGCGGATATCTCTGGGAGGAGAACCGCGCTCAGCTGGCCTACAAGCCCTTTGTGATGGCGGAGCGCCGCGGCGACGGCGTAGTGATCGCCTTTACCCAAAGCCCCACCACGCGCGCTTACCTGAACGGGCTGAACCTTTTGCTTGCTAATGCAGTGGTTCTAGGACCGGCTCGAATGGCACAGTGAAGTTGAAGGCAATCAGGCGCCCTAGCGGGCGGCCGCCAGTCTGCGCGTGCGTTGCCATTCATAAAGCGATTGGACGTCGGGCAGTTCGTTCACCGCTGACAGGTGTGGGACTGGGCGGTAGTCCACCGACACGGGCCTGTTTCCATGGATGCCCACCAATCGGGCCGCAGGCCCTTCGGCCAGCCCCAGAAGGCGTACAGTTTCGCTTCGCTCCGCTCCGCCTTCCACGACGACTTCGAGGTTCCACGTCGTGTTGAACTGACCATGACCGGGCTGCCAATAGCCTGCGCCGCTGCCATCCCAGACATTGTAAAATGGCCCGGCGGTGTCGCGCTCTGCGGACAGATGTAGTGTCACCTGATCGAAGAGATTCTGGTGATTGGAACCTGCATGCTGGTCGAGCACCGAGCCGTTCAGCACAGTGGCGCGCTGGTATACCGAACGGGTCGACTGGGTGTTGAAAGTCAGTGAGTGGCGAACGGGATTGGCCACAACGAGGTCTGTGACCAACACATTGTGCACATTACCAAGGTGGACCCCATAATGCGCCGCTCGTGCCCCCTCCGTGCGGACAGATTCAAAGGTCAGGTTTGCGCTGTTATAGCTCAGAACACCGCTGTCAGCATTGGTGAAGCGTATGTCGCGCATCCAGCCATCGATCACGCTGGTGAAGTAGACCGCGTTGAATCCCTGCTCCAGATGGTGGCCATAGCTCGGAGCGTTCGGGAATGAGAAGTGGAGGTCTTCGATGCCGACATGTTCCAAGTGCACCCAAGCCGATAACTGCGCCGCGATGTCACCAGTAATGCTATGCAGCAGTGGATCACCCAGCTCGACTTGATTGCCCGTAATGGCAGTCACCCGTGTGGTTTGGCGCACGAGAGGACGGTCTGCAAAGGTCCAGTGATGGGAACCGATCTTCAACTCGGTTTCCCCATAAATCTCGGCCAAGAGCGGCCCGTCCTCACCCTCGCGATTGAACCACTGGAGTTGCAGCGCATCGCCCACGCTCAGGCGGGACGTATCCGCCACGGTGATGATACGCGCACCACGCTCGCCACTTATGACATCGGTGAGCTTGTCTGGGGTTTGGTCTCGCTCTTCCAGGTACGAGGCGGCGCGGGTCCCGGGCGCTTGAATCCAGATAAATCCGCCTGTCCATGAATACTCTGAAAAGAGCAGGTCTATGTTCTGGTCCGCCACGCGCTGTCGCTTGTCGTACCGCAGGAGGTATTCTCGGATTTCCTCAAATGCACCCGCATCATCCACCATGGACAAGGGCCGCGGAAAATGAAGTTCGGTGCCCCCTTCACCCTGCCCCATGCCCCGCAAGACAAGGTTTCCGCGCTCTATTCGGATGATTTCAGAGATCTGGTAGCGCCCCGGAGAGAACAGTATGACCACAGGGCCATCCACCTGTCCGGCAGCGGCAATGGCGTCCAGCACGGCCCGGGAGTCATCTACCCCATCGCCCGGCTGAGCGCCATAAGCGTCGACCTCGATAATCTGCGCGCCAGCAAAGTCCGGCAGGTCTTCTAATCCAAAGCCATACCCGGCATAGGAAAAGTCTGGCAGGTAGAGCGGCGCTCCATCCGGATCCACTGGCGCAGCGCCGGGCCAGTTCGACTCTTGGTTGATCCCTGACTGGGCGCAGGCCGGCAACGCCAGCGCAAGAGCGCTCGCTAAAATGCCTGCGAGCGATCGTACCACCTTTGTCATGGGCTGATTTCGTTTAGCCATTGCCAGCCTCCCTGGTCCAATTGCGCCCTGATGACATGGGCGCAGCAGATCGCGCTGGCGCCCCGTCTTTGGCGTTCTGCATGAACGAAAACAGCAAATGACACCGGTGTCAAAGGAGTCTGCCCTGTGCCGAGCTCATACGGTCTGACAGGTGGGCTACGTGCCAGCGCGAACTTGCTTGCCGTGGACGGCGTGGAGGACCGAAGCCCCATCTTGCCCTTGCGATATGCGCCGCCGAGGATAAAATGACACCGGTTACCCAGCCACAGTCTTCGTGCGGTTTTTCGCTTCGGCACGACACAAGAACATACAAGAGGCATTTGTTTTGGATAGAAATTCTCCAAATCGCGCAGATCAGGATCCGCAAGCTGACGCGATTTCAGATGCCCTGCGCCGCGCACGGCAGGCAGACACGCCTCTCGCTGAATACCCCGGACAGCGGCCCGAGACTCTGGCGGACGCTTACGACATCCAATCGCGCTCGATTGCAGCTTGGCCGGATACGGTTACAGGCTGGAAAGTTGGCGGCGTCCCCCCCGCACTCCAGGAACAATATGGGGCCAAGCGGCTTGCCGGACCGGTCTTCTCCCAGACCGTTTATCGCGCAAACAGTGATGAAACGCTGAAAGTACCAGCCTACCAGGGGTTTGTGGCCGTGGAGGCAGAATGGGTCTTCGAGCTCGGTGACTGCTCACACCTGGGCGACACCGGCCTCACCGAAAGCGACGTGATGTCAGCGATCAAAGCTGCCTATATCGGCGTCGAACTCGCAAGCAGCCCGATCATCGACATCAACAGCTACGGCCCGGCCGTGGTCATCAGTGATTTCGGCAACAACTATGGTTTGGTCATTGGGGACGCTGTCGAAGATTGGTCGAGCGAGACGCTGAGCCAGATTGAAGCCTGCGTCGAAATCGATGGGGAGGTGATCGGTCGCAAACCTACCTTGCCAGGCCTGGACGGGCCTCACGGCGCCGTGAAATTCCTGATCGAGCACCTCAAATCCCAGAACACAGAAGGCCTCTCGGGCCTTTATGTGTCGTCCGGAGCTATCACCGGGGTCCACGACTCCAGGATCGGTGCAACGTCCAAAGTCACGTTCGCAGGCGTTGGTGAAATGACGCTCGATATCGTACCAATTGGCTGACGCGCCACGTCATCGACTACACTCGTTTGGGAAAGCCGCGAAACTGGGTATGAGAAGGCTGGCACCGGCGCGAGGCAGGACAGCTTTCTTTGGCAACAGATTTCCCCAATTCTCCCCTCGACCCTGAAGCGGTCGCGCAAGGCTGGCTGGCAACCCATGGCTCGGCGCGCAAAGCCACAATCAATGACATCGCCACACTGGCAGGGGTGTCGAAGAAGACCGTTTCGCGCATCATCAATGACAGCCCCCTGGTGAAGGAACAGACACGCCAGGATGTGAAGCGCATCATTGAATTGGTGGGGTATGTGCCCGATCCCCAGGCCCGAGGCCTGGCGTTTCGCCATGCCTTTCTCGTCGGGATGATCTACGACAATCCAAACCCCCAATACATCGTCAATATGCAGCAAGGCATCCTCAACGGTATTGCGGGTTCGGACCACGAACTGGTGGTACATCCATGCGACCGGTCCAGTCCGGACTATGTGGACCGGGCGCGGGCCTTCATAGAACGCCAGAAGCTGTTTGGCGTGATCCTGACCCCGTCAGTGTCCGAGGACGAAACCATGGCCCGCATGCTGCGTGAGACGGGGTGTGGCTATGTTCGCATTGCATCGATCAGCCTGGATGACGAAGCCCATATGCTGGTGACCCATGACCGGCACGGCGCCAGGCTGGCGGCTGAGCATATCGCAACGCTGGGCCATACGCGCATCGGACATATCACGGGTCGGAAAGGCTTCCGATCTGCGCTGGAACGACAGGCAGGGTTTGAAGAAGGATTGGCGGCTGCTGGCCTGACGCTGACACCAAACTTCATCGTGGAAGGGGACTACACCTTTCAGTCCGGGGTCCGCGCCACTGAAACCCTCTTGTCGAAGCGGCACCGCCCCACAGCTCTGTTTGCCGCCAATGACGAGATGGCGGCGGGCGCGCTCCAGGCCTTGCGCGTGGCGGACTTGCGCGCGCCCGATGCCATTTCCGTGGTCGGGTTTGACGACTTCCAGATTGCCACAACGGTCTGGCCAAGACTGACAACCATCCACTCCCCGATTAGCGACATTGGAGAACGCGCAGCGCAGCGGCTGCTAAATCCTGATGATGATGCAGAATTTGATGGGTCAGCCCTGCTGCCGACGCTGATCGTGCGAGAGACCAGCGGCCCGCCTCCACGCTCGTAGGTCGCCCATTGGAAGCAACAGCTTTTGCTTGCGCCAAAAAATGACACCGGTTACCATGAGACCTGAAAACGTGGATCGAACAGGTGCCATCGATGAAAATCGCGCTCATTATCGAAAACAGCCAGGCCGCGAAAAGCGAGATTGTCCATGAGGCATTGAAAGCGGTGGCTGAACCTGCGGGCCATACCGTGTTGCACTATGGGATGTATGGCCCGGATGATGATGCCCAACTCACCTATGTCATGAACGGCCTGCTGGCAGGCATCCTTCTAAACTCTGGCGCCGCAGACTTTGTTGTGACCGGCTGCGGAACAGGCATGGGCTCCATGCTGGCGTGCAACGCGATGCCGGGCGTCTTCTGCGGGCTCGTCATGGACCCGACCGAGGCATTCCTGTTTGGCCAGATCAATGATGGCAATGCCATTTCCATGCCCTATGCCAAGGGCTTTGGCTGGGCGGCCGAACTGAACCTCCAGGACTGCTACCGCAAACTCTTCGAAGTCGAGCGCGGCGTCGGCTACCCCAAAGAGCGCGCCGCCATCATGGCCAAAAACCGCGGCATCCTTGCAGAGGTAAAAGCCGCTGCCAGCCATGACATGCTCACGGTCATGAAATCTGTTGATCCGGCACTGCTCAAATCGGCCGTCTCTGGCGAAAGATTTGAGGAGTACTTCTTTTCAAGTGCACCGGACGCGGCAATCGCCGACCATATCAAGGGCGTACTGGCGTCCTGACCGGGCCTGCGGAGCGAGACATGGCCCAATCTCTGTTCAGTCTTGAAGGCAAAGTGGCGGTTGTCACCGGTGCAAATACCGGCCTTGGCCAAGGTATGGCGGTCGCCCTAGCGAATGCCGGCGCCGACATAGCCCTTGTTGGCAGGTCTGAGCCCGCCGAAACCGAAGCCCGCGTCCGCACAGCCGGGCGCAAAGCCCACATCATCATGGCGGATCTTGGGTCCCTGGACCCAATTGACCGCATTATCAGCGAGACACGGGATGCCCTCGGCGGTCTGGATATCCTCGTGAACAATGCCGGCATCATCAAGCGCAATGACTCCCTCGATTTCACGGTCGAGGAATGGGACGCGGTGATGAACGTCAATGTCCGCACGCTCTTTTTCTTGAGCCAGGCAGCAGCGAAGGCAATGATCCGCACCGAGACCGGCGGGAAGATCATCAATGTGGCTTCGATGCTGTCTTATCAGGGCGGCATTCGCGTTCCATCCTATACGACCTCGAAGTCTGGAGTGATGGGACTGACCAGAATTCTGGCGAATGAGTGGGCCCCCCACGGCATCAACGTCAATGCGATTGCGCCGGGTTACTTCGCCACGAACAACACCGCGGCGCTGCAAGCCGATGAGACCCGCAACCGGCAGATACTTGAACGCATCCCAGCCGGACGCTGGGGGGATCCGTCAGACCTGGCAGGCGCCACGGTTTTCCTGGCATCAGCCGCCGCAGACTATGTCCAGGGCATCACACTGCCCGTTGACGGTGGATGGTTGGCGCGATGAGGACTTTTCCGACGCCCCGCTCGCATGCCAATCATCCATACCAATTAGCGACCTCACAACCTGCAGCTAACTGAGTGCAGCCCTTACACTCGCTCCAATATGACAATTGGGTGTCGTTTTTTGGTCACAGATTATAGAAGAACCTGATTGGTCCTACCAATTAAGCATACAAAAGCTCCGTAATTGGTTGACTCCCAAGTTTGTGCCCTATTGAGTAGTCGTGCGAGCTCCACGTCAGACGGAGCGCAAAAGGCCCCCAGGGAGGGAATTGGTATGTTTAGCTTTTCACAGTTGGATTCGGTCCGTCTGAAAGGACGTGACTTTTGGCGCGCAGCTCTGCTGGCTGGCGTGGCGTTGCCGCTCGGCTCGGTCGCCATTGCCCAGGAAGCCCCGGATGAGGCAGAAGCCCGCCAAGACACAATCATCGTGACGGGCATCCGCTCGTCCCTTGCCAGCGCCCTGGAAGAGAAGCGCAGCGCATCAAACCTGAAAGAGGTCATCCAGGCAGAGGACATTGGTAAACTGCCCGACCAAAACCTCGCCGAAGTCCTCGAGAACATCACCGGCGTTCAGATCACCCGGACAGCTGGCGTCGGGACAGGCGTCCAAATTCGCGGCACCAACGCGAACCGTGTGGAATTCAATGGCATCTCGACGGTTGGCTCTGGCGCAGGCCGCAGTGGCATCAACTTCGAAGACGTAAACCCGGCTATCATCTCGTCGGTTGAAGTTATCAAGGCTCCCGAAGCCAGCACAATTGAAGGCTCCGTTGGCGGCACAGTGAACCTGCGCACAATCCGTCCGCTCGCGCTGGATGGCATGCTCGCCAACATCCGCCTCCAGGGGGAAGACTCCAGTCTCAGCACCGAAGACATCCAGCCGCGCATTTCCGGCGCCTTCGGCAATGTCTGGGACACGGAGATGGGCGAGATCGGCTTCGTGATCTCCGGCAGCTACACCGAGCAGGAAGCGGTTTCCTTCCGCCCGCGTGCAGACCGAGACAATGTCTCCTCTGCCCCCGGTGCAGCGTTTGACGAGTATCTCGGCATCCAGTTCCTTGTGCAGGAACAGGAAAACTTCGATTTTGAGACAACCAACATCGCCACCACGTTTGAGTGGGCGCCGAATGACGATCTCAAATTCAGCGTCGATTACATCGTCAACGAGCAGGAGCGCGCGCAGGACTCCTACAGGCTCCAGGCCTCCGGCGTGAGCGTGTTCCGCAATCTCAGCGTGCCGACCGATTTCGAGTTCGTCGACTTTGGTGTGACATCCAGCAATGGGCGCGACCTTCGCAACTTCCCAGCTGCCTTACGCGGTGCAATCGAGCCGGATCTGACCGCAGACGATGATGATCCAAACCTGCGTTTCTCCAGCGACACCGGAGGCCGTATCACCGATAGTGAGATTTTCGCTCTCGCCGGCGAATGGGAGCGGGACAACTGGTCGGTTCGGGCGGAATACGCCACGACAAACTCAGACACGGTGAACCCGAACCTCTCCACAACACTGAACTTCATCAATCCCAACGTTCCGCTTGATGGCGCAGCGACTGGAGATCCAAGCACCAGCAACGACAATCCAACGCCGTTCATCTACGATCTGAGCGGTGATTCCCTGGCGTTCGGGATCAATTTCGACTCACCGTTCGCACCATCCGTTGCCGATCTGACCAGTCCCGCCAATGTGGTTCTGGATCAGGTAGATATCGGTCGAGACACCACCAACAATAAAGAAGACGCCTTCCGGATCGACGTGTCATACGACATGACCGACTTCGGCCAGATCGGCGACTACATCACCTCCATTGATGCCGGATATCGCTACAACGAGTCCTCAAGCCGATTTGAAGACATTGGTGACAGGATTGGTGGCTTCAGCCGCCTGGAAGATAGCCCGAACGGCCTTCTGTTTGAAGAACTTCTGGTCGAAGGCCCCTCCAACTACGGCGACGCCGATGGGCGCGACCTTTTCATCCGGAACTTCCTGCTGGTCGATCCAGATCGGGCGTTCTCCGATCCAAACGGTGTGCTCGCCATCCTCGAAGGAGCCCTGGCTGCACAACGTGCGCTGGAACCCCAAGCCGATGGCGATCTGGTCGCGAACATCTCGTCCAACCAGAATGCCTTCCGGGATATCAGCGAAGAAACCAATGCCTTCTATGCGCAGGCGAATTTCGAGCATGGCATCTTCCGAGGCAATCTCGGCGTCCGCTGGCTTGAAACAGAGATCGCATCTGTCGGCTTCGGTCCCGAGGACGCGTCTGGCAACCGCTCCTTGCAGACCACCACGGGCAGCTACGACTTCGTGTTGCCTCGTTTCAATCTGGTTGCTCAGCCACGTGAGGACGTCCTCCTGCGATTTGCGTACGGGTCAGACATTCGCCGCCCGAACTTCAGCTCCCTGAGCACCGGGTTCACCTTTGGACCCCAGGAAAACACGGCCGTGGCACTTGGAAATCCCGGCCTCCTGCCTGAAGAAGTCGATTCAATCGACATTTCTGCCGAGTGGTATTTCGCCCCGGCAGCCGTTGTCAGTATTGGCTATTTCACCAAGGACCGGACCAACATTTTCGGCGTCGACTTTGAAGGCGCTGCGCTCATCCCTGACCCGAACAACACCACAGGTGGTTTGTCGCGCGAAACAGACCCCTCATGCCCAGGCGGCGGTATCTTCAACCCGGAAGTCATCCCCAACGTGCTCGGCGATCCCGATACGATGGGACTGTGTGTGGACTTTACCCGGCCAGGCAACGATCCCGACACGACCACGCAGTCGGGCTGGGAATTTGCTTTCCAGTATGACTTGTCCAGCTGGGAAGATCAGATTGGCTGGGCGTCCGGTTTCGGTGTGATCGCCAACTACACGCTCCAGGACTTCTCCGGCGGCTCAGTCGTCGACTCCACTTCGGGCCGGGGCGCACAAGTGCTTGGCGATGTCAGCATCCCGCGTGGCCTGCTCGATTTCTCTGAGAACGCCTACAACCTCACGGGCTTCTACGAGAAGTACGGCCTGTCGGCCCGGGTCCGCTACACCTGGCGCGAGGGTTTCCGGACCCAGGACTTCGGCGGCGGCGCCAACACGTCGGGCAGCTCAACGTTCAGCTTCCCGGTTCACACCCTGGACCGCGGCCAGCTCAACGCCAGCATCAATTATGATGTGACCGACAATTTCAACATCGGTCTGGAAGCGGTGAACATCACCGAAGAAGAGATCATCCAGCGCTGCGTGAGCGAATCTGGCCCCACATGCTTCGTGGGTTATCCAGACCGCCGCGTCACGTTCGGTGGCAGCTACACGTTCTAATCGCGATGCCAGCACACACTGGCACCTAATCGAAAAGCGCCTCGCGGACGTGGGGCGCTTTTTTCTGTTTTCTCATCCAATATCCACGCAATGGAGACTGAAATGAAAACCAAACGACGCCTATCCGGACTGTTTGGAGCCTCGGCGCTTGCCCTGGCGGCGTGTACCACCGCCCCCTCGCCGACCCGCACGAGCGACGTCGCCGCGCCGCTTCCGGCAGACGCCTTCGACCTGGCCTACTGGAACATCACGGTCCCGCTCGATGAAGACGGCAATGAGCGCGCAGACATCATACCTGTCGAGGAGTTGGCGACCTATTCCCATCCCGATTTCTTCTATGTGAATGACGAGGGCGGATTAGTTTTTGCGACACCGAACAAGGCCACCACCACCCCGAATTCGACCAACACCCGCAGCGAGCTTCGCCAAATGCTGCGCGGAACAGACACGTCTATCCGCACCGCCGCGCCCGGCAACAATTTCGCCCTCGAATCCCATCCATTTGCCGAGCGTTTTGCCTCCATTGGCGGGCGCCTTGAAGCCACGCTCCACGTCGACCATGTCGCCACCCGCGCCAAAGTCACGACAAAAAAGCCAACCTATTCGGTTGTCGTCGGCCAGATCCACGCGGTGAAAGTCGATGGCGACCATGAAGGCTTTGGGTACGGCAACGAGCCTTTGAAGATCTCGTTCAAGAAGTTCCCGAACCATGAGTATGGCTCAGTCTATTGGGCCTATGAGCGCAATCTCGCCCGGGACAACCCGGACCGGACCGATATTGCCTATCCGGTCTTCGGGAACACCTGGGACAGCACTGAAGACCCCGGCGAGGCGGGCATCAAGCTCGGAGAGGATTTCAGCTATACCGTGGATGTGTCCGGCAATGTCATGACGCTCACATTCGAGACCGAGCGCCATGAGACGGTGACCTACGCGATCAACCTGGCGAATAACGTGGATGCCAACGGAGAGGTCGACGCCCAGGACAATCCAATCGGCTATGCCGGGGACTGGATGTACTTCAAGGCGGGTGCCTACAACCAATGCAGCAGCAAGATGCAGGACGGGTTCTGGTATCCCGGTTGCCTGGGCACCGGCGATTGGGAGACCGACAAGGCCAATGGCGACTATGCCCAGGTCACCTTCCACACACTGACCGTCAGCGGACCGGACTGAGGCTCCAACGCTCGCCCCTTCCTGCTGGCGGCCTAGCCGACCAGCAGGAGGGAGATCTGCGGAATATAGGCCACGGCGAAGAGGCAGATCATCAGCGCCAGATAGAACGGCCACATGGATTTCACGGCCTGCTCCATCGGAATCTTGCCCACGGCTGATGCCACGAACAAAACGGTACCGACCGGCGGGGTGATCGTGCCAATTCCCAGCGCCAGCATCATGATGATACCAAAATGAACCGGGTCCATACCGATCCCCTGCATGATCGGCAAAAAGATCGGCGTCACGATAATAATCAGCGGTGCCATGTCCATGAACGTGCCCAGCACGAGCAGGCAGAGCAGCACAAGGGCGACAATGACGATCGGGGAATCGGTCGCTCCCAGGATCAGTTGGGACATCATCAGCGGCGCTTCGAGCAAGGCGAGCAACCAGCCAAACGCCGCTGCGGCGCCGATAATCAGCATGATCATGGATGTGGTCTTGGCGGAATTGATCACCGCTGCGCGGAACTCCGTCACGCCCAGGGTGCGATAGACGAATACGCCGATGATGAGCGTGTAGACGATCGCGAAAGCTGCACTTTCCGTCGGTGTGAACACGCCGCCAAGGATACCGACAACAATGATAACCGCTGTGAGCAGTCCCGGCAGCGCGCCGATCGCAGCCAGGATAAGCGGGCGAACACCGGGGAAGTCGCCCTTCGGGTAACCGCGCCGGGCCGCCAGGATCGAAATCGTCACCATCAGCGCGAGGCCGCAGAGCAGCCCCGGCAGAATGCCCGCCACGAACAGGTCCCCGATCGAGATGGATATGCCCGACGCCGCAGCATAGATGATCATGTTGTGGCTGGGAGGAATGATGAGGCCAAGAATGGCGGCCGAACAGGTCACATTCACAGAGAACGTCCGGTCATAGCCTTTCTCCTCCATGATGGGGATCATGGTCGAGCCGATGGCCGAAACACTCGCCACCGCAGAGCCCGAAACCGCGCCGAACATCATGGAAGCGCCGACATTCACATGGCCCAGCCCGCCCTTGGAACGGCCAAACAGGCCTTCCGCCACGCGGATGAGCCGGGCAGCGATCCCCGTTTGGGTCATCAAATCGCCAGCAAAGATGAAGAATGGGATCGCCATCAAGGTAAAAACGTCGATACCGGCGGATAGTCGCTGCACCGCCACAAGTGGATTGAGCCCCAGCAAGGCAAAGGTCAGCATCGAGGAGATGAGCAGCGCGAAGGCGACGGGAACCCGAATGGCCAGGAGGCCAACCAAGCTCAATAGCAGGATCAGGAGTTCCATATCAGGCCGCCTCTTCCGATGATTTGCGGACCACATCCACGAGGTGTGCGGCGGAGAACAGCGTGATCAAACCGCCCGCCAGAAAGATGGGCAGAAGCGCCACGCCGCGCGGAATGCCGAGGGCGGGAATGGCAAAGTCCCACAGGGTTGTGGTCAGCTGCCAACCGGCAAACACCATCACCAGGCCCGCAATGGCGACGGCCAGATGTGCAAGAATATCAAAGAGCCAGCCAAGGCGTGCGGGCACTGCATTTCGCAGGGCATCGATGCGGATATGGTACTTCTCGTGCACGCCGACAGCTGCTCCGAAGAAGACAAGATAAGCAAGCAGGACCAGTGAAAGCCGTTCGGACCAGGCTGGACTGTCATTGAACACATAGCGCGCGATCACCTGGTAGGTGATGATGGCCGTCATCGCGACGATGCAAACCGAACTGATAAAGAGCGACATCCGGCTCAGGCCGTTCAGGACGGGTTTCATGTGCCTGTCTCCGCAAGACGATCAATCTCGTCCATGAAAGGTTGAAGCTCCGGGGTCACAAACTGCTCGTAGACCGCCCCCATGCGTTCACGAAAAGGAGCGGTATCGATATCGGAGAGAATTTCGCCGCCACTCTCCAGCAAAGCCTGCTTCGAATTCTCCACCCGCTCGTCCCAGAGACTCCGCATCACCGTCACCGATTGGCGGGCTGCGTCCTTCACAAGCGCCTGGTCATCCGGCGAGAGGTTCTCCCAGGTGCGCAGGCTCATGATCAGCATGTCCGGCGTCCGAAAATGGCCCGTTTCTGAGAAATACGGCGCGACTTCGAAATGGCGTGTGCTGATATAGCTTGGCCAATTGTTCTCGGCGCCGTCGATCACGTTCTGGACAAGGCCCTGGTACACCTCGCTGAAATTCATCGGCGTGGGGTTCGCGCCCAGCGCGCGGACCGTGGCGAGGAAAATATCCGAATTCGGCACGCGAATTTTCAGCCCCTCAAGGGCCGATGGGTGCGGTATCGGGCGGTCTGTTGTGTAGAAGCCGCGCCCGCCCGTATCATAGATTGCGAGGCCCAGAAGATTGTAATCGGCGAGGGACTGCAAAATGGCCTCGCCCACATCGCCATCGGCCACGCGGCGTTGGTGCTCGGTCGAGCGGAACAGAAAGGGCAGGCTGAATAGCTTGGTGAGCGGCGCAATATTGTTGAGCGCAGCACTGAACGTGCGCGTCATATCAAGCCCGCCAAACATGGCGATTTCTAGCGTGCTGCCCTCCGAGCCAAGTTGACCGCCCGGATAGGATTTGATGCTGAGGCGACCATCTGTCTTCTCGCTCAGATACTCACCCATGAACTTGACCGCCTCGACGGTTGGGTATCCGTCGGGTTGCGAGTCTGTTGAGTAAAGGATGCGGTTTGTGCCCGTATCCGCGCCGCCACACCCCGAGAGCGCAAACGTCCCTCCCGCGGCCAGCGCGCCAAAACTGCGTCGCGTGATCTGCACCTTTGTTTCCTCCACGCCGGCTTACCGCCGGTCAGCTTTACCGCCGCAACAGGCCGAAGCGTTCGGTTGATTTCAGCGCGTCGACTTCTTCTACGGTCACAGCGTTGCTGTCGCCGACGATTGCATGTTTCAAACAGTTGGCTGCGGCGGCGAACTCAAGCGCGTCGCTCGGCGTCCTGCCATCGAGTAGCCCGTAGATCAGACCGGCGCAAAACGCATCTCCGGTGCCGACCCGGTCTACAATAGCGGTCATTTCGTAGGTTCTGGAAAACTCGACCTGCTCGCGCATGCGCAGATGCCCCTTCCAGGCATGACGCTCGGCCGATTCAGAATTGCGCAGGGTGATTGCCGCGTGGGTCAGTCCATCAAACTGTTCGAATAGCTTTGCCGTCAATGATGCGGCCCAATCATCGCTGCCGTTCTCACCATCGCCATCCAGATTGAGGCAGTGAATGCAATCGCCGCGGCCCGCAATCAGCGTATCGGTTTCAACAACAAGGTCTGGCATCACGTCACGGGCGGCCTCGCCATACTGCCAGAGCCGGTTGCGGAAATTGAGATCGAGAGACACATGGATGCCGCGCTGTCTCGCCTCGACCATCGCCGCCTTGGCGAGCGCCTTCGCCGCCTTCGAAACAGCGGGTGTAATACCGCTGATATGGAACCAATCGGCCCCCGCAAAGGCTAGGTCCCAGTCGATATCACTTTCAGAAAGTTGGGAGAAAACGCTTCCGGCGCGGTCATACACGACGCAGCCGGAGCGGTAGTCAGCGCCCTCTTCCATGAAATACAGACCCAGCCGGCCGGCGCGTTGCAGAATGCTTGACGTGTCGACGCCGTGGGCGCGTAGGAAGCGCAGCGCCTGGGCGCCAAGCTCGCCATCCGGCAATCCGGTGATGAGCCGTGAGTTGATCCCGAACTCCGACAAGGAAACAGCCACATTCACTTCGGCGCCGCCATGGCACACCTCAAACGCCTGGGCCTGCCGCAGGCGCAGTTTGCCCGGTGGCTTCAGGCGCATCAGGAGTTCGCCAAGGGTGACAACGGTTTTGGGCATCGGGTCGCCTCTTGAAATGGGTGGGCCAGCGCAACTGGGGAACTGTGTTGTCGCTGGCCCGGATCACAACGGGAGGAAGGCCGTTATGAAAGCGAAAGAATGGCGGAAAGTCGCTGCGCCATCATCATGACAGGCCTATTTTTTGAGGCCGACAAAATAGTCGAATATTTCCGGCACGTTGCCTTCCCCCATTCCCGCCTCTACGGCGGCTGACAGGTTTTGCGAGGTGCCCTCGGCAATCAGGGAGCGCGAACCGAGATCGGAGATCATCTGGTTGAAGTAGCGAAGATCCTTGTTGGCGTTATTCATGGAAAAGCCGAGATCGCTCACGCCGTCGACGGCATAGTTCTTACAGAACTTCATGAAGGGCGAATTGGATGGCCCGGCTGACATGATCTCAAACAGCTGGGCGCGATCAACACCGGCCAACTCTGCCGCGGCAAAGGCCTGGGACATGGCGCATACCGTCGTCATGCCCATGAAATTATTGATGAGCTTTGTGACGTGGCCGGAGCCGAGTTTGCCGAGGTAGAACACGTTCTCGCCCTGTTCTTTCAGTATAGGCTCGTACTTGTCGAAGATCGCCTTGTCGCCAGCGGCCATAATGTTGAGCAAACCGTCCTTGGCGTGGGCCGGTGTGCGCCCCAGAGGCGCATCGATCATGCCGGCGCCCTTCGCGGCCAGATCCGCGCCAATCTTCTGGGTGGAAGCAGGGATGGACGTGCCGAAATCGATCAGCACAGAGCCTTCCTTGATACCAGCAAGGATCCCGTCATCCCCATAAACCAGCTTCTCGACGACCTCCGATGTGGTCACGCAGAGCTGGACGATGTCGCTTTTCTCGGCGAGCTCTTTCGGTGTGCTGGCCGCAGAGGCGTTGCCGCGCGCCAGAACGGTTTCAACCGCATCCTTATTGAGGTCCAGGACGACGACTTCAAACCCCCGCTTCTGCAGGTTTTCCACCATATTGCCGCCCATCAAGCCAAGGCCGATAAAGCCAATTATGGGTTTTGACATGCTCTAAACTCCTTACGCTCGGCGCCATGGAGGCGCTTTGTTCTGCTCATTCGGTATTGCGGGTTGCGGCGTGGATTGGACCGGTCCAAGAGACTTCCATTCCATCCAGTGAAATCGTATGTTCGGTGTCGATGGATGCGTCGTCGGCGAAAAGCAGGATCGTCTCATCCCCGCTCTCAGAATGCACCGTGTAGACATCCACTCCATCAATCGATTGCTGCGAAACATCGGCAACTGACGTGCCGTTGAATACGGTGACTTCCTCGTCATTGTCGTAGCGGCCGTGGCGCTCATAGACCGACACAATGTCAAAGTCCGACGCCCCTGCCCGCAGAACCAGGGCCTGTTCACGGCGCAGATTGTGGTCCGGGTCATTTGCGCCGAGTTCGGTCAGATAGGCCGTCAGAGGCGCGTTCGCAGCAAAGGTCAGCGTGTAGAACTGGTCGTCGATGAGCCAGGACATATCCTGCGGCCCGTCTAGAGCGCCAGATACGGCCCGCTGCCAGAGATGCTGATAGCCATTCCGGGCGCCAAAGGGCGTGAGATTTGTTGTGGCGTGATCCAGGCCAAAGCCGGTCTCAATCAGCTGGCCTTTGAAATGAACCGGCAAGTCATAGGTGTGGTCGCCCACGCTGCGCGCGCGCATCACATCAATAATGTAGCTTCCACCGCCTGCACGGGGAGCCATCGCCAACAGGCGCTGTAGCGTGACACCGTCATAGGCCGTATCGATTTCAGCTGCCGTGAACTGCACACCGTTCGCTGTACCGAACGCGAGGACGTCGGGCGCAAACTCCTGCGCAACGCGCCAGTCTCCGCCAAACTGGCTTTCCTCATCCACGACGAGCACATTGTGGGCGATGGATTGTTTGGCCCAGCTTTCGTTTTCCGGCAGATAGCGCCCACCGTTTTTCGGCTCCACATTCAGGAAGCGCGCGGCGCCGTAGTCGGCAACGACCTCACCACCATCATCGTAATAGATGAAGCCTAGCCGATCGAAATGGCCGTGGCCCAAACCCTGGGAGGTCGGTTTGAAAACCACGGCCGCCGCATCACGCTCAGCCCCCGAACGCAATACGGCAAGCGCGCCTTGATCCCCGTCCGCGCCGTCGCGGAACAGCATTGATTTAAATTGGAATGGCTCAGCCTTCCCGGCCGCAATATCGCGCGCCAGCGCGCGCCCGCCAGGCGTCGGCACAACACTGCTTTGCATTGTCACCACATCCAGAAGCGTGGGGTCAGCGGTCAATTCGTATGCAATCGCCAGGGCATATTTAAGCTCAACCGTGTTGAGTCCTTTCTCCCGAATGGCGT
This sequence comes from Pseudomonadota bacterium, assembly GCA_039818165.1. Lineage (GTDB taxonomy): Bacteria > Pseudomonadota > Alphaproteobacteria > Caulobacterales > Hyphomonadaceae > UBA5336. The sequence continues at coordinate 2,617 of JBCBUL010000020.1, read as the reverse complement.
CATTGATGGGGAAGAACTTGCCGCCATAGCTTTGTTGCACCGTTGCGTAGACGGCCTTGAGCAGAATTCCGTCGCGATGATCGAGGATGGCGCGCTCAGGATCGTTCTTCTCTATCGCCTGGGCGAACAGGACGAACGGCATCATCGCAAAACGTTGATAATATGGGCCTTCAGCGTAGTAGCCGTCCGGCGAGAACAATACGTCCAATTGGCGAAGAAACCCCGCCTCTCCGGAGAGGTCCAGGCCCAGCAGCGCCTGCTCGACCCATTCGGGCTCATCCAGCACATAACCGGCCATACCCACCGCTGCGACCGCCCATGTGCCGTGATTGTGCACGCGGTTGAAGGTTTGCGGCTGGCCTTCTGAAAGAAAGAGAGCGACAGGCCGCAAGACACCATTTTCGATTTCGTTGCGCGTCTCCGCGTCGAGATCACCGCGGATCGCGTCATAGCCCTGAATGGCATAAACCATCCACATGGCCTCGTTCAGGCTTTGCCAGAACAAGCGACCCGGCACCTGGTTGGCGCGTGCAGGGTGTGGACCGAGCCCCGGATACATGGCCGCGTAATCCTGCAGGATCGACGCAGCAAAATCGCGGTACTTCCGATCGCCCGTGGTCTCGTAGAGCATACCGGCTTCGTAGATCGTCTTACCGTTCTGCTTGTGCTGCTCATGGGTGTAGCCGCCGCCGGCATCGGCCGGCACAGGTACCGGCACACCCACTTCCATGCGTGCATCCACGCCCCGCTGAATCGCGGCGATAGACTGATCAAAGAGCGGCGCTTCGCTCAAAGTCGTCACCTGGGCTTGCGGCGCATCGCTAGCGCGGCATCCGGCAAGGCCTGTTGCTGCAGACAGGATCGCCAGACCTGTGGCAAAGCCCTTGAAACCGGGATTGAGGCGGGCGCGCGGCATCATTTACGCTGCCTCAAATCGACTGTGGAAAGCAGCGGCGGCGCATCGACACCGACACGCGTATTGCCAGCGATCTTGGTTTTGGGAATGCCCGTCGTAATCGTGAAACGCGCGGTCTGCGAGTTCGCGACGCGGTTGCCTGTCAGTTCGAGGTTTTGAAGCCCATGCAACTCCAGGAAGGGGCCGCCGCGGGTAGCAACATTGTCGAAGCTTGAGCCTCGGACCCAGACATGGGGCCCGAACGTGCTTTCATCGCGCCCGCCGCGATAGACTGTGGCAGCTGGATCACCAATCCGCTCAAACGTGCTGTCTTCGATGACGAGATATTCGGCATTGTAGATGCCGTAGTCATCGGTCTCCGCATCGAGCTTGATGACCGCGCCAGACACGTCGCTGAATGAAGATTCCCGGATTTCGATCCGGTCGTAGAACGTGCCCTTCGACGCAGACACGATGGAGAAGTCGCGGTTCACGTCGAAATCGACAAATGTCATGTTGGAGAGTTCGACAATATGGTTGCCGCTGCCACCGCTTGTCGTTGTGGAGATAAAGCTGTTGCCGCGTGCGTCCGGCGAGGCTTCACCCGACACTTCAAGGCCCGACAGGCGGATCGCGCCGTTCGCAGACAGCAGGATGAAGTTTGGGCGCTCAAAGGTGATGACTGGCGGGTTTGCCGGATCCGCTGCCATTACAGTCACCGGCACGCGCAAATTGAAGAGTTTGGATTCCGCGTAGCGCCCAGACGCCAGCACCAGTGTATCGCCCGCAGAAGCCTGCGATAGCGCACTCGTAAGCGTGTCTTGCCCCGGGTTTACGGTGATGCGCGAACCGCCCTCAAAAGGCGATGCTATTTCTGGCTTCGGATACCAGTCGACCCCGGTTTGATCGCGAGCCACGCCTACTGCCTTGGTGGATGAGGCAGCCAGATCGGCGCTGACGCTAAAGCCGCCGGAAATCGCGGCTGGCGGCGCCATGTCAGCTGTGTTGTCAGCGAACGCGATGCCGCTCATATCATCATAGAGACTAAATGGCGTCTCATCGCCCGAACCGATGACCGTATTGCCGCGGAAAGCGGAATTCACGGGTACGGCGGTGCGCTCTGCATCGGAGCCTTCGCCAAGCTCAATACGATGCACGTTCTCGAACACATTGTCCTCGATCACAGCGCCATCGACTTGATGGTATCGATTGATGGGCGAATTTGGCACGCCATTCATCACCACAAGCGCACCGGAAAACCGCTCGCCCGTCAGGTCCTTGAAGTGGTTGCCGCGAATGGTCTGGCGCGCATTGATCACGCGCACGCCGCCCGTGTACGGCGCGCCATCGCCATCAAACACATTTCCCTCGATGAGCGTGCCGTTTCCATGGCGCAGGGTCAGCGTGCCGCGCGATTGGAAAAAGGTGTTGCCGCGAAACACGTTCCCGCCGGATTTGCTGGAAACGATCTCCACCTCGCCGCTGCAACGATCGAAGAAATTGTTCTCGACCAGCGTGTTTGAATTGGTCAGCGAGAAATGGCTGGTGCCAATGCGCAGGGTCTCACCACCGTTTGAGCCAAACACTGGGCGCGGACCAAAGTAATTGTTTGCGATGAGATGATTGTTCTCCTGGCTCTCTTCGCTGTTCAAACACGCTGGTCGAGAACAATTTCTTCGATCGTTGCAGCGGCGAGGTGGAGATCGTTTCCAGCAAATCCGG
>JBCBUL010000019.1:0-63317 GCA_039818165.1 Pseudomonadota bacterium | reverse complement strand
TGGCGCCGCTATCTTTCGGAAACCAAGAGCAACGGGCGCGACATGAGCATGCCGATGTTGTTCTTCGCCATGGCCCGTCTGGAACTGGACGCCGAGACGCTCAATCGCATCCTCAATCGCATGCGCGAGGTTGGCGCCATCATCGACTTGGATTCTCCCTCGCAGCCTTAGCGGGTATCATCGCCTTCTCCAAGAACAAGAAGGCGACGAAAAACATGGCGCGCGGAATCGCCGCATCCCTGCTCGGGGTGCTTTTGATGACCTGTGCAGGCTGTGGCGGCGGCGATGGCGGCTCCACAGGCGCCACAACCACGGCAACGCCACCCGCTCCCACCAAAGCCGCGGCAGTCTTATCCTTTGATTACACGAAATTCCAAGCCGCCGAACCAATTAACCTCGGCGGATGGTTCTGGTCCGACCAGATCGTGCGAGATGAATCTGTGTTGCCAATCACTGGAAAGAGTGATTACACCCTGCTGCGCGATGTCGTAATTGTTGTCAGTGTTCGCAACCGGCAAACCGAGCAGACCTATACGCCGGGCACGGATTATCTAGTGTCCAACGGGCATCTCATCATCCCGGCCAACTCACAAATTCCAACTGTTCCCACAAACTGGACGAGTACGCCGCCAGATGGCATGACGAACAGCCCCGTACGTGCCGATGGATCACCTATCCGCGTGTCCGATGATTACCAGTACCACCAGATCGCCGTGACGTATGAAGGGAAGGCCTACACCGGAACCTTCTTGGGCAGTGCCGGCGCTCAAAAGACTCTGGCGAAGCTCAATTCTGGTCAGAAGGTGGCGATCACGTATATCGGGGACAGCATCACCTACGGCAGCACGTCCACATGGGCGCTCAACGCCAACCCGCACCAGCATGGGTACGCGGAACTGACAGCCTCACACCTGCAATCGCTCTATCCAAATCAGGTCTATTTCCGCAATAAATCTCTAGCGGGATCAACGGCTGGTTGGGGTGCATACGTCGCGCCATCCGACCTCGCTGATACCCCTTCAGATCTGGTTGTGATCGCCTTTGGCATGAATGACTCGGGTCTGCGCACCAGCCAAGACAGCTTTACCACAAGCCTGCGCGGGATGATTGCGGCTGCGCGAAGCGTAAATCCAGATGTGGAAATCGTGCTGGTTTCGAGTTGGCCCAGCAACCCCGAGTTGTCGCCGCAGAACTGGGATTGCTTCGTGTGGTACTACGGCGCGATCAGTCAAATCGCCAACGACACCCCGGGCGTCTTGGTTGCCAACATGACGTCGCCGACCTGGGATTACATCCTCAAGCGAAAGACGATGTACGACATTTCGAGCAACGGGATGAATCACCCGAGCGATTGGATGGCGACCATTTACGCGCAGGTGGTGCTCAAGTCGATCCTGGGGCTGTGAGCATCAGACGGGCGCCGGCAGCGCCTGTCTAAATTGCGCTGGCAGACTATTGCAGTAGGCAGCATAACGTGCGTCAGAGGTGTCAATAGTGCCCTGATTTGGATAGGCCGTCAGATCCTGCGGCGCGCCGAAATATGCGCAGATCGCTGTTTGTTTCGAATCGGTGAACTGGACATTAATCATCGTCATTTCATCGCCCTCTTAGAACTGATACGCGCTCACGTACACCTGATATGTGGGCGTACCTGATGCAGCCGTTGACACCCAATAAAGGGTCTGCGCGGCAATCAAATCAATCGCATAGTTGCTCGAATATCCAAGGCTTGCCGACGAGATGCCATAGCTGAATGCCTGCAGGCCGGTATTGTTGGCGTCGGAACTCAGATTGAGTGTGACCAAAGCCGTTGCCGAGGTCGTAACGTTGGTTGATCCGCGAACGGATGTCGCATTAAGCGGAGCAGCCGTCGCAATTGAGATAGGGGCAGCACTAGCCTGAGCGGTGCTTGAATTGAATGCCATAATAGTGGGGAACGAAACCCATCGATCTCGCTGCGCCCCGATCTTGAACTGCGAACTCCCGTTCGTCGCCCAAACCGACACCAGCGCGCTCGCCGTGTACCCAGCCGGCATATTCGCCCCACCATACACGTTCCCCTGCAGCGTTGCCGCATTGGTGGCTAGGAGCGCAGCCGTCTGTGTCGTCGGGTTGTAGATCGCATACAGCGCCACATAGCCCGATACTGGAGCCGAGCCGGTATCCATCCCACCCGCACCAGTCGTAGCCAGGTTGATCGTCTTGTTGAACGATGCGAGGCAGTAGCGTAGGCCACCCAGCGCGGTTTCGACGACGATCTCATCGGCCGTCATAGTCGCGGAAGCCGAAGCCGCCGTCACGGACATCTTCAGGTTGCGAGCCGAGCCAATAACGCCAGCCACCTGCCCAAGCTGCGCCGCATGCTGGCTCTGCGTGGCGGGGGAGACTTGCTGTGCTCCACCTGCGCATTCCATGAGCACGGCGATCGGATTGCCGGAATTGATGCCGGTAATCGTCTGCTTCATCAGGATTGCGGTGCCGCCCGCATAGAGTTCCCCACCCTGCAGCGGCTGTAGGCCGAGCCCATAGATGGGGATGGCAGTCAGACCATCGGGCGCATAGGTCGATGCGCCAGTGTTTGCGTTCAGGATCTTGACCTGTTGAACGACGTTGTTGACCCACGTACCCGCGACCAGAGGCGGCGTATTGGCTGCCGCATAAGCGTTCGCCGTTCCCGTGTCCGTCAGCGTGACGGTCGTCTTCGTCGCGTTGCGGATCGCCGTGACGATGTTCGCCTCGAGCGTCGCCGTCGTGCCGTCATCGGTCGAGTTGTTGCCCGAATAGTCTGCGGCGAACTGACCCAGCACGGCCGCCATGATCGAACTCTGCCGCCACGTCTTGTTCATCTGCGCCGAGTTGGCGACGCCCGATTGATAGCCGCCAGACAGAAGCGTCGTGAGCGCAGCGTATGCGGATTGGGAAAGGACGTTTGCGCCGCCGCCGTACGCGAACGGGAGAAAATCATTCGTTGCCATTGAAAGCCCAATAAAAAAGCCGCCCGAAGGCGGCTTGATTGGAAGCGGAAAGGGTTATGCGGCTACGGCCCAAGAACCGACGTCGAATCCTGAGATGTAGGAATTTTCGACGTCAAGGCCAAAGAGCGGCGTGTTGTTCGCCGAGGCGACAAAGTAGTAGTTGACGTGGACGCCTTCTGGCTTCAGGTGCAGATATCCGCCAGAGATCAACGCTCGCGTGACGGCGCTCGGGATGACCCCCGAGATACCGACCGTCATGGTCATGTCGCCGTTGTCCTGAATGAAAATCTGGCTCCCAGACCCAGCAAACAAATTTGCGTAGGCGGCAGCCGCACCCGGAACGGTCCCATCCCATCTGTTCGCCGCGATCTTTGCTCGGATCAGCGTGCGGAACGTCGCATCATCCAACGACACTAGGCCAGCGCTCGGATCAAACGGTCCTTGCCACGATCCTTGATCGAATCCGAGATTGGCCGTGTCCAGCGAGAAATAGACGCTGAGCGGGGTCTTGACCTGGCGCGTAATGCCCGCCCAGAGGCCAACCGCATCAAGCTGTACGCCGATCGCTTGGTCCAGATCGAACGCAGTCGGGATCGACTGCATAACATTGATCTGGTCGACGAAGCACTGGGCAATCGCCGCAACCATTGCCGAATAGCGCGGCTTGGAACTGTGCTCCGACGTGATAAGCCCGGTGTAATCAGAGCTTTGCGCCATTACGTCACCGTGATTGTTACGCTAGAAGATGGCGTGAGCATCTGGCCCGCGTGATTGAATGCCAGCGGAACGTCAGGCGTTCCGGCGCCGCCCGGTCCGTTCAGCGAGAAAGACGTGATGCGGAACGTGTTGTTTCCGGGAACTGCCTTTGCTGCCGCCATCGCCGAATCCCACTCAACCGTGCCGCCAGGGGCGCCACCGATCGCAACTGCGTTGACGTATGCGGCCACCGCATTCTGAATCGCCGTGCCGATGGCCGATGTGTAGCCGGCCAAAGCCTTCAGCGTGATGGCGCATGTGATCGCGTCGTACGTCGGGCGATAGAAATTGATCGGGTGCGGGATGCCATACGCATCCGTCACAGTGATCGTCGTCGTGCCGTAGGTGCCGGTACCGGGTGTTTTCTTCGAGGCAATCGCGTTTGCAATGGCCGTCGAATCACCGCCCTCCACCACCAGATAGATCTTGTTGCCGGGGATGCCGTTTGCATCTGTCGTGCTGGTGTCGTTCTCGTATGGAGTGATGCGCGTGACGCCGGGCACCGCCCACACTGCGCCGACGGTGCCTTCCAGCACTGTGCGTGATGGCAACGCAGTCGACACCGCTTGCCGAGCCTTGAGCTGCGAATCCGTCTCCACCGCAGCGCCGGCCGCAGCCGCGGTCGCGTTCGTCACAGATTGCCAGCCGAGGGTTGGCGTGGCGATCTGATTGACCGTGCCGATGCCCGCCTGAACCGCGCCCGCCGTCTGACATGTTGCCGTCACCGTGATCGTGCCGGCCGCAGGAATCGTTACCGTCGCCGGCAGGTTCCACTTATTGCCGTTCCCGTCCTGCGTCACGCCGTTCGTGATGACGGTTCCGACAGTGCCGCCGATAACCTGATCGACCGTCGAGTTGGTCGGGACATTTCGCGCCAATCCGTTGATCTTGACGACGCTCGACAGGTTGGCGTTCTGCGCGGTGGCAGGCGAGAAGCCGTTGTACCCGGCAATGATTGCAGCGTTCAGATCATTGATCGCTGACGCTTGGATAGCAAGGAACTGATAGTCCTGCGAGTCCGCGCCCAGATAGACATCTGACCCATAGATGCCCTGATATTTTGCAATCAGGTACGCGATGACATCCGAGTAAGCCGGCGCAGTAATCCCGGTCGAACTGATGACCGGCGCAACAGTTGTAATGGTCATATCGTTGTCGAAAGGGTCGTGGTGCCGTACTGCGTATTAATCGTCGCCGTGACTGTCAGCGTGCGTGTGGCCGTGTTGACAGAACTGGAATAGGCCGAAATCTGAACGACCCCAGGTGTACTAAGAATGCGATCCCGGATCGCTGCGTCGTACTGGTCTTGCGTGTACTTGTCGAGGACTTGCGTGGTCCACGGCGTGCCGTCCGTCACATCGAGAAACCACTCGCCAACGAACAACCGAAGGCGCGTAAGAACGGCTTGAGCGACACCATCCGGGGCATTCAGCCAGAAGTCGTTTTGCTGATGGCCCCAGATGTAGTCCCCCGTCGCGGGGTCTTGTTTGCGTACCCTCATAGCGGTGTTCCAGTATTTCCAGTGCCAGTCGTAACGCCGGTATGGCGGTGCGTTTCGTCGATGCGATGCCCGTTTGCCGATACCTGGCCGGTAAAATTGGTATTGCCGCTAATCGACATAGCAGTAGGCGCGCTGTTGACGTTCTGCACATTGATGACACCGCTGATCGTCACCGTTGGCGTCGTGAGATTCATTCCACCAGGGGCCACGACATTGACGATCTTTCCAGTTGGGTCTACCTCAACGTACGTCGAACCGTCGTTGCTGCGAAGCTGGGCTGTGCTCGTGCTGATGCCGCTGATCTTTGTGGCCTGCGAGAAGAACCCAACGAAGGCGAACCCATCCGACAAGTCGTGAATGCGCGACTCCATCGGAGCCTGCACACCCCCGGATTGCCACCATCCATCAATGCAACGCGCAGCGAATACCACCAAGCATTCATCGCCCTTCGCTACTGGAAACGTCAGCGTACAATTGCCGCCGCGGGGAAAGTGCACCGGCACATCCACCAGCAGGGGCATGTTGGCGAACTGCGCCTTACCATCCGGTGTGTGCACAACGCCTTTGATAGCGATCTGCACCGTTGCCGTCACCGCCGAAGCATTGAACGACTGGATAATCCCCGGCATCGCAGTCCATATGCCGGACTGGAGGCCATCCATCGCAACACGCAGGGCTTCTTCCGGGTCGTCGTATCGTTCCCTCGGGTCCAAATCAGCTCCCGCTTGCCACTGCGTTTGTGTAGGTCGATGTCAGTGGTGCCGTGCCATTCACGCCCGCACAGATCATCTCGGTGTAGAAATTCGGCCCCCGCGTGTCGCCCGTCTGGGTCATCGCGTAGACCTTGTAGAACCCATCGTCATCGAGACTTGGGAAATAGTTCGTCGCCGTGTAATCGACGCTCAACTGCGCCTGCTGGATGCTCGCGTTATTGATCTGGATTCGACTGCCCGGCCTGATGTTCGGGTTGAGCAGGCACTTGACGATGATCCCGTCGACTGTTTGCGTTGGCATGCCGACCATGCCGGTATCCGAGGTCAGTACAACGGTCGTGCCAGGCAGATAGCCGCTAATCGGGATCATGCAAAGCCGGCCGTCCTGCACACTCCAATGTGTACCGGATGCGCTTGCTAGGTCGCGCATGTAATCGCGGGCCATTCCATAGCAGACCTTACCGCGCGGGAGCTTTGTTGCCGAAAACTTCGGCGTGTAGCCGGCGTTGACACCGAATATCGCCATCGGCTGAAGTAATGCGTTGTGATAATCGGACTGGCTCCAGCCGGCCGCGAGCGTTGTGTTCACAACGGCCCATCCATACGCCTCGTCACCATCGGCGGCGATGATGTCGATGAATGTGTCGGTCGCGTTCTCGCGGCCTTTTCTGACTTGCTTGATCGACCCGCTGAAAATCTGCCCGAAGTTATCCCCGTATCCAGCCTGCAAGAAAACCTGCTGGAATTCCTTCTGAATGCTTTTTGCCGTTGCATCCGAGACGTTGTAGACGCGGATATTCGTATGCTTCGGACTCTGGGTTGTGGCACTCCACACCGTGAATTTGATGTGCAGATCAGACAGGTCCAGGCCTTTCCCGCTGGCATTCCCCACGATAAGATTGACTTTGCGTAGATATTGTGCGGTCATGCTCTGTCAACTAAAGGGGCAAAATGAATGCACTGAAACTCGTCGGCGCAGCACTTTGCGTCGCTGCGTCTACTGCGTCACTCGCGCAGGAAAAGAACATGCCGGATGCCGAATATTTCGCCGTCATAAAGGCGTGGAAACTGCGTTGCACTGACCTAGCCGTCGCCGAAAATCGGCCATCTCTTCAGATGGCCTGCATCAATGGCGTCATGGCCGGCATCGATGAGGTCGCCGCGCTTGGCAAGGACGACACGATCTCCGCGCAGATGTGGGATACCTGCAAAGCCGAGAGCGGCTTCAACTACTCAAATGATTTCCACGCCTGGGCGGCTTGCATGCGGATTGCCCGCACGCGGCCTGGACTTCGAAACTACTAAGGCGTCACCACGTACAGGTGGGATGTCAGCCCGAGATTCGTATAGGTTGGCGGCGCATCAGCGGCGTCCGTCTGCACCCACAACTCGAAGCCGAACCCCATGTAGTTGTATTGCGCGAGAAGATCCACGCCTGTCACCAATGGGATGCCGCTCACTAGCGGATTTCCATTCGCATCCGCGATATCCAGCACCCAGCCGCCATTCGTCGTGTCCCGCCATTGCAGCGTGAAGGAATACTGCACCCCACGCACAGAGACGAAGAACGTCTGCGATGCAGGCGTGAGCGGTATCTCAAATGTCTGCATCAGTGGTTGAAGAATGATGTGACCGCAGATGCGCCACGGAACAGCAAGCTACTCGCCGTCGTCTGAGGCGTCTTCGTTCCGGTATTAGCGGTCGCTGCGGTCTTTTGCGGATTGGTCATATTCGCCGCCGGCTGCAACTGCGTGGTCGTCGTCTGGACGATGATGACCTCACGACAGTTCAGCGTGACGATCAGCGAGTTTTCCGTCTTCGCATCCGTCGTCGTGCTCAACGACTGGATCAGCATGTTGCTGTACTTCCGTTTCCCGGTCGAAATATTGAATGGGATGCGAGACTTCTGAAGCGTCAACAGATCGTTGTACGTGCTGCGCGAGTAATTGCCGAATTGAAGCGATGCGATTGAAGCGAGGTTGCTATTCGACCACCCGATAGTTATCGTCAGCTCGGCGGGCTTCTTGTATGAGTGATCAGTGATGGCAGCGCCCTGCTCGACCGGGTGATCAGTAATCACCAGTTCGTCGTGATGCCGCTCTTCAATGGTCACGTACAGATGAAACGAGCCGAGCTGAGAATTGATGGATCGCTTCGGGCTGAAAAAGGCGCTGATGAGTTCACCGCCGATCGATGCCCCGATCGCAATGCCGGTTTGCAGAAAGCCACTCATTGCGCCGCCATTTTCATGTTACGCACAAGGCGCTGATTCACGCCCGACTGAGCTTGCGCGACAGCTTGGGCCGTTGCTTGCGGATCTCCAGAGCCCGACACGTGGATGGTCGTGGTTTGGGTCACGACTGGCGCAGCGCCAGGCCCTTGCTGGCCGTTGGCACGAACACCCGATGCAGCCGCGATCTGCTCCGCGCTATAAGGGTTCTTGCCGTTCTCGACCTTAATGATTGCGCCCATCAGGCTCTGAACCACCTTCGGATCGCTCAGATCGAGCGCAGCATTCGCATCAATGCCAAGGCCCTTCGACACACTGCCGATATAGGCCTGAGTATTGTTCTCGCTGGCTGGCGCAAACTTCGAGATGATCGCGCGCACAGAATTGATGCCGCGCGAGCCATACCGGCGAAGCTGATCCGCCAGAGCGCGCAGGCCCTCTTCCGCCGTCTGGAACACAGCGAAGCGTCCATTCGGGCCCGCCTCTTTCGTGGCTCCCGCCTGCCCGACGTAATTCAGATTGCCTGGGTTGTTGTTGCGGATGCCGCGGGGATCGCTTGCAGACCCGCGTGATGCGGGCGGTGCGGCGCGAGGTGAAACCGCTGGGGCTGGTGCCTGGGTTGGCGCCGCGCCACTCGGTTGTTCGGAATCATCTGAGCCGTACTTCTTGCCATTTCCGCTCATGAATTCGCCCACGGCGAATTTCAGGCGCTTCCAATCCTTATGGAAGATGGCATCGACCGCATCAACTGCAGCGATCGCTCGGTACATCATGTCGCCGAGAAGATCCTTCAGCCAACGGATTCCCTCGCCAGCCGCCTTGATGCCGGGCTCCCACTCACCCCAATCGATCAGGCTCTTGCCACCTTCCTTCCAGACCTTGTAGTCGTCATAGAGCGCAAGGATCGCCGTGCCCAGCGCAACAAGCCGGCCGATCGGCGTTGCCAGAAATCCGGCACTAAGCAGTTTCCATGCAACCAGAAGACCGCCGGCCGTTTCGATGAGGATTTTCGTCGTGTCGTCCAGCCCGTTGAACCAATCCACCACCGCGCCGATAGCCTGCATACCTCGCAATGCGAGCGTGCTGATGATGTCGGAAAGCGTCAGAATCCCTTCAACGACCTTCCCGATGATGTTCGCAATCCGGCCGAAGTTTTCAACAAGGGCCTCGCGGAACCGTTTGATGTCTCCCGACATCTTGCCGGACAGAGACGCAGCCACCTTCTGGCTGAGAATCATGAATGCCGACCCGAGTGACCGGATCTGAACCATGAACTCGTGCGATGACTTCGCGGCCTCTTGCGAGTCCAGGCCAGCCTTCGCCAGCATGTCTTTGTAATCGTCGCCGAACTCGCCCATGCCTTCGCGCAGGGCCATCAGGGTCTTTTCATCGATCCCCAACGCCTGTGCATAGGCGTTTGCCCGGTAATAGGGCATGTTGGCGAACTGCTTGCCGAGATCCGACAGAATCTCGGTCGTATCGCGCAGCCGACCATTCGCGTCCTGCGTCTGAACGCCGATGCTTTGGATCAGGCCGGAAGCCCCGGGGCTAGTGCGCATGAAGCGCGCCAGGCTCTCAAGCGAGCCCTTAGCCGCCTCCGCCGTCGAGCCCATTTGAGCCGCCGCGAATCCGAGCGCCTGGATGTTCTCGACTGCCGCGCCAGTGCGCTGCGAGGCGAAATACAACGCCTCCATCTGGTTGGCAATGACCGTGACACTGGCCACAACCGCAGTGGAAGCCGTCTTCACAGCAACGCCGAGTTCAGCGACCTTCAGCGAGGCGCCGAAAACGCCATCAATGAATTTTTTCTGGCCGGACTCGTCAACCTTAAACCCGAGTTTGACGAGGAACTCGCGGATCGTATCGACGTTACCGGACATGCTGATTCTCGTTGTGTCGTTGGGCTAATTGGGTGTTGACTGCCAGCACGTCCAGCGCATCATTCATGAGCGCGATGTCGGCCAAATCTAGCGAGCCGTCCTTCAGGGACTCGTACCGGCACATGCCCTTGACGACCGGCCGCAAAAGCCAATCCAGCCCATCGGGCAGGCTTACCCATTCAATGCCGGTTGCGGGCTCGCCGCTGGGTTCGCGATGAGCCCTTGAATAAAAGGCCCGAGGCTGTCCCAAATGACTTTCGATGCGATCTGCACCATCACGCCGATGTCGATGTCATCGAACATCAGCGAGCCGTTCCAGACCGACGCCCAGTTGTTCTGTTGATTGCGCGATACAACGCCCAGGCAGGCGCTGAATACGTATTCGCAATCCACATCCGACATATCTGCCAGCGCCTGGGCCAGTGGCTCGAATGCCTCAGCCATACCGGCCAAGTCGTCCTTCACCGCATCGCCACGTTCCGAGAACTTCAGGAACATCGGCAACAGCTTGGGGATGATCGGCGCGATCTTGCGCGAAACATGGAGTTGCTTGAACGCATCCAGCTTTTCGGCCCGATACCGATGGCCGGCAATTTCAAATTCGAGTGACATCTCGTGTCCTTGAGATTTGTCCGGTGAAGGAGCGTCGGCAGGCGCTGGACAGGCGCTTTTCGGGAGCTACCCTGAGCCGACGCAAGACCGATCAGTACGTGCCGAGAGCCGAGTCAACCTTGCCGGCATCGAAGGTCCAAGCGATGATGTCGCCGTCCTTCGCATACTTCATGTCCGGCTTTTTCTTGAACGCGCACGATCGAGCGACATGTAGGTCGCCGACTGCCGTGTTCGAGATGGTGATGATGTTGTTGCCCCAAAGCGAACCCGAAATAGACTGGGCGTCATAGGTCGCCATCAGCTTTTGGTTGAGTGGGCTGGTCTTGAGCAGTCGGACAGTCACGGTGCCCGACTTGTCGGCATGCAGGCTGTGCATCACCTCGCCATCAGCGCCGACCGTCATGGTGTTCTTGTCGCCGTTCATGACAATCTCAATGCCCTCTTCGGCATTGGCCGAGCCATAGCCGAGCGAGAAAACGCCAGTCGGCCCAACGAACGTCGCGGTGACGTCCTTAAAGGAATACGCGCTCATGGATTACCTTATCGAGTGACGTTGACGGTGAGCTGGACGCTGTGGATTGCCCCAGCTTCGAGCAGCGCCATTTGGAACGGCACAGACTTGCGAGCCTGGCGGTCGGAGGTCGATTGCGACGAGATCGGCGGGGTGTACACGTAATAGCCCTTCGACAACGTGTCGCCTTGGTTCAGCGCCCCGAAGCCAGCGCTGGTCCAAACGCCCGGGCCTGCGTAGCCGTTGTTCAGCGCGGCGTCGCCAGCCTTTTCCATCACGGCAGCCAGTTGCTGGTTGCCTGCGTCGGTCTGCGGGATCTTCGTCGGGCTCAGATAGAGCGCGTTGTACAGATCCGTTTGCACGCGGTTGCGGAACCAGATCGAGTTGTAGATCGAGTCGATGAAGATGCCGCTCGGCGTGACGCCCGTCTGGATGATGGCCGTCGAGTTGTCGAAGTTGACGAAGTAGTTGTAGCGCTTCGCATCCAGCGCATTCGCCTGCGTCGTGTTCAGCGACTCGGCGACGATGCCCGGCTCCGTCTTGAAATCCAGCGTGATCGTCGTCCGGTTGCCGTTGAAATTCACGGTCAGAAGGCGACCGAGCAGGGATGCCACGGCGTACGGGCTGGTGCTCGAGTACTGCGCGATGCTGTACTTGTAGCCAAGCTGCGCGAGCTGATACCCGAGGTCGCTGGTCTGCGTCGGATCGACCGCGGCAGGTTCCTGCGACGTCGCGCCATACAGGTGCTTCTGGTCCGCTTCGATGAACGCAGCCACGGCCAGATGCTGCATGTTGGTGATGCTCGTGTCAGCGAAGGCGATGCCAAGGAACTGCGTACCGGCATAGCCGATCATTGCCGACACTGCGTCGACCGGCTGCTCTGCGTTCACGCCGTTAGCCGGAACCGATGCAATGCCCGTCACCAAGCCAAGCTGAGTCGAGACGTCCTGACCGCCAGCCGGCGATGTTGCATAGGTCAGCGTCGAGGCATTGACGCCACCAGTCAGCGTCGCCCCGGATACCGTGATGTTGGTCGAAGTCTTCGCCAGCGTGAAAGCGTTGCCAGCCGTGCCGACCGACGCGTACGTGATGGTCGTGACGGCTAGGTTCGTTGAGTACTTGCACTTGGCGATGTTGACGTCAGCAGAGGCTTGCAGGAACGTCTGCAGGTTTGCCGCCGTCTGCGCGGCCGTGCCGCCGATTTGAACCTGATTGCCAGTCGGGGTGCCCGTCACGAACGTAACGACCGTACCGCCGACCGTCACCGTGTCATTATTGGCCGGGACGCCGCTGAACGTGATCGTGCCGCTTGCGGCCGTACCCGCGCCCGTCGACGAACTCGTGATTTCGAAGCGGCTGTAGCCCGCGTTCCACACGCACGAACCCGATGCACCGAGCGCCGTCGAAATGACCGAGGCAACGCCGTTCAGGTTCGTCTGAGCCGTGAAGTCGAGCGCGGTGATGTTCTTCACCGTGCCGTCAATGGTGATGTTGAAACCGCCATTCGAGACGGTCGTCCAGTTGGACATCACCTGTGCAGCAGCTGACAGCAGGCCGCCTTTCAGCTTGGCTGACGTTGCCGCTTTGGCCCAACGACCGACCAGCAGAGTCGAGGGCTGCGGAACTTGCTGGAAGTACAGGCTTGCCGCGAGGTATTCGGGCGCTGTCAGGCCAAAATCCGTGCCAACGGCTGCAGCCGAGGCATACGAACGGAAGCGTTCGCCAGTGTCGATGACCGACGACGCGCCCATGATGAGGCCCGTGTTCAGGTTCGCACCTTGCGCCGCCTGCGGCGACATGTTGATCGTGACGTTGATGAGCCGCGAGACCGGCAGGGTGTTCGCCATGTGGGCGCTCCAAATGAAAAGCCCCGCTCAGTGGCGGGGCTGTCGAAGGGGTGAGTCGGGTTACTGGGAACTGATCGGGCCAGTAACCGTATTGGTCTGGACCGTGCCTTGTGCAGACAGGATGTTGAGCACTGCGTAGCTGCGTGTGATCTTGCGGCGAAACGTCAATTCGACGTCATACCGCCTGATCCATTGCTCGTTGATCAGGTCAGGTGCCGCCCGGATCGGTCCGGTATCGACGTTGTTCATGTCCTGCGCCTTCAGTGCCTCAAGGTTCTGCGGGATAGCCAAGCCATCGGAAAGCAACTGCGCGTACTGCATGGCGGCCGGGCCGTAGAACGACGCCAGCACGTCTATCTGCTCGTGGCGGATGTACGTGTCCGAGCCGTTACCTGCGCCGTTGTGAGTGATTGCTGGCCCATCGTCCAAGGTCTGGACTGCGATGCCGAGTGCGCACCAGTTTGTAAAAGGCTCAGGCTGCTTCGGTGGGTTAGGCTGCCACCGCGGGCGCACCATGTTGCCGGGCAGGCCAGTGATGCCGACGATCATCTGTTGAAAGATCGCCGTCAGCGCATCATCTTCGAGAGGCGGCGACGCCACGGCTGGCGACAAATAGCCGCCAGTGCTGGAATCGTTCGCCATGGGTTAGCCTGAGAGTTGCTTGAGAGTGCAGGTCGCCGACACAAAGCCCTTACCGAACGTCGAATAGTCATTCACGTTCGTCACGGTCCACTGCAGTCCCTGCCAGTTGATGACATCGGCGTCATAGCCCGACTGTCCGTCGATCAGCTTGAACTGCGAGTGGATCGTGATCGTGTCGCTGATGCGCTCGCCTTCTGCGACGCGGTGCAGCACAGAACCGCTCAGGCTCGTCACCACGCCATAGAACGGCGTCGTCGTGGAGGTGATGACCGAATTACCGTCATTGCCGACTGTCTGCGCGTTGCGCGTGACCGTCAGCGTCTTGTCCATGAAATCCGGGTCGAGCAAGACATCGGAAACATCAAGGAACGGCATGATCAGGTTCCTGCGGTGAGGCGCAGCACCGTGCTATTGCCCTGCGTGATGCCAGCCAGCCAAGTGTTCGTGCCAAGCGTGATCGGCAGGCTGTTGTACGGAAGAATCGGCGTGCCGGTATCAACCGTCGCCGCAACCGTATTGCTGGTACCGAGCACAACATACGCCGTCAGCGGGCCGAGGTTCGATACCAAAACCTGTGTCGGCGTGCCTGCAGCGGGAATCTGAACATTGGCCGACGTGGTGCTTACCGGCAGATCGGCCTGGCCGGTCGGTGCGATTGCGGGGAGTGCCATGCCAATCCTGAAATGGAAAAGCCCCGACTCGCGGGGCTTGGTGTTTGGGGTGATGCTGGGTTACTTCTTGCGCAGCACGTATGTGACCGCGTTACGCAAGGAGCCGGTGTTGATCAGCGGCTTGATGCCCGCTGCATCCTGGGCTTCCTGCTCGGTCTTGCCTTGCGCCAACAGCTTCGCGTATTCCTTTTCGCTCTTGCGCATGGACTGCGTTTTACGCCCTCGCCTGCGTTCCGCAACGGTGCGCGGCGACAGCGGGGCGAATGGGCCGTCCGTGATCTTCTGCTTCACGGCGTTCTGCCCGACCATGCCGGCCTGTTTCAGCGCTGTATCAACGCCAGTCTGTGAGCCATCCAGAGCGGATAGCGCGCCCTTTCTCAGCCGCGCCGCAACTTCGTCTTGCACCGAGGCGATGCCGGGCACAAGAAACGGTCGCGCCGGGATGTTGTTCGCCGGCGATCCAGTCTCCATCACATAGCCGATCTGGGCGTTCGTGATGGGCGTGTCAGTGCGCTCGGGTGCGCTATCGGGAATTCCGACGAGCACATCCTTGTTTGCCAGTCCACTGATTGCCTTGATCACGTCGCCTAGCTTGTCGATCGTGATCTTGGCGCTCATGTTGGCGAAGTGCTTCCGTTTGCGTTGCCGATCGTCTGATAGCCGCCAGCGCCCATCGCGCGAGCGATCGTCAGAAATCGCAGGCCATATGAGGTCAATCCCCAAAAGCCCGCATCAGTCAGCGACACGGCACTCGTATCGTAGGACACGGACACCTTATCGACCGACTTGGAGGATGTCGGCCCCTTGATTTCACCAGGGATGCCGCCCACGGTAGATGCTTGTTGATCTCGCGCCGACAGCGCCAGATGATGCGCCGTGACCAGCTCAATGCCGAGGTTGGTCAGTTCCGCCCAGCGCGATGCATTCACCATCGAAGCGGCCAGCGTCAGCCACATATTGACGAGCGTGTCCGGATAGGTCGCCGTGTTGGCGAACTCGGGAAAATCGCTGCGTAGCTGGGCAGATGTGACGGTCATGACTTCTTAGGCCTACCGGGCTTGCGTGGTTCGATGACTTCCACCGTTTCATCGGGAGTCTCGGCGGATTCCGCAACCACCTCCGGAGCATCATACGCCTCCGGTTTGGGTTCGCAATGCGCCAAAACGTACCAATGATCGGCGAGTTCGTCCGGGATTTCCTGCTCGCCCGGAGCGAACTCGTGCCGGCGGTGGTCGTCCGTGATGAGCGCGAAGGCGCTCTTCAAGATGACCTTCGCCATGATTACAGCCCGTCCGCGTAGCCCATCGTGGTGGAGTAGCGAACTTCCACCTGACCGAATCGCGCCCAATAGGTCGTGATCTGGAACAGCGAGCGGTACTCCAGCGGCGTGCGCTGCAGTTCGGTCATCGGGTACTGGACATACTTCTTGTCCTTGTTGTACGCGACCATGCGGTCAACCGTGCCGAGCACGCCTTGCGTACCGCCCACGCCCGCACCAATCAGCCACTTGAGCGGGAGGATTTCCAGCTTCACGCCCGAGCGGGTGGCGATGTTGTTTTCCAGCACGTAGGTCAGGATCGACACGTTGCCGGCGTTCGACACCTTGGCAGCGGCGATGTAGCCGTACTGGGCCGGGGGCAGCATCAGGCGGTTCGGCAGAACCTTCCAGCCGCTGTTGGCCCAGGTCGTCGTCAGGATGTTGTTGACGTCGGTGAGGATTTCATCCGGCGTCTTCTTCGTCCATGCCGAGAAGCCCGATGCGCCGTTCGGCAGCGCCGTCGGCGTCACCGACACGTTGTTGATGAGGCCGGTCACGCTCAGGGTGGAGTCGCCGATATAGACGAGCTGATCCAAGTCCATGTTGCGCTTGAGGTTCATCGCCTCGACCTTCTGCGCATCCACCGGCATGCCCAGCGCCTGGGCCTTCACCAGTTCGGGCACGGTGTACTTGACTTCAGCACCCCACAGGCGCATGGCCTGGCCGGTCTTGCCGATGTCCAGCGAGGGGCCGGCGATGGCGTTGCCCTCGTTCGAAATCCAGTTCAGGCCACCCGGCGTCATGCCGCCAGCCATCGCGAATGCCGAGTTGGTGAACGATGCGATCTCGTCAGCCGGCGAAACGTCGGTGCGGATGTCGATGTCGCGCGACCAGGTGAACTCGACCAGCGGCTCGTTCAGGGTCTGATCCAGACGTTCCAGTTGACCGATCAGGAATGCACCCGTCGAGTCGACCGTCATCTGGTCGTAGGTCATCATGTTGTCGGTCGTGTAGATGCGCTTACGCGACGCCTCTGCGACTTCCCGACGCTTCAGGAATTTTTGAACAGACATGTCCATTGATTTGGGCTCCAGAAAAGCAAAAGCCCCGCCGAAGCGGGGCTATGGGACGTTGTTAAGCGTCAGGGGTTACAGGTTCCAGGCGACTTCGGCGACGCCGTAGGCATCGGCAGGGCCGGTGAAGTAGGTGTTGAACGGCAGGATCACCGTGTTGGCCGTGACCGTGACCGTGAAGCCGTCGCCGGCCACGAATGCGGTGCCGCCGGCGGTGATGGTGAACTGCACTTGGTTCGAGAACGCCACGCCGGTCGTGCCGACAGCGACGAACTTGCCGCTCGGGTCGTAGACTTCAAACTTGGTCGCGGCGACGAAGACGACGTTGTAGGCGCCGGGCTGGGCGGCAGCGAGTGCGCTCAGGGTGCCCAGCGTGCCGTTACCGGTGTTGCCGGCGTAGGCAGCAGAGGCGATGGCGTTGTCGGCTGCGGCTTCGATGCCACCGATCGGCTTACCGGCCGAGGCATTGCCCACACGGACGTAGACCTTGCCGTTCTTGGCTGCTGCGGTAGCGCCATTCAGCGCGACCATGCAGTAGCCGCGAACCAGCACATCCACAACGCCGGAGGTCGGCGGGGTCGAGGTGCCCAGCGGGTCGGTGCCGTTGCCTTGGATCGGATAGGCGCGCAGGTTGAAACCGTAGACCACCGACGCGGGGTCGGCGGCTGCGATCGGCTGTACTTTGCCGTTGACCAGCTTCACCGGCACGCCGAAGGCGGTCGGGTAGGTAGCCGGGTCGATCTGTTGGGTTTCAATGGTGGCCGCTTCCTCGCGTTGGAGGTCGCCGGCGAAACCGGCCGGCATGCGGAAAGTGTAAGCTTGCAACGAAGGCATGTCGGGGTCTCCTTAGACCTTGTACTTCGCCCAGAAATCGGCGTGGATTTGGTTGATGTCCTTGCGGGCGCCGGAATCAGCGGTCGTGGTGCGCACGCCCTTGTTCTTGGCCTTGACCATCTCGGACGCGGCATTGAACGCCATGGCTGCAGCGTCGCAGGTCATCTTCGAGATGTCTGCGTTACCGACAACCGACTTGACGATTGCGGCGTTGTCGTTCGTGAGCGCGCCCTTCAGGGCACGGCGACGCAGAACGCAGATCGAATCCGACGTCTTCTTGCGCTCGGACTTCGCGTCATACGTCGGCAGCTTCACGCCGGGAGCCAGGATCTCGGCGCGGGCCTTGGCATCCTGGAACTCGTCGCGCAGCGAGGCGGAATCGTTGGTCGACTTCTTCTCGGCTTCCTCTTCCGAGTCGTCGGTCATGTCGTCATCAACGTCTTCCTCATCGCCGTCGATGGTGTTCTTGCCAGGCTCCTCAAGCGAATCACCGGTATTTGCGCCTTCCAGCTTCGAAACGCGTTCGCCGATCGCGGCGACCGAATCGGCCACCGATTTAATCGCATCCATGACCTTCGCCATGGGATCGGTCGGCTCGTCTTCATCGTGCGTTTCGTTGCCGCCGATTTTCTCGGCGCCGGGAACGTGGATGTGGATGTCGGGCACGTTCTTGACCATGCCGTCTTCGTCCTGCACCTCTTCGGAGAGCGCCTTTTCGAAGGCTTCCGAGTCGCGCGTCATGAAGAGTTTGCGCAACTTGTCCTTGAGGGACTCGGCGCCTTTCTTTGTTGCCATGGGGGTTGCTCCTTTGGAGGGAAGTGAATCTTGGACGCTGCATGCCTCACCGCACCGAGCGGAACCAGCAAGCATCGCTACGTGATTTCCGACGATGTCGGTCTGTCTCGCGCGTCCAGGCGAAATCTGCGAATAGGCGGCGTCGTATCCATTGGATATTTCACGCAGCCGCTTGGTCTGGACGTCGTGAATCGCGCCCTTATCCATGATGAGAAGGTCCGCCATCAGGAAGTCGCTCATCTCGCCTTCGCCACGGCGGATGTTGTGCGCGGTTCCTTTGGCATAGACAGCCCAGTTGTCGGGGGTGACGGGCTCTCGTGGATGCTCGATCGTGACCGGCACGCCTTCGAATGACGCCATCGACTCGGGATCGAACACATCGTCTTCGTGGCGCTCAACGAGAATGATTCCGTCGTCACCCGGTTCTATGTCGGGCAATTCAATATCGGCGTATTCCTGCACGCCGATCCGAGCGATTGGCACGTCCTGACAGAGCAAAAATCCGGCGACCGTCAGCGATTGTTTCGGGCCGATTTGCTCGGTTGTCAGGATGCCGCTGGCCGTGATTGCGTCTTTCGTGGGAGCGCGCTTACTCACGCAAGCTTTGCATTGGCACGCGTGGGACATTTGGTATGGGCAATAAAAAAGCCCGCATGCGGCGGGCTTGTCATGATCGGTATAACGCTTACAAGAGTTTTCCGTTCTCTTGCGCGAAATCTATTGGGTGCTTTGCGTTTTTTCGCAAATTGCACGACGGGCACAATATCTGGATGTTGGTGATATCGTTGGAGCCGCCGAGTTTGAGCGGGATGATGTGGTCGGCGTGGCGCTCCTTCTTCGTGGAGCGCCCGCACGAAGCGCAACGATAGCGCTGACGCTTATGCAACTCGATTATCTGCTTCGTCGTGTAATTCCCGCCCGCCGCCTTCTTCGCCTTCCGTCGATTCCGCAATGCTACGACGGCATCCGGATTCGCCTGATTCCATTTGCGCCGAGCCTCTTTGACCTTTTCCGGGTTGTTGATTCGATACTGGCGGTCATACTCCAATGCGCGAGCGTGATTTTCCTCCCGCCACACCTTGGCTCTAAGAATCCATGCGTCCCGCCCCATCCTCTCGCGGGCTTCGCGATTCCATTGGGCTACGCGCTCTGGATTAGCGGCCCTGTAAGCGGCAGAATATTCCGCAATCCTTTCTGCATTTGCTTTGCGATATTCTTGCTTCTTCGGCTTCCGAGCAACAGCGCGCTCAGCCTCGCACTGGACGCAGTGAGTGCATTTCGTGAGGCGTGGGGAGATGTGCCCTTTTTTGCAGGGATTCCCGGTGAAATACTGCTTCAGTCCCTGAGCCTTCGCCTCCGCGCGGGACACGACAGGGAATTGAGCTACAATGGCGCCAGCCATGGCCGTGATCCTCGCTTGATCAGGTTGTGGTTAGAGGCCTCGGACGATTCGCAGTCGTTCGGGGCCTCGCTCATTGTAGCGTCAAATCTTTAATCAACCAGCACTGGCTCAAAAAAGCACCTGCAATTGAATATCTGGCCGGGGAACGTCTTGGTTCCATCCGACAGTAATGGCGGATCGCTCAGAGAGAACGTCTTGCCGTTCATCTCGCGGTGCGCTTTTCGCACTGCTCCGTCGCCACTGGTTCGCCATATCGCATGCGTGCAGCCGATGTGCAGGGCTCGCGCTTGTGTCAGGACAGATGCGGTTCTTGCGGTCTCGGTGCGGGCTATGAGCGTCGCGCGCGATGCCGCGACTTCGCCAGATGCCATGATTTCCTTGGCGATCTCGTTGGCGCGAGTCGAGTCCTCCAGCCCCTTGAGGGTCAACTCATGAACACGTTGCGCCGCTTCGCGCGGGATGCTCTGGATCAGCGTGACCTGCTCGGCCAGCAACGCCTTCATCACTTGGCCAGTCGGCGCATTGCGAATCTCTTCACGCAGCCCGCGCGACAATTCCTTCGCCATCATCTGCCATGCCTGCTCATCGCGCAGTGCCACATCCATCAGCATGTTGCTCGCCGTCTGCGTCGCCCAGCCCTTGAGCATGTCGGCGTAGGCGTTCAGCAATTGCTGGATCGTCGGCACCTGGCTGATGTCGCCGGGCTGGAATGGTCGGATGATTGACCCAACCTGTTCAGCAACCTTTCGAAGCTGGCCGGCGTACCGCTGTTCGATCCTGGCTGTCTTGACCGGATTGCGGTCGCGCTTGCGGTCAAGGGTGAGGATCATTTGCGGCGAAACCGTTTCAGCCAACTCAGGGCGCTGCCCGAATCACCGGTCAGGCCGGAGACATCGGGCAAATCCATCTCGCCAGGTGGCGGAGCGTTCTTCTCCTGCTCCTCGGCCTCGGCGATCTCTTCATCCGTGATGTTCCCGAACATGCCAGTCACTGGCGCGGATGCCTTCAATTCCTTCATAGCCGTTGATGGCTTCAGGAGTTGTGCATCTACGGCCTTCGTGATCGCGTCTACCTTCTTTGTCGAGATGTCGGCCTTCTCGGATTCCGGAGCATCGTCCAGCGTGCGGAACGTGAACTGAAAGCCCTCATCCAGCGGCTTCCCGAGCGTCGACATCGACATCACCGACAGCAGGCGCTGCAGCGACGTGCGCAGTTCCTTTTCTTGCTTCTGGTGGACCTTCTCGTGGTACTGACGCCGCGGACCCTCACCGGTATCGCTCAGGCCACTCGGCGATTGACCGAACAGGCGAGACAGCGGGATGCCAGTCGCGCCCGAAAGCTGCTGCGCGAACTGGATCAGTACATCCGGCAGACCAGAAAACGAGTACTGATGCGTAGCGAAATCATCGTCAGCATCAAGAACCGTCATGCCCTCGTTGGTCTGCGCCAGCCGCGTGAACTCGATCTGTGCCTTCAGGCCGGCGAGCGCAGGGCCGCCCATCGCGATGATGTCGCGTAGGCCCTTGACCTTCATCACCCGGAGGTGCGCCTTGTAGACCAGCTGGCCTGCGCCGACCGTCGCGCTGTCAAACGATATCAAGCGATCCCACAGCGGTTCAATGACCGACAGGCCCCAGCCGTTCTCAGCAACGCGTTGATAGAACGGCAGGTCTTCACCATCCAATCGAATCACACGCGAATAGTGGATATTGGCCTTCGGGATCGCTGCGTAGTCCGCGATGACGTTGTAGAAGACCGGTCGCCCCATGTCGGGGCCATATTCCGTCACAACATCACCAACGGGCGGCGAGATCATCCAGCGGTCAAGAACAAGCAGGCCCTTGAACTGCCCTTTCGCTACCGTTTCCGGGCGCAGCGGCGTTGAAAGATCTTGTCCCTCAATCAGCATCACGGCCAGAGAGCCGCCATACAACCGCGCCCACTTGCCGTTCTCGCACAGACGATCCCAGATGCCCAGGCTCGTCATGTCGTTCTCGAGCGCGGTGATCTCATCCGGATCGATGCCCGACATTTCGATCCCGCAGCGGGTCATATCCTCAGGGATGGCGTCAACGGCAGCGCGGACAATCCAGCTCGACCGATACGCCGCCTCCATCTGGATGCGGTTACGGCTCTGGTAGGAGAGCGTGTATTGCGAGGCCGAGGCCTGGTTGTTGGTGCCCCACCCTAGCTGCGCCTGCGCATTGGTAAAGCTGTCGCGCGTCTGCGTCACGCCAGAACGATTGTTTCGACGTGACTTTGCCACTTGATGGTTTCCTTAACCGGCCAGTTTGGCCCACACATCCAAATTGTTGCCGCCAGGTGCGTAGCACATGACGAATGCGTCAGCGAGGTTGGGCGAGGCGATCTCGCGCTTGGCGAGATCCTTCTTGCTCTCCACTTTCACGCGGCCGTTGTTGTCGTAGTCGCGCTTGGGCGTTGCCAGTTCATCGATCAGGCGGTCCAGATGCGGACAGTCCGATGCAATGCTGATGAGCTTGTCATCCGTGAATTGCTGCCCGCGGCGAATGGCGTTGAACGTGTTGCGGAACCGGTCGGCCAGCATCCACCAAGCTTGCGCCTTCAGATTGGCAAACATGTCCTTGTTCTTCACGTTCGGCTGGTAGTCGCGCTCAGGCTCCCACACGGCCGCGCCCGCGTTGAACTTCTCGTAGCGCACCGGGAATCGGTCGGGCGATGTCTCGTTGACTTCCTTGAACTTCGCGCCGGCAGAGGCGCCGACGCCGATCGAGTCGTAGATGATCTGGGCGTCGCGCTCTTTCGCGGCGGCGTATGTGCGGCCGCAGGACTTCAGCAGCTCATCCTCGCCGGCCTTCCACTCGTCCAACCAGGAAACGACCGAGCCATGTGCAAACACATTGGCACACTTGTCCGCGCCAGAATCCGCGACGTCGAAGCCGATTCGCTTGGCGCCGGATGCCTCAAAGCCGAGAGCCTTGTGCGCATCAAGCGCGGCCATGATCCATGAGCGCTTGATGATCGAACTATCGTCGTCATCCTTTGGCACACCCAGATAGATGTGCGCATGCTCGTCTTCGTCTTCGGCCTTGGCGGCATCGATGACGGCAAGCATGGTCTCGGAGAGAAACGAGTTCTCGTCGTAATTGATCCGACGGACGAGCGTGCCAGGCGGCGGATTGACGACGAACCGCTTGTAGACGAAATCAGTCGCAAGCCGCGGGTTGAAGACGATCCAAACCTGTGAGCCTTGCTTTCGAATCGTCGCCTCAAGAATCTTCCACTGATCCTCAGTGAGGTTGTGGCCTTCCTCGATCCAGAGGACGTCAATGCCCTCCAACGACTTGATTTCATCAATCGAGCGCCAGAGACCGTAGAACAGGAACTCAGCGCCCGTTTTGCGCCCGATGATCTTGTTGTCGAGCACCCGAAACTGGCTATTCAGCCCGAATCGGTCAATCTGGTGCTTGAGGAGGGTATAGACCGACTCCTCAATCTTGTTCTGAAACTGCCGGACGCAGAGAAAGCGCAGCTTGGCGTTGCTCGCCAGATATGTCGCGAACCCCGCGGCATCCCACGACTTCGAAGATGCCCGGCCGCCATAAAGAACGCGGTTGCGAACCGGTCGGCCGTTGACTGTCTTAGCGCCCCAGAATTCACGCAGCGCCGGATTCAACGTCGGTCGGCTAGTTTGCTCCATAGAAGTGATCAAGGTTGGTCGGGACATCTTCGCCGCCGCCATCCTCTCCGACCTTCAGCCCGTAGGCTTCGCGCTCCAGCCCGATGAGATTCTTCAACGTTTCGGCGAGCTTCTTCATGCCGTCGATGCGGCCAGGCGTCGAAATGATCTTCTGGTACAGATCGTTCAGGCGGTCCATGCCCTTGTCGTCCGGGGCACGCAGCAGTTCGCCCAGCTTCTCGAACAAGTCCAGATTGCCGGTCTGCTGCTCCAACTCACCGAGCAGCGCCATCGCCAAGGTCCGCGACCGGCTAATGTCCTTCCGGTGCGAGAGACGGATATTGGCGATGACCTCGGCGTTGGCCTCAACAATGAGGCGATCCGAGTTCGCGCTTTCCGTGCGAACCTGACTGCGAACCTCGGCCGTGCGAACCAGCGCTTCGGCCTTGTCCTGTATGCGTTTGCTGAGATCGCGCGCCCAACCATCTCGGGCTGCTCGCTTGCGGATCGCGGTATCGGTAATTCCGTGCTGAGCGGCAACTTCCCGGATCGACAAAACGCCGGCCCGGTATTCCGCCTCAATGCGCTCCCAGTCCGGCGCGGCTTTCTTTGGCTGCGCCATTTTGATTCCCATGTATTGCTCTTAGAAGTGAGGGCTGGAATTGAACCAGCGCCCTAGGGTTCTGGCGGATGGCCATATGCCCCATGCTCTCGAATCACTGAGCTACCCCACTTCTGAGAGCAGCTAGTCACACGCTTGGTACAGAAACCAGCCGAGCCCGAACGCCCCTCTTGATCCGCTCGCCGACGCGCTCCATGTCCGGCTTCACGCCAAGGTGGGTCAGCAGGATCAGCGCGCGGATATACCAGCGCACCCACCAGGCGACAGAAACCTCTGCCTTGATAGACTCGATTGGCATAGTCACGCCTTTGGCTCGCGCTCAATCGTTGCATCGCTGTCCATAATCACTTCTGCACCCCATCCGGGTGCAAACACCCTTCTCGCCCAATCTCCCCGACCACCTCGTCTTCCCCCTCCTGGTCATACAGGAGCGGCAAAACAGCGTGCGAGCTGTAACCGGGGATGCTCTCGTCATCCTGGAAGGTGCGTTGTGGCCGGGACATGCTGGAATAGAAAACGGCTCGATCAGCACGAGCCAAATCGCGCAGAGCGCGAGGGGAGGACTGGTTGCGGCAAGTGGAATCGAACCACTGACCATCGGGTTATGAGCCCGTTGCGCTACCGCTGCGCCATACCGCAATAACTGGCTGCCAAGGGTGGGATCGAACCACCGGCCAGTGCATTAACAGTGCACCGCTCTACCAACTGAGCTACATGGCAATAATCTGGCGCCCCATGGGAGGATCGAACCCGAATTCCCACTAGACAGGCGGGCACTCTGACCGCTGAGTTAATGAGGCGAAAAAGGTTGAGGGAATCCACTAGCTCCTGCCTCCAATGGCTGACGGGCTGCGTGGCGGCGGGAATTGCGTCTTTCGGTCGGCAACCTTGCCGACGCCGCATTAGGCGTTGCACCCTACGGCGATATGCGCGCTTCCCGGCTGTTACCCTCAAGACAAGGCCCGTCGCCCAGCGGGTCATGACTCCGCATCGGCACAGGGGCACTTCCGGACGATCCCCGCGCAGACCTTGTCTTGAAGGTGCCGGTCTTTCCCGACTGTCACGGCTTGAACGCGCGCCCCTTGAGGCACCCGAACTACGTGTTCCGTCACACATCTCTTTGAGCAGCCGGTTACGTTCTCCGGCGTGCCATCCCGGCACCGTCAGCTCTCTGTGCGCACAGATTCGCCGGGGTTCGCTATCTCACCGGCTAGAGCATGGTGGCCGCGCGCACGCAGCCAGCACCTCATCCAATCGCCGCGACCCGTGCGAAGCGTGTTCGCGTTCAACGGCGCTGGCCGCAGTTTCGGCGATTGGATGAAGCGCCTCGCTAGAGGCAGTGTGCGCTTTGCGCAACGCATGTGCGAATACAGTTGCTTTCTGCTAATGCATTATCTATAGTCGCACGCATCAGCAGGCTAATTAGCAGATTCGCCGGATTCCCCGGCAGGGAGATGATCAGTGACGAATAGCGCGCATCAAGAACTCAGCGCCAGGCAGCATCGAGCGCCCGGAGATACAGATAGAAGAGTTTGAGCGCGACTCCTTAAACCGGCGCAGGGGTCGCGTAGAACGGGGATGGAGCGGCCCCACGTATCTGAGGACACGAGGACTCTCTTAAAATAAGGGATAGTCTTGTGCCTATCAGTAAGCCTAGTCATTACGTGGAAAGCATCGAAATTCTGACCGAGCCGGAGCGCCGTCGGCGGCGCACGGCGCAAGAAAAAATCGCCATCGTGCAGGAAACATTGGAGCCGGGAGCATCGGTGTCGGCCGTTGCACGTCGGCACGGCGTCAACGCCAACCAAGTGTTTGGCTGGCGCAAGCAATACCAGGAAGGCAGTCTGGCGGCGGTGAAGGCAGGCGAAACCGTTGTGCCGGCATCTGAGCTGGCCGCCGCCATCAAGGAAATCAAGGAACTGCAACGGCTACTCGGGAAGAAGACGCTGGAGGTCGAAATCCTGAAAGAAGCCGTGGAATGGGGCCGTTCAAAAAACCTGATTGCGCGCTCGCCCTTGCTGCCGGGGGACGACCGATGAAGACGGTCTGCGAAGTTCTCGGCGTGGCGCGCTCTGCCGTGGCGGTGAAGCGAGCTCGCTCGTCCGACTGGCGCGATGGTCGCCGTGCCCGCGTGACCAACGATGCCGGGCTGGTCGAGGAGATTCAGGCCCATGTGGCGCACCTTCCCACCTACGGCTACCGCCGTGTCTGGGCGCTGCTGCGCCGCAGTCGGGAGCAGAGCGGTGCGCCGTGCATCAACGTCAAGCGCGTGTATCGGGTCATGCGGGAGCATCAGTTGCTGCTGCGCCGCCCTGGCGTGCGGCGAGATAAGCGGCGACATGACGGTCGCGTTGCGGTGGACCGCAGCAACACCCGCTGGTGCTCCGATGGCTTCGAGTTCCGGTGCGACGATGGTACGCCGCTGCGCGTGACGTTTGCGCTGGACTGCTGCGACCGCGAGGCGATTAGCTGGGCAGCAACGACCGGCGGGCATAGCGGTGATGTGGTGCGCGACGTGATGCTGGCCGCCGTCGAACAGCGCTTCGGCACCACGCAGGCCGCGCAGCCCATTGAATGGCTGACGGACAACGGCTCGGCCTACATCGACCACCGCACGCGCAGCTTCGCTCGCGAACTGGGTCTTGAGCCGCTGACCACACCGGTCCGTTCGCCGCAGAGCAATGGCATGGCGGAATCGTTCGTGAAGACCATGAAGCACAATTACGTCGCCTATATGGACAAGTCTGACGCACCAACAGCGCTCTCGCGTCTGGCAATCGCGTTTGAACACTACAATGAGCGCCACCCGCACAAAGCCCTGAAATACCGCTCGCCTCGCGAGTTCAGGCGTAATGCGGTGTCATCAACCTAACGGTGTCCGCGTGTCCTGAGTTACAGGGGCAACTCCAGGGGATGCTCAGCGCCGGGCGGAGGAAAACGCGACCCCACCACAGAGTGGGGTTTTGTTTTGTTTTAAGCAGATATTACAAACGTGCAGCACGGGCGCACCAAGAACGAGCGTAGAGTCAATTTCTAGGCTCAGAAACGCAAAGAGCCCGAACGATATCGGGCTCTTTTGGGGAATGTCTCTTCGCTGCCGGCAAAGCAACTTCTAACCTACACAAATACTAGCGCATACGGCGCACATAGTCAAGCATTTTGCGAATGCATTCGCATCATGTGCCTGAAAAAAGGAGTTCGACTCTCCTTTTCAGTTCGCCGATGATCCCGATGGCGTTGCCAAGATTGCTCGTCTTGGCAAGCGCCCCCATCAGCTTGTACCCCACCTCACCGTCATCTCTCACGTAAGAGATGACGACACCTCTGATCCGCCCAGCTTCGAGATCGTCTGCGATTTCCCTCAGCTGCTCGCTGGGGTCTTCACTTGCGCCGCCTCGGAAGAGGGGAAACACTTTGGCTTTTGCTTGTTGCTGCATTGTCTTTTAGGGTTACTACCCCCTCCTTGTCTGTACTGTCTGATTGATCGGCTAAGTCGATATGGCCCAGAGAACCTTCCCGCTCTGCACTATCCACCAAATCAAGAACTTCGACTAGGGAATGAAGCCGAGAAGTTGTCATCTCAATCATTTTGTCGTACAGAAACCGCGCGACCATAAGGTGCTGCTGGGTGACATGTGACTCATCCATCCACCCGTATGGCTTCCCCATCCCACTCTCCAGGCGTCGCGCCACATCATTCCCTATGTTGCGAGCCGGTAGCTTGCTGGTGCACTGAGACAGGTAATTTTCCTTGGTGCCGGCCATCTCCGCCAACTTGGCGAGGCTCCCGGCCTCGCGCTCCAGGATGCGGACATTCATGCGGCGGATGGTGCTGATATCCATACCCCTCGTCTTTCCTTGCCCAAAACTAGGCCAGCGCGCCGCGGTAGATCCTCCAGCGCGCGCGTCGTCAGGATTGTTGCGAATATTTTTGATGTCCATTCCAGAATTTTAGGGGCTGCCCATCCGTTGTCAATGCATGTGCGCAATGCCAATGCTCCAGCGTGCTAATATATTGGCATCTTCACAACGGAGGGAGAACCTCATGAATCTGTCTGAATGGCTTGTCGCCACTACAACCGCGAACAAAGCGCCCATCAGCAAAGAGGAGCGCGCAAGACGCCATGCGGAGAGAGCGCGGGTATTGAAAAAGGCCGATACAACCCTCGGCACTCTGCTCGTCAGCAAGTGCCGCAACAAGATCGGAATCAAGCTGGCACGGCGTTTGGAGAAGGCCACCAAGGGCACTAGCGCTGAGTTCAAGGTCGCGGATCAGATGCCCGAGCTTGTCCTAAAGAAGTAATCAAAAAATTTGTCGCCAGTGCGAATGTATTCGCCCAAAATTGCTGGCTTCATATCTTCGCGGGCGGCTTCGGCCGCCGCTATTTGCATGATTGGGGGTAATCCCATGAAAAGAGACCTATTCAACCCGAAGCCGGAGCTGCATGCCCAGCAGGACGCCATGGCACGCAACATCGTCAAGCTGAAGTCCAAGGGCGCAAAGCAGGCCCAGGTACACACCTTGTGCCAGTCGCTGGCGGCGATGCTTCGGGCGAAAGGGGCGCGGTAATGGCCCCTGCTCGCGTCGATACTTTACCCACACATAACCCACTGGGTTTTTTGTGGGTATGCGAAACAAATCCCAGACCGGTGGCGAGATGAAGTATTTCAGCAAAAACGTCGGGGATTTTTCCAGCGCAACGCGCCACCTGAATCTGACCGAGAGAGGTGCGTACAACGATCTGGTGGACTACTACTACGCCACCGAAAAGGCGCTGCCGTCTGATCTCGAAACGCTGTGCCGCATCGCCGGCGCACTCTCGGAACTTGAGCGCGAAGCGGTTCGCAAAGTCGCGTCGGAGTTCTTCGAGGTGGCCGACGGCAGACTGTTTCAGGAAAAGATTGAGGAGCAGATTGCCGCGTATCGCAAGCAGGTCGAGAAGAACCGGATCAACGGAAAATCCGGCGGTCGCCCTCCGAAGAAGAAGCCCAACGAAAACCCAGTGGGTTTCCCCTCGGATACCCAAGAGGAACCCAAACCAAAAGCTATTCAGTATCCAGTAACCAGTAACCATGTAAACAACCCCCCTAACCCCCCATCGCCTAGCGGCGACGAGGGGGATGCCTCCCCTTCTGCAAAGAAACCAAAGCGAGAACGCAAAACACGTGTCTCGCTCAAGACCTTCATTGAGCGCTGCGCGCAGGCTGGGGAAAAGGCGATCAGCGAGTACAAGCCCCTCATCGACTACGTAGAGGCCACTGGGCTGCCGATGGAGTTCGTCCAGCTCTGCTGGGAGTCGTTCAAAGAAGAGCACCTAGGCGAGGGCGAAAAGGCTTCTCGCATGCAGGCCAACTGGCGCCAGCACCTCCTGAACTACGTGAAGAAGGGCTATTACAAGCTCTGGTACGCCAAGCCTGATGGCTCGTACGAACTCACGACGCAAGGCATTCAAGCCAAGACCTACCACGCAAAGAAGGCCGCATGAGCCACACCGACACTCGGGACGTTCCCCATTCCATCGAAGCCGAGCAATCCATCCTCGGCGCCCTGCTGCTCGACAACGACGCGATCGACCGCGTAGAAGGCCTGGGCCGCGAGCACTTCTACCGCGCCGACCATGCTGCGGTCTTTGGTGCCATCTGCGAACTCATAACTGCCGGCCAGCCTGCCGACGTTGTGACGGTCTATGAGCGATTCGCCGCCAAAGGTGATGCGGAGCACATCGGTGGACTGTCCTACCTGAACGCGCTGGCGCAATCGACGCCCAGCTCTGCCAACATCAAGCGCTATTCCGCGATGGTGCGTGACAAGGCCGTCAAGCGCCAGCTCCTGGCCTTGGCCGCCGACGTGCCCGAGATGGTGACGGGTGCGGATGAGGCGCGGATTGTGGTCGATCGCATCCAGTCCAAGCTCGAGAACCTGGCGCAAGAGCGCGTCAAGAGCGAGCCGATCAAGGCGAGCGATGACCTGGGCAACTACATCGACCGGCTGCAGGAAGCTTCCGAGGGCAAGATCAAGGCGATCCCGACCGGTTTCCGTGACCTTGACGACAAGCTCGGCGGCGGCATGCGCGGCGGCGAATTGATCATTGCGGCCGGCCGCCCGGCCATGGGCAAGACGGCATTCGCGCTCGGCATTGCCCGCAACGTGGCGATCGACTACAGCGCCCTTGTGCTCTCCATGGAAATGCCCCGCGATCAACTGCATGATCGGAACATCGCTGCGCTGGGCCGTATCCACATGCAGCATCTGCGGCAGCCGGAAAAGATGACCGATGAGGATTGGCAGCGCTTCACGGTCGCGGCGCACAAGATCACGGATCTGAATCTGTACCTGGACGATCAGCCGGCACTCACGCTGCTGGAGGTTCGCAGCAAGGCCCGCACCGTGAAGCGCAAGCACGGGCTCAACCTGCTGGTAGTCGACTATCTCGGCCTTATGACTGGCGGCCCGAGCGAGAACCGCAACCAGGAAGTCGGCAGCTATTCGCGCGGCCTGAAAGCCTTGGCAAAGGAACTCGACATTCCCATCATCGCGCTGGCCCAGCTCAACCGCGGACTAGAGAACAGAGCCGATAAGCGCCCCGGCATGGCCGACCTGCGAGACTCCGGCGAAATCGAACAGGACGCGGACACGATCATGTTCCTGTACCGCGATGAGGTCTACGACCCGAACAGCCAAGCCAAGGGCATCTGCGAGGTTCTGATCGGCAAGCAGCGCCAAGGTGAGACGGGCATGGTGCCGCTGGCCTATCAGGGCGAGCACACGGCATTCCATGACCTGCAGCGGGGGTACACGCCGCCAGCCGCTCCGAGACGAGCAAAGGGATTGGTTGACTAATGCAAAAACCACTACCCATCTGCCCAAGTTTTATCTATACTGCGAATGTCTTCGCATAGTGCTAATTACTTCGCTATGCCTGAATGCATCGACTGCAAGAGTTGCGACATGAAGGCCGACAAAGACCAAGCGCGCGCCGGTTCCGGTCACTGCGACTTCGAGCCGATGGTCGGCAGGTTCGTGAACGTGACGTGGCCGCGTGACTGCGAGAAGTTCGATGCGTTGCCCGCCGAGCAATCTCAGGCGCGGCGTGATTGGTTGAGGGGAAAACGGTGATGGGAACGACAAGAAAGCCGCGCAAGGCGTACCGGCCGCTCGCACAGAAGCAAGCGACGCGTGCCTTGGAATCTGCCCGTGCATCGCAGATGCAGGACGGCGACGCTGATCTCTTTCGCCTCGCTGTGCTCTCCGCGCTGGATGCCATCAGCAAGGGACTTGGCGCCGCTAGCGACTGGAACACGATCGCTAGCGCCATGAACCACGCGCTGGAACTCACCCGCACCGGCGTAGGCGAAGAAATCATGCCGGTCCTGCTGGCGGCGAACGACGGAATGATGCGCACCCGCGAACGCTTCGAGCGCACCGGTCGCCTCGGCTTCGACGGTGACGCGATCCGCGACATCCGCGAAGCACTCGACCTTTGGTTCGATCAACTGATGCTCTGCACCGTCGGCCAAGTCGATGCAGCAACGCGACAAGTTCGCAAACGCACGGAGATGGCCGCCGCATGAGAGCCCCAGCAGAAAAGCCCCGCGCCGTCCGCATGGTTCAGCTTGTCCACGACCTGACCCTGCGCGCTGGCGAGCAGTTCACGATTGACGATCTCGTCCATCTCTTCAAATCGACGCCCGCACGTCTTGAACGGTTGTGCAACAAGGCCGTCGACAACTTCCAACTCCGCACAGGCCGCAACACTGCCGGCCACCGCGTCTACTGGGCCATGACCCCGGCCGAGCGCGACCGCTCGCACCGCTACGGCATCCCCGACGGCGATCTCACGGGCTACACCGACTACCTGTATTCGAAATGGCGCCTGTGTGAAGGCGTGCCTTGGGGGCGGTGATGACGATGATCCGCCATTTCCAGCGCAACGCCACCGGTCGCGATCTGGCCGTTGGAGATATCCATGGTTGCTTTAGCCGCCGGCAAGCGCATCTCGACACCATCGGCTTCAATCCAGCATGCGACCGCTTGTTCAGCGTCGGCGATCTGGTTGATCGCGGCCCCGAGTCGGACCTCGCGCTGGAGTGGCTGGATAAGCCATGGTTCCATGCCGTTCGCGGCAACCACGAAGACATGGCGATCCGCTGGCCGCGCGGAAACATGGATGCGACGAACTACACCATGAACGGTGGTGCGTGGAACGTGAGCAACCCGCCTGCGGTGCGGCAGTTGTTCGCCGACTACTTCTCTGCCCTGCCGCTCGCGCTGGACGTGGAGACGTCGGGCGGCTTGGTGGGCATCGTCCACGCCGAATGCCCCTTCCCGTCATGGCAAGACTTCATCGAAGTTCTGGGGACGCCGGAACTGTCGAACTCGCTGCGCAAGGCAATCATCGAAGCCGCCTTGTGGTCACGCGAGCGCATCACCGCCATGGAAGTTGAATCGGTCGCTGGCGTTCGCGCCGTAGTTGTCGGTCACACGCCGGTCGAGCGCTTCACGAGCCTCGGCAACACCTTCTACATCGACACGGGCGCCGTCTTCCGTGGTCGCGATTTCACGATCCTTGATCTCGAAACGCTGCGCCCGGTAGACCTGGGCAAGCGACTTGAATGGGAGGCCGCATGAACAACCCAGCTCTATCCCTTCACCTCATCGACCAACTGCGCGAAGAAGGAATGCAAGCCGCGCGACATGGGCTGCCGTTCAAGGCGAATCCGCACCCCTATGGGTCGGCAGAGGCCCGTGAATGGGATTACGGGTATCTGGGCGGCATGCGGCCCGAGGAAGAAGTCGAATGAGCGCGAGCATGCATACCCAAAACATCGGCGACGTTCACTCCGACGCTCGCGGTTCTGGCGCCAGATACAACGCTGGCAAGGCGGCGCTTGAACTCATTCCGCTGCGCCTGATCGCCGAGCAGCAGCGTCGAGCACGTGGCGGCGTGGCATACGTTGATGCGCTGTTCGCCTTGGCTCGCTTCCAAGAGGGCGGCACGGCAGACGACCTGCATGCGGCAATCGATGCTGTCGGGCCGGCATGGGAAGAGTGCGCCGCCGTCTTTGACTACGGGCGCGCGAAATACGCGGAATGGAACTGGGCCAAGGGCATGCCCTGGAGCGTTCCGCTCGCATGTGCTGTGCGCCATCTATTCCTCGGAATGATGACCGGCGAGATGCTGGACGCCGAATCCCAAAAGCCCCATCGCGGCCACTTCCTGTGCAACGTCGTAATGTTGCTGACGTACCTCCGCACCTACCCGGAAGGTGACGACCGGCCCATCAAATGGCTCGGCCAGCGTGATGGCATGGCCGAGCACGCAGCCCGCGAAACCGATGCGCGCCTGATCGCCGAATCGAATGCGATGGCCGGTCTTCCTCCAATTTCTCCGGTGGCCTGAATGCAATCCAAACGTCTGAACATCGCAGTTGATCGATTGAGAGAGTTATTGGACTACTGCCCAGAAACGGGCGTATTTCGATGGAAGGTTAAACGGTCTCGCTCTGCGCAAGCACATAGCATCGCCGGAACCGTGAACGAGCAGGGCTACATCCTAATCACGGTCGATCGTTCAATACATCGTGCGCATCGCCTCGCCTGGGTCTATATCCACGGAAGTGCCCCATGTGGCGATATCGACCATATCAACGGTATTCGGTCGGACAACCGAATTTGCAACCTCCGCGATGTCAGCCACACAGTGAATTTGCAGAACCGTAAAGGCGCAACGGTATCCAGCAAATCAGGGATTTTGGGTGTGCGGAAACACCGGGCATGCGACAAGTGGGAGGCTCGCATCAAGGTAGCCGGGAAACAGCGGTACTTGGGGTTATATGAAACCGCCGAAGAGGCGCGTGAAGCCTATCTTTCTGCAAAACGACAGTTCCACGCGGGTAACACGCTATGACGCAATCTCGCCTTGGCTCGTTTTATGAAGCCATCATTAATGTGGTGATTGGATTTTCAATCAACTACTTCGCCAATTTGGTGATTTTTCCCTTCTTTGGCCTCCACATCTCGCCCGGCGCGAACTTCATGATGGGGCTCATCTACACGGCGATCTCCATCGTCCGCTCGTATTGCATCAGGCGGTGGTTCAACGCGCGCCTGCAGGCGGCCGCGCAGCGACTGGCGGCTATCTCGGGGGAGAAGGTCGCTTGAGAAAGTACCGCAACGTCAAGGTGACGACCGAGGCCGGCACGTTCGACAGCAAGCGCGAGCACGCCCGCTACTTGGAACTGCTGATGATGCAGCGCCAACGGTCGATCAGCAATCTGCGCCGCCAAGTTGAGTACATCCTGATCCCCTCGCAGCGCGACGCCAACGGAAAGGCGATCCGGGCCGTGAAGTACATCGCCGATTTCGTCTATGACATGGGCGGCAAGCAGATCGTCGAGGATGTAAAAGGCGTGCGCACCAAGGACTTCATCCTCAAGGCAAAGCTGATGCTGCACGTACATGGCATCACCGTGAAGGAGTCGAAATGACCGCGACCATCTACACCCTGAACATCCACCAAAAGAATCCCGAGGAAGCGTTGCGCGAGGGGATCGTCAAGCACGTCTGCGGGGGCGCCCTTTTCCGGTTGACTGTTGAGGGCAACGTGTACTGCGCTAGGTGCTCGGAGGCGGTAAGCAGCCTGGAGGTGAAGGACCGCAGCGAGACGGTGGACAGTGCGGCATGACAACCCTCGCCCTCCCCACCGTAGAAGACGAAGGCGCCCTAGCCTTCCAAATCGGCCGTCGCCTGCATATCTACCGGCCCTACGGCTTTGCATTCTGCCTGTACAAGTTTGGCTCCGTGCCGCATGACAAGTGGGTGCGCGGGTACACGCGGATTTTTGAGGCTGTCAGCAGATGAGCGCCGCCCCTCTGTACCGTGAGTTCGTGCTGAAAGGCCCGTCTGTCTGGGCCAGGTTCGTGGCGCTTGTCAAAGAGAATGCAAAGGCGTTCGCCGACAAGGGCGAGCCACTGCGCATCATCCTCACTAGCGAAGAGAAGAAGCGGAACAACGAACAGAACCGGTTCTATTGGGGCGTCGTATTGCGCGACATCGTAGAACAGGCATGGGTCAACGGGCGCCAGTTCGACAAGGACACATGGCATGAGTACTTCGCGCGGATGTACGGCGTCTGCGATGAGGTGACGCTGCCAAACAGCGAAATCATTAGCCGACGCAAGAGCACTACGCAGATGAGCGTGGGCGAGTTCTCAGCATACACCGCAGCCGTACAGGCCTACGCGGCGAACAACCTGGGGGTGACTTTCGAATGAAGGATTGGAAATTCTTTGTGCTGGTGTCCATCGCCTATGTGTCGCCGAAGATGTCAAACGGCGCAGCGCTTGTCTGCTCGCTAGTTGCGATGGCCTTGGCTGCGCTCAGCTACTGGGAAGAGCGGGGCGATTAATGACCTACAGATCGGAGGCCCTGCGCCGCGCCGTCGCTTCCCTCCCCTGCGTCTGCTGCGGTCGACAAGGCGCGACACAAGCCGCCCACGCGAATCTGTCGTGCTTCGGCAAGGGCATGGGTCACAAGGCAAGCGACGCTGCGCTCATGGCGCTATGCCTGGTGTGTCACGCCGAACTTGACCAAGGCAAGACCATGACCAAGGCCGAGAAGCGGGACAAGCAGATGGAATGGATTGCCAAGACCAGCGTTGCGCTGATTGAGGCTGGATTGCTTGAGGTGGCCGCCTGATGGCCCTTGAGCATCTCGACTACTTCGACCCGCTTGAGCGGCTGCTCCGCAAAGAGCGTCGGACGTGCGCCGGCTGCATTCATCAGGAACGCAAAGAACTCTTCGGCACCGTGATCTTTGTCTGCAAGCTCAAAAACCGTGACGGCAGTGGGCGCAAGCACGGGGATCGTTGCAAGAACTACCGGGAGAAATAGTGAGAATCTTTCGCGACACCGACGCCCTGCTCCGCTGGGCCTACGCCATCGCCGAGCAACCGATTTGCAAGGTCTCGGACGCACAGAGAGCGATGGCCGGCGCGAGCGACACGAACAAATCAGCCGACGGCGCGCTGAGCATTCAGGATCAGCACGGCCAGGCGGCGATGATTCGCCGGTACATTGAGGACATGCCCGAGCTGTTGCAGGCGTACGCCTGGGCGGCCTATTCCTGGGCCGAGCATGAGCGCAAGGGCGGCAACTACATGCTGGATATCCACCTGGCTACCGAGACCGGCATCGTCAACGGGCACATGCGGTTCCTGCTCATGCGCCGGCACATCGAGCTGGGACAACAGCGCTGCATGTCCTGCGAGAGCATCGCGGAGAAGGTCGGCGTCCACAAACGGACGATTCAGCGATACGAGCCCAAGGTCAAGCAGGCCATGGATGCGCTGCGGGCCAAGTTCTTTGATCGCGCCGACGAGCACTTCGCGCGGACTGGGCTGGTTCGTCGCGCCGCTTAGCTTATCGTGCTTGCGAATACATTTGCATTCGGCTAATATCATTGCACGTTAGCGAACAGGGGCGGAAATGGAACGCAAAGACGAAGTGACGATGACCTTGACCGGTCAAGACGGCAGAGGGAACGCATGACCATCACCTACGGCCGCCTATGCGAACTAGCGCAGGAACACGGCTTCGAGATGAGCGAGAAGTTGCGGGAGCTTTTGCGGGGCGTGGAGGCGCTGGACGAATCAGCGAGCTACAAGCGCATGTTTGAAGATGCGGTGGTCAGCCTTGCGGCCATTGATGCGGCCCTCGGGATTGATCCCGATGAGGCTGGCGGCGCAGCGCCGATCCTGGAGGCAATCGCCACACTGAAGAAGCAAGCCGCCGTTGCCCTGTCCGCACTCCCCGAAGAACTGAGGGGCATTCCCGAGGCCATCCGCGAAGGCGGCGGTTTCTGGCGCACCTGCACCGGATGCTATGAAAGCGAAGATGGGCATCCGGTCGGCCACTATCCACACAGCAACGTGCTGGACTGCGCTTTGGGCGGCGGTTGCAGCGAATGCGGCGGTATCGGCGCGGTATGGGACAACACCGATTACAGCGCGATGGTGGACTATCTTGACGCGCTGGAAGAAGCTGAGGAAGCCTCCCAGCAACAGCCCAAACCTCCAGAGCAAACCTCCGAAGCCGGCGGCAAACCTTCGGAGCTGATGAGGGATGCCTACGACCTCGGCTGGCTTGGCTGTGTCGAGTGGTCTGACCGTGATGATCTCGCTGCCGATATGCAATCGCCTGCATACATCAATCTGCGCACGTCGCGGCTCAAAGCCCTTGCTGGAAAACCTGTTGCTGCAACTACGCTGCCGCCCGCCGGCACCGCCGAAGTCGTCCTCGATTACCTGAAAGCCAACGCGGTGCCGAGCTTTCAGGTTGAGGTGACAACCAATCCGGAGTCCGCCTCACTGCGTCAGCAGCAAATCATCACCGTGGGCTTCAGCTCATGGGATCTGCTGATTGAGCACATTCGACTGGCCGCCGCCCCAAAAGGAGCCGCACGATGAGACGCTACCACCTGTGCCTAGACGTCGAAGGCGCCCTGCAGAACATCAAATTCCCGAGCGGCTACCGCGGCATGTTCATCGACAACGGCCGCGAGCTGACTCCGCGGGAGGCCCGCGACACACTCCGCATTGAATCCATGAAGGGCCGCAAGGTCATCCCGATGAGCAAGGAATGCGGTGCGGCATGCCAGCATGCGGAATCCGGTTGTACCGGCTTTGACTACAGCGGCGGCGGGTGCCCGGGGCATCGGGTTAATGAGGAGGCGGCTTGAATGAGCGCCTACTACAACGAAATCGACCCATACGCTGCCCAGTGGCTGCGCAACCTGATTACCGCTGGGCACATCGCGCCTGGCGACGTCGATGAGAGAGACATTCAGGATGTTCGACCTGACGACCTCCGAAGCTACACACAGTGCCACTTCTTCGCTGGAATCGGCGTCTGGTCGCTGGCGCTCCGCCGCGCTGGATGGGCAGACGATCGACCTGTTTGGACCGGTTCCTGTCCGTGCCAACCTTTCAGCGCGGCAGGCAAAGGCCTTGCGTTTGATGACGAGCGGCACCTATGGCCCGCCTGGTTCCACCTCATCGGCGAGCGCCGACCTACAGTCATTCTTGGAGAGCAGGTTGCGAGCAAGGACGCTGATGCTTGGCTCGACCTTGTACAAGCTGACCTGGAAGGAGTGGACCACGCCTTCGGGTGTGAGCCGTTTCCGTCTGCGGGCATCGGTGCGCCGCACATCCGAGACCGCAACTTCTGGTCAGCAGTGCGTGGAGGTGGACGGAATCAGGTTTCCCGTCGAACTCTTCAACGGTTGGCCAACGCCAGCGGCGCGAGACTGGAAAAGCGGCTGCGACACAGCGGCGAACAGAGCCGCCCGCAACGCGGGCGGGATGCTGATGCAAGAGGCGGTGCAGTTGGCCGGATGGAACACGCCGGACACGACCATGACGCAAGCCAAGACGCAGCCCCCCGTGCTGGGCAATCGCAAGCCAACCGATCCTCAGATCAGTTTGGCGGATCAGGCATTTCATTTGGCGGGGTGGCAGACGCCGACCATGATCGACGCTCGCCGGGGAGACTATCAGTACGACCAGGGCGACAAGAGTCGTCCGCGGGCATCCAATCAGGGTATGGCGAAGATGTGCGGCCCGGCCCGACTAACGGCTTCTGGCGAGATGCTGATTGGCTCTTCTGCCGGGATGGCAAGTGGCGGCCAGTTGAACCCGGCACATTCCCGTTGGCTCATGGGGCTCCCGGCCGAGTGGGACGCCTGCGCGCCTACGGAAACGCGATCAACGCTATCCAAGCGCAGATCTGGTGCGAAATCGTGATGGAGGCACTTTCAGCGTGAGTCCATTCCTCGCATTCCAAATCTGGCTAGGCGTCCTGTGGCGCGCCTGGTGGCCCAACAAGACAAACAGGAGAACGGCGGATGAGTGACCGTTACGATGAGTTCCTGCGCGCCAAGATTAAGATGGCGCGCTTCGACGGGTTCGATGTGGACCCGGACGAACTGAACCCGAAGCTCAAGCCTCACACAAAGGACATCGTTCGTTGGGCCGCGAAAGGCGGCAATCGCGCCGTCTTCGCATCGTTCGGCCTGCACAAGACCGTGACGGCGTTGGAGTGGTTCCGACTCATTGGCCTTCATCGCCCAGGCCTGCGTCTCAATGTGTGCCCGCTTGGAGTCCGGCAAGAGTTCATCCTGCAGG
Source organism: Pseudomonadota bacterium (assembly GCA_039818165.1). Classification (GTDB taxonomy): domain Bacteria; phylum Pseudomonadota; class Alphaproteobacteria; order Caulobacterales; family Hyphomonadaceae; genus UBA5336. The sequence goes on along the minus strand of JBCBUL010000019.1, from coordinate 24,155 downwards.
CGGCCGAGCATTTCCGCGGCAAGTTCGCGCTAGATCTGCGCTTCATCCGCAGCGACAGCGAGATCGGTGACGAACGCACGATCTACCTCACGAATTACGAGAGCGTGCGCGAAGGCAAGGTCACGCCGGGCTTGTTTCGCGCGTCCAATCTGGATGAAGCGAGCGTCCTGCGCAGCTATGGCAGCAAGACCTATCAAGAGTTCTTGCCAGCCTTTGAGCCCGTCGAATTCAAGTTGGTCAACACGGCCACGCCGAGCCCGAACCGCTTCAAGGAACTGATCCACTACGCCGGCTACCTCGGCGTGATGGACACCGGACAGGCCTTGACGCGCTTTTTCCAGCGCGACAGCGAGAAGGCCGGCAACCTCACGCTCTACCCGCACAAAGAACAGGAGTTCTGGCTGTGGGTGGCGAGCTGGGCGGTTTTCATCCAGCGGCCGAGCGATCTTGGCCATAGCGACGAAGGCTATGTGCTGCCCGATCTGGACGTGCGCTACCACGAGATACCAAGCGACTACGCCAAAGCTGGCCATGAGCGCGATGGCCAGGCGCTGATGTTCACCGATCCGGCGCTGAGTCTCAGCGCGGCCAGCAACGAGAAACGCGACAGCATGCCGGCACGCGTCGAGAAGGTGCGCGAGTTGGTGACGGAAGCACCGGCCGATCATTTCATCGTCTGGCACGATCTAGAAGACGAGCGCCACGCCATCCAGCAAGCCATTCCGGAAGCGGTCAGCGTGTGGGGCTCGCAGCACCTGGACGAGCGCGAGCAGCGCATCATTGATTTTGGGGACGGCAAGCATCGTCTGCTTTCCACAAAGCCGATCATCGCCGGCAGCGGCTGCAACTTCCAGCGCCACTGCCACCGCGAGATCTTCGCCGGCATCGGCTTTAAGTTCAACGACTTCATCCAAGCCATTCACCGCGTGCAGCGCTTCGGACAGACACACACGGTACGGATCGACATCATCCACAGCGAGGCCGAACGGGAAGTTCTGCGTACTCTGCTCGCCAAGTGGGCACAACACGAAGAAATGCAGGCCAAGATGACAACCATCATTCGAGAATACGGGCTGAACCAGCTCGCCATGCAGGAAACGCTCGCTCGCTCTATCGGCGTCAAGCGCATTGAGGTCACGGGCGATCGCTTCGCTGTGGCGAACAATGACTGTGTGGAAGAAGCGAGACTTTTGCCTGACAACCACGTCGACCTGATCGTTACGTCAATACCGTTCGCCAACCACTACGAGTATTCTCCGAGCTACAACGATTTCGGCCACACAGAAGACAACGCGCACTTCTGGCAGCAGATGGACTACCTGACGCCTCAACTGCTGCGTATCCTGAAACCAGGCCGCATCTATGCTTGCCATGTGAAAGACCGCATCCTGTTCGGCAATGTGACGGGCGCCGGCATCCCCACGTACAGCCCTTTTCACGCCGAAGCCCTCTTCCACGGCATGAAACATGGCTTCGACTATTGCGGGATGATCACGGTCAACACTGACGTGGTGCGCGAGAACAATCAGACGTATCGCCTTGGCTACACGGAAATGTGCAAGGACGGGAGCAAGATGAGTGTCGGCTCGCCGGAGTATGTCTTGCTGTTCCACAAGCCGCAAAGCGATCGGTCCAAGGGCTACGCCGATGTGCCGATTCGCAAATCGAAGAACGAATACAGCCTTGCGCGCTGGCAGATCGATGCACATGCATTCTGGCGCTCGAGCGGCGAACGCCTGTTGACAGCCGAAGAGCTGGCCGCGCTGGGCCCGGATAAGCTGGCCAGCCTGTTCACCAAGTACAGCTTGGAAAACGTCTACGACTACGAATTCCACGTCAAGATTGGCGAAGAACTGCAGCAGCGTGGCGCCCTGCCCTCAACGTTTATGAGCCTCGCGCCAGGCTCGCACGATCCAAACATCTGGCATGACGTCACGCGCATGCTGACACTCAATGGCGAACAAGCGCGCCGAGCGGTGGAGAAGCACGTCTGCCCGCTGCAGTTCGATATCGTCGATCGGCTGATCGAGCGCTACAGCAACAAAGATGAGCTGGTCTATGACCCGTTCTGCGGCCTGGGCACGGTCCCATATCGCGCGATCCTGAAGGGGCGCCGTGGCGGCGGTTCGGAGCTGAATCCGACCTACTTCATGGATCAGGTGCACTACCTGAAATCAGCCGAACGCAAGTTCAGCATGCCGACGCTGTTTGATCTGGACCAAGCCGCCTAACCCAAAATCCCCTTGAATCATGCCGATGCGACTGCTAATATATTCGCAACACCCGAAGCCACGGAGGCTCAATAGTCCGCTGCGGTGAGACGCCGCGCGAATCAAAGAATGCAAAAGCCAAGTACGGTGATGACGAAGTAGCGAAAAGCCCTTGGGCAATGTGTAGCGAAAACTCTACGAACCTGAACCGCTGGCGCATGGGTGGATCCGAAAGCCCGACTGACCCTCGTTACCGGGTCGCCCGCCAAGCGCATTCGATGAGTGCTCTTGGCGGGACTGGATGACCTCTTCGTCCAAGACGGTCCCCATAAATGTCCACGGACGGACGCGGAAGGCAGACGAGCGAAATCGTATGTGCCAGCCTGCGGCTATAACAGGCGCGGCCTACAAGTTAGGCGCCGGAAAAGCGTAACCGGCACTCTCAAGCGAGCGTGCCTAGCCCTTCGCCGCACGGAAAGCCAGCCCGTAGCGAGCAGGTGGAAACTGGCTTCTAGGGCGCTCACTTGAGGGAATGCACCGATAGCTCGGTGAACATCTGGACATGTGGCGTCGTGGCCGGGAATACACGGGAGGCGGGAAACCGCTGTGGCTGCCAGAGGCTACCTACCGGAGTCGCGCCCGGCCCTCAACCTTCACGCATGGCGAAGACGCGTTATCTGGAAGTCGCGCCCAGGCGCCATGACGTGAGGGAATGCGCAGGCTGATGCGCGCGTGATAGTGAACCCGGGCACGCGGTCGAGCGGACGTATCTCGAACTGGACCATGTCGGCATTAAGCAGCGCCGGCCCCTCTAAAAGTTCGCCCAGCTTGCTGGGCTATGCAGAGTAGCGAACGCGGCTTTCTGCTGACGAGCTTGTCGCGCGTGACTGCCGGGAGAGCTCGGCAAATGCCCCGGGTTGGACTACGGCGAACTTGTCTATTCGTGCAGTAGCGCGGTTCGATTCCGCGCAGGGGCGCCAGATTACCCGCCATCGCATCATCCGAGATCGAGACCATGTCCAATCCTGAATCCAAGCGAGCCGAGCTACGCCAAGCGGCGGAAGAACTGGACCGCCACGCGCGCGCCAAATGGCAGGCCTTGATGGATCAGGATGGCGAAAATCTGGATGACGACGGCTATCCGACCGACCTTGCTTGCGACAGGATTCGCACATGGCACTGGTCCGATCCGCGTGGATGGCTCAAGTTCGTTGCAGACCTCTGGTATCTCCATGATTGGGGATGGAGCGAGGCCGACGAACCCGATGAGTGGGACGCAAAGAAGATGGTCCGCCGTTATCACGTTTCGACAGCCGGCTGGTCCGGCAACGAAACCCTCATTCGAGCAATGCAGGAAAGTTCGATGCTGTGGCATCTGGTTTGGGTGCAGTCGCGGCGCGGCGGCCACTACATCTTTGAACTTGAGCCTGCCACAGAAGACCGGCGATAGCTCAGCGCACCAACAGAAAAACCGGCCGCACCGATAAGGCGGACGCCAGACCCGTAACTGGCACCCTTCTTCGGAGATACCAATGGCACACGTCAGCGGCCCCTGCTCTTCCCTTCCTGGTAGCGCTCATGCTGTACCAGTCGGCACGATGTGCGATCAGCACCAAGACCGCCCAGCCGTCACCCGCGTCCAGGGCGAGACAGATTCCTTCGGCGCTGAGTACATCGACATGTGCCAAGAGTGCCGTGAAGAATTCAAGCGCCACAAGGACGAGGCCCGGCACGGCCCCTGCGACTGGTGCAAGACCAACGCAACCGACTTGCGCCCGCGCCGCGATTTTGAGGAGGGCATGAGCGGCCCGGTGTATCAGGTATGCGGGGCGTGCGTCAGGCGAGAGAATGAGCGGCTGGCAAAAGAGTTGGGGTGGGACGACTGAGTCTCGCCGCCACACACAAGCGCCCTTCGTGGCGCTTTTTCTTTCCGATGCTTGCTAATGTATTCGCTACGTGCTAATGTTCACGCATGCTAAGACATTCGCAAACACCCAGGAGGAAGAAATGACCGATATCGCCCAGGTCGATGCAGCACCGCCGACCGCCATCATCACGCTTGATCCGCAATCGTACGTTGCTGCCATCTATGCGCCGTTCCGCGAGAAGTTGGACGCGGCCAAGAAGGCGGCCGACGAAGCAACGTTCGACGTCACCACCACGGCCGGCATGGAGGTCGCCAAGAAGCACCGTGCGGTGTTCCGTGATGAGTTCCGGCTTGCAATCGAAAAGGCCCGCACCGAGCGCAAGGCGCCGATTCTGGAAATTGGCCGCCTGCTGGATGGCAAGGCGAAGGAGATCGCCGCCGAGGTCGAGCCCTACGAGAAGCGGTTCGATGATGCGATCAAGGCTGAAGAGCGCCGGAAGGACGCAGAGAAACAAGCCAAGCTCGCAGCCGAGAAGGCTCGCGTTGACGGCATCCGCAAGCTGATCGACGAGATCAAGACTTGCCCCACCGAATGCGTAGGCCAGTCCGCTGCCGCGATCCAAGGCGCGATCAACGAACTGTCGGCGCACGAAATCACGCTCGAAGAGTTCATGGAGTTCGCTGGCGAAGCGGACCAAGCCAAGTGCGTTGCGCTCGGGAAGATGCAAGATGCCCTGACGGCCCAACAGTCGCACGAAGCTGAACAGGCCCGTCTTGCCGCCGAACGCGAAGCCCTTGCCAAGGAGCGCGCCGAAGCCGCAGAGCGTGAGCGCCAAGCCGCTGCCGAACGTGCCGCACAGGAGGCGCGAGATCGGGCGGAGCGTGAGCGCGTCGAGGCCGAACAGCGAGCGGCACAAGAAAAGGCTGAGGCCCTGATGCGTGCGGAGCGCGAAGCGCACGAACGGCGGATGGCCGAGGAACGGGCCGCACTGGCCCGCGAGCAGGCCGCAGTCGCCGCCCAGCGTGCTGAGGCCGAGCGCATTGAGCGCGAGCGTCTGGCAGCGATTGAGGCTGAAGCCCAGTCCAAGCGCGAGGCCGCCGAAGCCGAAGAACGCCGCAAGCGGGAAGAGACGGAAGCTGCAGCGCGCGCCGAGGCCCAGCGCATCGCTGACGAACAGGCTGCCGCCGAAGCTGAGCGCGTCCGCCGTGAGCGAGTGCAGTTCGAACTGAACGGTCCCGGTGACGTGGCAATCGTCGAATTGCTGGCCGCCCACTACGGCGTCACCAATGGCGATGTGGTCGGCTGGCTAGAGCGATTCAACGTCGCCGCCTTCGAGGCCCAGATGGAGAAGGCAGCATGAACGCCCTGCAGATCATCACCGGCACCATCCAAGAGGCGCGCGATAGCTTCGCGGCCGTCCTGACGGATCGGTCGCTGAACTTTGAGCGAGAGGCGGGCTTTGCCGTCCAGATCCTGACCGGCAATGACTATGCGATGGGCATCGCTCAAAGCAATCGGCAGTCCGTCATCAATGCGGTCACGAACGTTGCAGCCATCGGCATCAGCTTGAACCCGGCCAAGAAGCAGGCGTATCTGGTGCCGCGCGACGGCAAGATTTGCCTCGACATCAGCTACATGGGCTTGCTTGACCTGGCCATCGGCTCGGGCTCGATCCGTTGGGGGCAGGCCGAGATCGTCTACGAATCGGACGCTTTCGCGCTGAACGGTTTCGACAAGCCGCCGCGGCATGAGCGCAACCCATTCGCCAAGGACCGCGGCGAAGTGGTCGGCGTCTACGTCGTTGTCAAGACACATGACGGAGACTATCTGACCACGACTATGACCCTTGACGAGGTCAACGGCATCCGCGACCGCTCCAGCGCATGGAAGGCGTGGATCAGCAAGAAGAAAAGCTGCCCATGGGTGACGGACCCCGGCGAGATGGCGAAAAAGACCGTCATCAAGCGCGCCTACAAGCTGTGGCCGAAAACGGAGCGCCTCGACAACGCCATCCACTATTTGAACACCGATGGCGACGAGGGCATCCAGTTCGACAACGGTGCCAGCGCGTCGGCCGATGACCGCATTGACGTGACGCCGATGATCGCCGAGGCGCTGGCCACCAAGACCGACGCAGACGCCCTCGCCTATTGGAAAACCAACAACGGCCGTCTTGCCAAGCAGCCGCAAGACCACACGCGGCTCAAAAAGACCATCCAGGACCATCGTACGGCCCTGCGCGCGGCTGCTGACGAAGCGCGAACCGTGGAGATGCCGAAGGCGACTGAAGCGCCGCCGGTTGATGATGAATTCGTCCGCCAAATGGACTCTGTCGGGAGCGAGCAATGATTCTGATCGAATGCGCACAAGGCACTCAAGAATGGCTGTCGGCTCGCGCCGGCGTGATTACGGCCAGCCGGTTCCGCGATGCCGTCGAAACCCTGAAGAGCGGTGCGCCCTCTTCCAAATCGACGCTCTACGCCGCCCAGGTGGCGATTGAGCGCATCAGCGGTGAGCCCTGCGAGGAAGGCTTCAATTCATGGCAGATGCGGCGCGGCCAGGAGCTTGAACCGTTGGCTCGGATGGCATATGAGGCCCGCACCGGCAATCTGGCCAGCGAATCGGGCGTTGTGCTGACGGACGATCGCCTGTTCGGGTACTCGACCGATGGCCTGATCGAAGAGGATGGGCTCATTGAAATCAAGAGCCTAGTGAGCGCCATCGGTGTGCTGGACATGTGGCAGACGGGCGATCTGTCGGAATACATGCACCAGATCCAAGGCGGGCTCTGGATCACAGGTCGGCAGTATTGCGACTTCATCATGTACGCGCCGCAGCTCAAGAACGTCGGCAAAGACCTGTACTACCGGCGCGTGCTGCGCGATGACGACTTCATTGAGGCTATGGAGCCGAAGCTGATGGCCTTCGCAGCTCGGGTGCAGGAAAACGAGCGGATTCTCCGCCAGCAAGCCGCATGACGAAGGCCACCATGGACCTCAGAAGACGCCTGCAATACAGCAACCCCGTCCAATACCGGTCGCGCTGGTTCGACGGCTTACTCATGGGTGATGATGGCCGCGCCATTCTCGCTGGTTGTGTCTACGGTGCAGCCCTGAGCCTGATGTTTCTTGCTGCCATCTAATCATGGATCAACCGGAAATCATTTCTCGCAAAGAAGCCATAGCGCGAGGATTGAAGCGATATTTCACCGGCAAGCCGTGCAAGCGCGGGCATATGGCTGAGCGTTTAATTAGCACCAAAGCTTGCGCCGAATGCATGCGGATATTTGATCTGGAGCGACGCACCAAAGAGCCGGATAGGGGCAGTAAATATTACGCTAAAAACGCAGAGGTGATGCGAGCTAAGTGGCGCAGATGGGCAGCCAAAAATCCCGATGCGAATCGTGCTAATAGTACAAAAAACAGGGCTGAGCTAAGTCGCGCATACATTGCATGTAAATTAAATATCCCTACTGCACAACTAACTGAAGAACTCTACGCCATGAAGCGCGAGCAGATCGAACTTCACAGACTTCAAATCGAACTTAACCGTCAAATCAAGAGGCTGACCAAATGAACGAAATCATCCAGAACCCAGTTTCGATCATGACGACCGGAGACGCCCGCCGCCTGATTCTTGAAACGATCATGGCCTTGAAAAACGGCGATATGTCTGTCGAGCGCGGAATGGCAATCGCGGCAAATATGAAGGTGTTGAACGACAGTATCAGCGCCGAAGTCAACGCCGCCAAAATAAAAATGCTGGCCAGTGAAAAGGGCCAGGATTTTGGCAAGTTGGTGCAGATGGGGAAAGCGCAGATTGCGATGTGATGGCGCCGCTAATGCCCCGCCGCGTGATTTTTTTCGAGTCGCGGCTTAATGATTGGCGCGCATCGCGCGCAGCTGTTCATAAGCATAAGAGGGCGGCGGCCAAGGTGTTCCAGCACCGAGGCCGCCTAATCACAACCCAAGCCATAGGAGCTTGAGTCATGACTACTATCAATTATACCAACCGTCTTACCTAAGCGCAATCGCACGCCAATTTCTTTTAACCCCACTGCCAATATATTCGCACCATGGAAACGAAACCGAACCTGGATGAGTGGACGAATCCTGATCTGAGCCTGCCGGAAGAGCCGGTGGCCGAGCGCAAGTGCATCGGTTGCGGTGCGCCCGTGATGGATGGAGAGGCGCCGCCCTGCGGTCACTAGCCATGGAACCCCTAGCAACCGGCCACTGGCTGGCGGACGAAAGCGGCGATGTGGTTCATGCGCGCCTCTTCCCCGACGTGAGGCTTGAGGTAACGGGCTTTGCGACGGAAGAGGAAAGGCATGCCGCGGCACGCTGGATTGCCGAGCGGTTGAATCAGCCCATCCACGCGCCGGCCGATGGAATGCCCGAGCGGCTTTACATGGGCCCGGACGGAGCCACGTCGGCCAGTTCGCCAGACGCCACCGAGTACGTGCGCGCAGACATCGCCGCGACGTTCTCGCCGACGGCTGATCAGTTCGCCGAGTCGATCAACGAGATGGCCGCCAAGCACCAGGCGGAACGCGAGCGAATCGTGGCCGCCCTACAGGTCGAGGCGCAAATCGCAGTGAACCCTAGCGCGTATGCGGGCATGTCTCGGGCCGTTTGTTATCAGCGTGGATTGCACGCTGGCGGGGATGCAACGAGGGAAGCCATCAAGGCCGCAGTGCAGAGGGCCATGGAGGAACAGGAATGACCGAAAGATCAAGCAAGCTCAAGTGGAGCCCCGAGGAAGACAAGATCATCGTGGACCACTGGCATACCGACAAGCCGATCAGGATGTGGGTGGATCTGCTGCCAGGGCGCAGCGAGATCGCGATCAACAAGCGCGCCATTGTGCTGCAGCTTGGACAGCGTGGCCATTTGACGAAGCGGGGTAACTCGCCTGCATGGCGGGTGATTCGGAAGCTGCTGGAATCTGGCGAGATGCTGTCGCCGATCGAGATCGAGAAACGCACTGGCATATCTCGCAGGCATGTCTACAACGAAATGCGCCTGCATCACTCAGCAGAAGTACACGTCGGCGGGTATGGCGAGCGCGGGAAAGGCGGCTATCGCCCGAAGCTGTGGAAGCTCGGCCCCGGAGAGGATGCCGCATGGCCCGAGCCGATGACGATGACGGAGCGGAATCGCCGCTACCGGATCAACGTCAAGAAGAACCCGGAGGCTATGGCGCGGGCGGAGGCCAAGAGGGCTCTGCGGGACTGCGAGCGGGCCGGGAAGTTGATTCGGCGGGATGAGGCTGCGGCGTGGCTGACGGGGGTGCAAGCATGAGTCAGAGCGAACTGAATACCGCCTTGCGCGCCGTCCAACTCTACGCAGAACGACACCCAAGACCCCGGCATGTCACGATGACCCAGGCGGCAGAAATGCTCGAGCTAAGCCGCCCCACTGTCCGCAAGCTGGTGCAATCCGGGCAATTGCGCCTGAATGGGTGCGGCCTGATCCCCGTCGAGCAAATCGACCGCCTTCTCACTGCAGACTGATCGGCTTTACGCGGCCTTTCCCAACATCACGTTTTGGTCCGGGTAGAGGGCAGAGATGTACGTCGCCTCCATCCGGTCCAAATCCTCTTCCTTGCACGGGGAGATCGTGAAGCGATCAAACTCCCGGCCATCGTCAATGTGCCTCGCTATGCGCCGAAGAACATTCTTCGACTGCCCGACATAGACGATGCGATCTCGCTTGATGAGGAAGTAGATCCCGCAGATAACGCTTGTTGGTATGGCCGCACCTAGTATTTCGCTGCGGCTCAAGGGAGCGTCAGCCATCGCCTGAAGGATGCGCTCCGGGAAGTTTGGCAAACCGGCGCCCACCTCCACCAACTCCCGAAGCTCGGCTCGGCGCAACGCCCTTGCCTCATACTGGGAGGCCCAGCCCTTGGCGTCCTCTTCCGTGCAAAACACCTTGGAAGCACGATTCCCGCGAATCTTGATTTGAGCGCGCCACTTCTCGCCGAACTTGGTGATGCTAGCCATGGTTCCCTCGTGCGTGAATTTTCCCCATTATTTACGCACAGACACCATAAATCAACAAACTAAGCCAGGTTCGATCCCGGCTCCGGGCACCACTACCGATTCCCAGCATTTCTCGCGTCACGTAACACCTTGATAAACAAGGGGTTGGATATCCACAATTGGGGATCGGCGCGATCCAAGGTTTGCCACTAAGCGTTGCTTTTCGTAGACTGTACTACCCAAAGATTACGCGCGTAATTCCCCACGATGGCATCCTTCTCGCAGCACGGCACGGGCTGGCGTGTCCAAGTCTACGTAGCCGGCACCCGTGACTCCAAGATATTCCGCACCAAGCGCGAGGCTCAGGCATGGGCATCCGCCCGCGAAACCGAGCTGCGCGAGCAGAAAGCCATGGCGCCCGCCGCAAGGCACACAGTGGCCGAAATGCTTCTGCGCTACAAGGAAGAGGTTTCTGCCAAGAAAGGCGGATCGCGCGCCGAGGGTCTAAGGATCGACGCATTCATCCGAGACTTCCCGGACCTGTCCGCAAAATCATTGGCTGACACCAAGACACCGGATATAGCAGCGTGGCGCGACGCCCGGGTCAATGGCAAGTTGCCCGATGGGAGCAAGACGCGCGCCGTTTCCCCCTCCACTGTTCTCCGCGACATCAACTGGCTCCGCAACGCATTTCTGACCGCGCGGGATGAGTGGCATTGGCTGGAGCACAACCCGTTCAAGGGCCTGACGATGCCCAGCGATGGGCCGCCGCGGTCGCGCCGTGTATTGCCTGGCGAAGTCAGGCGTATCTGCCGGCGCCTTGGTTATCGGGTAGGCGTGCCGCCCGTGACAAAGAGCCAGGAAGTCGCCCTAGCCTTTCTTGTGGCTCTGCGGACTGCAATGCGTGTGAGCGAGATACTTCGGCTGGGTCGGGCAACGCTGGATATGCAGCGACGAGTTGCCACGGTCAAACACAAAATGCAGTACGTCACTGGGCGCCCACGCCAAATTCCGCTGTCCCCACACGCGATACGGCTGCTTGCGCCGGTTGCGGATCGCGAACAGTGCTTTACCGTTTCGGCGAAGGTTCTTGATGTTCTATTCCGCAAGGCCCGAGATTCCCTGCTGATCGAAGGCCTGCGCTTCCACGATTCGCGGGCTGAAGCTCTAACCCGCCTTTCTCGCAAGATCGACGTGATGACGCTCGCAAAGATCAGCGGGCATACTGATCTACGTATTCTGCAAGAGGTCTACTACCGAGAAACTGCCGAGGATATCGCCGCCAGGTTGTAACTTCCCTCACGCATCCGGACCATTCTCGTCCGGATCGACTGCCCTGCTACGCCCTCCCTGTTTTTGCATCCCCACAAATTCCCCTTGCGCCCTTCGTGCATCGTGCTAATATATTCGCATACAGGCAATATGTTAGCGCGAGGCGACAGATGCGAAGAGCGGGCAGATCGTTACGAGAGCGGTTCGAAGAGAAGGTGGAGCTAATTCCCGGCGTCGATTGTCATATTTGGAATGCGGGCCTTCGCACCACCGGATACGGCGGGATTCTTATCGACAAGAGAAACAAGCCGGCGCATCGCGTGGCATATGAGCTCTATGTTGGGCCGATCCCAGAAGGTATGCATGTTTGTCATACCTGCGATGTGCGCGCCTGCGTGAACCCATCGCATCTTTTCCTTGGTACCCATGCTGAAAATATGCATGACATGGCCAAAAAAGGCAGACGGAAAGGAATCTGCGGCCAGCGAGGGGAGCAGCACGGAAGCTGCAGGCTAAACGCCGAACAAGTTCTAGCGATTCGTGAGGCCGCCAAACGCGGCGTGAGGCAAGGAGACATAGCCGTGCATTTCGGCATAAGCCAGCCGACTGTGTCCGACATAGTGCGCGGAAAGCGTTGGAGGCACTTGCAATGACCAAATTAAATGATCGTGCGATTGACCAGCAAGCCGCCATCACCAATGAGGCCGTTCGCATTGAGCGCGCCCTAGCCGCTCAACCGCAGCTCGCCAAGGGCCAGAAGACGCAACTCATCGGCCACGGTTTTCTGGGCGATGTTGCCGTCGACCTGTGGGGCGAGATCGACCGCGGCGAACTGGATCTGGACGACGTGACGCTGGCCGGTACGACGGTGAGCCTGGAAAGCCTGCCTGGCATCAAGGACAAGAAAGTGTGGGATTCGCTGCAAGCCGACGCTCAAGCCGCCTACGACAAAGACCGCTCGCCGTATGGGGTGGCCGCATGAACCCGATACACGCAATGGTGCTGGCGGTGATTGTCAGCCTCGCATCGGTTATCTGGCTGCTGCACTGGGCGGTGAAAAACGCTCCGGACCACACCAAGCAATTCCAAGACGAACAAGACGACGAGCGCAGCCAACGGCGGCGCTGCTGATGAGGGGAATGACCGTGGAAGATTATTTCATCATTTATGGACGCCGAGAGTTATGCGTTGTGTTGCGCGACCTAGGCCACGGCACGTATGAAGTGCAGCGCAAGAGTGACGGTCGCTTCTTCCGCGTGTCTGGACATTACGCATTTGCTTTGACCAAAGCCTAACCGGCGCTGCTGACCAACAGGGGATAGACAGACATGGAAAAGGTATCGATCCGCGTTCCAGACTTTCATCTGCGCGGCATCTCGTTGCTCGCTGCCAGCGGGGACATTCGTTATTACCTCGAAGCGGTGTGTATTGAAGCTACCGCGACTGAAACGCGTGTCACTGCAACCGATGGCCGCTGCCTGGGAACCATCACGCACGAGACAGCGAACGGCGGGATTCCGGAAGAAGGCGTGCAGCTGATCGTTCCAGCGGCGGCCGTCAAGGCCATTCGGAAAACGCGCATCCGGGACGCCATCACGCTGTTTATCGAGCCCGTGTCGGATACCCATTGGGCCATCACGTGGGGAGATGGTGGCGCAATGTTCAAGCCTATCGAGGCCAAGTACCCGGAGTGGAGAAAGGTCATCCCGGAAGAACCGACCGGCGAAGCGGCGCAGTTCAATCCCGCACTGCTGATGAAGTTCGTCAAGGTGCAGAAAGCGCTTTCGGGAGCCGGGGCGGACCGCCACTACCCGCGTGTGCATCACAACGGCCATGCTGGCGCGCTCGTCAAGCTTGCGACGGTTCCGAACTTCACTGGCGTTGTCATGCCGGTGCGCATGTAGCCGCCTAACCCCCGCCACTGAACACGAGAGAGACGAGACATGAAAACGATTGAGATTAGCGGCCACATCTTCACGCGCACCGACCGATTTAGCGTTGAGCCGGATTTCATTTTCTTCGCGTTCGATGCGAGCCAAACAGACCCGAGTTACGTCAAGGTCTGCGACCACAAGATCAGCGCCGAATTGCCCGATGACTTCGACCACCGCACTGCTCAAGTCGCATCGCTGGAAAAGCAGCGCGAGGCAGTACGTGCAGCCCTGGGCAAGCGCATCAATGAGATCAACGACCAGATCGCCAAGCTGCAGGCGCTGACGTTCGACCCGGCCTGAAAGGAGCCTGAGCATGAGCAAGACATTCAAAGAACCGGCCTTCCCGGTGCCGGGTCTGCAGCACGACGAAGACTTCAACGGCATGACGCTGCGCGACTACTTCGCGGCGAAGGCGCTCCAAGGCTTCTGCGCAAACTCGCATCACAGCGTGCTTGACGGTGCGGATTTCTTCAGTGATGCCGCGCGAGAGGCTTATCAGTTGGCCGACGCCATGCTGGCCGCAAGGGAGCAATGACATGGATGCGAAGTTCACACCGGGGCCGTGGTCGCTGTGGGGAAAAGCCGATCCTTCCCAGGTAATCGCCTGCGATGGCGGATTTGTCGCCCAGACGGTTGGTGGTAACGACGAGGCCAATGCTCGCCTGATCGCCGCTGCGCCGGAGCTTCTGGAGGCAGTAGAAGCGGCCATCCAATGCATCGGCGAACTGTCGCCCACGCAAGCGCGTGTTGAGGTGATGCAGATGCTGCAAGCGGCAGTCGCCAAAGCTGGAGCCTGACATGACCCAATCCCAGCTAAACCAGCTCTTCCAGAGAGCTAATAGCGGCGCGATCGCAGCGAAACGAGCGTCCACCCTTAGCCAGCAATTCGGGGATGACTCGGTGACTGTTTTGGTCGACGGCCCCAGCGTCAATTGGTACCTGAACGACCAGCGGATCGCATGGGATCGCCTGCAAACGCTCTGCGACGACTTCTGAGGTGCGCCATGAACACTCAAGAACTGCCATGGATGAGAAACCGATTCGTCAACGACGATGGGTCGGTAACGCACAAAGACCTGCTCGGCCGCATTCCAGATGCCATTGATGTCATCAAGGAAACGGACGAATTTCTTGAACGCATCACGGAAAAGAGGATTGTCCATCGCGTTTCCGGACTTCCTCCGATCAACTGGCCGAACTGGAAACAAGGGGGCAATCATGCATGACCGCTTCTACAGCTTTGAAGAGAAGGCGCGCAATCGCCGCCTGCTGTACGTGATCCTCGCCGGCATCTATCTGGTTGCCGTCGCTCTGAAACTGACGCATGTGGTGGCGTAATGCGAGCGCAGACACAGGAAATTCTCGAATACAACGTCAGCCGGACGCTTGAAGAGGCATACGGGCCCAGCGCGGTGCTCGCCTTGCCGAAAAACAACGACCTGCTGATCGGCTCGGCCCTGTTCCTCGCTGGGATTGCGGTCGGCGCCGCCGCCCTCTCCTTGCTTTGGCTGATCCACACCTGACATGGACAAGATCGACCTGAACGACGCCGCCGACACGCTGCGCGCCTACGAGGAGCAGCGGGAGAAGCGCGCCAGGTCGAATATTCAACGGGCGCCCGAAGGTGTAGTCCGCGACCTTAACGGCGGGCTTTTGCGAGTGATGCCGCAAATAGAGGATCGGGCGCCCACCCTACTTGAGAGAAAGGCATGAGCTACAGAGACCACGTATCAGACGAGTCGCTGGACATCATCCGCGCGAACGAATGCGATGCGCCGATCAATCTCGCGACCAAGCGATTCCGCCGACTTTGGAACGAGATCGAGTCGTTGCGCGCACGCTTGGATGAGGCTGCAAATGACGCCCAACGCTACGTCTGGTGGTGTGACCCATCCAACGACATCCCCTCCTCTGTGTTCTACCAGGGCAAGCCGGTGATCGACGCATTCATCGACGGCGCCAAGAAGGCCAAACACTGAGGGAAAGACATGGACGAGAAGCAGATTCGGGAAGCATTCGAGCAAGTCGCCAAACAGAAGAACTGGAACTTGGCGAAGGGCAATTGTGGCTGGTATGTGTCCGCAATTACGCACGAGGCTTGGCAGGGCTGGCTCGCCTGCTACCAGCACCTTGCTCAGTGGCAGCTGATTGAGACGGCGCCGAAGGATGGGACGACCATTGTCATTGCTCGCATTGAGGAAGGCACTGTCTACGATCTCTGCAACGGGCACTTTGAAGTCGTTGCAGAGGATGAGGAAGACGGCGCATGGGACATCCGTGGTGGTGAGCCGTGGTGCTCATACGTGGGCCGTAGTGCAGGCACTTATTTCGCAATGTGGCTGCCAGGAAAGGAGTGGGAGTCGCGTTGGAAGGTGACTCCGGAATTTGAATATACCCACTGGATTCCGCTGCCAGCAGCGCCCGCCGCCCTCGCCCAGCAGAAGGAGAAACAGGAATGACGACAAAGGAAGCGTTGGAACAGGCGTGCGACGTGCTACCGGAAGGCGTGAACTGGGGCGACGCGTTGATGCCTTGGATCGTGGAGCACATTATTTCCGCGCTCCGCGCGCATGCTGATGCGGGGCCGGTGGCGTGGATGCACGAGGAAGATGCGTCGCGCGTAATTTCTGCGGTCCAAAAGGCCCAAGCAGTGAAAGATGGCGGCGCCTCAGCATCTTCGGTGCGCGCCTACTCTGTACCACTCACCCACCCCTCCCTCCCGGCAGCGCAGGGGTTGAGCGATGCCAAGCGTTACGCTGAGTGGAGGCACCTTACCGAGCGCGGCCAATGGAGTGATGGCGTTCCCGCATGGGCGCGCGATCACGAAGGCCGGATGAATGATGTAACGGCCATGCGAGCTGTGATTGAGGAGCTTGCATCCATCCTCTCGCGTTCCGCGACAGTGGCCGAGCCGAGCGAAGAGTTAGTTGCTGATCTGTACGAGCAAATCAGTGAATTGCGAGTGGCTGTTCAGTATTGGTCGGATATTGCTAAAGCCAAGCATACCCACATGCCAGCCGCCCAGCAGCAGGCCGAGCCGGTGGGGGATGAGCGCGCGGTATGGCATCGTACCCAGTTCACCTATCCAACCGAGAGGGATTTTGAGCGAGGGGTAGTAGTGGCATTTAGGGGCACAGGAAACGACCATTGGTTCATTAGGGACGTTTACCAATGGACTTTCGCCATGTGCCGCTTTGGGTCATTGCCGGAATTGTGGGCGCATGCAGACGCGTTGCTACCCAAGGTGGGCCAGCGATGAACGATAAGTGCACGCCTTATTTCATACCGCGCCTGATGCAAGGGTCTGATGACGGGGTAAAGAAAATGCAAGACGAATTCAACAAGGCATACCGATCTATCCATCGTCTCGAAGCTTACGCAGAAGAACGCGCAGCGTTTGAGGTATGGCCCAAAGGGAAA
Source organism: Pseudomonadota bacterium (assembly GCA_039818165.1). GTDB lineage: Bacteria > Pseudomonadota > Alphaproteobacteria > Caulobacterales > Hyphomonadaceae > UBA5336. Next base: position 7,465 of record JBCBUL010000019.1, on the reverse strand, counting down.
GGATTCGCCATCACAAAATTCCCAAGCGGCGAATACACAGACACTCCATCTCAGCAGTATTGGGAGTGCTGGGTTGATGCTCGCGCCGACCAGCTAGCGAAACCTCAGTCCGAACCCGCAAAGAGTGGGTGCGACTCGACGCTCTTGTCGATGATTGACAACAACATCGGCGCGCTGGACGAAGTTGCGCACCACGCCGATGCCAAGCAGCCGGCAGTAGCAAAACTGTTGCGCAAGGTAGGAAACACGCTATCGGATTGCCGCACCCGCATCGCCGCCCAGTCCGGCCAGCGGGCGGGCGTGAAGGGGAAACAATCATGAGCACAGTAGCCATCGGCGACCGCGTGAAAGACAGTCCTCTAGGGGCCGGCATTCTAACGGGGGTCACTGAGCGCGGCATGCCGCAGATCGATCACGTCGCTGTCGCATGGATTGAGGCGGAAGACGGCGGCATCTTCGACCCGTTTGGTGTAAGGGAGCGACATATCTTGAAGAGAGCCGCCGCCCCCACGCAGCAGCAGGAGCGGAGCGATGCCGATCAAGCCTGAGAATCGCGGCCGCTATCCGGCCAACTGGAAAGAGATCAGGGCATCGATCTTGGCGCGTGCTGACAATCGATGCGAACAGTGCTTTGCCGAGAATGGCGACATCATCGCGCGCGGCACCGGAAAGGATGCCGACACCTACATGACCCACGAAGCAAAGGTGTTTGATGCCGATACCGGCGCATACCTGGGCCAATGGCGTATGTCCGACTACGAGTGCAATCAGGATGGCGTCAAGATCGTGTTGACCATAGCACATCTCGACCACACGCCGGAGAACTGCGACCCGGCGAATCTGCGCGCCTGGTGCCAGCGATGCCACCTACGGTATGACACCAAGCACCACGCGGAGAACGCACAACGCACGCGACGCGAACGCAAAGCCATCGGCGATCTGTTCGATGTCCGCGCAGCCGCAGCCCTTGGAGAGAGCAAGTGAGCCAAAAACAATGCAATAGCTGCGGTGGATTTTGTCGATCATCAGGATGCGAGCGAATCATGAAAATATCCATCACCGTCGATTACAAGGCAAAAACTTCAACTGGTAGCTCAATTCAAGCTGTAGCACACAATGTGTCGCTTGAGGTCCATCAGATGATTGTTTGGGCGCTAGACCATCCGGAACTGGCTAAGTGTCTTCTCCCTAGATACCACGAGATACGCGGCGATTGGGATCGATATTCTGAAGGAAGCGCCAAGAATCAAGGGTTTGAACCATGAGCCGATTTGATGCGATGTATCCGAAGTGCGGGCATGAATGCAACTGCGGCACGCTATGCCAGCGCGCCCGCGCCATCGATGAGCACTATGCGGGTCGCTTGGCCTTGATGCTTGAATGCGCTCTGATAGACCCTAACGGCTATTTCGACGCGGCGTGTGCCCTGCTGGACAAATACAAAGCCGAGTGGGACAAGGTGAATCCGCCGCCGCCGACGTTCATGGGCGAGCCGATCATTGCGCATCAGGTAACACAACCGCCCGCGATGACGGGGAGGGATGGCAACAGCAATGGTTGATGCAGCAGCACTGACGAGGATTCTGGAGACGAGCGCGGCGGCATTTATACCTGGCGATCCAGACGAGGATAATCAGGCAATCACGATGAACCCGAACAATTGCTCGACCTGCGATCACAAGAAGAACCCGGACGGCGGCCACTGCTACATGTTCAGGAATGCGCCGACCGACGTGTGCATGCAGCACACTGGGCGCCGCGCGGTGGCTACGATGGACGCACTGATGGCCGTTTTCGGCATGCGGCGCGCAGAAACGGGTACGGAGCGGAAATGAAGCCGCAAGACATGATCGGGCTCGTCTCCGGAAGCGATGCCACATTTCTGGCTCGGTGGGCTACGATATGTCGAGACGCCCAAGTTGCGGAAGACGCCTGGATCGCGAAGCTGCGCGCCGACGGTGTGAAAGCCGCTCATCCAGACGACTACTGGGTGGACCGCAAAACGAACGTGCTGCAGTTGGTCTACCCCCACTTCAACGATGGCGTCAAAGTGGGATGCACGGTAGCGCTGGGCTCGCCCACAGGCTACCGGCTTGTGAAACTAACAGGCTATCGGCGCGGCTCGTTCAGCGGCGAGTATTTTTCGTTTGAACCGATGGAGGGTGTGTGAAAGTCGCGGAACTGGAAGGGGCGTTGCTGGACTACTGGGTGGCGCGGGCGCAAGAGGTCGATGGCGTTTTTGTTCGAGGCAAGTATTGCTTCTATCGCAGTAGGGGCGCCGACTTTATCTACAGTCCGTCAGTCGATTGGGCGCAAGGAGGCCCGATCAGCGAGCGAAGGGGGATTACCGCAACCAACAATGTGGCGATTGGGCGGTGGAAGTGGCATGCGACCGAAACTTTCTCACCGTATCTTGAGAATGACTGGATTGGTGGGGATACGCAGTTGATAGCCGCCATGCGGGCTGTAGTGCGTGACGAATTTGGCGACGAAGTGCCGGAAATGGACGCGCAGCCTGGATCGGCTGGCTAGGAGGGAGGATGGAAGTCAATTACGGCGAAGGCAAGACCCAGTTCGGCCCAGGCGTCAGCATTGAGCTGACCGGCGACGAGGTTGCTACGGCGATTTATGCCTATCTCGTTGCCCACGGCATTCACGTCCAAGGGGCGCGCACTGTGACGGTCAATGGCGAGCTTTGCAGCTATGGCCGCGTGTACGTCGATCCGGAGGGATCTGTTGTCGCGGAGGGAACGCGATTTTCTGGGCGTGGACCGGGGAAGGAGTGATGATGGAAGAGCGATTCAGTGATGCGCGATATGCTGTCATGCATCTAGGCGGCTATGGCCTGGATTCCATCGGTGCTCTTGAGAGGGTCGAACTGCTGCGGCAGGATGGCGAGGCCGATCAGGCTTACCGCGAGCGCCTCATCGTCAAACTGGATTGGTTGTGCGGCGTCGGAAAGACCGTCTCGTCCATCGCTGCTGCCGATTTTCTCAAGTATCGAGAATGGTTTGAGGAAAGGAAGCCCATTGAGGTGGATGGACTGAGGTATCTCGTTCAAGCCGTGAGCTTTGAGAATGGCCGCTTTAGTGCGCAGCTAGCGCCTTTGGTGCCCCTGCGACTACCTCCGGGGTATGGCCATGAAAAGCGGAAGCCTGTCGCTTACATGCCGTTCGGTGCCGAGGGCGAGATACTTGTCGCGCTGCCTGAGTACGCCGGCAGGAATGAGGCCGAGGTATTGTCGCGGGTGATGGCCCGAGCGATCAAAGAGGGCTATCAAGGGACTGCGCAAGACCGCTTGTTCTCGCTCGGGTGGATCATCAAGGGGGTGTACGCGGAATGAAGCGCTCCGTCTTCTCATCCAAGATCGCCCGCATGAGCCTGCGTCGGCAGAAGATCGCCATCAAGCGCGTGCTTGTAGCGCGCCTGACGAAGTTTGTCGGGCGGCCAAACACGCCAGATACCATGCGGGAAATTCAGGGCGCCATCTATGCGGAGTTCCGGCTTGAGGTGCCGACCTAGGAGCTACGCTACTCTCTTGCCGCGAAAATAGGCCCGGCCATCATCCCGCACGGCGCAGAACTCGGGATAGAGCATTTCCCCATCGCGCCACGTCAGCACGGCAAAGCCCGATTGCCAGTTGGCGTTACGCCCGGTCAGATAGTGGAACTCATCCTGCTCAGGATCGGCCAGCATGCCGGTTTCGATGCCGTAGCGCAGCTTGCCGAAGCCCCGGAACTGGACGGCCTGCAGTCGGTGCGTGTGGCCGGTCACCACGTGGAAGCCGGCGCCCTTCACCACGTTGTTGTAGGCGGCATGCATTCCGTTGGCGACGGCGTGAATCACCTTCGTGTCGTCGTTGATGTCGATGCGATAGGAGTCGTGCCAGCCTGGCAGATGGTCGGCCAGCGCGAAGCCGGCGACTCCTTCATACTCGGGCGCCAAGGCAGCAAGGCGCGTATCGAATCGAAGATCATGATTCCCGGTGGTACGCAGCAGCTTGAGCCCAATGGCCGCTTTCTCAATCTCGCCAAGGCGCTCCTGCACCGCCGCCAGCTCTTCCTTGACGGAATACGACTTCTGCCAACCGATCCGACCGTGACGGCTGATTCGCGCGCCGTCCAATAGGTCGCCGTTCAGGATGACGGCCTGCAGTTCCGGTCGGTATTCGGCGATGACATTGCAGAATGCCTTGTGCGCAACGGTCAGCCGTCCGGGCGAATAGTGGGCGTCCGAGCCGACGATGATTGAACCGTTGTCGATCTGGTACTGGGTCACGTCCTTGCGCTCGGAAAGCGTCAGGGCTGGGGCACCCGGGCGGGAGACGCGTTCGCCGACCGGCTCGCCCTTCCCTATCCTGCCTCGCAGCGTCGATTCCGCCATGCCCATGCCGCGCGCAGCAGCCCGGATGCTTCCATACTGCTGAATCAGGTCGGATCGGTTCATGTCAGCTATTGAGACGTTGGCGGAATTCACCACATGCGATGGACTCAGCCTCTCGCACAGGGAACGCCTGAATGGGTTGGTAGTCGGCGTCGATGCCGACGATGACCGGAGGATGGCGACGGCACTTGCCGTCTTCCGCGAAGAAATACGCGCAGGCTCCGCATTGCGGGTATTCGGGTTGCTTCTTCTTGGCCATGGATCAATTCGGGAGAGTGGCGCTCTTGCCGGAATTGATGGACAGCGCGCAGTGATCTTTCTGGACGAGATCAAGCAGTCGGCACAGGACACACGCCCAGCGCCGCCCCGCTTTCTGGGCCTTGCCGGCGCGCGACGAAATCGTTTCCAACGGATCGCCGCCGGCCAGTGCATTGCCCGTGCAGTCGACGCAATACATCACGCTGTGAAACCAGCCATCGCCGTTCGGGCGATAGATGAACAGCACGGCGCCGAGCAGGTTGTACAGCCCGACGACGATGTTGCCGATGTAGCGGAAAATGATCATTGCGCGCCCCCGGCCGTAGCAGCCTGCTTCTGAACCCAGTCCTGCAGCGCCTTCAGTTGCTCGGCGTTTGCGTGGAAGGCTTCAGCTTCGCGCTCGTGCTGGGCTTCAACGTCAGAGAGGACAACTCCACTGGGGGCTTCATCAGTGAGGCTGGCGGTTGTGGGAACTTCGGCGCGATTGGCGCTGTTCCACATGCCGACAAAGCGGCCAGGGATGCGGCAAGCAGCGTCATCGTGAACAATGACTTCATGGGGAACCTCGCGGTCGCGGTAGATGATCCGGTCTTTGAAGACGGTCTGAATCTTGGTCTGGACTTGAGCGGCCTGGTCGGCCACCTGGGCCGTGACTTCGGCCTGTTTGGTCTCGACCTTGGCCACGGCCACCGCGGCCTTTGCAGCTTCGGCCTTCTCGACCTTGATGCGATGCAGATCGCCGGAGACGAAGCCTGCGCCGAACGTGAGCGCTAGGCCGACGATGGCCGCAAGCCAGAATCGGGGGTCTAGGAAGCTCATGCGCCCTCCTTCGGCGGGACTTCGGTGGATTTCTTGAGCCACACGCCGGCCGCTGAAGCAGCGAGCGCGCCGCCTACGCCAGTCAGGCCAATGGCGAACTGCGCGCCATCAAAAGCGCCGGTTCGCAGCGTCGTGTATGCGGTCAGCACCAGGAATTCGACGCCGCCGGCCATCGTGATTCCGTACCCGACGACGCGCGCTGGATCAAAGTCACCATTCGGCCCCGTCAGGCAGTCGGAAATAAGGCGCTTGATGGTTGCGAACATGGTTAATCCTTGTGGGCGGCCTTCAATTCGTCAGGCGAGTAGATGAAGCCTGGCATGCGCGGCCACAGCTGGAACGACCAGATCGGCATCGACTCGGCGTGAATGCCGTGCTGCGGCCCGCGGTGGAACTTCTTGTGCAGGATCAGCATGTTTGCCGGGCTATCGACGAACGTCTCAGGTTTGTCCGGATTGAATGCATCCCAGTCGAAGCCGCGGGCGCGCGTGAGTTGAATCACCACCCACAGCAACGACTGTTCGACCGGCCAGAACTCGGCGGTCGGCTTGTCGGTGCTCAGGTCAAGGACGGGCAGGAACTTCCGCTTGCCAGTTGCCACTTCCTTGACCATCTTCCAGTCGACGGCATTCATGAATGCCTCTTCGACAAAGACGTGGTGGTACTCGACCTCTTCTGTCGCGCCGGAGATTGCACACGGCAGTTTTGCGGCGTGGCCCGCGTGCTTCGTGGCCCGGAAGGTGGCCGACTCCGTGCGCGGCGAATGATCTGGATAAAAAACATCCTCTTTCAAAGAATGCGCATACTCGTGTTCTTTATCGGGTGCGGTCATGCTTGGTCCGGTGTCAGGAACAGCTTGCGTTCGGCCTGGCGACGCTTCGTCAGGCCCTTGAGTGGCTTGCCGCCGGCCTTGTCCCACAGCAGGAACTGGTTGGCCGCGCCGGCGTAGTCGCCCGCGTTGAGCTTGCGCAGCAGGGTCGACGAGCGCAGCCGCCCTGCCCCCAGGTTGAAGACGAACGAGGCGAGCGCGTCGAATTGGTTCTGTGTGAGCGGTACGCGCACCGCGCTGGCGATGCCCTGCTCGGTATCGTGCAGATCGTTGCGCAGAAGCGATTCAGCCTGCTGTAGCGAGATCGGTCCGTTGAACATCTCGCCCGGGCGGATCAGGTGGCCGTAGCCGATGGTCGATTTGCCGACGGCATCGAGGTAGGTCGACAGGCGCAGACCCTCCGATTCTTTGATGAGGGCGAGGCCGTTGAGGCCGACTGTTCTGGTCATTTGTCCGCCTTGTTGTCGAGCTTTGATTCGAGACGATCAAAACGCTGAAAGACCGCTTTGATCGTCTCGTTCAATGCATCAATCGCCTTGCTCAACTCGTTCGTTGTCACGTAATGCTCAGCGACGTGGAGCTTGTACGCAGATAGCTCGTCGGATCGGCGCTGCAGCGCCTCGTCGTGCTCCCTCAGCTTCTGGTCCATCTGCCCGACCGAGCGCTTGAGCACCCAGCCCAACACTGCCAAAACACCAGTCGCTGCAGCGCCGCCAATGCCAGCAGCCGTCGTGAAATCCATGGAGATGCCCCCGGAAAAAGAAAAACCGCCCGGAGGCGGTTGGTTGTGTTGTTCTTGACGACGTACCCATTGGGTACTATGATTCAACGCACTGAGCTACGCATTCCGCGCGGTTCGACACTCCGAAAGGAACGCCAACATGAAGAACTTTCTTCGTGCGCTTTTTCGCGCCATCAAGGAATCACGTGCACTACATAGCCCCGACTCCGGAGGATCTGGAGCGCTTGAAAAACGAACTGGGCAAGAGCAGCGGCGAGATGGCCGATCTGTTCTGTCTGGCCAACGGCCGGCAGTGGCGCCGCTATCTTTCGGAAACCAAGAGCAACGGGCGCGACATGAGCATGCCGATGTTGTTCTTCGCCATGGCCCGTCTGGAACTGGACGCCGAGACGCTCAATCGCATCCTCAATCGCATGCGCGAGGTTGGCGCCATC
>JBCBUL010000018.1:0-65087 GCA_039818165.1 Pseudomonadota bacterium | reverse complement strand
TTTTCTATTCCATGTTTCGCGGTGGGTTCATCCTACTTCCTAATTCAGGGCGGCCCCGTTGCCACGATGACCGGCACACTGATTTTTGTGCTCCTCCTGGCACTTGTGATCGGCGGATATCAGTCGAAGGCGCACCTGCAGGAACATGTCAGAAGCTTGTCAGATGCCGAACGCGCAACGCGCAACCTTGATGACGCGATTGAAGCGATTGGTGATGCGTTCGCGATTTATGCTCCGGATGGAAAGCTTGATCGAACCAATAGCCGTTTTCGATTCTATTTTCCCAAAGGGCTCGACCTGACCCATTTGCGCGATGGCGAAATTTTCCGCCTGAACGATGATGTCTGGCTACTAAGATCACTCGTGCCCATGGAAGACGGCCGTACCGTTTGCCTGCACAAGGATGTCACCAGCCTCAAGCATCGCGAGTCACAACTGATTTCTGCACGCCGGGAAGCCGAGGACGCGAACACTGCCAAGGCGCGCTTCATGTCGACGATGTCCCATGAGTTGCGCACGCCTTTGAACATCATCAACGGTTTCTCAAAAATCATGTCGTCATCGTCCAAAGTGATCGTGACAGCATCAGAGATGCGGGAGTATTCTGACTCCATGTTGGACGCTGGCGAGCATTTGCTGTCGGTGATCAATGATATCATCGAGTTTTCCCAGGTTGGCTCGGATCGTTTTATCCACGAACCAGCCCCCGAAGACGTTCGCGAACTTCTTTCCAAGTCGATTTCATTGTCGGCGAAGTTCCAGGCGATCGACGACATTTCCGGCATCGACGTTACTGTCGCGAGCAATTTTGGCGACCTGGTCGTCGACGAGGCCACATTCCGAAGAGTGCTGATGAGCCTTATGTCGAATGCACTGAAATTCGGCGGTCAGCCCACCCGTATGGTGGTTCGCGCATTCCTCCGCCCGGATGGTTGCCCGGTGATTTCCATCCGGGACTTCGGGCCCGGTATCGAGGCTTCTGAACTCGAGCGCGTGTTTGAGCCATTCTACCAGGGTGAGGGACCGCGATCTGGTCAGTTCGCTGGAACCGGGCTCGGATTGCCGCTGGCGCGGGAGCTTATGCGTTTGCACGGCGGACGCGTTGAACTGGCCAGTCGGCCTGGCGTTGGGACAACAGCATCCGTTCTCCTGCCCGCAAATGCCCATATCGCCCGCCCAGAGAAAACCGATGAGGCCGTACCGGGGCGCAAGGTCCGCAAGGTCGCTTAAACTGTTCCCATCCAGTGGGCTGTCAGGTCATCCGCGATCTGGGTTGCCGCGCGGCGAACTCTCGGCGGAACTCGGAAGGCGACAAGGGCGGACCCTGAAAGCGCGGTGTCCTTGTCATCCGGTGCGGGCCACCGAGCCCCAGCGACGATGCCGGACTCCAGGCTCGCGAGAAACGCTCCGAATTCCGCTTCGCGCTCATCTTTGAACAGGGGGAGCCACACGGCGACAATCGCATCCGGCCAGCGGGCCAACGCCCGAGGTGTCCAGTCTGCCAGCGCTTCCATATCCGCGAGTGTCTCGTAGCTGGGGTCTGAGAAAACGAGCATTCGCTCCCCACGCCTCGGCTGAAGTTTAAGGGCGCTGGAATAGCCATCGGCCTTTTTGATTTGCGCCCGTGGATCGCCTTGGAACGCGGCGACCAGCGCATCATGCTCCGTTGGGTGCTTTTCAAACAGCACAAACCGTCCGAGGTCGCCCAGACGCAACGCGGCCAAACAAGGAGACCCTGGATAGGCTTTCTTGCCCCGCTGCCGCATGAGGTCGAGCCAGCTTGCGAGCGACTCAGGCGGAGCTTGAGTGCGAAACAGCTCCAATACGCCATCGTCGGCCTCGCCGGTCTTGCGAGACTGCTGGCCCGTCAGGTCATAGATGCCGCGCCCTGAATGGGTCTCGATGTGTAGAACCGGCTTCGGGTCTGAAGCCAGGTCCCGCAGGAGCACATCCAGCACGGCGTGCTTGAGAACGTCAGCGCGGTTGCCCGCATGGAAGCCGTGCTGGTAACTGAGCAAGGTCTAGTCCCGCCCGCCGCCGGCAACAGTGCCTTTTTCCGCTAGGGACGCCTGGCGAATGGCTTTGAACTCATTGCCGTCATACCAGGTTGGCCAATCCGAAGACTGAGCAATGCCAAGGCCCACTTGGTACAGCGCCGAGACATCTTCCACCATGCCACTCATGTCCCAGCTGGATTGGTATTCGTCCATGGGTTTGTGGTAGCGATGGGCAGCGTAGACGTCTGCGAACGCCTTACCGACAGCGACGCCGCCCTCGCGAACATCCATTCCGCCGTCGGCGTAGAGCATCGGTACGCCTTTCTTGGCGAAAGAGACGTGGTCGGATCGGTAGAAGTAGCCGGCCTGGGGATTGGGATCCGGCTTGATCACGCGGTCCTGGCTCACCAACACGTCTGCGAGTCGGTCTTCCAGTTCGGAGGCGCCATACCCGACAACGACCATATCCTTGGTTCGGCCAACGGGCAGCATACCGTCCATGTTAATGCCAGCGACGATGGATGACATCTCTACCGTCGGGTTCTCGGCATAGTAAGCTGATCCAAGGAGTCCTGATTCCTCGAGCGTGACCGCCAGGAAAAGGGCCGATCGGTCGAGGTCGTCCGCCGCCATGGCTTCCGCGATTTCCAGAAGTGCTGCGGTACCCGTTGCATTGTCCACAGCGCCGTTAAAGATGTCATCCCGATAGAAATCCTGCGTTGGCTCGCCAGAGCGCTCTTTGGATTTCTTTCCCAGATGATCCCAATGCGCCGTGAAGAGCACATATTCATCCGGCGCTGTGCTACCTGGCAGGGTGCCCACAATGTTCCGGGAGGTGCCTTGTGTCACCGATTGGGTAATCTCGCCGCATGCCGTTACGCCGCCCATGTCGCGGGGCGTGAAGCCTTTTTGCCGGGCTGCAAACTTCATTTCTTCGAAGTCCAGTCCGGCCTCCGCAAACAGCTTGCGCGCGGTATCGGTCGAGATCCAGCCCTCAAGCAAAGCGCGCCCGGCGCCTTCGTCCGCGCGCACGAGGTCTGCCTGCGCCCCAGACCACGAGTTTGCCACCACGTCCCAGCCATAGGAGGCGGGTGCAGTTTCGTGGACTACAATGGCGGCTTTGGCTCCCTGACGCGCCGCCTCTTCAAACTTGTAGGTCCAGCGACCATAATAGGTCATGGCCTCGCCCTTGAAGAGTTCCGGATCTTTGGTCGCAAACCCGGGGTCATTCACAAGCATCACAACGGTTTTGCCATTGGCATCGAGGCCTGCATAGTCGTCCCAGCCATATTCAGGCGCGACCACCCCATAGCCCACGAATACCACTTCGCTGTCTTCGAATGAGGCTTCGGTCACGCTTTGGCGCTTCGTCCAGATCACGGCGTCCTCGCGCAGGGTCATTGGGAAGGCCCGACCCGATGTGCCACCCGAAAAGGAGAGTCCCGAAGTCGCTTCATCGATGGTCTGCTCGACCATTCCGACCGTTTGGAAATAGCTGCCATCCTCGCCGCCGGGCTGTAGTCCAATGCGCGCCATTTCCTGGGCGATCCAGTCGGCAGCAAGTTCCCCGACTTCGGCTCCCGGGCCACGGCCTTCAAAGGCATCATCTGCCAGGGCGCTTACGCGCACAGCGAGGTCTTCGGTCGTGATCTCGGCGCTTGTCGAAGTTGGAAGGGCAATGGGAAGCACAACTTCACCTGTCGAGATCACTTCTGCGCTTGCGTCTGAAGGCTCGGTGGAAAGCGTATCGTCTGCGCATGCAGCAAGCAGGATCAGGCTGCTCGCGGCGGCGATGGATCTCAACATATAGTCTTCCAATGGTGGTCGAATTTCGGGGTCGCGTTGTGGTATACCGCTGAAGGGCACGGCATCAAGCGCCGGACATGAGTTCTCGCACTTCATTGGGCAGGGCAAGGGCGGCCTTGGCGATCTCCATATTGAAGTATTTTAGCGGAGCCCGGATGTCGTGCGTGTGTTTGGGAACGAGCTGATTGCGCTCCGAAAGGAGACCTGCGTTCCAGTCTCCCGAAATGTAGAACGGGCAAGGCATCATCACGGGCTTGAAGTACGTCCACAGCCCGGTCAGGCGAGGCAATAGCTTGGCCATGCCCGCGCGATAGAAGGTGGCCGACCCCAACATCTGCATCGCGACGCCATCCTCTGTCAGGCCAGCCTTCAGGCTCCTGTAGAATGCGTCCGTTGCCAGGGGGCTGGCATTCTCAACACCGTCGTGGGCGCCTTCGCAGATGTCGGTGCTGTCAATAATGATGACGTCGAAAGCGCCCGGGTTTTCAGCGAGATAAGCTGCGCCATCTCCCACCCGAATAGTGACTCTCGGATCGTCCAAGCCTGCTGCGATATCCGGGAGCCATTGCCTCGAGACGTCGATCACGTTGCCATCAAGTTCACACAGTTCAATTGCCTCAAGACCTGGATACTTCACCAGTTCAGTCACTGTTCCGCCATCGCCGCCGCCAATGACTAGGGCGCGCTTGGGCGATGCCAAACAGGCCATGGGAATGTGGACCATGTGCTCGTGGTAGACGTGGTGGGTCGACTGCGTGAGCATCGTCACGTCATCGAGCAGCATCACGCGCCCATGCAGGACGGTGTCGATGATCTTGATGTCCTGGAAGGAGCTTTTCACGTGCGCCATCAGCGCCGTTGCCTCAAAGTAAAGCCCGTGTGAGGCATCGTGGGCGTCGTAGTAGCGTGTTGTTGTCATAGTGCGCTGAGTAATTTGGCTCGCCCCGCCGTTCAAGATCGTCTCTGAACGTTATGCTGGCCTTCCAAGGGAGACCCACTCACTGCAGCCTGAATTGCGGGTGACCGAAAATTGCTAGTCAGGGAGCAGTTCGCCGAGAAAGCCAGCGTCGCGATAATTCTCTTCAGGAATCTTGTCGGCAATTTTGGCGTGGAAAGCCGGCAACTTCGACCAATGCAGCCCTGGGCGTAAATGGTGCGCAGTGTGGTAGCCGAGGTTTCCGGTCACGATGTTGTAGCCGCGGTGCATTATGTTGTTCGAAGCAGCGTATTCGTCTGTTTCGCTGCACCCGGCATGGTGGTCATAGGTGTGACGGCAGGTCATCACGAAGCTGAACGCCATGGGGATGACGAACACGAGTAACGCGTTGAGCGGATTGATCCAAATCAGCGCGCCGACACATGCGATATGCAGCGCAAACATGGCCAGAAATGTTGTCCGATGCGTTCTGTGTCTACGGGCGTTCTTCAAAGCGCAGCCATAGCCAGTTGCGGCCAGGCGGGCCGTATACTCAAGCGGCCCCATCATCCGGCCTGAGCCGTCGCGCCAGGCAGACTCGTCCTTTGTCTGGTCCATATAGTTTTCGTGGTGGCCCAAATTATGGTGCAAGACCCAAACTTTTGATGTCGCGCCTGTCTGCATTCCGAACACGAAATCCATCGCCCGGTTCAACATGCTGGATCGAAAGAAGGGCACATGCTGGTGATGATGGTTCCAGGCAGCGATGCACACTTTTGGTACTGCAAGCAGGGCCGCCCAGAGCGCTACCAGGGGCCAGGATTGAACCAGCGCGAAGACCGCCAGATCCGCTACAAACAATCCGAGAAATATTGCAACGGGAAGCTTGTCAGCGCGGTAGCGAAAAACCGTGCGCGCTGGCCGTGAAACATCATCAATTGCTGTCATGGCGTCGCCTTCTGCATCCGCGTCTTCGGAAGTTTCAGGCGAACTTTTCGCCACAACCATTACCGTAGGGCGAGTTGCGCACCGCCTGCAAGCGCGTCGGTCTTTGGATGTGTTAACGCGGCAGCGGTATCCATTCGGTCTCGCCTTCAGGCATGGCGAACGGTGTCCTTTCCCAGTTGCCATCAATGCTGGCTTGCCAGTCAGACTTGGCTTGTTCGAGCAAATCCCTGCTGGAAGCCACGAAGTTCCATTCGATCAACCGTTTCTCAGGGTAGGGGGCTCCGCCAGCGAGCATGAACTTGGCGCCCGCTGCGGCGCGGACCGGAACGTCACACCCTTCCGAGAGAATGACCATTGTGCCGGCCTCAAGCGTCTCGGATCCGAGTGTGACAGACCCTTCAGCAACATACACGGCACGCTCAATCGCCGCGGACGCTGGGATATCAAATGCGCTGTCTTTTTGGGTTTCCGCAGCGAGGTACCAAATCGGGTGGGGAAACGAGACGGGTGATCGATGCCCCCATGCTTCGCCTGCAATCAAGCTGAATGCGGTTCCGTCTATCTCAAACCTCGGAATGGTTTCGGCGGGATGATGTTCGAATGATGGGTCGCACTGCTCGTGGGAAACTGGCAAGGCCACCCAGGTCTGAATGCCATCAATGCGTTGTCCGCTGGCGCGTTCCTCCGGCGGTGTTCTTTCGGAATGGGCGATGCCGCGCCCTGCGGTCATCCAATTGACCGCGCCTGGTCGGATCACAAGGTCGCTTCCAACGGTGTCCTTGTGGGCGATGGCGCCATCAAACAAATAGGTCACCGTCGCCAGTCCAATGTGCGGGTGGGGGCGAACATCCATCCCGCTGTCGGGGGGCGCATCGGTTGGTCCGAAATGGTCGAAAAATACAAAGGGTCCCACGCTTCTGCGTTTGTGGAAGGGCAGTAGCCGGCGCACCATGGCCCCGCCGCCAAGGTCCTTTTCGCGCGGCTGAATGACAAGATCCAGCGTATCACACTCAGGCTCTCGGCTGGTGCCGGGGTCTTCCTGTCCGGTTGGGGCGTTGGACATGAGATGGCTCCTTGGCGTCTGCTCATTCAGGGTCAAATATGGGAGCATGGCAGAATACCTCAATTCCTATCTCGCGCGCATTCGCGCTTGCACGCTGTGTAAGGACGATATGTCGATACGCCCCAACCCGATCTTTCAGGTCAGCGAAACCGCGCGTATCCTTGTGGCGGGGCAGGCGCCGGGAAACCTGGCGCATCAATCGGGCAGACCCTTTACAGACCCCTCTGGTGTGCGCCTTTGCGATTGGATGGGCGTGACAGAGGACGAATTTTACGACGCCTCCCGCATCGCAATTGTTCCGATGGGGTTTTGCTTTCCCGGCTATGACAAGAATGGTGGTGACCTGCCACCCATGAAGCGGTGCGCTTCAGAATGGCGGGAGGGCTTGCTTGCGCGGCTCCCCAACATCAAGGTCACGCTCCTGGTCGGTGGATATAGCCAAAAGTGGCATCTGGGCGGCCAAGCCAAAAAAAGCCTGACGGCGACTGTTGCAAGCTGGAGAGACTTCTTAAGTGAGGGAGTGTTCACGGCGCCGCATCCGAGTTGGAGGAATAATGCATGGCTAAAAGCCAATCCCTGGTTCGAAACGGAGGTCGTGCCGGCCTTACGGGCTTCGGTGCGATCCTGGCTTTGATCGCTATCCTGGCGTTGCCTATCCCCGCATGCTCGCCGGTTACACGGGGTCAATTGGAGATTGAGATGCCGCCAGCGCCCCAGTTCGATCCCGCAAATGAGCGATTCATCAGTTTTGATGGCGCTGAGCTCGGGCTCACAGTTTGGGAGGCCGAAGGAGAGCCCGATGTTGTGGTGGTGGGGCTCCACGGGATGAACGATTGGGCCAATGCGTTCCACATGGCGGCGCCCTATTGGGCCGAGCGCGGCGTGACAACCTATGCCTATGACCACCGGGGTTTTGGCCGCTCCCCGCACAAAGGGTTGTGGCCGAAAGAAGAACTCATGCGCGAGGACCTTCGCGCAGCGGTGCGTATCGCGCGAGACCGTCACCCAGACACACGAATTGCGGTGGTTGGCATTTCCATGGGAGGCGCAGTCGCTGCGTCTGCGTTCGGCTCAGACGATGTGCCGGATGCTGATCTTTTGGTGTTGTCCGGTCCGGGGTTTCGCGGTTGGGGAGCGTTGCCGCTAGCCTACCAGGCCAGCCTGTGGGTGTCTGCGCGCGTGCGTCCAGGCTGGGTGGTGACGCCACCGCGTCGCGTGGTGAGAATTGAACCCACGGACAATATCGAGATGCTCCGCGAAATGTGGGCTCACCCCAACATGACCCGGGAAAACCGGATCGATCAGGTCCATGGCGTGGTATCGCTCATGGAAACCGCCCATGACCGCGTCTCAAACATTCCGGCAGGTATCCCTGTTTTCGTGACCTATGGCGCGAAGGACATTGTCATTCCGCCCAACGCCATGGCGCGCTCTGCCAAGGTGCTGCCGACCCACGCAAGGACCGCCTACTACGAAAACGGCTACCACATGATCCTGCGAGATCTGGATTCCGAGCGCGTCCATGCGGATACGCTGGCTTTCCTGCTCGACCCTGCCAGTGACTTGCCCAGCGGAGCGCCTGCCATCCCATGGGCGCCTTCACAGAGTACTCCTTGAACAAGCACGTTGACCGCCGGGGGGCTGTGGCGTTAAGCGCGGCGCATGTTTGACGATCTAGCTTTCGATGCCCATGAGGGCGTCCACGCCTTCCACGATGCCGAAACGGGGCTACGGTGCATCATCGCGATCCACTCCACCCACCTCGGGCCCAGTGCGGGCGGATGTCGGATGTGGAACTATGACTCTGGCGCCCAGATGCTGACCGATGTACTGCGACTGTCTCAGGGAATGAGCTACAAGAACGCGATGGCGGGTCTGGAACTCGGGGGCGGGAAGGCGGTCATTTGGGGCAACAGTCACACAGACAAAACGCCTGACCTCTTCCGCGCCTTTGGTCGCGCCGTCGAGAGTCTCCAGGGCCGGTACTACACTGCCGAAGATGTCGGCATAGACGTCGCAGACATTCAGATCGCCGGGGAAGAAACGAAGTTCGCGGCCGGGCTGGGCGAAGGCGCAGATGCCAGCGGCGATCCCTCACCGGTTACCGCACTTGGTGTTTTCCGCGGACTGAAGGCTGCCGTGGAACGTGCTTTTGGGAGCGATGAATTGTCGGACCGCTCTGTGGCGGTGCAGGGCGTTGGCTCGGTGGGTGGATATCTTTGCGAACACCTCGCCGCTGCTGGCGCGAAGCTCTTCATCAGCGATGTGGATCCCATTGCGTTGAAACACGTGGCCGAAACGACGGGCGCAACAATCGTCCCGCCGGACGAGATTTACGAGCAGGACGTCGACGTGTTTTCGCCCAATGCGCTAGGGGCCATCGTCAATGATGCAACACTCGAGCGTTTCAAAGCGAAGGTGATCGCGGGCGGTGCGAACAACCAGCTGATTATCCCGGAAATGGGGGAGTTCCTGCGTCGGCGCGGGATCCTCTACGCCCCTGACTATGTCATCAATGGTGGTGGCATCATCAATGTCGCCGCAGAGATTCGCGGCGACTATGACCGAGCCTGGGTTGACCAGAAGCTCGACGCCATGATCGCAACGCTTTGCGATGTCATGGATAAGGCGCTCAGCGAAAACGTGTCCACTAACCTCGTCGCAGACAGAATTGCGCGCGAGCGGATCGGGCGCGCTTAGGCCGACCCTGACTCTGTCAGAATCGGCCAAAACAGCCGATCAGGCGCGTTTTCGGTTCCACCAGCCCCGTCGGCGGGGTTTCGTTTCCTTGGCAGGTTCGGAGGCTGCTGCCGCAGGCTCTTCAGCTTCTGGCGCGGCTTCGGCGACGGGCGCAGCAGCCTCGACTTCCGCAGGCACGGGCTTTTCTTCCGACTCGGCAGGTTCCGGCTCCGAAGGAGCTTCAGATGGCGCGTCTTCGCTTGCGGCCTCTGCAACTGGCTCAGTCTCAGATGCAGGCGCGTCTGGAGCCGTCTGAAGGGCGTCATCAGCCGGAGGGGCTGCGGGAGCCTCAGCATCATTGTCGCTCTCGGGCGTGACATTTGAGTCGGCTTCGGTCTCGGTACCGTTTTCCGCTCCATCCCGGTTCCGATTGCGCCCACCACGACGGCGGCGGCGACGTTTGCGCGGTGCGCCTTCGCCATCCCCCGGCGTGTCTTCACCGCGACTCTGTTCGCCTTGAGCGGGCTCAGCGGCTGCGACGGCCTCAGCCAATTCCGTTTCGGCTTGCTCAGGATTGTCCAGCATCTCAGCGGCCATCAGTGATACGCCATCCAGGAATGCGCCGCCGTCCTCAGGGATGATATCGCCTTTCGGTCGGGTCAGGCTGCTTGGGTCAATCGGCTCGAGATCTGGCACATCTGCCACGGCCTTGACGGTGTCGACATCGCTTTCTTCGCGGCGACGGCGACGACCACCCCGGCGGCCTCGGCGACGACGCTTGCGGCGGCCACCGCCCTCGCCATCATCTTCACCGTCCGCTTGGACAGGAGAGGATGGCCCCTCGTCTGCGTCATCGTCATCCTCGTCGATGACGTCGAGATCGGAAATCGTGTCGGCTGGATCGGGCGCAGCCGTCTTGCGGCGATTGCGCTTGGGCCTCGGCTTCGCATGGGGGTCTTTTTCGGCATGGAGCGTGAAATCCCCCGCCAGCATGGAGTCCGACGAGGTGACTGTGATCGCAAACCCAGCAAGGTCTTCAATCGCTGCGACTTTGTCCCGCTTGTGGTTCAACAGGTAAAGCGCGACATCGGTTGGAGCTTCGACGGTGATGGATTTCAAACCACCCGTGGCGGCCCGTGCTTCAATGGCCCGTAGCAGCTGCAGGGCAGCGCTCTCGACGCTGCGGACGCGGCCGGTGCCGTTACAGGCCGGGCAAGGGTCCGATGTCGCCTGGAGAAAGCCCGCGCGGCGACGCTGGCGGGAAATTTCCATGAGACCGAACTGCGAGATCCGCCCGCACTGAACGCGCGCCCGGTCGATTTTGAGGTGCTCCTTCATTGCCTTTTCGATGGAGCGGTTATGCTTGTTCTCGTCCATGTCGATGAAGTCGATCACGACGAGTCCTGCCAGATCCCGCAGGCGCATCTGGCGGCACGCTTCCTCAGCGGCCTCCAGATTGGTCCGCAGGGCTGTCTGCTCGATATTTCGTTCCTTGGTGGCCTTGCCCGAGTTCACATCGATCGCGACCAAAGCTTCGGTCTGGTTGATCACCAGATAGCCGCCGGACTTAAGACGCACTTCCGGCTTAAAAATGCTGTTGAGCTGTTCGTCGATATTGTGGTCGACGAAAACGGGCACTGGGTCGGTCCAGTGTTTTACCTTCCGGGACTGGCTCGGCATGATCATCTTGGAGAGATCTTTCGCCTCGCGATAGGCGTGCTCGCCCTGAATCAGGACCTCTTCAATCTCTTTGTCGAACATGTCCCGCAAAGCCCTGTGGACCAATCCACCTTCTTCATTCACGAGGCAGGGCGCCATGGAGGTCAGCGTTTTTTCGCGAATCTGGTCCCAGAGTTTGATCAGATAATCATAGTCGCGCTTGATGTCGGTCTTGGTGCGCTTCGCGCCCGCGGTCCGCACAATCAGGCCCATGCCTTCGGGCATATCAAGTTCACCGACGATGGACTTCAGTCGCTTGCGGTCAGCCCCGTTGGCGATCTTGCGGGAAATGCCGCCTCCGCGCGGTGTATTTGGCATTAAGACCGAGTAACGCCCGGCCAATGACAGATACGTCGTCAATGCGGCGCCCTTGTTGCCGCGTTCTTCCTTGGCCACCTGGACAAGCATCACCTGACGGCGGCGGATCACCTCCTGGATCTTGTATTTTCTGAGGTAGGAATTGCGGGGGGGGCGCTTTTTACGTGTTGGGCCGCGCCGACCATTGGCAGCCTTAGCTCGCGGCTTGCCAGAAGCGCCTTTCTCGTCAGCCTCGCCTTCGGCCAAGTCGTCGCCGTCGCCAGCGACCTCGTCACCGACGTCCGCGTCCGTCTCGTCGGTCTCGTCAGAGGCAGAATTGTCGGCGTTCGCGAGTTCCGCGTCGTCGCCGTCATCCCCCTCGTCATCATCCCGATCATCGTCATCGGAGGCGTCGTTTTCTGCCTCGTCATCTTCGTCATCATCATCGTCGACGTCGAAATCATCATCCTCATTGGCTGCAGCCTCCTCGGCGGCAGCTTTCAGCAGGGCCTCGCGGTCTGCCTGGGGTAATTGATAATAATCAGGATGGATCTCAGAGAATGCGAGGAAGCCATGGCGGTTTCCGCCATACTCCACGAACGCCGCCTGAAGCGATGGTTCCACGCGGGTGACCTTCGCCAGGTAGATATTGCCTCTGAGTTGTTCCTTTCCCTTTGTTTCGAAGTCGAAATCGTCAACCTGTTGATCCGTGACAACGGCGACCCGGGTTTCTTCCGGGTGGGCCGCGTCGATCAGCATGAGTTTTCCCATGTAATCGTACCTTGTAGTCCGGCCGCGCTTGCCGAGGGAGCTTCCTCAGGACGGTTTGCGTCGGGCCAGTGTGTGTTTTTGTCAGGAAGCGGCGAGCAAGACAGGGCATCGCGGTTACCCGCTCCCCTAATCCATTGTCTCTACCGGCTTCGGTGTTCATCTTATTTCCGTTTTCCGGGGCCCTTGCGGAGCAGCGCCATAGGCGCACCTAAACCGGGCAGGGCAGGGAATTCGTCTGTTTGGCTGATCCTTCAGCGCAATACCTACATGGATGAGAACGGATCGTTTGGGAACCCCTCCAAAGAAAAAGGCAGTGGAGAGGTGTACGCCCGACCGCGATACATGTTCGGTTAATTTGCCCAATGGCAAGAACATACACAAGCTGAGTTGAGTCCCGTCGGAAACGCCCATTGGCCATGTCGCTATCGATCCACTTTTTGCGAACCATCCTGCTGTTTCTGGCGATCTCCATTTTGGTGGGGCCAGCGTTGGCGCAAGTGGAGAATGTCCGCGTGGTCGGGGACGGCGAGGTTACGCGGCTGACGTTGTGGAGCCAGTCTCCCATCGAAGCGGACGTGTTGCTTTCGAATTCGACGGGTGCCCGTCAGGTTCTGGTCGCGTTTGACGGCGGGAGTGCATCGACAACGGGCCCACAGCGCGATGTTTCCCTTGCGACCGGCGTGGCTGGTTATGGCTGGCAGGACGGCTTTCTGGCCTTCACGCTTGCGCGCCCGATGATGGTGTCGCGAAAACTCGAATTGCCTCCAGCCGGCGATGAACCGCGCCATCGCATTATCATAGATCTCGCAGCCGTATCGGAGGCTCGCTTTTCCCATGCGGTCGCCAGGGCGGAACGAACGGTTTCTGAGCGTCTCGCGAGCCAGAGACGCACCCCGCAACCTCAATTGGCGAGTGTCGATATGGCTCCGGCGGGGCGGGAGGTTGTACTCGAGCCTGCTCCACGTCCCGGAGAATACCTGGTTGTGATCGATCCTGGCCATGGCGGGAAAGACCCCGGCGCGGTGTCCTCGAGCGGGTTGCGGGAAAAAGACGTAGTGCTGTCCGCGTCGCTTGTGCTGCGGGACATGCTTGAGGACTCGGGACGCTACCGGGTGCGTATGACGCGTTCCGATGACCGCTTCATCGAACTGGGAGACCGGGTGAGCCTGGCGCGCGAATGGGGCGCAGACCTGTTCATCTCGATTCATGCGGATGCCGCGCGCAATTCCGATGTCGCCGGTGCGTCTGTCTATACGATTTCCGAGCGAGGCGAAGGCAGGATCGACCGGGAATCCGAGCGCAATAATTGGGACATCGAAGTCGAAGATGGTGTGTCCGAAGAAGTCTCCGGCATCCTCGAAACGCTCACCATTCGGGAGACCAAAACCAATTCCGGTCTTTTTGCGGAACTTCTGTTGCCAGAACTTGCCGATGCCGGACCCGTTTTGCGCAATACCCACCGGAAGGCGGGTTTCTACGTCCTGCTCGCTCCAGATGTCCCCGCGGTGTTGCTCGAGATGGGGTTCCTGACCAACCTTGAGGATGCCGAGCGCCTTTCTGATCCGGAGGGGCGTGAAGCGTCCATGGAGGCGGTGGCGAGCGCGATTGACGGGTATTTTGATCGCCAAGACAGGGTGTTCGCATCGAACTGATGCAGTCCATTGAAGACTCGACTGAGTGTGACGTCTTTTCCACGCGCGCTTGCGGCCCTAATCTGGTCCAATTGGCGTGCAAATCCGCGCACAGATGCTATAAGTTGAGCCGTGCACCCCGGCACGGAATAAGCTGAGGACGGTAGCCATGGCTGCAGCCAAGACACGGCGCTTTTTGAACTGGACTTTTGTTCGGCGCACCCTGATCTTTTTCGCTCTGCTCGGTGTTCTCGGCGTTGCCGGCGTGGCCGTGGTTGTGGCCTCTCTTTCGCGCGACCTACCTACGGTTCAGAAGCTGGCCGAGTATGAGCCGCCCATCACCTCCCGCGTGCACGCCGGTGACGGACGCCTTATTGCCGAGTTCCAGGGGATGGGCGCGGACGGCACGCCGCAATACCGGGTCTACGTCCCTTATGAATCGATCCCGGAAAACGTGATTCAGGCCTTTGTCTCGGCAGAGGACAAGAAATTCTTCGAACATGAAGGCATCGATTGGGTCGGCATGACCCGAGGCGTGCTCAACAGCGTACGTAACAAGCTGACCGGTTCCGGCGGACTGCAGGGCGGCTCAACCATCACCCAGCAGACCGTCAAGAACATGCTGTTGACCCGCGACCAGACCGTGGTGCGCAAGATCAAGGAAGCCGTTCTGGCGCGCCGCGTGGAGCGCGCTTTCACCAAGGGCGAAATCCTCGAACTGTATCTAAATGAAATCTATCTCGGCGGCGGTTCCTATGGTGTCGGTTCAGCGGCGCTGGAATACTTCGACAAGTCGCTGCCCGAACTGAACCTCTCCGAAGCCGCTATTCTGGCATCGCTGGCCAAAGCCCCGGGGACCGTTAATCCATACACGCGCCCGGAGCGTTTGCTGTCACGGCGCAACTATGTGCTCGGGCGCATGGTCGAGGATGGATATGTCACCCAGGCCGAAGCCGATGAAGCGATTGCCCAGCCCTTGACCACCACGCGCCGTTTCCGCGGCGATGAGTACGAAGCGGCCACATATTTCGTCCAGGAAATCCGCCGGGACCTGTTCGAAACATACGGTGAAGAAACCTTGCACGATGGCGGGTTATCTATCCGCACAACCATCGACACGGAACTTCAACTTGCCGCCACCCGTGCCCTGCGCGAGGGCCTGGTGGCCTATGATCGGCGCCATGGGTATCGCGGCCCTCTGGGCGAAATCCCACTCGATGGCGAAGCGCTCCAGAAACTGGCCGATTTTTCCATGCCCGCTGGACACGGTACGTGGGAAGCAGCGCTCGTAACGGGATTGAACGCAGACGGTACGGCGACCGTGCGGCTGGCCGATAATACCGAAACAGTTCTCTTTGAAGAGGACGTGGACTGGGTGGCGACCACCTACGACCGTGGCGGAGATGTGCGGGGCCTCCTCGCTGGCGATGTTGTGTTGGTGGAGCTCAACCGCCAGCCTATGGAACTGACTGAGGAAGAGCTCATCGCTCTGGAAAATGAAGCTCGGCGGTCCCCAAAACGGGGATCTGCACTTGCCGTGATCGAGGAGCTGACTGAGCCGGTGGGGCGCGCCAGCCTGCGCCAACTCCCCGATGCCGAAGGTGCACTGGTTGCCATGGACCCCCATACGGGCCGGGTGCTCGCGATGACAGGCGGGTTTTCATTTTACCGAAGCGCCTTTAACCGGGCGACCCAGGCCAACCGTCAGATCGGCTCAGCCTTCAAGCCTTTCGTCTACGCCGCTGCCCTGGAGCGCGGGTATACGCCCACCTCGCTTGTGCTGGACGCACCCTTCGTAGAGTTCGATGTGGAAGCTGACGACTTCTGGGCACCGGGCAACTATGCCGAAGGCCGTTTCTATGGCTTGTCCACAATGCGTCTTGGACTGGAAAAGTCGCGAAACCTGATGACCGTGCGTCTCGCCCAGGACATCGGCATGGAAGCCGTGTCTGAATTCGGCGAGCGCGTTGGCATTTATGACCGGCTTGACCCCTATCTTGCCATGTCTCTCGGCGCCGGCGAAGCAACCATGATGGATCTGGCCAAGGGCTATGCGGCCCTGGTGAACGGCGGCAAGCAGGTTGAGCCCATTTTGCTGGACCGGATTCAGGACCGCTATGGCGAGGACATGTGTGTCACCGATCCACGCCTTGGCTATGGCCGCGACGATACGGGGCTCGACCTGATCCGCGTCGGCGATGCCATTTGCCAGGTGGCAGCGCTTGAAGAGGCGGCGACCAGCATCTCCGCCGAAGAAAGCGAAGAAACCCCAAAGCCGATCGAACTGGTTTGCCCGGACTGCAACGATCCTAATGGCTGGCAGGGCGGTGAGCCGCCCCTCCTGCCCGACACGCGCGATCAAGTGCTGGATCCCATCGTCGCCTATCAGGTCGTCCACATGCTGGAAGGGGTGATCCAGCGGGGAACGGCAACGTCCGTGCGGCGCAAGGACGGGCTCCAGAACGTGCCGCTCGCTGGCAAGACGGGCACAACGAACGACTATAAGGATGCTCTGTTCTTCGGCTTCTCGCCGGACCTCGTCGTGGGCATTCGAGTAGGCTTCGATACGCCGCGAACACTCGGCGAAGCCGAGGGCGGGTCTGCTGTGGCTGCGCCAATCTTCGGCACGTTTATGCGAACGGCGATGAAAGATACAGAAGCGCTGCCGTTCCGCCGACCGCCCGGGGTCTCTATGGTGCGCATTGATGCGCGTACCGGTACGCTGCCCACACCGGCGACCGATGTGGTGATCGAAGAAGCGTTCCGTCCCGGCACTGAGCCCGGCTTCACCTTTGATGACGATCAGGGCCTGCAGCTTTCCGGGAGCGGAGGTGACATATTCCGCTCTGTGGCGAGCGAGTCGCCTGTCCTGCCTGGCGCGACTGATCCCAATGCCGTGCTGCCGGGATCGCTGGATGAACTCGGTCTTGGTGTACCCGGTCAGCCGCCTGCAAGCGAAGACGATGTGGTGGCCGATGGACTTGGGGATACCTGGTAGCCTCACGCCTTGACGCCGCTTGGGAACGATTCCATCTGGGCGAGCTGAAATCTTTGCTTTCCAACGGAGTGCCCGCGCACCATGTCCGCCGATATCCAGGCCCTGTCCGATCAGATCAAGCAGTCTACCGAACTGCTGAGGAGGCGTCTTTGACTGGGACGTCGCAACAAAACGCCTTGATGAACTGACGGCGCTCTCTGAGCGCCCAGACTTCTGGGACGACCCGGAAGACGCCCGAAAACTGATGCGTGAACGCCAGCGCCTGGCCGACGGGATTGAGACCGTCGAGGCGCTCGAGCGTGAACTTAATGATGGTTTGGAGCTGATAGAGCTGTCGGAAGGCGATGCGGACATGATCGCCGAAGTGACCGCCAGTCTTGAAACAGCGGCGGGGCGCGGGGCGAAGGCCGAGCTCGAAGCGCTGCTGTCGGGTGAGGCCGATGGCAATGACGCTTATCTACAGATCAATGCGGGCGAGGGCGGCACCGAGAGTCAGGACTGGGCCTCCATGCTACGGCGCATGTATGTGCGCTGGGCGGAAAAGCGCGGCTTCAAAGTCGAAGAGATGGACGAGCGCGAGGGCGAGGAAGCGGGCATAAAATCCGCCACACTCGCAGTGAAAGGCGAGAACGCCTATGGCTGGCTGAAGTCCGAGACGGGGGTGCATCGGCTGGTGCGCATTTCCCCGTTCGACAGCTCCGCCCGTCGGCACACCTCCTTTGCCTCGGTCTCGATATCCCCTGTCGTTGATGACAATATTGATATCGAGATCGACCCGTCTGACGTGCGCACCGACACTTATAGGGCCTCCGGCGCGGGCGGCCAGCACGTGAACAAGACCGACTCGGCAGTGCGCCTGACCCATGAGCCCACGGGCATTGTGGTTGCCTGCCAGACCTCGCGTAGCCAGCATTCCAACCGGGACGAGGCCTGGAAAATCCTGCGCTCTCGCCTCTACGAGCTGGAGCTGCAGCGGCGCAAGGATGCCAGCGCGGCCCAGCACCAGGACAAATCCGCCATCGGCTTCGGCCACCAGATCCGCTCCTACGTTCTGCAGCCCTACCAGATGGTCAAGGATTTGCGCACGGAGGTCGAAACCAGCGACACGGGCGGTGTGCTCGACGGTGACATTGACCCCTTCCTCAGCGCGGCGCTGGCCCATGATGTGGGTGAAGCGCGGGAATAGACCGCGCTTGGAGCTTGCGCGAAGACCCATATAAAAACGCCGCCAGCGAAGAACTGGCGGCGTTTTTTATTCAGGAGCTAAACGGGGTTTAAGCGTTGCCTGGGGTGCCGGGTGAGGGCGATGCTGGCGCCGGCTTGGGGGCGGCGGCTGGCGCTGCGTTGGCTGGCTTCGCAGCCGGCTGAGCAGCGGCCTTAGGCGCATTGTTCTGGAGCGGGTCCGCCGCGTGTTTCACCTGGCCTTCGAAGACGGCATTGGCCTGGATCGACAGGGAGGTGTGGACGATGTCGCCCTCGACCTTCGCGCCGGTTTCCAGCTCAACCTTACGGCCCCGGATGGATCCCTTGATGGTACCTTTCACGGTTATCACTTCGGCTATGACTTCGCCCGAGATCACGCCTGAGGCGCCAATGGTGATGTCCTGTGCAGTCACGTCGCCTTCGACCTGGCCGTCAACCTGAAGAGCGCCGTCGGACTGAACCGAGCCGTTCACTTTCATATCCGCGCAAATAATGGATGGTGCTGCGCGACCGGCAGGCTTGCTTGAAGCAGAGCGAATGGCGTCCTGGGTCGGGTTGCCTATGGGTGCCATGCCGGGTTCGCCCTTATTCGTCTTCGTGAACATGTCGTCCTGCCTTTAGAAAATCGATCGGATCATACTGTTTGTTGTTGAAGAACACTTCATAATGAAGGTGCGGGCCTGTGGAGCGACCGCTGGAGCCCATGAGGCCGAGCGTGTCGCCGATGGCGATGTCATCGCCGCGGGACACATTGATGGACTGCAAGTGAGCGTACCGGGACTTGAAGCCATAGCCATGGTCAATCTCGACCATGCGGCCATAGCCTGCCATGCGGCCTGCATAGGTGATTTTGCCAGGGCCTGCGGCAACGATCGGCGCTTTGTAGTAAGCCGCCATATCAATGCCGTTGTGCCAGGCCGGGCGGCGCGAGAAGGGGTCAACGCGCATGCCATAGTTTGACGTCAGTCGGGCTGGAACGCCAACGGGCTGGGCCAGGGGCAGGTTCTCGACGATGTCTTCATAGTAGCGCGCTTCTTCGAGGCGCGCGGCGACTTGAATCACGCGTCTGTTGAACGCGGCGTCTTCCGGATCGTCGAACTCAATGTTCGCCAGATCAGCCAGGGAAACTTCCGGACCACCCATGGCGGTTGAGTCCTCAATACGCCCCGTTCCAACAGCCGTCAGCCGGAGAATGCCGCGGGCGCGTTCAGCTCGCTCCACCGCCAAATCCTCGGCATCGTTCAGAAAGGCAAGTTGTTCGGTTTTTACCGTGTTGATCCGGGCGCGGGTGCCGACGAGCTCAAGCCGGGCGGTTGGCTGGCTGCGTTCAATCCCCTGACGGGAATCGGCTTCGTCGATTGTAGCTTCAAGCAGCAGGTCGGCATCGTCTCCGCGCAGCGCGGTGAGGTCGAGATCTTCGCCGCTTTCTAGTGCGTCCAGAAGCACTTTAAGCGTCTCGTGGCGCTCTTCGAATTCTGCCGTTGCCCGATGGAAATCTTCGGTGCGTTCTTCAAGCAGGCTTTGCGAGAGCGCAGTGTTGGCGCGCAGTTCCTGGATCCAGCGCTGGTAGCGCGCATCATCATCCTGGTTTTCTGCGACGTCAAAATTGCCTGATCCGCCAAAGATGTATGAGACGGTAGCAACGCCTGTCCATCCTGCGACCGCCGTGACGCCGGCAACAAGCATTGCCTGCTGCCAGGGAGACACCGAGATATAGTGCACGGTGCCGCCGCTGCGGTGATAAATCTGACGCTCTGGGAAAACGCGGTCAAAAACCGCACGCGCTTTCGTACTCAACTGCTTCATCTACGCCGCCCGCCGATTGGTCGTTTTGTCTGCAACATCCGCTGAACGTGGCGAATGCTGTCCCAAACCCTCGTGTCTCTTCATAACCTGAACGTGACCGCGCATGGAACCCCTCAGCGACAGGAATTGTGCTCCAAAATGACACCAGTGTGTTAAAGTGTGATTAAGGTTTTGCCGTCATGGGGCTTCGCTTCGCCAATTTTTGACTAGTTGTCCGGGATTTTGCTGAGCACGTCTTCCGCGTGTCCCTTGACCTTCACCTTCGGCCAGATTTCGGCCAGCTTGCCCTCGGGATCTATAAGAAACGTTGCACGTTGGATGCCCATATAGGTCTTCCCGTACATGCTTTTTTCGACCCAAACGCCGTAGGCTTCGCAGATCTCTCCTGTTTCGTCGGACACTAGTTCAACCGTGAGATCATGCTTCTCCCGGAACTTGTCGTGTTTTTTTACGGTGTCTTTTGAGACGCCCAAGACTTGGGCATTGCGCGCTGCAAATTGGTCAGCCAGAGCGGTGAAGTCCTTCGCTTCAGTCGTGCATCCCGGCGTGTCATCTTTGGGATAGAAATACAGAACCACCCATTGGCCAGCATAGTCGGCAAGTGCGAGCGTTTTGTCGCCTGCGCCCGGAGCGGAAAAATCAGGGGCGGTGTCGCCGATTGCTACCATGGTTTTACCTCTGTTTGTGATGCTGGCGGTATGGCCTCGCATTGAGTAACGTGAATTAGCGGGCGAGGGCGCGGCTACAAGCGTAGCGGTCGCAGTTTTTAAAATGGAGTGCACTCTTGGTTCGCCAGACCGCCCGGGTTCTGATTTTTGAAATTCTCGGCGGGATCCTGTTCCTGGCTGTGATTGCGGCGGCCGTTCTTGCCTGGCGGCTGTCCCAGGGGCCGCTCGAACTGGACATGTACCGCGATGACATCGCCCAGGCGCTGAGCGATGCGCGGGGCGGGCGCGAGGTCACCATTGAAAGCGTCCAGCTGCAATGGTCGCCGGAGCAACGACGCGTCGACGTGCTGGCGGAGGGCGTGACCTTCTATTCCAGTGATGGGAATGTCGGCGGGTATGCCCGGCAGGCAGACATAGAGCTGGACGCATCCGCGCTTCTGTTTGGCCGTGTAGATCTATTGGAAATCGGATTGCGCGATGCCCAGCTGGAAATCCGCCAAGTGTCCGAGGATATTTGGTCGATCGCAAGCGAACCCTTGCCGCCCATTCCAGCCGCAGACTTCCCGGAAACACCTGAAGAATGGTTGGCCAGTATAAACCGCGTTCTTGGCGCTGTTCTGGATGGCGGCGAAAACGCCTTC
Source organism: Pseudomonadota bacterium (assembly GCA_039818165.1). Lineage (GTDB taxonomy): Bacteria > Pseudomonadota > Alphaproteobacteria > Caulobacterales > Hyphomonadaceae > UBA5336. The sequence continues at coordinate 43,944 of JBCBUL010000018.1, read as the reverse complement.
GATGACATCACGCTTTCGCGCATATCCTTCCAGGGGCTGGATGTGGATCTCGTCCTTCTGAATGGAAACCGTGTGGCGCGTATCGCAGATGCGGCAGGCATATTTGAATTTGCTGCCGATGACATCTCGCTCACGCTCTCAGGCGTTGGCGAAGGTGACGGCCTGCCGGAAAAGATCGCAGTGAGTCTGGATAGCTTCGGCAGCTTCGATACGCTGGACGTCTCCTTCCAGGTGGATGGATGGTCCCTTTCTGCGTTGGCGGGGCGCATGGGGATCAATGCGGACAGGATTTCCGGCTTGCCTGCCAGTTTGACCCTGGGCTTTCAGGCCAATCAGGAAGACGGCTTGTCGAGTGTCCTGGCGCGGGCCACGGCCGGTGCCGGCGCGGTTTCGATTGCCGATCAGGCGTTCCCGGTAACTGCCATTGATGGCGAGATGAATTACGACACCGGCAGCGACACGCTCGACTTTGCTTTTACGACGTTGGATGCGGGGGTCTTGCGCGGCGGGGTGAACGGTTCGCTCGGAGGGGCTGTATTCGGCGAGGAGGATCGCCCCCTCACATTGCGGGCACCTGCGCTTGGCATAGACCTTCGCCCAATCTTCGAGCGACCTTGGTCCCTCCAGGGCGTGGAGTTGGACACTCGGATCACGACCGATCTACACACATTGCTTTTAGACCGCGCTCGGGTGCGTACGGTCGGCGTCACAATCAATGCGGCGGGCCGCCTCTCTCGCAACCTGGATCAGGATCCGGGGGAGCTGCCCTTCAGCCTGAATGTGGCGGCCGATCTTTCCGGTGAGACCGGACCACGCACAGTGCTGGATTTCTGGCCGGTGCGTCTCGGCGGGGGTGCCCGCCGCTTTGTCGAGCGCAATGTCGAAACCGGGGTTTTGACCGAGGCACGCGCCGCCATCACGCTGTCTCCAGACAGTATGGCAGAGGGGCATATCCGCGATGGTGATCTCAGCGTCGATTTTACGGTCCGAGATGCCGATGTCCGCTTTCTCTCAGATATCGCGCCAATATCCAACGCGGCCGGGACGGGCCGCCTCACTGGCAATAGTTTTTCGGTCGTTCTCAGTCGCGGGAACTGGATGAACTGGACCCTGGACACCGGCACTGTCTCCATCCCGGCGCTCAACCCGCGTGGCGGAGACATGATCATTGATGCAACCGGACGCGGACCCGTGCGGGAGGCTGTCGCCGCTGTGTTCCGTTCGAAACTGAACCTTGAGGAACAGACAGGCTTCAATCCGGACCGGCTGAGCGGCGAGGGCGATATCGCTTTCAATATGGTGCGCCCAGCGCTCGATCGGGTTCTGCTCGACGATATGAGTTTCTCTGTCACCGGGCAGATCCGAGATGCGGGCGTGGAGCAACTCGCCGCCGACTTTGACCTGACGGATACCACAGCGCGCGTCGACCTCACAAAGGAGCGGATTTCGATTTCCGGGTTCGGCGAGTTGGGGCCTGCGACTGTCAACTTCGAATGGCGAGATGATTTCAATGACGATGGCGGTCCGAGTCGCGTGGCCGCGAGAAGTGTCGTAACCCCCGACGTATTGAACAGGTTTGGCTTGCTGGGGCGTCCCTACATTACAGGCGAGGTGCCCGTAGAATTCGCTGCCAGTCTTTCGGGCGAGTCTGTGGTCGCTGCCGATGTTGATCTCGACTTCACTGGAGCGCGAATCGATCTTGTCGAGTTCGGCTGGTTGAAGCCATCCGGCGATCCAGCATCCGCCAATATTCTGTACAGCCTGATCGATGGCGAGCGGCTGGCAGATGCCAATCTCGATAGTGAAAACGCAAAACTGGCCGGACGCATTCGCCTTGGCGAGTCAGGACGGTTGATTTCCGCTGATCTGGATCGTGCCTTTCTGTCCGGCAGAGTGGACGTAAGTGGACAAGTCGAACGGGGAGCCGATGACGGCCTTGCGTTCAGCCTAAGCGGACCATTGCTCGACGTGTCTGGCCTGATGCCGGACTCCGGTGGCATGACCGGAGCAGGTGGCCTCGGCGGCGCGATCACTCTGGATGCAGAAGTTGACCGGCTAGTGGTCGGCGACGCTCTGGTCTTGCGCGGGGCACAACTCGCCGCGATTTCCGAAGTTTCGGGACTCCAGTCTTTCAGCGCCTCCGGACAGTTGGGCGCCAGCAACTCGCTGGAAGCGCAATATGAGGTGGTCGATGAGACCAGTGCGTCAGTGTCACTGCAGTCAGATGATGCGGGCGCGCTTTTGGAAACGTTTTTCGACACGGACCTGCTGGTCGGCGGCAGTTTGGACTTAAGCGGTATTCTGCGTGCCGAGGGCGAGACTACGGACGTTAATATTCGTGTCGAGGATGCGCGCTTGAGAAACGCGCCTTTCCTGACCCAGATCCTGTCATTGGCCTCGCTGCGGGGTTTGGCCGATACGCTTGGCGGGGACGGGCTTCTATTCACCCAAATCGACCTACCGTTGCGGTCCAGGGCAGGTCGGTTTGTCGTTGATGGCGGGCGTGCTTCCGGACCAGCCATGGGGCTAACAATCAATGGCTGGGTTGAGCCCGATGCGGGCGGGATCGCCGTGGATGGCGTGCTGGTTCCAAGTTATGGTGTGAATTCCGCCTTGGGCGGGATCCCGATCATCGGCGACTTGTTTGTGGGCCGGGAAGGTGAAGGTGTCTTCTCGTTGACCTATTCAGTGCGCGGAGAACTGGAACGTGCCCAGGTTGCCGTCAATCCGCTGTCAGCTGTGACGCCCGGCATTTTGCGTCGGATTTTCGAAAACCCAAGTCAAACCGAATTGCCTCTCCCCGAAGAGGCAGAGGCTGAGAATTGATACGTCTCTAGACGGCTTTGATGAGTGCGTGACGCTTTTTGCCAGCGGACAGTTTTGCAGTCTGGTCTGCGCCAAGGTCGCCAGAGCTCAAGGCCGCATTCTGGTCGGAAATGGGCTTGTCATTCACCTTTGCAGCGCCCTGTTTGATCAGACGGCGCGCTTCACCATTGGTTTTCGTTAGCCCGGCCGCGGTGAACGCCGCGGCCACCAACATACCTTCAATGTCGCTGGTCGCCAGCTCAACCGTTGGCAGGGCATCTCCGCTGGCGCCTTCGGCAAAGACCTTCGCGGCGGTTTCACGGGCCTCGCGCGCTGCGTCCTCGCCATGGAGTAGGCTGGTGGCGGCGTCAGCAAGGGCGACCTTTGCGTCATTGATCTCAGCGCCTTCAAGGGCTTCGAGCCGGGCGATTTCATCGAGCGGAATGTCGGTGAAGAGTTTCAGGAACCGGCCCACATCGGCGTCCTCGGTGTTTCGCCAGAACTGCCAGTATTCATAGGGGCTCTTGCGGTCTGCATTCAGCCAGACAGCCCCATCGACGGTCTTGCCCATTTTGGCGCCGGACGCCGTGGTGAGAAGCGGGCTTGTGAGGCCGAAAGCGTCTTTGCCATCGGATTTATGGATAAGGTCCACACCGCCGAGGATGTTCCCCCACTGGTCCGACCCGCCCATTTGAAGAAAACAGCCATGGCGGCGCGACAGTTCGAGGAAGTCATAGGACTGGAGCAGCAAGTAGTTGAACTCCAGAAAGGTGTAGGGCTGCTCGCTCGCCAAGCGGCGGGCCACGGTGTCCTGCTTCACCATGGTGTTGATGGTGAAATGCTTGCCCACATCGCGCAGCACTTCGATGTAACCGAGCTTGTCCAGCCAGTCGGCATTGTTGACCATGATCGCATCGGTTTCGCCGTCGCCAAAGGTCAGGAACCGGCCATAGGCGCGCTTGATGCCCTCAGCATTTGCGGCGATCTGCTCTTCGGTCAGGATCGGCCGGGTTTTCTCCTTGTCGGTTGGGTCGCCAACCTTCGTTGTACCGCCGCCGATGAGCACGATCGGCTTGCCGCCAGCCTGCTGGAGGCGGCGCAGCATCATGATCCCGACCAGGTGACCCACATGGGCGCTGTCGGCTGTGGCATCGATGCCGATATAGGCTTTCGGCACACCGCTCGCGCAGTAGGCATCCAGCTCGGCCTCATGGGTGACCTGCTTGATATAGCCCCGGGCAGACAGGGTTTTCAGGAACTCAGACTTGTAATTGCCCATGACGGCCTCCAAACCGGAACGCGAAGGCACGCTTACTAGGAGAGGCCGCGCCCTTGAGCAATACACCCAATCTTGCTGTTTCACCGCCCGATGAGCCTTTCTGGGCGATCGGTTTCATGTCGGGCACGTCTATCGATGCCGTAGACGCTGCAATGATCCTCACGGATGGCGAGGCGGTGCTCGACTTTGGCCCCACTGCGGAGCGGAAATACTCCGAGGGAGAGCGCGCAACGCTCCAAATGGCGACGGATGTGGCGCGGGATTGGGCGTGGCAAGGCCCACCACCCACGCGCGCCTGGGCGTATGCAAAAGTTGTCATCACCCAGACGCACAAGGATGCGTTCGACGCAGTCATGGAGCAGTGGGACGGGCCGGCGCCCGCCATCGCCGGCGTGCATGGCCAGACGGTCCTGCACCGGGCGCCGCGCGGCGATGCGCCCGGCGCAACTCTGCAATTAATCGACGCGCCGGCCATGCAGGCCGCGTTCGACCTTCCGCTGGCATACGATTTTCGCTCTGCGGACGTGAACGCGGGCGGGCAGGGCGCACCGCTCGCCCCCGCCTATCACAACGCGCTCCTGCAGCGCCTCGGGCATGGGGCAAGCGCCGTGCTAAACCTTGGAGGCGTTGCCAATATCACGGCCCGCACAAAGTCGGGCGACCTCATGGCTTTCGACACAGGTCCGGCCAATGGCCCGATTGATGAGTGGGTTGATGGCCATGGGCGTGGCACACGCGATGAGGATGGCCGTTTCGCCCGGGCAGGCGGTGTGCATGAGGGGTTGATCGCGCAGATGTTCGAACATCCGTTCTTCGCCGAGCCGCCACCAAAATCCCTCGACCGATTTGATTTCAATGCCAACATGGCGCGCGGGCTCAGCTTTGAAGACGGCGCTGCCACGCTGACAGCCTTTAGCGCCCGGGCTGTCGCCGTGGGGGTTGGCCAGCTTTCAGAGCGTTTGCACCGTGTAATTGCGTGCGGAGGTGGTCGCCACAATCCAGCGCTGATGGACCATCTGGCAGAAGCTTTGCCTTGCAGTCTGGCTACGGCGGAAGATGTGGGCTGGCGAGGCGACAGCATTGAGGCCGAAGCCTTCGCCTACCTCGCCGCACGGCGGTGGCGCGGCTTGCCCATAAGCTGGCCGTCTACAACGGGTGTTCCCCGCCCCATGACAGCGGGCAAGGTGATCTTTGGCTGATTGCGATGCCCTTTATTCGTTGGGTTCAGCGGGCGGAGTGTCTTCCGGGTCTGGCTGACGGCGCGGGCCGAATATGCTTCCCAGGGCATCTCTGGCAGCCTCGCGTGCCAATTCCTCAACGAGGTCTTCCGGGTCTTGCGCCTCGGCGGGGTCCGGTTGTACTGGAGCCGCTGGCGGTGCCGGATCGGCCGGCGTTGTGGGCGTCGTCTGTTGGCTGCGCTGCGTGCCCAGAACATCGCCCAGCAATCCGCCAAGTTCCTCGCCCACCTGATCTTGAAGCGCGGCCCGGGCTTCTGCTTCGGCCTCCTGAAGCAGAATGGACTGTATCAACTGCGTGTCCGGCGTGAGCCCGGGAGAAAGCCAGTCGCCCTGAATGCGAAACGGGATGGGAATTCCGTTGAGCTGTAACGCGCTGCCGCCCCCCTGGCCTGACGTATCCACGCGCGGGACGATGCCCACATCCAACGTCCGTGATGCCAGGTTGATCGTTCCGCTGCCCTCCAGGGAAACGACCGGATTGTCCAGTTTGAACGACTCAAGGCGTGCGACGCCATTGTTCACTGTGAGGCCGGCGAGCAATGACGTGAAATCGGTTTCGGCTTCGGGCGCCAGCGCCATTTGAAGCGATCCATTCGCCAAGGACTCCAGAAGCGTGTCTCTCGAACGCACCAATTGACCGACATTGATGCCCTTGATCGCGCCGTTCGCGATATCCGAGCCCATTTCCCCGTCGAGCCCCTCAACCAGCGCCTTGATGCTGTTGCCCCGCGAATCGAGATCCACGCGCAGCTGTCCAACACCGGTCAGGGCATCGAGCCCGGCAAGACTGAGCAACGCATCGGAAATTTGTATGGCCTCGCCCGTCAGGTCGATGTCGAGAACCGCTTCGGCTGCGCTGGCATCCAGTGTGAAAGTGCCATCCCAGCTCCCGCCAAAGGCCTCCATCGTCTCAATCGTTGCCGTGAAGTCGCCATCTTGAAGGCGTGCAGCCAGGTCTGGTCTGCCGAGAATGATATCTCCAAGCGTGATTTTCTGGGCGGTCAGCGACACATCTGTGTCCACGGCTTTCAAGCCAGACAAATCCAGCGGCGCATCACTCCATCCGACCGCATTCTGCTGCGGCCCTGCCTCGCCCTGGGTGAGGAAAGGAGAAAGATCGAGTTCGCCGGTGACGAGCGCACCTGATAGGGCAGGGCGCGGGCCAGCAAGGTCCAGGGTGAGATCACCGCTGGCGTCTATATCATCCAACTGTGCCTGCAGACCGGTGACGCCAATTCGAGAGAGCGTTCCGTCCACATCACCTTTCACACTGAACTGTCTTAGCGTGTCGCCAGCGTCCATTTCCACTTCGAGAAGGGACAGGAGCGCACGCAGTTGGGTGCTGGAGGCGTCCAGTTGTCCATTGACTCTGGAGTCGTCTCCAAGCGTCGCGGCGCCATCGAACTGTACCGCAAGCAGATCACTGTCATGGCTGAGCGACGTGCTTTTAAGGTTCAGTGCAGTTATCGGGCCGCTGAGCTGCGTGTCCAGTTCGGTTTGCTCCAGGATCGATGCCGACGCCGGAAGATCGAAGCCAAGTTCTCCAATCCAATTGCCGAGGTTGCGCGAATCCATTTCCAGGCGGCCATGCAGCGTCGGCGTGTCGCCGAGGGTCACTGCACCGGTGTACGTGCCATCGAGGCCGTTTCCGCCAAGGGAAAACGTGTCGAACGTGATGTTTGCCGTTTCCAGAGGTCCGGAGATCTGCCCTTCCGCTGAGAGCGTTCCAAGGGCGGCGAGCGTGACAGGCACGTCCACCCCGGCAAGCGCCGCAAGTTGGGTCAGGTTGCGGCCTTCCACGGAAAATGCCCCGTTCAGTACGATCTCATCTGAGAGGTTCGCCGATCCTTCATAGGTGACTGAACCGCCGTCCGTATCCAGCGCGATGTCGAGCGCCGCATCCGTACCATCCAGAACGTTCTGCGGCGCGTTCAGGAAAAGTTCGACTTCAAAAGGCGCGCCCTGAAACAAACCATTGAGATCGGCCGAGAGCGGGGCACCTAAGGACTGGAGGCTGGCGGATAAATCCAGTTCTGTCAGTTCGTAACGCGCGCCCGAAGCGGCATCGGAATAGACCAGTTGCGCGTTTTCGAGTCGCGCTCTTTCTATGCCGGCATCAACGCCGCCGCCGGAAGGGGGCGTATCACCGTCCTCGGATTCTGATCCGGGGCTTCCCAAAATCCAGTTCACGGCTCCGTCCGCGCGCCGCTCCAACAGCACATCCGCGTCAACAAATGTGATCTGAGCGACTTCGACTTTTCGCGACAGGAGCGGTCCCCATTTCACATCGCCGCGTAGGGATCCGGCTTCGACCGTGTTCTCACGGGAGAATCCGTCTGGGTTGGCAATGGTAACGCCATCGACGGACGCTGAAATCCGAGGGAAAATCGACAGATCAACGTCGCCCTCCACCACGACCGTTCGGCCCAGCGCATTTGTCGCTGCTGACTCGATTTGCTGCTTATAGACCTGATTGGGAACGAGAAATGGCACAACCAGAGCGGCGACCAATAAAAGCCCAAGCCCTCCGCCGGCAAACATAAGTATGCGTTTCATAGTGTGATGCGCTCCATCCTTGCCCCCAAGATACGCTGCAATTTCGGCACAAATGGGGGCGTTCGGCAGGTTCTAATAGGCCGTGTGTGTATTTTCGTCATTCCCGGCTTGACCGCGGATGAACAGGGAAGTATCCAGCCGTTTCGCCGCAAGGCGGCCCATGCGCGGGTGTAGCTCAGTTGGTTAGAGTACCGGCCTGTCACGCCGGGGGTCGCGGGTTCGAGCCCCGTCACTCGCGCCATTTTTTGTAAACTCAAATCTCTGGGATTTCCCCGAACGCGAGACTGCTAAAGCAGGTGTCTTGAAAGTTGCCTATTGTGATGGTCGGCAAGTTTAGGTCGGAAGCCGTGACAGGCTGATTCTCGAATCGCTTTGGCGTCTCCGGAGCTCCTGAAATGTTAGCGCCAGTTTTGAAACATAACCTTGTTTTCATGGGCAAAGGCGCAGGGGTCTGTTGCAATAGGGTCGCGGTGGAGACAATATTTCAGTGCGAGTTTTGAGTTTCTCACGCAAGGGGCTCGAAAACTGGTAAGAAAGTGGTTAGAGCATCGAGCATACGGCACCGTCGTATGTTCCTGCGGCCGAATGGTAATCCTGCCTCCTCGGCACACAAAGGGGATTTGAATGAAAAAAACTCTCATGTGGGCGACCGCCGCAGCCGCCGTTGTGTCGGCCGGCCAGATCGCTCAAGCCGAAGAAGGATGGTACGTCCGCGGCGACCTGCAATATGCTTTTGACGGCACGGCAGATTATGACGTTGCAGACCCAACCGTCCTTGGAAATATGGGCGGCGACGGAGAAGTCGAAGAAGTCTTCGGCGGGTCTCTCGGATTGGGCTATGGGTTCGACAACGGCTTCCGACTCGAGAGTAATCTCGGCGGCAAGTATGGCGACCTGAACCCTGACGCTGGCTTCAACGGAACGCCGGTCGGCGCAGTTACGCAATTCAGCGAGCAACTTTTCCAGACAACCGATCAACAGGGTACGGTTCAGGTCACGGATCTGATGTTCAACGGCCTCTACGATTTCAACCGCACTGGTCGTTTCCAGCCTTACCTCGGCGCCGGTATTGGTGCCGCGAAAGTCAAAGCCAAAGCGAATAACCTCAATTCGGTAATCGTTGACAGCACGACGGTTCCGCGCACCCTGATTTCTGGTCCATTCGCCGCCAATGGCTTCAGCGACTCCGAAACAGCGTTTGCCTGGCAGGGCCTCGCGGGCCTTGGCATTGCCATGTCTGATCGCCTGACGTTGGACCTCGGCTACAAGTATTTCAACGTCGATGACCTCGACTTCCAGGGCCGTGACACGGCTGGCAACACTGTTGTCTATAACACGGACTACACTGACCACACGGCAACGGTTGGTCTGCGGTATGCGTTCGGAGCACCTACGCCTCCACCACCGCCTCCGCCACCGCCGCCTCCGCCGCCGCCACCTCCACCACCGCCTCCACCCCCACCGCCGCCTCCGCCACCACCGCCTCCGCCGCCGCCTCCGACGACGTTGACGGGCCCGGCTGTTGCAGCATGTTCGACCGTGAACCAGTCTTTCGTGGTTTACTTCGAGTGGGACCGCGCGGACCTGACAACAGCGGCATCTGCTGTGGTCGATCAGGCCGTGGCCAACATTCGCGAACGCGACGACTGCGCACCAAGCTCAGTGTCCATCGTGGGCCACACCGACACGTCCGGTGCGTCGGCTTACAACCAGCGTCTGTCAAACCGCCGTTCCAGCGTCGTGTCGAACGCGCTATCCTCGCGCGGTATCCCGACGGCGATCATCAACACCGAAGGCCGCGGCGAGAACGCCCTGGCCAAGGAAACCCGCGACGGTGTGCGTGAGCCGCTCAACCGCCGCGCAGAAGTTCAGATCATCGTTCGCTAAGACGAGCACTCTGAACACCTGAATTTGGAGAACGGCCCGGCCTTGCGCTGGGCCGTTTTTCGTTGCGGGTCCACAACGCTGTAATGGCCAAGCTTCGCGGAGCCTGTTAGGCGCTTGCCAAACCATCGAACACGAGGGGAGCTACCGCCATGCCGAAGCCCGACAAATCCTATCGCAAGACGACCATTGGAGAGCATCGCCTCAATGCCGAGAGCCTGGTGATTGGCTATGGCTACGATCCCCACATGTCCGAAGGATCGATTAAGCCACCCATCTTCATGACATCGACTTTCGCGTTCAAATCGGCGGCCGATGGCGAGGCGCTCTTTGCGGCGATGGCGGGAAAACAGCCCGCTGGTGAGGCCCCGCGTGAGGACCTGATCTATACCCGCTTCAACAATCCCAACATGGAGGTGCTGGAGGACCGTCTCACCTTGTTTGATGGTGGCGAGGCGGCGCTGGCGTTCTCTTCCGGCATGGGCGCGATCACCACTTCGCTGCTCGCGACGACATCGCGCGGGGGCTCTGTCCTGCACACCAGTCCGCTGTATGGCGCGTCGGAAGTGTTCATCCGGACCATGCTGCCAGAGTATGGGATTCATGTGGAGGAGGTGTCCAGCGTTGCCGATGAGGATGCGCTGCTTGAGGCAGCCCGCCGCGCTGCTGAGCACGGCCCGCTCCAGGTGATTTACACCGAAAGCCCAGCCAACCCGACCAATGCGCTGGTCGACATTGCTGCGTGTGCGCGTGTGGCGGAGATCATCGGCGAGGAGACGGGAACGCGCCCAGTCCTGATGTGCGACAACACGATGATGGGGCCCATTGGCCATGCGCCGATCGAACACGGTGCAGACCTGGCTCTCTACTCCCTGACCAAATATGTCGGCGGCCATTCGGACCTGATCGCAGGTGCCGCCATCGGGCGCGATGAGGTGGTGTCCAGGATTCGCCGGATGCGGAACTTCCTCGGCACCACACTCGACAGCCACACCTGCTGGCTGCTCACCCGCAGCCTTGAGACAGTCGGCCTTCGCATGACCCGGGCGTTTGAGAACGCGAAAGTGTGCGCGAAGTTTCTGGCCGATCATCCAAAGGTCAATCAGGTAATGTATCCGGGTTTGCTCGAGCCGGGCACGAACCAGCACCGTATTTTCACCGAACAGTGCAAGGCGGCGGGTTCCACTTTCTCGTTTGATGTGGAGGGCGGAAAGCCCGCTGCTTTCCGTCTCCTCGACAATCTCCAACTCATCAAACTGGCCGTCAGCCTTGGCGGAACCGAGAGTCTAATGTGCCATCCGGGCTCCACGACCCATTCCGGCGTGCCCGAGGATGTTCGTCAGCGAATCGGGTTTACCGATGGGCTGGTGCGGTTTTCCGTTGGCATCGAGCATCCCGATGACCTTCTTGCCGACCTCGCCCAGGCCCTTGCCGCGGTTTAGCCAGCACAGGCGTCCGCAGACCCTTAGGGGCGCGGCGGATCGGGCGGATTTGAGAGGCAGGGCGTTAGCCCCGCTTGCATCAGCTTGTGTTGAGATGCGCAGGCTCCGCGAAACAGCCCAATACCAACGCCGTGCGCCTCCCTCCCTCGGCAAGAGAGGGACAGGGGACGAACGGCGTTGAGATCGCGAGCGCTGTCAACGAGGACAGGACATTCGCCTTGTTTTCCTGAAGGGTGAATACAGCGCCGGATGAGAGGTGTGGATTACCCACATCCAGCGTCGCGATATGCACGCGCCGCGAACAGCCTTCCAGCTCCGCATCCCAACTCGGCCCGTCTGGATCGATGGTCCGCCAGACCCGGATGCCGCCCCACCAGGTGATCTCGTAAGAGATAAAGCCCTGGCCGTCATTCTGTTCCAGCCGCCGCGTGAGCATCGCCGCAAACCGGCGCAGGTTCCAGAAGAACACCGGCCAGAAGAACGGATGCACGATTTCGCGCCAGCGAGCGATGGGGGAGCGGGTGTCCATGGCCCAAAGGCTGGCATAGCGCCCACCCCGGTCGGATAAGTCAGGCTGAAACCATGAAAAAAGCCCCAGCCATCGGCCGGGGCTTTCTCGCTTAAGGGTTTGGTTTGACTAGCGTTCGATCAGGACCGGTCCGCGAGCCTGGAGCGCACCAGACCGGGCGGCTTCGATCTCGTCAATCAGAGCGTTCAGGCGTGGATCGTTTGCCAGCGCGCCGAGGCGTGCTGCAGAGCCAGCAGCCTGGGCAGATACGCCGAAGGCATCTTCAAGGGCTTCAAAGCCGGTCTGGCGGGCAGGATAGTAGATCAGTTGAACGCGATCTTCGGTTTCGAGGCCTGCTTCGACTTTCGCCACATCAACGGCGTCGCGGAACCCGCCAATGGAGTCCACCAGGCCGCGCTCAAGGGCGTCGGCCCCGGACCAGACCCGACCGCGGGCTTGTTCATGGACCTCTTCCTGGGTCATGCCACGACCTTCCGCGACAATGCCCGTGAAGCGGTCATATCCGCGCTCAAGCAGGGAGATCATGTCGGCGCGCTGCTCCTCAGTGAACCGGTCCACGGAGAACGCTTCTGTCCAGGTGCCGCCCACGGTGACCGATTCGACGTTCACACCGATACGCTGAAGGCCTTCGCCAATGGCGAGCTTGCCGCCGAAAATACCGATCGAACCGGTGATTGTCGTGTCATTGGCGATAATATGGTCCGCGCCGGCGGAGACATAATATCCGCCTGATGCCGCGACCGATCCCATCGAAACGATTACCGGTGTCCCGTCGGCCTGGACGCGCTCAATAGCGTTCCAGATCTGGTCAGATGCCGTGGGAGAGCCACCGGGGCTGTCAACGCGGAAGACAATGGCTTCCACGCTGTCATTCTCGCCGGCATCCAGGATGGCGCGCGCCACACGGTCCGATCCGAATCCTACGGTCGAGGCAAAGGGATCATTGCCGCCGCTGCCTGTGATGATAGGGCCTTCGCCACCGACAACGGCAATCATGGGCGCGCCAGGTCGCCCGGTGGGGGCATCATAGGCGGTCAGCGAAACGAAGTCTGCACCGTCAGCCCGGTCCTTTGCGGCGTCGCGCGCATCTTCGGGCCAGCCCAGCGTGTCCACCAGTGCACGTTCCTGCGCAATTTCAGCGGGGATGGGGCCAGATTCGAGCAGGGTGCGAAGATTGGCAGCCTGGAGGCCGCGGTCTTCAGCAATGTCAGCGATCGAGACGGACCAGACCGACTCGGCCAACACGGCCAAGGCTTCGCGATGGGGCTCTGTGTAGGTCTCGTTCTTATAGCTGTTGGGCGCATTCTTGTACTCGTACAGCGCTTCGATCTCTGCGGTGACCGAAAGATTGTCGAGCAGGCCCTTCAGGAATTGGGTCTCGAAAGACAGGCCGGTCACGGCGAGCTCGGTGCCGGGCTGCATCCAGATTTCGTCCGCCGCTGAAATCGCGCGGTAAGCCGATGGGCCGGAAGAGAGCAGGGACCCTTGGGTGTGGGCGACAACGAATTTCCCGCTTTCGCGGAAATCCTTCAAGGCGTCGCGCAACTCTTCGGCGCGGGCTGAACCAACGGCGCCTTCGCTGGCCCGGATGAAGATGCCTTTGACGTCATCATCATTTGCGGCAGCATCTATCTTCACCAGAATGTCCGTGAAGCCCTGCTGGTTCGAGAAGGCTGCAAAGCCTGAAACCGGCGCCTGATCGGTCAGAGGTTCGCGCAGGTCGAGCGTCAGGACCATTTCGTCGGGTTGACTGTCGGATCCGGCCGCGGCTGCGCCGATCAAGGCCGCCAGGGTGAAGAACGACACGATTATAAAGAGGAATATGGCAACGAATGCGCCTGCCATGGACAAGAGAAAGGTTTTCACCGCGGGGAAGCTCCTATTGGGTATGGTCAGTCTATTTGTGACTGTATTTATCGATAAATGATAAAGGGCGTTTATCTAATTTGTAAACCCCGTGCAGGCGCACAGGCTGAAATTAAGGTGGTGAGGCGGCTGGGCGCAGATGGGGTGCTTGCAAGGCGGCTCGTGTTTGGCTATGTGGCGCGTCTCCCGTGTTGGGGCGTCGCCAAGTGGTAAGGCACCGGTTTTTGGTATCGGCATTCCCAGGTTCGAATCCTGGCGCCCCAGCCACGGGAACTTTCAGGCAGAAACTCTGCACCCAAGCCCCGCTCGTTACGGGCAACTTTCTCTGAAAACAAGGGCTGTTGCGGCGCACAATGCAACATCACTGTTGCCATTTCGCTGCGGTCTGTTCAATTACCTGAAGGATTGTTTAAGCGTGTTGATCCGTTCGGCCCCTGTTGATAGCGTTGCAGTGTCGCAGGGGTAGCCTGTCTTGGGCGGGTGTGGCGGCGGATGAGAAAAGATGAGGGCCAGCAAAGAGCCCCGCGATCAATCCGGGAGGTGGAAGGCGCCAGCAGTGCGCCGCTCACTTTCTAAACTTGCATGGCCGCGCTTTTGTGTGCGAGTGGCCAAGAGGGGCGGTTGTCGAAGACAGGCGTCTTGAAGAGATTTTTCGCAGGGCCGTGTGGTCTTCCCGGGAGAGGGAGTCCTCGCGCCTGCGTCGGCTTTAAAGAGTGAGTGAGAGGCAGACCTCATGAGACAAGTCCTGACCCCGGCCCGCAGTGTGCTTGCGGCCGTGCTGATAGCCGCCCTGGGTGGAACCGCCCAGGCACAGCTCGGAACCGCGCTGGACACCGGCCAACAGGCCACGACCCGTGCCCAGCAGGTCCAGCAGCAGATTAACCAGCTCGACGATGAGCGCTCCGATATGGTGCGTGAATATCGCACGCTCCTGCAGCGCCGTGACGCTGCTGAGCTTTTTGCGCGTCAGCAAGAGCAAGTTGTCGAGAGCCAACGCCGAGAGGTCGAGAGCCTGTCCGAGCAGCTTGGCCGGATCGATGAGATCACCGCTGAAACCGTGCCGATGCTAATCGATATGGTGGCTGACATCAAAGCCTTCGTTTCGGCGGACCTGCCGTTCAAAATGGACCTGCGCCAGGCCCGCCTGGATGGCCTGGATGCCGCCATGGCCGATCCACAGGTCTCCACGGCTGAGAAATACCGCCTGATCATCGAGGCCTACCAGGCTGAGATGGAGTACGGCTCCACGATCGACACCTGGCAGGAAACCCAGGACGTGAATGGCAACGCCACCACCGTGGATATGTTCCAGTACGGCCGCGTCGCGCTTGTCTGGCTCACCACCGATGACCGCCAGGCCGCCCGCTGGGACCGCGCCACTGGCAGCTGGCAGCCCGTGACCGATGGCGCCATGCGCGCTGCGATCCGCGAAGCAATCCGCGTGGCTTCGGGCAAGAAACAGCAGGAAGTGCTGTTCGCGCCGGTGACCCCGCTGAGCGTCCAGTAGTTCGGCACCAAGAGATTTGGAGTATATGAAGATGAGCAACCGCTTTTCCCTCAAAGCTCTCGGCGCCGCTGCGCTTCTGGGGCTTTCCACCATCGTTACGGCGACACCTGCCGTCGCCCAGGCTGCATCCCTGAGCGAAATTCTCGACCGGGTGCGCCGCGACAGCTCAGAGCTGTCAGCTGAGAACCAGGCGCGCCTGCGTGAATTCCAACAGGCCCGCGACGAGCAGTCCGCCCTCTTGGCCGATGCCCGCTCAGCCCTGGCGTCTGCTGAAGCCCGTGGCCGGGCCCTGAGCGCCGAGTTCGACCAGAATGAAGCGCGCCTCGGCGAGCTGCAGGCCCAACTGGACACCGAAGCCGGCGATTTCTCCGAACTGCTCGGCCAGTTCCGAACGGCCGCCGGTGAAACCATGCCGCAAATTCGCGCCTCGCTCGCGAATTTCGACTATCCTGGCCGCGTGGAGAAGCTCTCCGAGATCGCCCAGGCCCGGACCCTGCCGACCCGCGCAGACCTGGACAGCCTGCCCAAGGCTATCCTCCAGGAAATGATCGCCCAGTCCGAAACGAAGATCTTCTCCGCTGAAGTCTCGAACATCGGCCCAGACGGCGAAAATGCCACGGTCGATCTGGCGCGTATCGGCGTGTTCACGGCCGGTACTGTTGAGGGCAGCCCCCGCTTCGTTGAAGTGGAAGTGCCTGAACTGGCGGGCGAAGAGCCCTTCCTCCGGGCCTTCCGCGCCCAGCCGCGCGGCGAGTTCCGCGCTGGAATGGGCCGCGTTGTAAGCGCGATCCAGAACGGTTCCACCGAAGCTGTTCGTGGCCCGGTTGACCCGTCCAAGGGCGACCTGTTTGCGATCCTCGGCGACATTCCAAGCTGGGGCACGCGCCTGACCCGCGATGGTGGCTTCATCGGACAGCTCATCCTGTTCTTCCTGATCCCGCTCGGCATTGCCCTGGGTCTCTTCAAGATCGTGACGCTGTTCCTGCAAGGCACGGCGATGCGTGGCACGGCGAAGTCGCGCCGCGGCGGCACGGGCAACCCGCTCGCCAAAGTGTTCGCGACCTATGAGGACAACAAGACCGCTGATCTTGAGACCCTAGAGCTGAAGCTGGACGAAACCATTCTCCAGGAAACGCCGAAAATTGAGCGCTTCAACGACATCATCAAGGTGTTGTCGGCTGTGGCCCCTCTGGTGGGTCTGCTCGGTACAGTTGTCGGTATGATCCTGACCTTCACCGCCATCACGAATTACGGCGCCGGTGACCCACAGCTTATGGCTGGCGGTATCTCGGTGGCCCTCGTGACCACGGTGCTTGGTCTGCTCGCAGCTATCCCGCTGATCCTGCTCCACGCCATCGCGGCCGCCATGGCCCGTGGCAACCAGCAAATGCTCGACGAGCAAGCCGCTGGCCTCGTGGCAGAGCGTGCGGAAGCTGAGCGTCGCGGAGCAGTGGCCTAATGGCCGCTGCTTCCCACGCGCGGGAGGCATCCTATGATCGCTGAGATCCAGGAATTCCTCGACCGGGGTGGACCTGTCCTCCTCCTGATTGCGGTCACCACATTTTTTATGTGGGCCCTGATCCTGGAGCGGCTTTTCTACTTCCACGTCGCGCACAAGGCGGTGGCCAATGAGGCCGTTGATGAGTGGCGTTCGCGCTCAGACCGCAAGTCCACCACGGCACACTGGGTCAGGGACAAGATTGTCTCTGAGGTGCGCCAGAAGGCGGAAAGCAATATCATCCTGGCCAAGGCCACAGTGGCGCTCGCGCCGCTGCTCGGCCTCCTGGGAACGGTGACAGGCATGGTGACCGTGTTCGACATCATGGCATTGACCGACGGTGCCGATGCCCAGGCGATGGCGGGGGGCGTGTCTCGCGCCACCATCCCAACCATGGCCGGCATGGTGGTGTCGATTACGGGCATCCCTTTCGCGTCTGGTATGATGCGCAAGGCTAACCGTCTGGTGCAGGCCGTTGACGATGATCTGGAGATTGGCTGATGCGTGGACGATCCCTCAGAAAACCCGAAGAGGCCGAAGTCGACCTGACGCCCATGTTGGACGTGGTCTTCATTCTGCTCATCTTTTTCATCGTGACGGCGGTGTTTACCGAGGAACAGGCGATTGCGCTTGAGCCTCCACCGCCGCCGACCAACACGCCACCACCGCCTGATGCTGCGCCTACGATCATCATTTATGTGAATGACGAAAACCTCATTCGCGTGAATGGTCGCGTCGCAGATATCGGTTCCGTGCGTCCGAACATTGAACGCCTTAAGGCTGAGAACCCCGAAAGTGCGGTGATCATCCAGGCGGATCGCGATGCGGAGTCCGGCGTCATCATCAACATTCGTGACCAGGCCTATTCGGCCCAGGCCACGCCTGTGAACATTGTTCTCAGCGGCGAATAGGAGGAGAGCAGAATGGCCAGACGCAGACGCGCATCCTCCGCCGGTGAGAGCGAAGGAGATGACGTAAACCTCACGCCCATGCTCGACGTGGTGTTCATCCTGCTGATCTTCTTCATCGTGACGGCGAAGTTCATCAGCGAGCCCGGTGTTGAGATTTCTCGCCAGGACGTGGATAATGACTCCCGTGTGACGCCCCTCGCCATTCTCGTGGCGATTGACGATCAGGGCGACATCTACATCGACGACAAGCTCGTCGAGCCGAATGAGGTGGAGTTCACCCTGCGGGAAATGCGCAAGGGTAATGCAAAGGGAGAACTGGTTCTTCAGGCGGACAACAAGGCGCCAGCCGGCGCCATGGTTGGCTTCCTTGAGACGGTTCGCGACCTCGAAGGCGTGACACGTGTGAACGTGTCGACAGAGCAGGACTAGGAGACGAAAGAGATGAACAACTCAATTCTTCGCCTGGCCATTGCAGCCCCCATCGCGATTATCATCGTGCTGGGACTGCTGATCTTCATGGGACGGATCATTTCCCAGGAGTTTATTGAGCCCGAAGGCAAGGAACAGCGCGTGCTCGAGTCGATCACGCCTTCCGAGCAGAGCCAGGAAGTTCGGCGCACGTCGCGGTCGCGTCCCCAGAGGCTTGCCTCTGCGGACAAGCCACCGCCCCCGCCGAAGCTGTCTTCGTCCAAGTCCGACATCGACCTGCCAACCCCGAACATTCAGGGCGCAGCGCCGACGGAGTTGAACTTTGACCGGGTCCAGTCCATCGCGATTGATCCCGTGGCGATCTCTGACCGGGACGCCCAGCCGATCAGCCCACCCGTGGTGCAATACCCACAACGGGCCGCCGAACGCGGTATCGAGGGGTCCTGCGAGGTTCGCTTTGACGTGAATGCGCGCGGTGAGCCGTTCAATGTTGAGGCCGATTGCTCTGACAGTGTGTTCCGCCGTGAAGCAGAACGCGCGGTGAGCCGGGTCCGGTTCGCGCCGAAAATCGTGCGTGGCCAGGCTCTGGAACGCCGCAATGTGGTGTATCCAATCGAGTTTGGCCTCGACGGCTAACGCCTTACAATCACCCGAAACTGACAGCCCCCGGTGCCCCACGGCGCCGGGGGTTGTTTTATTTCTGTCATACGCTTGACGTTACGTAAAGTCCCCCGTAATGATACTGTATAACAAAACGGGAGAGGTAAGCTGATGCAAAACGAAAATGGAATTGGAGGTCGGGAACTGTCCCGCTTTGGAAAGTGGGGCGTTGTTGTCCCGGCGGCGGGCGTGACCTTTGCGCTGTGCCTGTTCATGGGCCGCCTGATCCAGGCTGAGTTCATTGAGCCACCGGCGAAAGAGGTCCGCGAGCTGGCCAGCATTACGCCGTCAATGACAACCAGTGAACTATCCCGACGGCCACACACCAAGCCTGTGCGTATCGACGACGCCCTGCCGCCGCCCCCACCGCCGGACTTGAGCGCCACCAAACGAGACGTCGACCTCCCGACCCCGACAATTCAGGGTGAAGTTCCCACGGAGATCGATATGGGTCGCATGGGCGATTTTGTGGTCACGCCGATTGTCATAGACGAACGCGATGCCAAGCCGATCAGTCCACCTGTGGCCCAATTTCCCCGGCGCATGGCCGAGCGCGGGGTGGAAGGCCAGTGCGATGTCCGGTTCAATGTGAACGCCCGGGGCGAGCCTGTCGATATCGATGCCGATTGCACCGATGCGGGATTTGCCCGCGCGGCCGAACAGGCCGTTGCCCGAGTGCGCTTTGCCCCGAAGATCGTACGCGGCCAGGCTGTTGAACGGCGCAACGTGATCTATCCCATCGAATTCACCCTGGAGGGCTGAGTCGTGCGCCTTGCCGCGTCCCCATTGTGTACCAATCTCAATACAAACCAGCAGTTTGGTGTGCCCGGTGCGCATCGCAGCAGAAAAACAACAAGTTTACCCGCCGCGCCGCTTGAAACCCCCGGAGCTTTCCGGTTTGTTAGGGCAAAATGCGCGTCGGCGCAGCCAAAGGAGTGAGACACCATGGCATTGAATTCAATCTTCAAGGGTTTGATGGCCGCGTGTGCCGTTGCCGCCCTCGCCGCTGGCCCGGCCGTGGCCCAGGCGTGTGATACAACAGAGTTCACCTCGAAGAATGGCCAGCTTTATCTGGCGGCCGAGAACGAGCTTCTGGTCAATGATAATCCTGCCGCCGCCCTGGCCAAGCTCAACGAGCTGCGCGCCAGTGAGATGAACTGCTATGAGGAAGGCGCGCTGTTGCGGCTTTCCGCTGCGGTGAAGGTGGAAACCAACGACTATCCCGGCGCCGTGCGCGACCTGGAGACTGCGGTTCAGCGCGGATACGTTCCGCAGGCGGAGATCGGTCAAACCTATTACAATATCTCCCAGCTCCATATGAGCAGCGAAAACCTGCCGGAAGCGCTGCGCTACATGACGCTCTGGATGCAGAATGGCGGTCGCCCGGACCGGACCCAGAAGTGGCAGCTTGCGGTGCTCAACCACAAGGCCGACAACAACCGCGAAGCCCTGCGCTGGGCCGAGGAAGTCTTCCGTGAGGATGGCCCAAATGCGGAACGCGAAGTCTATGACTTCCTGATCTACCTCTACGACCAGACCGGCCAGCTTGCGAAGAAAGCCCAGCTTCTGGAAACGCTCTTGCAGCGCAACCCGAATGAGCGCCGCCTCTGGGACGCGATTGCGGGCGACTATTTCCAGGCAGGTGACCAGCGCCGCGCCTTTGAGGTCCAGAAAGCCATGTATCTCGGCGGCATCCTCCAGACCGAGGATGAGCTGATGCGGATCGTGAATTTCTACAACCAGTTTGACGTGCCCTTCCAGGCCGCGCGCACGCTGGAAAAGGAAATGAACGCTGGCAACATCTCCAAGACCTATGAGCGTATGGAACTGCTGGCGAACCTTTACCAGGTGGCCCGCGAATTTGAGCGCGCCATCCCGGTGATCCGTGAAGCGGCCCAGATGCGCAATTCCGGTGAGATGTATGAGCGCCTTGGCCGTTCTTATGCCGAGCTCAAGGATTGGGAAAATACGGAGAACGCCTTGCAACAGGCCCTAAACGCCGGTGGCGTGAAGGATCGTGGCACGGTCTGGACCCTGATTGGCCAATCCCGCTATGAGCGCGAAAACACAGAAGGTGCTCTTGAGGCATTCCGCCAAGCCAACAATGCTGGTGGGCGTGGCTGGCTCTCCTTCATCGCGGCGGAGCGGGCCACGGAACGCGCCCTCTACTGCTTCACATTGCGCACGCCATTCCTTGAACTGGAGAATGAGCAGAAAGCCTGTGATTCTCTCAGAGCTCTGTCAGATGACCAGAAGCCAGAGGGCTGCCTCACCATCGAGGCGCGCTATGAAGAAGCCGCGACAGCTTACAATGACAGTGGCTGCGCTGACGGCTAAGCCGCAAGACTGCCCAAACACACTGTGAAACGCCCCGGCTTTGTCCGGGGCGTTTTCTTTTTGTCGTCCCGGTACTAGCTGACGTCAGAATGACGCCGCTCATCCACCATCCCGCCTATGACGCTGACAGCGTGCCCGATGGGCATCGCTTCCCCATGCGCAAATACTCCATCGTGGCGGACCGCCTCAGGGCGGCGGGACGCTCATTTCTCGCGCCAGAGCTCGCCAGCGCGGCGGCGCTCTCGGCGGTCCATGCGCCTGGCTATGTGGACGCAATCCTCTCCCAGACGCTGGACCGCAAGGCCGCCCGGCGCATCGGGTTCGAAATCACGCCAGCCATCGCCCGCCGGTCCCGCGCGGCGGTCGGGGGCACTGGGCTGGCCGCGCGCATCGCCCTGAATGAAGGCGCAGCCATCAATCTGGCCGGCGGCAGCCACCATGCAGACGGGCAGGGCGGCGCGGGCTTTTGCGTGTTCAACGATGTGGCCGTCGCCGCGCAGGGCCTGTTGGAGGCCGTGCCGGCGCGCCGCATCGCTGTGATCGATCTGGATGTGCACCATGGCGATGGTACGGCGCGGATCTTTGCCGACGAGCCCGCTGTGTTCACATGCTCGGTCCATTGCGAGGCGAACTGGCCGCGGGACAAACCGCCATCGGACCTCGATATCGGTTTGGAGAAGGGGGCAGGCGACGGGACTTATCTCGGCATGCTCGAGTCTGCGCTGGAGAAAACGCTTTCAACCGCCAAGCCCGATATCGTCTTCTACAATGCCGGGGTCGATCCCCATGCCGAAGACCGGCTCGGCCTGCTCGCCCTCAGCAATGCGGGGCTCTACCGGCGCGATAGACGGGTGGCTGAGGCCTGCCGGGACGCCGGTATCCCCATCTGCGCCGTGCTGGGGGGCGGGTATAGCAAAGATGCCGACGCAGTCGCGCGCCGGCATCTGTTATTGGTTGAGGCGATGGACGCAGTTATAGCTTGAAGCGGGCGACCGCCCGCCGGCCGGTCAGGCTGCCCCCGCGGAGCCGTTGGCTTCAGCCAACTGGCGTGAACGAAAACACCTTAGAACTTGTAGCCGAAGCCGATGCCGACCACGAGCGGGTCGATGTCCACGTCTGCATCGACGGAGGTGCCGAGCGCCGTGGTGAAATCCACGGTCACATCGGGATTGATCCAGACTTTCTTGATGTCCGCGTTCAGCAGCCAGCCGCCCTCGATGCCGTCGAGGTCATAGTCAATCCCGGCCTGCAGGGCGAAGCCGAAGGACGGATCGTACTCGATGCCGTCGGCGACATCGCCTTCATCTTCATTGAAAAAGAACGTCGCGTTCACGCCCGCGCCCACATAGGGGGTGAACTGGCTCTCATTCTTGAAGTGGTATTGCAGCGTCAGCGTGGGCGGCAACAGCCAGACATCGCCAAGCGGCACCGTGGCATTGTCCAGCGCGCCGGGCACCGTCACGCCCAGGGCGTCCACATCATGGGGCGTCACGGCCAGGATCAGTTCGGCGGCAATGTTGTCGGTGAAGAAGTATGTGATGTCGAGTTCGGGCACATACTGGTCGTTAATGTCCACGCTGCCGGGCAGGGCGGCCCCGCCGGCTGACAGGTCTGCGGCTTCGTCCGGCAGGACGCCGATCACTCGGCCCCGGATCTGCCAGGGATTGTCATCGGCCATGGCGGGCAGCGCAGGAATGGCGGCGCCTGCCAGCAAGAGTGCGCTGAGAAATATACGTTTCATCGGTTTGGTCCCTTCCAAGAGATGGGACTGTTCTGGCGCGGCGCCCTGCTGGCGGCGATACGGGCTCTCCCGAATGTGGCGCCGTGGCGCAGCTTGCGACTATGTGTCAGCCGGTCGCAGGTCGCCTATGGCGTGTGGTGCTGATCTCAGTACAGCCGCAATCCAAATGATGCCGTCCACATCGCGAAACACATGACGAGAAAGAGCGCGAAGTAAACGGCTGCTTCGGCCCAGCCAGAACTTTTCACGCTGACCCGTTGAAGCTCAGGATGCTTGTGAACGCCAATACTCGACGCCGGATTATCGCGGGATTTGGTCAGTCGACCGGCACGCCGATGCCTTCGACGTTGGCGAGGCGTGTGGCCTGAGATTTCGGTGTCGCCTTCCACTCCATAAAAGTGGTGGTGAATTCCTCAGATCACAAGGTTTGCGCGCCGTTTGCAGCTTGCCCGCGCGCCGAGTCTCGGCATTCTCGCACCGATGACTGAACCCACCCTCACAGAAGCGCAAGACCTGCTCAAACGGGTCTACGGCTATGACGCGTTTCGCGGGCTGCAGGAGCCGGTGGTGGCAGACGTGCTGGCCGGGCGGGACGTGATGGCGATCCTGCCCACGGGTGGGGGCAAGTCCCTCTGTTATCAGATCCCGGCGCTTGTGCGTGGCGGATGCGGGTTGGTCGTCTCTCCGCTCATCGCGCTGATGGCCGACCAGGTGGACGCGCTGAAGGCGCTGGGCGTGCGGGCAGAACGCCTGGACAGTTCCATGGATCCGGCGGCGCGGGGCGATGCCCTGGCCTCGGCCCGGGCCGGGGAGATGGATCTTATCTATGTGTCACCCGAAGCCCTCGCCACGCGCCTGTCCGATGCGCTGGCGGGCATCGAGCTCAGCCTGATCGCCATTGATGAGGCCCACTGCGTCAGCCAGTGGGGCCATGATTTCCGCCCGGACTACCGCGCCCTTGGCCGACTTAAATCGCTCTTTCCCGGCGTACCCCGCATCGCGGTTACGGCCACGGCCGACACCAAGACCCGAGAGGATATCCTTGCCCAGCTCGACCTCACCGACCCTGCCGTGCATGTGGCGAGCTTTGACCGGCCCAATCTGCAGCTTGCCGCCGAGCCGAAACAGGGCGACCGGACCTCCCGCATCGTCTCGCTGGTGAAGTCGCAATCTGGACGTTCTGGCATCGTCTACGCCGCCACGCGCGATGGCACGGAAAAGCTGGCTGAGGCGCTGACCCGGGCCGGCTGCCCCGCGCTGGCTTACCATGCGGGTCTGGAGGCCGATGTGCGCGCCGCGCGCCAGCGCCGCTTCCTCTTGGAAGATGGGCTGACGATGTGCGCCACGGTCGCCTTCGGCATGGGCGTGGATAAGCCCGATGTACGCTTCGTGATCCATGCCGACCCGCCCAAGACGATTGAGGCCTATTGGCAGGAAGTGGGCCGGGCCGGGCGCGACGGTGCACCTGCCGAGGCGGTGACCCTGTTCGGGCCATCAGACATGCGCCGGTCCCTCTCCTGGGTGCAGGAGGCCGATGCGCCCGCAGAGATAAAGTCGGTGCAGTTGGCTAAGACGCGCCAGCTCTTTGCCTTCCTGAACGGGACGGCCTGCCGGCGCCAGGCCGTGCGCCAGTATTTCGGAGAAGCCGACGCGGAACCCTGCGGAGTGTGCGACAGCTGCACCGAGGACGCCGGAGAGGGCTTTGACGCGACCGAATGGGCCAAGATGGCGACGGCGGCTGCAGCGCGTACCGGCGAGCGTATCGGGCGCGGGCGGCTGATCATCCATCTGCGCGGCGAGGCGAAGGACAGCTTTGACGAGTCCCTCTCAGTCCAGTCCACCTATGGCATCGGGGAGACCCTGTCCGCGCCGGGCT
Source organism: Pseudomonadota bacterium (assembly GCA_039818165.1). Taxonomy (GTDB): domain Bacteria; phylum Pseudomonadota; class Alphaproteobacteria; order Caulobacterales; family Hyphomonadaceae; genus UBA5336. The sequence goes on along the minus strand of JBCBUL010000018.1, from coordinate 19,386 downwards.
GGCGCGCCGTGCTGGATGAGCTTTTGTTCTGCGGCCTGCTCAAGGAACAGGGCGATGCGATGCGCCCCGTGATCGGGCTGGGCGACCGGGAGGGCGTGCGCGCTCTCTGGAAGGGAGAGCGGGAAGTGCGTCTGAAGGCCGATCCAGCGGCGCGGCGCCCACGCAAGGCGCGTAAGGCATCCAGCGCCGGCGTGGTCGACCAGCTTTCAGGCCGCGACCAGTCCCTGTTCGAGGCCCTGCGTGGCTGGCGCCTGGAAGAGGCGAAGACGCGGGGCGTGCCGCCCTATGTTATCTTCCACGACCGCACCCTGGCCGCTATCGCGGCCGAACGCCCCGGTTCTCTCGATGCGCTCCGGGGCGTGTCGGGCGTCGGCGAAAAAAAGGCCGAACGCTTCGGCGAAGCCGTCATCGGCGTGGTCGCCGAAGCGGCTTAGGGCGGCTGGCCCCTTTAGCCGCTAGAGCCAGTCCGGGGCGACGACTTTGCCCTCGTTGCCGAGGTTGGGTTGGGGATGGCGCTCCAGCAGCTTTGCCACAATGGCGTCGGCGACGCGGTCGGCCTCGCGCAGGGGCTCGAAGCTCCAGCTTTGCAGGTCGCCGTCAAACCAGCGGGCCACGCCGCGCTGGATGAGGCTGTCATGGAGGCGGTCGAACTTCGGGGCCCGGCCATGCAGGCGGGCGATGTGTACGGGCAGGCCGTGATAGGCCGCATCCGAGAGCATGTTGGCGCTGTCTTCTGTGACGATGGCGACATCGGAGAACATCAGCCAGGCGAGATAGGGATTTGGCTCGTCGCCAGGACCGGCCCAGAAGCGCGCGCCGATCTGGTCGGCCAGGACGCGCATGCGGGCCTGCACCGGGGCGGGCGTGCGCCGGGAGGCTGTCATCCGAAGGCGCCAGCCTTTTCCCGCCAGCGCGCTGAGCTGCATCGCCAGGGTCTCAGCCGCGCCCTGGGTGAAGGTGTGGGTCTTGGAGTCCCCGCCGAGGATGATGAGGGCGGATTTGCCGGGCTCGTCGGCCAGATCGGCAAAGGCCTGGCCAGCCTCCTCCATATCATCGGGCGAGAAATAGGAGGGCGAGCCCACCGTGGAAATCACATTGGCGCCGCTCAAACCATCATGCTGCGGCGTCACCAGCAGGTCGAAGGCGGCTGGGTCCATCTTCGGATCGAGGATGTGGACCACCAGCGTCTCGTCGTCGGCGCGGCGTTTGATCTCTGCCGAGTAGGGCGCGGTACGCCGCCCGGCGCCGAGCCAGATGGTCGGCCAGGGCGGGGCAAGCGCGCTGCGTTGGTCCTTTGGCAGGGCCAGCAGGGGAGCGCGCCACGCCTTGGATGGGAGCCACGTCCACGGCGCGCGGGGCGTAAGGGTCAGGGGCTGGTCGCGATGGCCTTCGCCAGCAATGTGGGCAATTTGCATCCAGCGCAGGGTAGAGCCGAGGGCGTTGGCAATCGCGCGCACCTGGGCAGCGTTGCCCGCGCGCCCATCGGAAACGGCCCAGATGGAAGGGCCAAGCCGGGCCGTGTCCGTCGGTGCGCCTATTTGAATTCCACCTTCTCGATTTCGTAGGCCTTCGCGCCGCCGGGGGCGGACACTTCGGCCTCATCACCTTCTTCCTTGCCGATCAGGGCACGGGCGATGGGAGAGGAAATCGAGATCTTGCCATGCTCAATGCTGGCCTCGTCGTCGCCGACAATTTTATAGGTCTTTTCTTCTTCCGTATCGACGTCGATCAGGGTCACGGTAGCGCCAAAGCGCACGCGCGTACCGGTCATCTTTGTCAGGTCGATCACCTCGGCGCGGGCCAGCTTGTCGTCCAGTTCGGCGATGCGCCCTTCAATGAAGGACTGCTTCTCTTTCGCCGCGTGGTACTCGGCGTTCTCTGAAAGATCGCCGTGCTCGCGTGCTTCAGCGATGGCTGCAATGATGGTGGGACGCTCAACGGATTTGAGGGTCTTGAGTTCTGACTCGAGGGCCGCGTGACCCTCAGCGGTCATGGGAATTCTTTCCATGTACGTGTACTCTGCGTTTTCGGAATAAGCGTAGGGTTGTGCCAAAACCCTGCGCGGTCAAGTGGGCGTCATCAGGTCGATTGCAAGGCTTGGACGCCAAGTTTGCGCGTTCGTAACGCTTCGATGGCCGCGACGGAAGCGATCGAGGCCGCCAAAGTTGTGAAATAGGGAATGCCGCGCGTCAGGGCTGTCCGGCGGATGGATTTGCTGTCTTTGAGAGACTGAACGCCCTGTGTCGTATTGAAAACAAGCTGGATTTTGCCATTGATCATGGCGTCCACAATGTGGGGCTGGCCTTCGATCACTTTGTTGATGGGCGACACATCCAGGCCTTGTTCTGAAAGATACCCTGCCGTGCCGCGCGTTGCCACGACGTCGAACCCCATATCGATTAGGGATTTAATCGGCGCGATTAGCGAGGGTTTGTCGGCATCTTTGACGGACACAAACACGCGCCCGCCCTTGGGCAGTTCCACGCCTGCCGCGGTCTGTGACTTCAGGAACGCGGTGCCGAAATCGTCATCCCAGCCCATCACTTCTCCGGTGGAGCGCATCTCCGGGCCGAGCACGGGGTCGACATCCTGGAACCGGCCAAACGGGAACACGGCTTCCTTCACCGCAATCCGCGAGGGTGTGGCCTCGGACATGTCAAAGCTGGCCAGGGGCTCGCCCGCCATCAGCTTTGCAGCAATGCCAGCGATCGGCGCGCCGACAGCCTTGGCCACAAACGGAACGGTGCGGGAGGCGCGGGGATTGGCCTCCAGGACGAAGATGTCATCATCCTTGATGGCGAACTGGATGTTGATCAGGCCGCGGACATTCAGGGCCTTGGCCAGGGCCGTTGCCTGCTCTGCCAGCCGGGCCTGGATGTCTTCGCTGAGGGAGTAGGGCGGCAGGGCGCAGGCACTGTCGCCAGAATGAACGCCTGCTTCCTCGATATGCTCCATGATGCCCGCCACATGGACGTGTTCGCCATCGCAAAGCGCATCAACATCCACTTCGGTGGCGTCTTCCAGATAGCGGTCGATGAAGAGGGACTGGTCGCCCGCCACGGCGAGTGCCAGCTGGCCAAACTCTCGCAAGTCTTCCGGGGAGCGGGCAATTTCCATGGCGCGTCCGCCCAGCACGAAGGAGGGGCGCACCATTACGGGGTAGCCGAGCCGCTCGGCGCCCGTGACCGCTTCATCAAGGTCGCGCGCGGTTGTTGAAGGGGCTTGCTGCAGGCCAAGCTCGTCGATCAGGCGCGCAAATTGCTGGCGATCCTCTGCCAGGTCGATAGAGGTGGGCGAGGTTCCCAGGATCGGGATATCATTGGCTTGCAATGTGTTGGCGAGGCCGAGCGGCGTCTGGCCGCCGAACTGGACGATGACGCCGGCAAGCTCGCCGTCCATCTGCTCACGCGCGACAATTTCCAGGACATGCTCGCGGGTGAGCGGCTCGAAATAGAGCCGGTCCGAGGTGTCATAGTCTGTGGAGACGGTCTCTGGATTGCAGTTCACCATGATCGACTCGATGCCGATATCGGCCATGGCGAAGGCGGCGTGGCAGCAGCAATAGTCGAATTCGATGCCCTGACCGATCCGGTTCGGTCCGCCGCCGAGGATCATGGCCTTGCGGCGATCTGAGATCCCGGCCTCGCAGCCGGGGCGATCGCCGGGGTCTGTGGGGGTGCGGAAGGGCGGCGTTTCGTAAGTGGAATAGAGGTATGGCGTGGCCGCTTCGAATTCGGCGGCGCAGGTATCGATACGCTTGTAGACGGGCCGCACACCAAGCGCGTGGCGATGGGCCCGGACAGCGTCTTCACCGCGACCGGTGAGTGCACCAAGGCGTGCATCGGAAAACCCCTTGGCCTTGAGCGCCAACAGGCCGGCATAGTCATCCGGTAAGCCATCGCGGCGAATCCCAGTTTCAATCTCCATAAGCTCGGCGATCTGGCGCAGGAACCAGAGATCAATGCTCGTGATCCGGTGGACCTCTTCAACGCCGACGCCCTGGCGCAGGGCCTGGGCAACAATGCGCAATCGGTCGGGTGACTGGACCGACAGGGCCCGCATGAGGGCGCCTTCGTCCTCAAAGGACATATCGTCGAGGCCGACGAGCCCCGTTTCCAGCGAGCAGAGCGCCTTTTGCAGGCTTTCCTGGAAGTTGCGCCCGATTGCCATGGCCTCGCCCACGGATTTCATCGCCGTGGTCAGCAGTGGGTCAGCGCCCTTGAACTTTTCAAACGCAAACCGGGGGATTTTGGTGACGACATAATCCAGCGTCGGTTCGAAGCTTGCCGGAATTGCGCCGCCGGTGATGTCGTTGCCAAGTTCATCGAGCGTGTAGCCAACGGCGAGTTTGGCCGCGATCTTGGCAATCGGGAAGCCCGTGGCTTTCGATGCGAGCGCCGAGGAGCGAGACACGCGGGGGTTCATCTCGATCACGACGAGCCGACCGTCTTTTGGGTTCACGGCGAACTGAACGTTCGAGCCACCGGTCTCCACACCTATCTCACGCAGAACCGCGATCGATGCCGAACGCATGATCTGGTATTCCTTGTCCGTCAGCGTGAGAGCCGGGGCGACAGTGATGGAATCGCCCGTGTGAACCCCCATTGGGTCGATGTTCTCGATGGAACAGATGATGATGGCGTTGTCGGCTTTGTCTCGCACGACCTCCATCTCGTACTCTTTCCAGCCGAGCAGGCTTTCATCCACAAGGACTTGCGCGACAGGCGAGGCTGCGAGCCCACGCTCAATGATCTCGCGATATTCATCCTGGTTGTAGGCAACACCGCCGCCGGTGCCACCAAGGGTGAAGGCCGGGCGGATGATCGCTGGGAGGCCGACATCGTAGAGCACGTCCATGGCGCGGGCAAGACCGGTGATCCGGTCATATCCGATGACCTTGCCTGCCTCATCCTTGATCTCAGGCGCAGCGACGATTGAGGCGCGCGGATTTTCAAGGCCGATCTTATCCATCGCCTTGCGAAACAGTTCGCGGTCTTCTGCCTTGTTGATGGCGTCCGCGCGCGCGCCGATCAGTTCCACATCGAACTTTTCCAAAACGCCTTCGCGCTCCAGTCCGAGGGCACAGTTCAGCGCGGTCTGGCCGCCCATGGTGGGGAGCAGCGCGTCGGGACGCTCTTTTTCGATGATCTTGGCGACATAATCGACGGTGATCGGCTCGATATAGGTGGCGTCGGCGAGCCCCGGATCTGTCATGATCGTCGCCGGGTTCGAGTTCACCAGAATGACCCGGTAGCCTTCTTCCTTGAGCGCCTTGATGGCCTGGACGCCGGAATAGTCGAACTCGCAGGCCTGGCCGATCACGATGGGGCCGGCGCCGATCACCAGAATGGACTCGATATCCGTACGTTTAGGCATCTTGGCGAGTCCTTCCTGGCGGCAATCGGGCAAACGGGTGCGCTATAGCGGGGAGTCTGTCAGACCTGCAAGGGATAACCCCACGGGACATGAAAAAAGCCCCGCCATTTCTGGCGGGGCCTCAAGGTATGAAAGACGGCGCGAACACGCACCCCCTTCCACACTTCTGTCTCGAGCCGCTTAGTAGCGGTTGCTCGAATAGTTTGGATCGTAGGGATCATTTACGCCGGGTACGTCGCAGTCAAGGGCTTCATAGCAGCCCTGGGCAGCGCCAGCGACCGCGCCCACCACGGCGCCGATTGCAGCGCCATCGTCAGCATCGCGACCGCCAGTGTTGTTGCCGATGATTGCGCCAGCGACGGCGCCGACAGCAGCGCCAGTTACGGCGCGGCGCTCGGTTTGTCCGGTCGAGGTGCAGGCCGAAGCGAGCAGCGCAGCGGCGGCGAGGGCGGAAACTGTGAGAATACGGGTCATGGCAGGGTCCTTTCCGGGGTTACCTCACAGAACCACCCTAGTCAGGGCCATATGTATCCACGCTGAATGGAGTTTTGTTCAGGTTCGTCCCGGATCAGGCGCGCTGCAACACGCTATCGGCCACAAAGGGATTGTCGACGCGCTCCTGGCCGAATGTGCTCATCGGTCCGTGACCCGGTACAAAGCGCATGTGGTTTCCGAGGGGCCAGAGCTTTTCCTGAATCGAATCGATCAGTTGTTGATGGTTGCCTTTTGGGAAGTCTGTGCGCCCGATGGAGCCCCGAAACAGCACATCACCGACGAACGCCAGTGCGCCTGCCTGGTTGAAGATCACCACATGGCCGGGTGTGTGTCCGGGGGTGTGGACCACGCCAAACTCGTGTCCGTCCAATTCCAGTGTATCGCCATCGGCCAGGTAGCGATCGGGCACCACGTTACGGCCATCGGCGATGCCGTATTTCGCGCCCTGGGCCTCAATGTCGTCGAGCAGCCACTGGTCGTCAGGATGGGGGCCGATCACCGGGGCGCCGGTGCGCTCGCGAATTTCGGCCGCGGCGCCGGCGTGGTCAAGATGGCCATGGGTGAGCCAGATTTCCTTGACCGTCACGCCGAAATGCTCGGCCGCCCCCATGAGCTTGTCGGTCTCCCCGCCGGGATCGACAAAGACCCCTTCCATGGAACGCGTGGACCAGACCAGCGAGGTGTTTTGCTGGAGCGGTGTCACCGGCACGATGCGGATATCGAGGGGCGGTTGGGCGGTCGTCTCTGTCATGTTGGACAAGGTAAGCAGAACGTTGGGCCGCGCAAGCGCAGAACTTGCCACATCCCGGCTTCCGGTCCGCCTATGAAACGGGTAAGGCTGGGGTCGTTGGATGATGGCAGACGGACGGGAGACACGAGCCATGGGGAACTTGCTGCGCGGTCGCCTCGGCATTTTGGCCGTCGCCCTGGTCGGGCTCGCGATTTACTGGTTCTCCAATCAGCAGGAAGTGCCCTTCACGGGTCGCAAGCAATTCAACACCATGTCGATCGAAGACTCCGTGCGCCTTGGCGCCCAGTCCTATGTCCAGATCCTGCAAAGCGAGTCCGGCAACGTGCTATGTACCAATGCCCGCACCTGCGACACGGGGCAGGCCGAAGTGGTGCGCACCGTTCGTGAAATCGGCGAGCGGCTGGAGCGGGCGGCCATCGAGTATGAGCGCGAACTCCTCCAGGCGGGTTACAATTTTACCCCCGTCGCGGAAGCGTTCGACTGGACCTACAATGTGGTGGAATCCAACCAGCCCAACGCCTTTTGTCTGCCGGGCGGATATGTAGCGGTCTATACGGGCATACTGGATGTGACCGGCAATAATGATGGCCGGGTAACGCTTTCGGATATTGATGATGTGGACAAGCTGGCGGTCGTGATGGGCCATGAGATTGGCCACGCGCTGGCCCACCATGGCGCAGAGCGGATGAGCCAGCAGAAGATCGCCCAGTTCGGGCAGGTCGCTGTTGGGCTCGGGATGGGGGACATGTCCGCGGGCCAGCAACAAGCCGTGATGCAGGCTTTCGGCATGGCGGCGCAGGGCGGCATTCTGAGCTTCTCCCGCCAGCATGAGACGGAAGCCGACAAGATCGGCCTCGAATTGCTCGTGCGCGCTTGCTACGACCCGCGCGAAGCGCCGGAGTTATGGGAGCGTATGGGAGAGCTTGGCGGCGGGCAACGTCCACCAGAGTGGATGTCGACGCACCCGGCCAGCGAGACGCGCGCCGAGAATTTTCGTCGCTGGATGCCCGATGCGATCGCCGAGTACAATCGGCGCTGTGGCGGGGTTCTCCGCTAAACGAGATCTGCCGCCCAGAAACTGTTCTGAGAGTATTTCTGTCGGAGTGGACAGCGCGCACAAAAATGCCGGGCGAAAAGCGCCCGGCAAGTAAAGATGGGTCTTGCGTCAGTCCCCGCATCTGCAAGTGCCACACGGGAAAAACCGGAACGAGCGGCGTTGGCCGATTTAACCTCCGCGGGTCCCCCCATCTGTGTTATACATACCTTGGGTATGTGGGGGTCGCAAGCCCGAATCGACGAGCAGGTGCGGGAAATGGCAAGACGTTCCAAGGCAGATGCAGAAAAGACACGCTCGGAATTGGTCCGTGTGGCGCGGGAGCTTTTTGAGGCGCAGGGCTTCAAGGAAACGACGGTTGCCCAGATCGTAGAGCGTGCCGGAATTACCAAGGGTGGACTGTTTCACTACTTCAAAACGAAGGATGACGTGTTTCGTGAAATCTGGTCCGGTCTGCAGGCCGAAATGGATGCCGAAGCCCGCGAAAACGCTATTGCCGCCCGCTCTCGGACCGATCCCTACGCCGCATTTCTGGCCGGTTGCCGCACGTATCTTCACTGGGCGGCGCGGCCGGACTACCAGCAGATTGTTCTGATCGACGGCCCGTCCGTGCTCGGGCTCGCCGGGTGGTATGAGGCGGACAATGATCTGGGGCGCCGAAATGTGAGTGCGGGTATCGAGTACCTCGCGCGTAAGGGCATTGTTGCCGAGCACCGCGTCCAGGCCTTGTCAGTGCTGGTGCATAACGCGCTTAACGGTGCAGGTTTCGCCATGGCCCGCGGCGAACCGGGGGTGACCGTCGACAGTGTGCTCGACGCGTTTGAAGCGGTCCTGAAAAGCCTGCGCTAACCAGCGTGCGCGGCCATCAGATCAGCAAAGCGTTTAAACAGGTAAAAACTGTCCTGAGGCCCCGGAGAGGCTTCGGGGTGGTGCTGGACAGATATGATGGGCTTGCCCGCCACCCGAAGGCCGCTGTTCGTCCCGTCGAAAAGTGAGGTGTGGCTTTCCTCAACACCGGGGGGCAACGACGCCGGATCGACGGTAAAGCCGTGATTCATGGAGACGATCTCAACCTGGCCCGTTGCGAGGTCTTTGACCGGGTGGTTTGCGCCGTGGTGGCCCTGGGCCATCTTCATCGTCTTGGCGCCCAGGCTCAGCGCGAGCAATTGGTGACCGAGGCAGATGCCCAGAATAGGGATCCCGCTTTCAACGAGACCGCTAATGAGGCTTCCGGCGCGCTGGAACGTCGCTGCAGGGTCGCCGGGGCCATTGGAAAACACAATGCCTGAGGGGGACATGGCCAGGACATCGGCGAGCGGTGTTTCCGGCGCGACGACCGTGGCGCGGGCATCCACCTGGGCCAGGTTGCGCAGAATGTTCGTTTTCACGCCGAAATCCACAACAACGACATGGTGGTCGGCGCTCGAGAGGGCGGAATACCCGTTTGCGATATCCCAGAGGCGTTCTGTGTGATCGAAGGGGGCGTCCGCGGTCATTTCGGCGGCGAGATCGGCGGCCTCCAGCCCTTCAAACCGGTTGGCCAGTGCGATCAGGGCTTCAAGGTCGATGTTCCCCCCCGGAGCGTGGGCGATCGCCGCCTTTGGCATCCCTTCAAGGCGGATGCGGCGTGTCAGAGCGCGCGTATCGATACCTGACAGGCCGATAATGCCTCTTTTGGCCAGCCATGCATCGAAATGGTCTTCCGCCCGCCAATTGGACGGTGCGGTGATCGGGTCGCGGAATATTGCAGCGCGCGCGCCTCGCCCTGCAGGCTCAGTTGAGAATTCCCGGTCTTCGCCGTTGGCGCCGACATTGCCGATATGTGGGAATGTAAAGAGTACCAATTGGCTGGCATAGGAAGGATCTGTCAGGATCTCCTGATATCCTGTCATCGCCGTGTTGAAGCATAATTCACCGCAAGATGTTCCAGTTGCTCCTGCGCCCCGGCCAAGAAAAACAGTACCATCCGCCAGGGCGATGGCTCCCGTCGCTGTAGAATTGTCTTGCGCAGGACCCGGTGAATACATATTTGGCTTGCCTTCTTGACGGATTTGCAGTGCGTTAAGGAATACTGGGCTTTCCTGAGCGGCAGGAACTAGGGGCTGGTCGGCGACGTCGTCAAGACGATTTCGCCGCGAACATGCAGAGATATGCGCCATGGCTGAACTGGATTCAGCAGAACAAACTTCTTTGAAAGCACGTGTGGCAGACGCCCTTGAGGCGGCTGAGACCAAACTTTCGTCCGAAAACGTGTCCCCCGCGGTTGAAACGCGGGCCGCGACTTTGCGGCTGATATCCTGCGCCGTGCGCGACCGGGATGCCAGCGCACGCACGCGCGGTGACTGCGACGGCTGCGCCGATGCGACCGTGCTCGATGTGCTTGAAACCATGGCGGCTCAGCGTCGAATCTCGTCCAGGGAGTTCGACGAGGCAGGCCGGATTGAGGATGCCGAACGCGAACGCGAAGAACTTGGCGTCATCGAAGAGTTCCTGCCCAAACCCCTGGGTGATGACGAACTGAACACCGCGGTGCAGCACGTTGTGGAAGAGCTTGACGCCTCCACGCTCAAGGATCTCGGCAAATGCATGAGCGCGCTAAAAGCGCGTTATCCGGGAAAGATTGATAGCCGTGCTGCAGGACAGGCTGTGCGTCGCGCGCTGCAATAGGAATTCCCCAGAGCAGCGAAATCCTGTGGGGAATGTTCGCGAGATGTTTCGCCCGAATCACTTTTTCGGTTAATCAGGCCGGATGAGCAATGTCCGTATACCCGATGGTTTCCTCGATGAAATCAAAGCCCGCGTGCGCCCGTCCGATGTTATCGGTCGGAAGGTAAAGCTCACGCGGCGCGGTAAGGAATGGGTCGGGCTGTCGCCATTCACAAGCGAAAAAACGCCGAGTTTCTACGTCAATGACGAGAAAGGCATCTTCAAGGATTTCTCCTCGGGGCTCGGCGGTGACATCATCAAATTCCTGATGGAGACCGAACGTCTCGAGTTTATGGAAGTCGTCGAGCGCCTCGCCGACGAAGCGGGCATGGAACTGCCAAAAGCGACGCCGGAAGCGGTCGAGCAATATGATCGACTAAAGCGCCTCAAGGCGGCCTGTGCGGCGGCGGCGGAATTCTTCCAAGCCCAGCTCCGCGGCCAGAGCGGGGGCATTGCGAGAACCTATCTTCAGGAGAAGCGCGGTCTCGGCCCGGATGCGTGGCATCGCTGGGGCATGGGCGTTGCGCCGGACGATTGGCGCCAACTAACCGCGCATTTGAAGGGCATGGGCTTCACCCTTGATGAGATCACGGGCGCAGGTCTGGCGAAGGTCTCCGACAAGGGCGGAGAACCCTATGATGTGTTCCGCAATCGGATCATGTTTCCCATCGCCGACACCAAGGGTGAGGTAATCGCCTTTGGTGGGCGCGCGCTCGACCCCGAAGACAAGGCGAAATACCTCAACTCTCCTGAGACCGATCTCTTCCACAAATCCCGCGTGCTCTACAATTACAAGCGCGCCCGGGAAGCGATTGGCTACGGCGCGCGCGGCGGCCTAATTGTCTGCGAAGGCTATATGGATGTGATCGCGCTGGGTGAGGCGGGCTTTGGCAATGCCGTCGCGCCACTGGGCACGGCACTGACGAGCGATCAACTTACGCTGCTCTGGCGGGCTGGGCCGGACCCGATCATGTGTTTCGATGGCGACAGGGCAGGGCGCGGGGCGGCCCATCGCAGCATTGATGTGGCCTTGCCGGAAGTTCTGCCGGATCGATCCGTCTACTTTTCGTTTTTGCCGGAGGGGCTCGACCCCGACGATCTGTTGAAGCGCGCCGACGGGCGCGAAGAGATGCAAGGTCTGCTGGAGCGCGCATTGCCCTTGGTGCAGGTGCTTTGGCGCCGGGAGCGCGATGCGGAGCCGCTGGAGACCCCGGAGCAAAAGGCTGGGCTCGAAGCACGCCTGAAAGCAGCCGCTGGCAAGATTGGCCATGAGGGTGTTCGCACAGCTTACCAGCGCGACCTGCTCCAGAAGATGCGCGAGCATTTCTGGCAAGTGCGCCAGGCTGCACGCGGCAAGCGCGGTGCGCCTGCGATCAGCGCGCTAAAAGCCCAGAAAGGGCCACCGCCTGCACTGGGACAACTCGTTTCCGCAGCGGCGAGCCCGGCTTTGCTCGAAACATTTGCCGAGTTGTTGTCCTCGGTCGTTTTCAGCCATCCGGTTTCGGATGCGATTTGCGATGCGATCCTTGAGGTTCACTGCAATACGCAAAGTATCGATCCGGCCAGCGTAGCTGACTGTCTCGCCAATGCTGGAAAGACGGAAGCCCTGGCGGCCTTTGAAGCCTATCCCACGCGTCAGGAAATCGAGCTGGGCACCCAGGCAGCCCGGGAATGGGAGCTGTTGATACGGCTTTACACCCAGACGTCTGGCGAAGCCGGGCCCGATGAAGACGAGCGCGAAACGGTGCTGAAGGACCCGGGCGCATGGGCGACACTGCACAGAGACATCGCTGAGCGCCAACGTCTGCGGGCGGAATCCAGCGAAGCTCAGATGGCCGCCTATGAAGCCGCCAAGAAACGTGCGCTGGAGCCCTGATGCACACACTTTGCCTGCATTTGGCGCTGAAAAAACAATTTCGTCAGATGCCCAGTTGACCCAGCCTATCGGGCTGACCATGTATGGGCGTGAAATCGCGCGCTGATAGCAGCACTCTTCGACCTGACACCGCCTCCATAGGCATTGCGTGCAGGTTTTGGCCCAGGGCCGCAGGCTGTTTCGGTACCATTCGCAGAGCCCGGGCAAGGGGCTCCAAGGGCTCGTTCCGATATTTCGGAAGGTGTCAGCTTTGCGTGCCGTGCACATTTCGCAAGATTAATTTTTTGTATCGATTATGGGCCTAGGTGTGGCCCTGTCGACACGGGAGAGATTGAATGGCGAAAGCCCAAGTTGACGAGCCAGAGACCGAAAACGCCGATGGTCCCGTGCTCGACATGAGCGACTCCGGCGTCAAGAAATTCATCAAGGATGCCAAGGCCCGCGGCTACGTCACCCATGACGAGCTAAACAAGGTTCTCCCCCAGGACCAGCTGACCTCAGACCAGATTGAAGACACCATGTCGGCCCTGTCCGAAATGGGCATCAATGTCGTTGAGTCCGAGGAAGAGGCCGAAGCCGAGAAGAACGCGCTCGCAAAGACCGATGATGCCAAGGCGCCGGTCAAGAAGGGCAATGCCCGCGGCTCAGAGCGCACCGACGACCCCGTGCGGATGTATCTGCGCGAAATGGGTACAGTGGAGCTCCTCTCACGCGAGGGCGAAATCGCCATTGCCAAACGGATCGAGGCCGGCCGCGATGCCATGATCCGGGGCCTGTGCGAAAGCCCGCTGACATTCGAAGCCATGATGGTGTGGCGCGACGAGCTGGTGAATGAGCGTATCCTGCTGCGCGACCTGATCGACCTGGAGGCGACCTATGGCGCGGAAAATCCGCCGCCCGAGCCCGAGGAAGAAGAGGAAGAGGAAGACGAGGCCGAAGCTTCCGAGGACGGCGAGTCCAAGGATGACGACGAGGACGATGATGAAGGCGCGGCCATGTCCATGTCGGCCATGGAAGGCGAGTTGCGCGAAGGCGTTCTTGAAAAGCTCGACGCCATCGCCAGCGACTTCAAATCCTACCGCAAGCTGCAGGAAAGACTGGTCGAGCGCCGGCTGGAGGGCAAGGGCCTGACGCCGAAGGACCAGGAGAAGTATGGCGCGGTCCAGACCTCCATCGTCGAAAACCTCAAGACGATGCACATCAACAATGCGCGGATCGAGGCGCTGGTTGAGCAGCTTTATGCTATCAACAAGAAGCTGATGACCCTCGAGGGCAAGCTGATGCGCGTGGCCGACAGCCAGGGCGTGCCTCGCCGGGAATTCCTCGACAATTATTTCGGCCGCGAGCTCGATCCGAACTGGATAGAAGACGTGCGCGGAAAATCCAAGAAGTGGGAACGCTTCGTGGACCGCGAGGGGGAGAAGATCGAGGCGCTGCGCAACGAGATTTCCGGCCTGGCCCAGGATCTCGGCGTGCCGATCGATGATTATCGCCTGATCGTGCAGCGCGTGCAAAAGGGTGAGCGCGAGGCCCGCATCGCGAAGAAAGAGATGGTTGAGGCCAATCTCCGCCTCGTGATTTCCATCGCGAAGAAATACACCAATCGCGGCCTGCAATTCCTGGATCTCATCCAGGAAGGTAATATCGGCCTGATGAAGGCGGTGGATAAGTTTGAATACCGCCGCGGCTATAAATTCTCCACCTATGCCACTTGGTGGATTCGCCAGGCAATCACCCGCTCGATCGCGGACCAGGCGCGCACCATCCGCATCCCGGTGCACATGATCGAGACGATCAACAAGATCGTGCGCACCCAGCGCCAGATGCTCCACGAGATTGGCCGCGAGCCGACCCCGGAAGAGCTGGCTGAAAAGCTCGGACTGCCGCTGGAAAAGATCCGCAAGGTGCTCAAGATCGCCAAGGAGCCGATCAGCCTCGAAACGCCCATTGGCGATGATGAGGATTCCAACCTCGGCGACTTCATCGAGGACAAGATGGCGCTGCTCCCCGTGGATTCGGCCATCCAGTCGAACCTGCGCGAGACCACGACCCGTGTGCTCAGCTCGCTGACGCCGCGCGAGGAACGCGTCCTGCGCATGCGCTTCGGCATCGGCATGAACACCGACCACACGCTGGAAGAAGTCGGCCAGCAATTCTCGGTGACCCGCGAACGCATCCGTCAGATCGAGGCGAAAGCGCTGCGGAAGCTGAAGCATCCAAGCCGGAGCCGGAAGCTGCGGAGCTTCCTCGATACATAGGATGGGGATTGAATTCCCAGGCCCAGGGATATTCCAGAGGAGCTTTCGTATCCACGCCTGTCATGGCCGACAATAGTCGCTATCCGAAAATTGGGTGGTTCGGCAGGGATTGAAGAGATTGAGGAAGAGGTCGCAGATCAGCTCCAACTGACTAACGAGGTGTTGGCGACACCTCACACGAAGGGCACCCGTAGCGAGTTTCAATATCGTCTCGCTTGGGTGCGCACCTACTTGAAGAAGGTTGGTGCCGTGGAGAACAGTGAACGGGCTGTTTGGAGCCTTACGGACTTCGGCCATCGCATCACAGAAAACGAAGCGAGAGATGTCTTTCGCCGCGTGAAAGCCGAAAAGCGCGCTCGAGAAGTGTTAACATCAACCTCTGATGATGATCCCGAAGCACTCGAGCTAAAATCGGAAGGTGATGCGAGCTGGGAAGATTCACTTCTTGAAACGCTCTGTTCTGTGCCGCCCGACGCTTTTGAACGTCTGTGTCAAAGGTTGTTGAGAGAATCTGGATTCACAAAAGTCGAGGTCACTGGGAAAAGCGGAGATGGTGGAATCGACGGTGCAGGTGTTCTTCGAATGAACTTGGTGTCATTCCAGGTTCTATTTCAGTGCAAACGCTGGAAGGGGTCTATCGGCGCTCCAGTTGTGCGAGACTTTCGTGGCGCAATGGTGGGACGAGCTGACAAAGGATTGGTGATCACCACCGGCAGCTTCACGTCTGAAGCAAGAAAAGAAGCCGTCAGAGACGGTGCTCCAGCGATTGATTTGATTGATGGAGAACTCCTTTGCCAGTTGCTCAAAGAAAAGAAGCTCGGGGTAAAGACGAGAATGATCGAAGAAGTTGAACTGGAGCCAGGTTTCTTCGGTTCCCTTTAGAGCTGTCACCAACTCCAATAAGTTGACAAACTTTGCCAACATGCCCACCTTCCTAGGAGAAGGAGCGCGCCATGGCCACGATGAACATTTCTCTGCCGGACCAGATGAAAGCCTGGGTCGAGGCGCAGTCCAAGGACGGCAAATACGCCAATTCCTCAGACTATGTTCGGGAGCTTATTCGCCGGGATGTGGAGCAGTTTGCGAAAGACGCAGCGATGGCAGACCGCGTTCGCGCTGCGTATGCGAGTGGCTTCGTTGAGAAAACCGTGGACGATTTCATGGACGAGGCGTGGGCCGCAGCTCTTAAGGCGACTGACTCTGCATGAAACTCGTTTTCTCGCGGGAAGCTCAGATTGATGCGGCGTTGGTTAACGCTGAGGGCATCCGGCTTTTTGGACCCAAACAGGCTGAAACCTATCAAATTGGGATGCGAGAAGCCCTGAAAGCAATCCAGGCATTTCCGCTCTCAAGTCCTGAGCGCCGATGCGAAGACCAAATTGTGCGGGTCCGACCATTTGGGGCACATCTCATTATTTATGCGGTAGATGGGGAAACGGTCAGCATTCTGCGAATCCGCCACGGGCGAGAAGATTGGCAAAGCGAGTAGTGTTGCACCACCCTCAAAAATTCGTGATCGCTCACCTTGAAACCGTCTCGGCCCTTTCCGATATTCGATATATATCTGGAAAGGGGAGTGGATGCCTGCGCGGTTTGTGGATCGTTTGAAAACCATTGTATCGGCTGAGGTTTCAGCCTTTCTCGATGCCCAGGAGGGCGGCGCGCCGCGCGAAAGCGAGACTGATCGCCAACTGGCCATGCTGCGCACTGAACTTGGCGCTAAACTGGCCGAGCACTATCGCCTCTCCAAGTCCGCCCGAACCGGCGACGCTGACCTCGCCGACCTCGACGAAAAAGCGGCGTTCGCCTTGGAAAAGGGCCGGGAAGACCTCGCCAAGGCGGCGCTTTCCAAAAAGCTCGACATCCAGGCCCGCCACGCCGCTGCGCGCCGGGCCCTGGTCCAGCTTGAGCGCGAAATTGACGCCCTGGAGGGCCTCATCGCCCTGATTGCCGATCCCGCTGCCCATCCCGGCGACGTGGAGGCCAAGCTGGCGGAACTCGAACGCCTCCAGCGCGAGGCCGACGCGCCCACAAACACAAACTCAACCCCGGGAGCCTGACCGAAATGGACCTGTTTGCACCTGACATGGCGCCCTTCACCATTGCGCTGGTCCTGCTCGCGGCCATCGCGGCGCTGGAGTTAGTCGGCATGCTGTTCGGCCTCGGCGTCTCCGGCGCGCTGGACGAAGCCCTGCCGGATTTCGACTTTGATATCGACGCCGATGCGGACCTGGATGTGGATGCAGACCTGGCGGGCAGCGGCGCGCCCACGGATATTGACGTGCAGTCCACAGGCGCGGTTGGCGCTCGCCCCATCAGCCAGGTTCTCGCCTGGCTCTGCGTTGGCAAAGTGCCGATCCTCATCCTCATCGCCGCGTTCCTCATGGGCTTTGGCGTGTCGGGCTTGTTGATCCAGCAGGCATCCACCAGCGTCTTGGGCGCTATGCTGCCGGCCTGTTTGGCCTCTGTGCCCGCATTCTTTGCGGCCCTGCCGGTGACGCGGTGGCTCGGCCTCGGCCTGTCGCGCATCATGCCGAAAGAGGAAACCGATGCGGTTTCAAGCGACACATTCGTGGGCCGCGCGGCCACAATTATAAGGGGAACGGCGAAAATTGATGCACCGGCGGAAGCGAAGCTGAAAGACGCGCTGGGCTACACCCATTACATCTTGGTCGCGCCAGCGGAAGCGGGACAGGAGTTGGCGGAGGGCAGCGATGTCCTCCTGGTAGAGAAATCGGGGGCGATTTTCGGCGCGATTGCAAACACGCATGCCGCGCTTCAGCGCACATAATTCATAGCAAGCAAGGAGATATAGAAGATGGACGAGTGGGTGGTGTACGGGACAATCGCAGGCGCAGTCGTGCTGTTTATCGTGATTGTCGGGCTTGTCATGGCGCGGCTGTTTCGCCGGGCGTCGAAGGAAGTCTCCTTTGTGCGGACGGGTTTCGGGGGCCAGAAAGTCATCATGAATGGCGGCGCGCTCGTTTTCCCGATCCTTCACGAAGTGATCCCGGTGAATATGAACACGCTGCGCCTGGAAGTGCGCCGCCATCAGGATCAGGCCCTGATTACGCGGGACCGGATGCGCGTCGACGTGCAGGCCGAATTCTATGTCCGCGTCCAGCCAACCACCGAATCCATCGCCAATGCGGCCCAAACCCTTGGCCAGCGCACCATGCACCCCCAGTCCCTGAAAGAACTGGTGGAAGGCAAATTCGTCGATGCCCTGCGCGCCGTGGCCGCCGAAATGGCCATGGAAGAGCTGCATGAACAGCGCGTCTCTTTCGTCCAGAAAGTCCAGGCGGCCGTGTCTTAAGACATCCTCAAGAACGGCCTTGAATTGGAGTCGGTCTCCCTCACCGGCCTCGACCAAACCTCGAAAGAGTTCTTCAATCCAGACAACGCATTCGACGCGGAAGGCTTGACCAAGCTCACCGAAGAGATCGAAGCGCGCCGGAAGAAGCGCAACGATATCGAGCAGGAAACCGAGGTCGAGATCCAGCGCAAGAACCTGGATGCCGAGCAACAGCGCCTGCAAATCTCCCGCGACAGTGAGTACGCCAATCTGGAGCAACAGCGCGAGATCGAAATCCGCCGTGCCATGCAAGCCGCCCAGATCGCACAGGAACAGGCCGAGCGTGAACGCGAAGCCAGCAGGCCAAGATCGTCGCCGACCGTCAGGTCAAGGAAGCCGCCATCAGCGCCGACAAGGTCGTCCAGGAACGCGATATCGAAAAAGCCCAGGCCGTGGAGGCGGCCCAGGTGCTGAAAGAGAAGGCGGTGGAATTGGCCGAACAGGACCGCGACATCGCCATTGCTGAGAAGTCGCGCGAAAAGTCCGAAGCCGATGCTGTTGCTGACGCCGCCCGTGCGATAGCCGCGCGCGCCGCAGAAGAAGTCACCACGGCCCGCGATACCGAGATCGCTGAGCGCGAAAAGGCGATTGAACTGATCGAAGCGCGCAAGGCGGCCGAGCAGCAGGCGATTGCCATCCAGGTTGCCGCTGAGGCCGAAAAGGCCGCTGCGGTCGATAAGGCCGACGCCGTTCGGATTGAAGCCGAGGCCGAGGCGGAACGTGAGCGCATTACGGCGGAGGGTGGAGCCCAGGCTGAGAAACTGCGCGCTGAAGCGCTGGAGGCCGTCTATGCGGTGGAAGCTGAGGGCAAGCGCGCCGTAAATGAGGCGGCAAACGTCCTGAGCCCGGAGCAGATCGCCATGCAGATCAAGCAGGCGCTCATCGAATCCCTGCCGGCGATCATCGAGCAATCGGTCAAGCCGATGGAGGCCATCGACTCGATCAAGATTCTCAATGTCGAGGGGCTGAACGGCGCGACGGGCGGGCAGGGTGCCCCGGTTGAAGGTGGCAGCGTGGCCGACCAGGCGGTAAATGCGGCGCTGAAGTACCGTGCCCAGGCGCCTTTGCTCGACAGTCTGATGAATGAGCTCGGTCTGAAGGGCGATGACCTCACCGGTCTCACAGGTTCGGTGAGCAATGGAAAGCTCGACGCGGCGGAGTAGGGTGAGTGGCCGCAGGGGTCAACGGCCCCTGCCGGGGCATTCTCCGCCTGATTTGGTGAAATTCTCTGTTCAGCGCACCAACACGAGCAAAGCGAAGGCGCAGGTGCCTCGCCGATAGGCGAGAGCAGCACCGAGCAGCAAGCGGAGCGCGAAGGGCCTGAATCCAATCAAAACCGCAACAGCGCGCTGCGTGGCTCTTGGCCCCTGCCGGGGCATTCAAAACCTAAAATCGATCCGCCGGATCATTTTTCCATCGCTGCGCACAACCGGCTGCGAATGGTGCCCGGGGGCGGAATCGAACCACCGACACGCGGATTTTCAATCCGCTGCTCTACCCCTGAGCTACCCGGGC
>JBCBUL010000017.1:0-65245 GCA_039818165.1 Pseudomonadota bacterium | reverse complement strand
CTTCGAGAGAGTGGTGTTATCGCAAAGGAGGTCGCACTCCTGAATCGCGATATGGTCGGCGAGACCTTTTTTGTGACCGTCTACTTCGAGACAGATGGTGTTGAAATCTACAAAGACTTTATGGAGCGGATGCGGCAACACCCGGAGGTTGGCCAGTGCTACCATATCTCCGGTGACGGTGATTTTTTGCTTGTCGTTCACACGCCGACTCTACGCGACTATGAAGCGTGGGGGATGGAGCATCTCATGGACCACCCGAACATTCGCCGTTTCGATACGGTCGTATCTTACTCATGTGCGAAGTTCGACACAGCAGTTGTGCTTCGCTAGGCAGTGAAACGATGGCGGGCACGGGCCTTCAGTGACCGAGGCTGGCGAAAAGTATCTCGCCTGCTCCGACAACGAAGCAGACTGAACAAGCCTATTCCCCCAACACCGCATCGACAAAGCCCAGCGCGACACCTGCGCTCCAGTCGGCTTCGCCGGCGAGGCGGGCGACTTCTAGCCCTGTCTCGTCATAGATGATGGTGGTGGGGAATCCGCGGGCGCCGGCAGCGTAAACGACCTTCCAGGCTTCGGGCGGGGCATGGTAAAATTCGAGCACGCCTGCACCGGCCAGCTCATCGAGCCTTATAGCGGCCTGCTCGCGCACATCGCTTTCGTCCACGCTGATCGCGACGACCTGGAACGCGTCGCTGCCGCGCCCGGTCTGCAACGCGCCGAGATGGGGCATTTCCCGCTCGCATGGGCCGCACCAGGTCGCCCAGAAATTCACCAGGATGGTGCGCCCTTCAAAGTCCGCCAGGGTCAGCGTCTCGCCTGCCGGGCCGGTGAAGGTGCCCTCCGGTGCGGGCTCGCCTGCGCGGGAGAAGTCCAGGGCCGCCAGGTCGCCTTGCGCGAACTGTTCCAGCGGGTTGCCATAGCGCGGCCCCCCGGCGCCCGAGAGCAGGATGTAGACAATGGTGACGGCGCCGATCAGGAACAGGGCGAGATAGGCATAACGCGTCACAGGCCTGGGCGCTTTGGTCTGGTCGTCGGCCATGCTAGCTCCAAAAGTCGAAACAGGATTACAGGAGCCGCATATGGCGGGGCAGACCGGCAAAGGCCAGAAAATGTGGGGCGGACGCTTCGCCGCGGCGCCGAGCGACATAATGGAAGCAATCAACGCTTCCATCGATGTGGACCAGCGCATGGCCGAGGAAGATGTCGCCGGCTCGCGCGCCCATGCCGATATGCTGGCGGAGATGGAGATCATCTCGGCGGCGGATAATGAAGCAATCCAGGCGGGGCTGGACCAGGTGCTCGAGGAGCTGCGCGCGGGCACTTTCCCGTTCGATCGGGCGCTGGAAGACATCCACATGAACATCGAAGCGCGGCTGAAGACGCTGGTGGGTGAGCCCGCCGGGCGGCTGCACACGGCCCGCTCGCGCAATGACCAGGTGGTGACGGATTTCCGCCTCTGGACGCGCGGCGCCCTGAATGAGGCGATGGACCGGCTGCGCACGCTGCAGGCGGCGCTGGTGGTGCGGGCGGGGGAGCATGCCGAGACGGTGATGCCGGGCTTCACCCATTTGCAGACGGCCCAGCCTGTCACGCTTGGGCACCATCTCCTGGCATATGTGGAGATGTTCGAGCGCGACCGGGCGCGCCTGCTCGATTGCGCCATGCGCCTGAATGAGAGCCCGCTGGGCGCGGCCGCGCTGGCAGGCACGGGCTTTCCCATCGACCGGGACATGACGGCAGAGGCCCTTGGCTTTGAGCGGCCCATGGCGAACTCCCTGGATGCGGTCTCAGCGCGGGACTTTGCCTTGGAGGCCCTGGCGGCGCTCTCCATCGCGGCGACGCACCTGTCGCGCCTGGCGGAGGAAATCGTGCTGTGGACCAGTGCCCAGTTCGGCTTTGCGTCGCTTTCGGATGCCTGGAGCACGGGCAGTTCCATCATGCCCCAGAAGCGCAACCCGGACGCGGCGGAGTTGATCCGCGCAAAGGCGAGCTTGATCGCGGGCCAGTTCGCCAGCCTGCAGGGCGCGGTGAAGGCGCTGCCGCTGGCCTATGCGAAGGATCTGCAGGACGACAAACAGCTGACTTTTGCGGCGTTTGACACGTTCGATCTATGTGTGCGGGCGATGGCGGGCATGGTCGAGACCATGACGTTCCATCCCGATGCGATGGCCGGTGCGGCGGCGAAAGGCTTTTCCACGGCCACAGACCTGGCGGACTGGCTGGTGCGTGAGGCAGGGTTTGCCTTCCGCGATGCCCACCACGCCACCGGCGCGCTGGTCGCGATGGCGGAAGGGCGCGGTGTGGAACTTGCTGAATTGTCATTGGAAGACATGCAGGCCGTCGCGGCAGACATAAATGAGGGCGTCTTCGACGTCCTTTCCGTCGAGCGTTCGGTGGACAGCCGCGCGTCTTATGGCGGAACCGCCCCTGTTCGCGTGGCCGAACAGGTGTCACAATGGAAACATCGACTCGCATTGGATGAGTGACATGACCCGTTTTACCAAACCCCTCCTTGCCGGGATCAGCCTGGTGACCCTGTCGGCCTGTGGCCTGCAAGGCGACCTCACGCGCCCCGACCCGCTGTTCGGAACGCCGAGCGATCTGGAACCTGCGGAGCCGCTTGAGCGCACCGTCACCGATGGCCTGGATGATTTGCAGGATAGCCGCCGGGCGGAGGACGAAGATCTTACAGGCGAACCCGACCCCGAGGACGAGCTTCTCGGCGGACCCGGCGGATAATGGAGCCACGCTGACACGATGACATCCGCGCTTCGATCTTTTTGCCTTGCCGTTGGCGCCTGCTGCCTTGTGGGCGGATGCGCCTTGCCCTTTGGGCCGGAGGAATTTCGCATTTCAGCCGCGCCCATGGCCGATACCGCGCCGATGGATGCGCCCGTGGCGTTTGTGGAAACCCGCCTGCGCCGGGGCAATGGTGTCGTCTATAACCGGCTGGGCGGCGAGATTCCGCGCGGTGCACCGATCGAGCCGATCGAGGAACGCGAACTCGGCGAAGTTACAACGCCCGCGGCAGGCTGACCCGGCACGATGCATCACTTTTCCTATTCCGGCGGGGCGCTGTCCTGCGAAGGCGTCGCGTTGGCGGAGATTGCCGAGGCGGTAGGCACGCCGTGCTATGTGTATTCCACGGCAACACTGGAGCGCCACATCCGCGTGATTGCGGAGGCCGTCGCAGACATTGATTGCCTGATTGCCTACTCGGTGAAGGCCAATGGGAATCTGGCGGTGCTGGCAACGCTGGCGGCCCAGGGCGCAGGCGCCGATGTGGTGAGCGGCGGAGAGCTGATGCGCGCGCGCCGGGCCGGGATTCCTGCCAGCAAGATTGTCTTTTCCGGCGTCGGCAAGACCCGTTTGGAAATGGAACTCGGCCTGCGAGAAGGCATCTACCAGTTCAATGTGGAGAGCCTGGCGGAGCTGCGCGTCCTGTCTGACGTTGCTGTCACCATGGACCAGGTCGCTCCCGTGGCCGTCCGCGTGAACCCGGATGTGGCGGCCGGTGGCCATCCCAACATCTCAACCGGCAAGGCTGGCGACAAGTTCGGCGTGGCCTGGCAGGATGCCAGCGCGATTTATGCCGAGGCCGGGGCGCTGCCGGGCATTCAGGTGGTCGGTGTCGACGTCCACATCGGCAGCCAGATTGGCGCCCTTGAACCCATGCGCGCGGCTTTTGAAAAAACAATTGATCTGGCCAAGCGTTTGCGCGCTGAGGGCCATGGGATCGAACGCATAGATCTGGGCGGCGGTTTAGGTGTGCCCTATGCGCCGGGTGACGCGCCTGCCAGCCCGGCAGACTATGCGCAGATGATCCGGGACGTGATCGGCGACTTTGACGTCAGTCTGGTGCTGGAGCCGGGGCGGGTGATTGCGGCCAATGCGGGGGTCCTGCTCACGCGCGCGCTTTACACAAAAGACGCCCCGGACCGGACATTCCTGATTCTGGACGCCGGCATGAACGATTTGATGCGCCCGGCCCTTTACGGCGCGCACCACGAAATCTGGCCCCTTGCGGAGGCGACGAAAGGGGGCGGCCAGAAGACCTATGATGTTGTCGGCCCTATCTGTGAGTCGACGGACAAATTCGCCACCGCACGCGCCATGACCGATGTTTCAGACGGTGAACTCCTCGCCATAATGTCATCGGGAGCCTATGGCGCCGTTCTTTCGTCGCAATACAATGCAAGGCCTTTGGTGCCGGAAGTGCTTGTCAAAGACGGCGCCTGGCGCATCATTCGCCGCAGGCCCACTTTTGACGAGATGATAGAACTGGAAGCGTTGCCCGATTGGCTGAGTTGAACACCCTCCCTGGCCTGAAGGCCAAGATTGGCGATACGCGCGCACGCCTTGGCCAATTGGCTTTTGCTCGGGCGTTTGGGCCGCTGGTTGGCTTCCTGCTCGCCTATCTGGCCGCCGCGCTGTTTGGACTGTTCAATCACGTGTCCAGCGTGGTCGGGGCCGGGATCAGTCTGTCGGCTCTGTTGATCTCCGCACTGTTATTGCTCCGCGGGCTGCGCGCATGGCGCCGTCCGTCGCGGGCAGACGCCGAAGCCATGCTGGATCGCCAGTCTCCGCTCCGGCCGATTTCCGGCCTGGCGGACCGTCCAGTCTCCGCCACGCGTGAGGGCCAGTCACTTTGGCACGCCCACGGCACCAAGCTGAAGCAGGATGCCTTGCATCTGCGCGTACCAAGGTTCTGGGCGGAATGGCGACGGCTCGACCCGGCATTTCTGCGGTTTGTACTGCCTGCTCTTCTGGTTGGAGCGCTGATCTTTGCAGGGCCCGCGCGCACCAACCGGGTGCAACAGGCTTTCCTGCCCAATCTTGGCGCGCTGGCTGGCGCTGACTCCCTGCGCGTTGAGGCCTGGATCACACCGCCGCCCCATACGGGCCGTCCGCCCGTATTTCTTGAACCCGGAATGCAGGTTGTGCGCGTGCCGGCGGGATCCGTGGTCACTTTGCGCGCGTTCAACCGATCCGCGCCGAGCCTTGTGCTGACGTCTGAGTCGGGCCGCAACCGGCAGGCCTTCGATGAAACGCCCGATGGGGCCTACGAGGCAAAGGCAAGCCTCAGCGAAGATACGCGTGTCGCTGTGCATTGGTGGGGCGAGCGGATTGCCTGGTCCGTGCTGGCGTCCGACGATGACGCGCCGACGGTCCGGTTTGTGACCTTGCCGGCGATTACGACGGACGATGAGATGGAGTTCGAATGGGCCGTCTCGGACGATTATGGCGTCGACCGGCTTGAACTCGCCATTCAGCTACAAACGCCCCACGAAGCCGCACCGAATGCGGAAGACCGTATTCCGGTGCCGATGGGACTGGTCGCGCCGAAGGACGCCCAGGAGACTGTGCTTCTGGACACGATGCGCCACCGCTGGGCCGGATTGCCTGTGAATGTGCAGCTTGTGGCCATCGATGGCGCGGGTCAGGAGGGGCGAAGCCGAACACTGCCCTTTGTCTTGCCGGAGAAACTACTTTTGCAGCCTTTGGCGAAGGCCGCCCAGGAAATCCGCGTCACCGTATTGCGCGAGCCACGCAGTTACGCGCCTCTGGAGATCAATGATGACGCCCTGCAGGCAGGCGCGCTGAACACAGCCGCGACCCAGCGCCTGGATGCGGCTCCGCCAGATGTCCAGGCTGCCTCGGAATTGCTCGACGCGCTGACTCTGGAGCCTGAGCGCTATTTCGAAGACCGGTCCGTCTATTTCGGCCTGCGCATGGCCCATGGCATCCTGATGGCGGCGCCGGACAAGGCCGAGGCTGACAGTGTGGACACACTGCTCTGGCAGGTGGCGCTGAAGGCTGAATATGGCAGTTCGGCTGACGCCTTGCGGGCGTTGCTGGCGGCCCGGCGTGCGCTCGAGCAGGCCCTGCGGGATGGGGCATCGGAAGATGAAATCCGCCGGTTGATGGAAGCGTTCCGGGAGGCGGCCAACAATTACATCGCCGCCAAAATGGCAGAGGCCATGATCAACGGAACCCAGGCGCCGAACATGTCTGACATGGGCCCGGAGGGTGGCGGGTCCGGTCTCGGGTCCAACCAGTTCGAGGATATGCTCAACGCGCTGGAGGATCTTGCCGAGACCGGCGCGGCTGACCAGGCCCGCCAGCTCCTGTCCGACATCACCAATATGCTGGAGAATCTGGAGTTCCAGCAGGGCGGCCAGTCCGGCGGTGATGGCTTTGCCATGCCCGGCCAACCCGGCGGGGAAGAAGGCGAGGAAGGCGAACTGCCCCAGCAGGAACAGGAGCTGACCGACGCGCTGGAAGCCCTGTCGGACCTGTTGCGAGAGCAGCGTGAATTGAACGACGACACCCTGGCAGAAGAGCGCGGCGAGCGCCCCGGCAACCAGCCCGGTGAGGGCGGCGAAGGGGCTGAAGAGGGCGATGCTTCGGGCGAGGGCCAACAGGACGGCGCGGAAGGCCAGGGCGCGGGAGAACAAGAGGGCCAGTCACAAAGCGGGGGCGGGGGGCTCGGCGATCGCCAGCGCGGCCTTGCGGACCGCACGGACCAACTCGGCCAGGGCTTCGGCCCCGGCGGGGACGAAGAGACCGGCGAAGGCGGCGGTGGCGAAGAAGGCGACGAAGACGGCCAAGGCTTTGGCCTCGGTGCCCTAGATGAGGCAGCCCGCCAGCGCCTGGACGATATTGCCCGCTTGCAGGACCGGGCCGCCCGTGAACTGGAAGAGGGCAATGGCGCACGCGCCAACCGCCTGCAGGAACGCGCCACGGGGGGCTTGCGTGATCTGTCTGAGGAACTTGCGGCGGCAATTGATGAACTCCAGCGCACCCGCGAAGGTGACATGGTGAGCGAGGATACCCAGGAGGGCGAGCTTGACCCGTTCGGACGTGCCATCGGCGGGGCGGGCGTTGATGATGACGTCACGATCCCGGATGAGGCCGAGCGCCAACGCGCCAAGGACATTCTCGACGAATTGCGCCGCCGGTTCGAAGACGCCGACGATGCCGAAGAGCGCGAATATCTGGAGCGCCTGCTCGACCGGTTCTGACGGGTTTTGACATTTGCGAGAGCGCTGTTGCGCTGCCCCCTTGTCGGTTTTACCGATGGTCGGACACTGGTCTGGAGGGCGACTTGGTTTTGCGCATCCTGAAATATGTGGGGCTCACGCTGTTGGCCCTGATCACCCTGGGCGTGATGTCGAGCTGCACCATGCTGGGGCTCAATTATGCGAGCCTGGAAACCGACAACAAGCCCTTGCCCGTCCCAGAGCTTGTCCTGACCGATTTGCAGGACTGGACCCGCCAGCGCGAGGCCCTGCTCGAGGAGTTTCAGGAAGTGGTCTACGGCCCCTGGCCAAAGGATCTGTCCGTGTCCTTGATCTCGCGCCGGGTGGCTGACGAGAATTTTGCCGGCGGGGCTGCGCGACTGGAAGAGTTTCAGATTCGCCTTGGCGTGGGCGATGCGGCAGAGGATTTCTTCCTCGGGCTCGCCGTGCCCAAGGGAGCCGCGCCGGGCAGCCTCGGCGTCGTGATCGGGCAGACTTTTTCCGACAATTGCGGCGTGTTCCAGTCCCTCGCCCTTCGCCAGGTGTCCGGTGCGCCCTGTGACGGCACAGATATTCCATGGCTGGTCGAATACATTTTTGGCGAATACATCGCCGAGGTTCCGTTCGAGCAATACTTCGAAGCGGGATTTGCCTACGCAAATTACTATGGCTCGGACGTGGTACCTGACCGCGTTGAGGCCGGCCGCGCCGTGATGGACCGGCTGAAAGACGCCGGTGGCACCGCGCCCACCGGCGCTTTGATGGCGTGGGCCTATGCCTACAAGGCGGCCATCGACGTGCTGGAAAACGAAGCCTGGCTCGATGAAGAGCGGATCGCGGTGTACGGACATTCGCGCCATGGGAAGTCAGCGCTGCTCGGCGGCATTTTCGATCGGCGCATCGACCTCGTGCTCTCCCACCAGTCCGGCTTTGGCGGCGCGGCCCTGTCGCGCTCCACCGTTGGCGAAGGCATTGGCCGGGTGACGGAAACCTATCCCCATTGGTTCGCGCCCGGTTTTGACGCACGCGCCACCTCACCGGAGGCGTTGCCGGTGGATCAGCACCAATTGTTGGCCACACTGGCGCCAACGCCGGTCTTTCTGGGCAACGGCCGGAGGGATGTCTGGTCTGACCCGAATTCAACGTTTCGCGCCGCTGAGGCCGCAGACCCCGTGTACGACCTCTATGGCGTGCCAGGGCTTGTCCAGTCCGGCCTGATTGATTTTGCCCCCGGCGGCGGCATCGCCTACTTCCTGCGCCCGGGCGGGCATGGAACCGATAAGCGCGACATCGCTGCAATCATTGACTTCCTGAAAGCGCACACTGCATCCGGCATCGGCGCGGGCCAGCACGTCGCCTCACCCTGACCCACGGGCACTCTTGAAGCCCCCCATCGGCTCGCGGCAAGAGTGCGTGTAAACCATGGGAGGAAAAGATGGCTGTTAATCCTGGGCTTGAGCAATTCGTGCGCACGGCATTCGAGGCCCGAGCAACGGACCTTGAGAGCTTTTTGACGCCGGTTCTGGTGCTGGTGGCGTGGACCTGTGTGATGTGGGTCTGGCTCTATGTGACCCGTATTCCGGCCATGCAGAAGGCAAAGGTGAATCCACAATCGGCGCGCCATCCCGGTGGTGAGTGGAACGACAAGCTGCCAGCATCCGTGCGCGCTGCGGCTGACAATTACAACCACCTCCACGAGCAGCCGACGATTTTCTACGCCATTATGGGTTTTGCCGCGCTGACCGGTGGTGCCGACTCCATCGCGCTTTACCTGGCCTGGGCATATGTGGGCCTGCGGATTGTCCATTCCTTGGTGCAAGTTGTGATTGGAAATGTGACGATGCGCTTCGCCGTTTTTTCCTTCGCGAGCTTCGCCTTGATCGCGCTTGTGGTGAAGGAAGTGCTCCGGGTCTTCCTATAGGGCGCGGGGCGCAGTAAACGGGCCGGATGGCAAATATCCCCCAGTCCCGAATTGAGCAGGTTGTCGACCGGTTCGAAGAAGTTGAGGCGCGCATGGGCGCAGCCACAGAGGCCGACGAGATCGTCGCCCTGTCTAAAGAGCATGCCGAGCTGAAGCCCGTGGCCGACAAGGCACGCGAACTCTCCGCCGCGCGTGAAGGCCTGGGCGAGGCCGAGGCCCTGATGGCAGGCGACGACAAGGACATGGCGGAACTGGCCCGCGAGGAATACCAGTCGCTAAAGGAGATGTTGCCGGACCTTGAGAAGGAATTGCAGCTCCTGCTCCTGCCCAAGGATGAAGACGACAAGGCCAATGTCGTGATCGAAGTGCGTGCGGGCACGGGCGGCGACGAGGCGGCGATCTTCGCCGGCGATCTGTTCCGCATGTACCAGCGCTATGCCCAGCTCCAGGGCTGGAAGGTCGAACTGGTTTCGGTCTCCGAAGGCGATGCCGGGGGCTATAAGGAAATCACGGCGAACATTGCGGGCGATCAGGTGTTTGGACGCATGAAATGGGAATCCGGGGTGCACCGCGTCCAGCGCGTGCCCCAGACCGAGACCCAGGGCCGGATCCACACATCTGCCGCAACTGTTGCTGTGTTGCCGGCGCCGGAAAATGTGGAGATCGAAATCAAGGCCGAGGAAATTCGCATCGACACCATGCGCGCCTCGGGCTCGGGCGGCCAGCACGTGAACACGACCGACTCCGCCGTGCGCATCACCCACCTGCCCACAGGCATCATGGCCACAAGCTCTGAAAAATCCCAGCATGTGAACCGGGAAAAAGCCATGGAGATGCTCAAGATCCGGCTGTATGAGCGCGAGCGTGAGGAGAAGGACAAGGCCCGCGCCGATGCGCGCAAGAGCCAGATCGGCTCCGGTGACCGGTCGGAAAAGATCCGCACCTATAACTATCCCCAGGGCCGGGTCAGCGATCACCGCATTAATTTGACCCTGCACAATCTGGACAAGATCATTGCGGGTGACGCCCTTGGCGACATTGTCGATGCCCTCCGCGCCGAAGACCAGGCGTTGAAACTGGCCGCAATGGGCGAGGACGCTTGAGCGCCACCATTGGCAAGGTGCAGTGCTGGGCGCAGCGGCTCCTGGCCGATGCGGGTATTGATGAAGCCAAGCTGGAAGCGCGGTTTCTGGTCTGCCATGCGTTGGGCGTCGACGTGACCGCGCTCATTGTGAAAGCTCAGGAGTCACCACCACCGGGCCTTGCCGCAAAGCTTGAGCCGCTGCTGGCGCGCCGGGCCGAACGCGAGCCACTGGCACATATCATCGGGGAGACGGAATTTTATGGCCTGCCGTTTTTCTGTGACCATAGGGCACTGATCCCACGGCCCGATTCCGAAACCGTTGTTGATCTGGCCCTGTCTCTGGTGCTTCGCGATGATCCCGTCAAACTAGCGGATCTGGGCGCGGGGACGGGCTGTCTTGCGATTTCGATCCTGTCCAAACGACCGGAAGCACGGGCAAAGGCGGTCGACATCAGCCCCGGCGCACTGGCCCTGGCCCAGGCCAATGCGGCGCGAAATGGCGTGGTGAACCGCATGGGTTTTCTTGTGTCCAGCTGGGCCGATCTCCAGGACTGGGACCATGACCTGATTGTCTCCAACCCGCCCTATATCGCCAGCGCGGTGATCGACGATCTCCAGCCAGAAGTCGCAAAGTTTGACCCACGCCTTGCGCTGGATGGCGGCGCGGATGGTCTGGATGCCTACAGAGAGATCATTTCCCTGGGCGCGAGCCGGATGAGGCCCGGGGCGTGGCTGGTGTTTGAAATCGGCTTTGACCAGAAAGATGCCGTATCGGCCTTGCTGACGGCGTCGGGATACATAGATCATGTGTACCTAAGCGATCTGGGCGGCAATGACCGGGCCATCGCAGCGCGCCGACCCCTGTAAAACCTCGCCCGGGGCGGCGCAAAAACGTCACAGATCGAGGTTTTCACAGGCCAGTTGTGCAGAAGGGCTTGGCCTACACCTCAATGCGCGCTAACCGATACGTGCCGCTGGCAGAGGACTTGCTTTCCCCGCCAAGGTGACACCCGCGCACATATGCAGAAACGGGGCCCACGGGGGGCTTTGCGCGAAAACATGAGCCCGCCTTCGTGGAAGCCGGGCAAAGATCAGGGAAGCTGATATGAAACGCCAACGCGGGCGCAACCGCCGTTCTGGTGGTGGGGGAAACAACCCCAACAGACATTTCGAGAGCAATGGACCCGACGTAAAAATCCGCGGGTCGGCCCAGCAGGTGCTGGACAAGTATCTCCAATACGCCCGCGACGCGCAGACTTCCGGCGACCGGGTCATGTCCGAAGCGTATTTTCAGCATGCTGAACACTACCAGCGCTTGCTGGCGGCCATGCAGCCCAAGGATAAGCCCCGCCGCGACCGCGATGACCAGGCCGAGGGCGCTGGCGACGACGCCGAAGCGCGCGACGCCAAGGACGGTGATGCTGTCGAGGCCGAAGCCGAAGAGGCGGTTGCCGACGGAGAGAAGCCGGAAAAGGCTGAGCCGAAGCCGCGGCGCCGGGCCAGTTCGCGCAAGCCCCGCGACGGGGACGATGCCGATGCCAAGGCCGATGACAGCGCTTCCGATCCCCTCAAGGTGATCGATGGCGACGAGGCGGGCGCGGAAGACGCCCCCAAGCCGCGCCGCCGCCGGACCTACAAGAAGCGCGATGCGGCAGGGGCGGACGCGGACGCCAGCGATGATGACGGCGTGATGAAAACGTTGTCGCGCGGCCGGGCGAAAGCCAGTGACGCGGTTGAGGCGCCTGAGCCCGCCGGTGACGAAAGCCCAGCTGCGCCAGCGGCGGAGTAGTTTCAGGCCTCAATACGAGTTGTCTGAATCGCCCTTTGCCGGATCCTGGGCCGGCTTCGGGCAGCTCAGCCTTGTTCAATTCGCGCGTCAGCGTCTGTTGCCACGGCCCGGCGCTTGTCCACATGGCGCTCGAGGATGTCGAGGTTCTTCTTGTGGGCCTGGAACATCCAATCGAAAAAGTCGCCCAGGAACGGGATTGCGCCGAGCACGAAGTCCAGAAGGATGTTCCAGACCATGGCGAGCTTGCCCCAGAGCGAGACTTTTTCCCGCTGGGCCACCACAAGGGCGTAAAGGCCCATCAGCGCCGTGATGGCATCTCCGAGCACAGGCACCAGCCCTAGCATGGCATCCAGCCCGAACCGCGCCGGAATGAAGGGCAGCTTGAACTTGTTGTCGAGCAGGACAGACAAGGCCGCAAAGCCCTTCATCGCGCCGTCCCAATGCTCATAGTTTCGAGCACCGTTCATCTTAAACGTCATTGATCAATAAGTGTTTCAGGTCTGCGCAGGCCAGCCTACATGTCTTTGATATCACCATCAAATGAAGCCTCGACCCTTTGAGTAGGTGGCACTTTTGTTGCTAGATGTTCCGACTTTTCATTTCGACATGCCGCAGGCAAAGCGTCCAAATAGTTTACCCGATTAGTGGGGTCTGCTTTTAGCGAAGTACGCAGGTAACGATAATGCCGATCACAGTCTATACTGGCATTTGCGCCAGACGTGATCCTGACAATCTCTACGACAGCAGCAGCCACGGCCGCGACTTCTCCTGATCTTTCCGCAAGTGACCGCGCTCCCGACCCACCGTACGCTAGAACCGTCGCGTTGCTGCTCGATCGTGTCGAAGCAAAGCCACCAGCCAAACGCGTGACCAGATTATAATGCTCCTTCTGCACTTCTAGTTCTGATTTCGCTTCCGTGAATTCAGTTTTTGCGGCCTCACAGTTCGCCACTTCAGCAGCCCGTGTGCCTGCCTCGAGGGACTGACATGATTCTGACGCGCCCAGTTCATACCCATCGAAAGAAGTCTTCGCGACATCGAACCGGAGTTGAGCCGCATCAAAATCTGTTTTTGCCTCAGATACAGCTTCGACGACCTGGACGGACGCGCCCGCAGACAATCCATCTGATTCACTCGACAGTCCCACGCCATTTGGAGTGATCGAGCCGGTCAATTGTTCAATGGCCAGAATTGAAACCATCGTCATGGCATCTCTGGACGCTTGTTGGTCCATTTGTTCCTGGGTTATCGCTCCGTTTAGATAGCGTTCGCACGTCCTGTACATGGACTCCCGCAACAGATTGACGGTCTGGGTTCTGGACATGCTGGCCGCTGTTTCGCCGAAGCTGGAGGAAGCTTGCGTGGCCACCTCGTTTCCTCCAATGCCAGGAAGCCAAGAGAGCGCGCCGCTAGTCGACCCGCTTTGTGTAGAAAAAGTGTCCGGAAATTGCTCTGCACAGACGCGATAGTCTGTGACGCCTGGTTCCCGACCGTTCAGCACAAGGTTTGTGACAAGAAAACGCTGATCAGAGTCGACTGAGACGATATTTGGCGATGCCGTATCTAACTTATCCATATGATGGATCGAACTCATATTGGCGCAGCCTGTTGCGATGAAGCTCGCGCCAAAAACAAGTGTAACCGAGCTATTCATGATATTTCCCCCGATTTTATACTGTATGTTAACACTTTTTGAACGAACAGCCTAACGCGAACTCTCCCAATTCTAGAATTTGAACATCTTCGCCACTCAGCGCGTCAGGGTCAGGCCGATGCGGAAGGCGAGGCCATTGTCGGTAAAGCGGGTGATGTCTCCGCCGTCGGTCTCGCGGGCAAACAGGTCTTCATCGCTTTGTTCCCAGCGCAGGCTGGCGGACAGGTCGATCGCATCCGAGAGCGGCCGCGCCGACCTCCGCGCCATAATAGGTCCAGCTTGCGTCTTCATCGGGCTGCACGGTGCCGAGGCGGGCGAGGGCGTAGGCTTCCCAGTTGCCAACGTCCCAGTTTGGCCCGGCTAACGCTTCAAAGCCGTAGGTCTCGAAGTCGGCATCGTAAAAGCCAAAGATGAGCGGGCTGAAGGGGCCGTTGAAGGCAATCTCGCCCGTCAGTTCCAGGCTGTTGTCTTCGCCCGCGCCCGGAAACGTCAGATAGGCTGCGCCGAGCGTGATGTCCTGGCCGCCGGCTTCGAAGCTATAGCCCGCCGCAAAATCGACCTCCTCCGCGAAGGCGTCATTGTCGCCACCCACCGGTGAGATGCGGTAAATCTCCGCGAAGACTGTACCAGTCCCGAAGGCCTGCTCGACACCGATTGCGGTCTCCACCACGGTCTCGGCCAACTCCTCGCCCCGGTCGATCAGGGCGCTGCCTGCAGCGATATCGAGATACACACTCGGCCCCTTGGCCACCGCCGGAGCTGCAAAGACGGCTGTGAGCCCCCCGATCAGTCCGAATTTCAACCACATGAAAAGCCACTCCAAATTGCGTTCGCGCCTTAACCTAGCTGAACTGCGAACCGCAACCGGCAAGCCGCGCTACACCGCGTTCTGACACGCCCCCTAGCCGCGGCCCCCGGCCCCGTGTATGTGCGCCGCAACACAAAGAAATACGCCTCCCAGAAAGCGCGCCCATGACCGAGCCGACCCAGCTTCGCAACATTGCCATCATCGCCCACGTTGACCACGGCAAGACCACGCTCGTCGATGAACTGCTCAAGCAGTCCGGCACGTTCCGGGAGAATGCCCAGGTGGCCGAGCGCGCCATGGATTCCAATGATCTCGAGCGCGAGCGCGGCATCACCATTCTGGCGAAGACCACTTCCGTTGTGTTCGGCGACACGCGGATCAACATCGTGGACACGCCCGGCCACGCAGACTTTGGCGGCGAGGTTGAGCGCATCCTGCACATGGTGGATGGGGCGATTGTTCTGGTGGACGCGGCTGAGGGCCCGATGCCCCAGACCAAGTTCGTCGTCGGCAAGGCGCTCAAGGTGGGCCTGCGCCCCATCTTGGCCGTGAACAAGATCGACAAGCCCGAAAGCCGGCCCGACGAAGTGATCGATGAAGTCTTCGACCTGTTTGCCAATCTGGACGCCACGGACGAGCAGCTCGATTTCCCGATCCTCTATGGCTCGGCCAAGAATGGCTGGATGTCGACGGACTATGAAAACCCCACCGACAATATGGACGCCCTGTTTGAGATGGTGACGGCCCATGTGCCCGAGCCCAAGGTGGATGACGGCCCGTTCCGCCTTCTGGCGACAACGATCAGCGCAGACAATTTCCTCGGCCGTATCCTTACGGGCCGCGTCGCCTCGGGCGTTGTGAAGCCAAACCAGTCGATCAAGGCCCTGTCGCGCGATGGGGACTTGGTGGAGCAGGGGCGGGTGTCGAAGGTGCTCGCCTTCCGCGGCCTGGAGCGCGTGCCGATTGAAGAAGCCGTGGCCGGTGACATCGTCTCCCTGGCGGGCCTGACCAAGGCCAATGTGGCCGATACGCTGGTCGACCCATCCGTGAGCGAGCCGATCGAAGCCCAACCCATCGACCCGCCAACCATCTCCATGACGTTCCGCGTCAATGACAGCCCCCTGGCGGGCACCGAGGGCAAACATGTCACCAGCCGCGTGATCTGGGACCGGCTCCAGAAGGAAGCGGCCGGCAACGTGGCCTTGCAGGTGGAGCGTAGCGCCGAAGCCGAAGCCTTTATCGTGTCCGGCCGGGGTGAATTGCAGCTCGCAGTGCTGATCGAGACGATGCGCCGGGAGGGCTTCGAGCTTGGCGTGTCGCGCCCGCAAGTGGTGTTCCAGGAAGACGATGCCGGGGGCCGACTGGAGCCGATCGAGGAAGTCGTCATCGATGTGGATGACGAGCATTCCGGCGCGGTGGTGCAGAAACTGTCCGAGCGCAAGGGTGAGATGCTGGAGATGAAACCGTCGGGCGCGGGCCGCACGCGCATGGTGTTCCACGCGCCGACGCGAGGGCTGATCGGCTATCAAGGCGAGCTGCTGACCGATACGCGCGGCACGGCGATCATGAACCGTGTCTTCCACGAATACGCGCCCCACAAGGGCAAGATCCAAAGCCGCCACACCGGCGTGCTCATCGCCATGGACAAGGGCGAGGCCGTGGCCTTTGCCCTCTGGAACCTGGAAGATCGCGGCCCGATGATGATCCACCCGGGCGACAAGGTCTACCAGGGCATGATCATCGGCGAACACACCCGCGACAACGACCTCGACGTAAACGTGCTGAAGGGCAAGAAGCTGTCAAACGTGCGCGCTTCGGGCACGGACGAAGCGGTGCGCCTCACCCCGCCCCTGCAAATGACGCTGGAGCGCAGCCTGGCCTACATCACCGATGACGAATTGGTCGAAGTCACGCCCGAAAGCATCCGCTTGAGGAAGAAGTATCTCGATCCCCATGAGCGGAAGCGTGCGGCTAAGGCGGCGGGTTAGAAGGCTTCGTCTACCACAGCTTTTTGACGTCTTGCGCGAGCGATCCAGTAGGCGATGGCGCCGATTGGGCTGCCTAATTCGATAAACCACGGAGCGAATGGTCCAGAAGTCTGGATTCCCGCGCCGAGAAGCTTGATCGAAATAAGGCTGAAGAATACGCCGCCCTGTTCGTTTATTTGGATCAGGTCGTTTGCCACCTCGCCAGTGGACCAGTTCAAGTCGGCACCCCATAGCGCGAGGACGATGGCAAACATCCACAGAACCTTTCGTCGCGCGCCTTTATCGCGGATCAGTGCAATTGCTGTCACAAGAATGAAAAGCGGAATGAGCACGAGGCCAGCGAGAAACAGGAAGTGTAACAGCCCTTTGTTTTCCAGAGTGAAATCATTGAAAGTGGATGGACGTCCCATCCAGGGTGTCAGCATGAAGTACGTTACCAGACAGCACTCGTCATCAAACTTAGCTACGGCCAATAGCAGTCTGTAACTCTCGCCCGCTCCCATGACGTCGTGTGCTGTCAGGTAGATCGGAACATCGCTATACTCGCCTTGTCCAATCCTGTTCTCTGAATAGTAGTGTGAGATTTCGAGGTTTTGATGCTTAGGAAACGCATTGAGAAAACGATCAATATTTTCCCTTTAGTCGGGCTTTTTTCTGCGTCGGGATGCGAAAGTGCGATTAGAGCTTCTGCGTCTCGGCTTCGGATCGTTTCGATCACCAATTCTGTGACTTCAAGTGCTT
Organism: Pseudomonadota bacterium; assembly: GCA_039818165.1. Classification (GTDB taxonomy): domain Bacteria; phylum Pseudomonadota; class Alphaproteobacteria; order Caulobacterales; family Hyphomonadaceae; genus UBA5336. Next base: position 48,235 of record JBCBUL010000017.1, on the reverse strand, counting down.
CTGGGTCCTCAAACACAGCCTTAGGGTCTGGTTTCTCAAATGCCTCACATGCGGTCAGTGCGACGACCAGCATTAGTGCGATCACGATCCTCATCAAAACCCGCCCCAGTTTTTCAGCCCGGTTATTCAACGAAACGATGCATTTTCAATTGTGGGACGTAAAGGGAGAATAGTCGATTATCTCTCCTTGGAAACTAATCCTCACTTATACCGCAGATTGCCTGAGCTTTCTGTAGGATAGCTCTCCAATCCCTATCCATATCCGCCGTCCATTCTCCGCTTAGTACGTGGTGTACCCAGTCGCGGATGGTCGCCAGGAAGATAAAGAATGTTCGAGGCGGGATGCCGTAGCCTTCATGGTTGGCGCGTTCGGTCATCAGGATGGCTGTGGCGAATGTGCCGTCGCCATCTGCCAGGTCGAGCAAAACGTCGAAAGCCTGGCTGAGCATGCCGCCGCGCACGCCGCCATCGGTGTCCATGTGGAACTCCGATTCCAATTCCGGATGCTGGGCGAAGAGCCGGGCATAGATTTCAGGCGTCGGATCGGCGCAGCGCCCGGCGGCGATCTCCAGGCTGGAGGCCACTGCGCTCATGAGAAATCATAGTCCTCCAGCCGCAGGGGCGGATCTGGTTGGGGCCAGTCGGGGGCCATGTCTTCCAGGGCGCCGCGCACGAGGCGGGCAATCATGGCGTTGCGCCGCGTGCGGCTGTCGGCGGGCACAATGTACCAGGGCGCGTGGGTCGTTGAGCAGCGCTCCACGGCGGTCTCATAGGCGCCCTGGAACTGGTCCCAGAGCTGGCGATCTTCCAGGTCGCGCGGATTGAACTTCCAACGCTTGTGCGGCTCGGTGATGCGTTCCTGCAGGCGTTCGCCTTGCTCGTCATAGCCCACATGCAGCATGCATTTCAGGACGCGCGTGCCCGTATCGGTGAGCAGTTTCTCGAACTGGTTGATCTGGTCATAGCGCGCTTCAACCACGTCTGGCGGCGCGAACTCGCGGACTTTCACCACCAACACATCCTCATAATGGGAGCGGTCGAAGATGCCGATATGGCCCTTGGGCGGCACATCCTGGTGCACCCGCCAGAGATAGTCCCGCGCGCGCTCGGTCGCGCTGGGCGCTTTGAAGGCGCGGATCTTCATCCCCAGCGGCGAGGTGAGCGCGAAGACCTTGCGGATTGTGCCGGACTTGCCCGCGCAATCCATGCCCTGCAGCACGACCAGCAGGGCGCGCGCGCCTTCTGCATAGAGCTTGTCCTGCAGCTCATCGATGGCGGCGGCATCCTGGGTCAGGCTCGCACGCGCTTCTTTCTTGTCCTCGAACAAGGTCTCGTCGCGCGTGGCGCGCCCCGAAAGGTCGAACGGCTCGCCGTGCTCAGCGATCAGGGCACTGCGTACGGATTTGATGGAGGGGTGGGTCATGGGACTTCCAACTGAAAAAGCCCCGCCAGCGTGGCAGGGCTTTTCCGAAAGCTCAAGGCAAACAGCCGATTAGGACGAGTAGTATTCCACGACCTGGGATGGTTCCATCTGCACCGGGTAGGGCACGTCAGACAGTTCCGGGATGCGGATGAAGGTCGAGGTCATCTTCTTGGGGTCAACTTCGACATATTCCGGCAGGTCGCGCTCGGCCGAGCCGAGGGCTTCGAGCACCAGCGCCATGGATTTGGACTTCTCGCGCACTTCCACAACGTCGCCGGGCTTCAGGCGGTAGGAGGGGATGTTGACCTTCTGGCCGTTCACCTTGACGTGGCCGTGATTCACGAATTGGCGCGCGGCAAAGATGGTGGGCACGAATTTCGAACGGTAGACGAAGGCGTCGAGGCGGCTCTCGAGCAGACCGATCAGGTTCTCAGCCGTGTTGCCCTTGCGGCGGGCGGCTTCGTCATAGGTCTTGCGGAACTGCTTTTCCGTGATGTCGCCATAGTAGAATTTCAGCTTCTGCTTGGCCATGAGCTGCATGCCATAGTCAGAAACCTTGGCGCGGCGGCCCTGGCCATGCTGGCCCGGCTTGTACTGGCGCTTGTTGACCGGAGACTTGGGGCGACCCCAGATGTTTTCACCGACCCGGCGGTCGATCTTGTACTTCGCGGAATGACGACGCGACATACTTACCTCTAATTTTCAGCGCAGCCCGGCAGCACGTCGATATTGAGCGCTGCGATTACAACGGCGGAGCTTGCACCAACCCGTCTTGTAAGAGCGCGGATAAACGCGAAAAGCGTGGCCGCGTCAAGGGTGTTCCGCTAGGCTGGGTGCAAACGGACTTTGAAGGAGTGAGACATGGGCCGTGTCAGCGGGAAAATTGCGCTTGTTACCGGGGCCGGCAGCGGCATTGGACGATCCTGCGCGCTGGGGCTCGCGCGGGAGGGCGCCCACGTTCTGGCAACCGATATTGACGCCGAGGGTCTTGCTGAGACCCATGCCCAGGCAGAGGGGCTGGAGGGGCAGGTCGCCACCGCCGTGCAGGACGTCACCGATGAGGCGCTCTGGGCGAAAGTGTTCGGCCAGGCTGAAAGCCAGTTCGGCCCTGTCTCCATCCTCGTCAATAATGCGGGCATTGGTGATGGCGGTCCGATTGTGGATTTCGACCTGGCGCGGTGGCAGCGCCTCATGTCGATCAACCTCGATTCCGTCTTCATGGGCACGCGCGAGGCGATGCGCCGGATGAAGGATACGGGCGGCGGGTCGATCGTGAACATCTCAAGCGTGGCGGGCCTGCGCGGCGCGCCCGGCGCATCGGCCTATTGTGCGTCCAAGGGCGGCGTCCGCCTCTTTAGCAAGGCTGCGGCGCTGGAGTGCGCGTCCATGGGCTACGGCATCCGCGTCAACTCGGTGCATCCCGGCATCATCGACACGCCGATCTGGACAAAGTCCATCACCGAAATGGCCGATGCCACGAAGGACGACGAGGCTGCGCAGGCACTGTTCAAGGAAACAGGCGCGAATGCCATGGATCCGGAGCTGATTGCCAAGAGCACCACGCCTATGGGCCGCGCCGGCACGCCCGAAGAGGTCGCCGATCTGGTCGTTTTCCTCTCCAGCGAGGACTCCCGCTACATTTCCGGGCAGGAGCATGTCATCGACGGCGGGATGACGGCGCGCTGATAGCGCGGGGTGCGGGTTAGCCCAGTGTTCCAGTCCGCTGCAGGGTGGATTGCTCTGCATTGCTGGCCGTGCGCTGGACACCGCCCCCCTTAGCCTTGATGTCGAGCATGGCATGGTCCGCCTTGGCAATGAGCTCGCGAACATTGCGTGTGTCATCCGGGAAAACGCTCCAGCCAATCGAGGCGCTGACGACAACGGAGCCGACTGCGGTGAGCTTCGGGTGGCGGATGCTCGTCATGGCGCGCTGGCACAGCTTTGCGAAACGCTCCGCTGGGCAGTCTCTGAGCGCCAGGACGAATTCGTCTCCGCCCACGCGCGAGACGATGATGTCCTTGTCGAGGGCTTGCAGTCGCTTGCCAATGGTCGACAGCATTTCATCGCCAATGGCATGGCCATATTGGTCGTTCAGGGGTTTGAATCCGTCCAGATCGATATAGGCGCAGGCAAATTGTGTCGACGTGCGCGTGAGAGTTTCCAGAGCATGATCGAAGGCTCTTCGGTTCAGCGTTCCGGTCAGGGCGTCGGTGTCGGCAAGCTTCCGCACATGGGCTTCTGCCGCCTTGCGATCTGAAATCTCGCGCCGCAGGGCCGAAACCATCTGGTTGTTGAGCCGATGCAGCTCCCCAAGCAGACGCAGGCCCGACAGGATGCCGAGATAAGTCTGGTCTCCATCCACAAGGGCGAGCCCGTCACGAAGGACTTCAGACGCGCCGAAATCGAGGTGCGAGAGAAACGCCTGAACCCGTGTGTTGATCGATACGATATTCTGTTTCGCGTCGATGAAGGACGTGGCCGGTTTCCGCTCATACAGGGCCCGGCCATAGGGCGCTGAAAGCTGTTTCAGGAAAGCGATTCTTGGGATGCAGCCGACAAGTGTTCCCCGGCTATCAACGACGGGACAAATGGAGTATTGGCTATCGATCTGAAAAAACTGTGCCACGTCTCTGCCCGTCGATGATGCGAGCAGCGGGGTGGGTGTACTGTATTCCAGATCCTGAAAGCGCATTGGTCTCTCCTGCTATCCTGGGTTGAAATATCAGGCGAGACTTGAGATTGAGCTTTCGGCCCAGTTGAAACTTCATCGCTGTGCTTAACGTTTGTTTACAGAGCGCTGCAGACGTGGCCGCCGTCGACCGTGAGGCAACTGCCGGTCATATAGCTACCGGCATCGCTGGCGAGCAAAAGAAGCGCACCGTCGAGCTCGCCCATCTCGCCAATTCGGCGCATCGGGATGCGTTTGACCATGGCGGCGGCGTAGTCGCTCTCGAGGAAATCGTCATTGATCTCGGTCTTGAAGTAGCCCGGCGCGATGGCGTTCACGCGGATGCCGTAGCGCGCCCAGTCCAGCGCCAGCAGGGAGGTGAGGTGTGCCACGGCGGCCTTGGAACTGGCATAGGCGGCGCTGCCTGCAGCGGCACGGAAGGCCGTGATCGAGGCGATGTTGATGATGGATCCGCCTTTTCCAGCTTCGATCATCTGTTGGGCGGCGGCCTGGGCCACCCAGAACACGCCATGGGCGTTGACGTCATAAACCCAGCGCCACTCATCGGCCGGGGTGTCGATGGCCCGGCTCGCGCCGGCGACACCGGCATTGTTCACCACAATATCTGCCGCGCCGACCTCCGCGAAGGCCGCCTTCACCGCATCGGGATCGCTCACATCCAGGGCAATCGCCTTGGCCTGTCCGCCTGCCGCCTCAATCTCTGTGACCAGTGCTTCCAATCGGTCCGCCCGGCGCGCAGCGACGGCCACGGCCGCGCCATTGGCCGCCAGCACTTTGGCGAACTGCACCCCGAAACCCGACGAGGCGCCGGTGATGAAAGCGGTTTTTCCTGCGAGATCGGCGGTCAGCATGGGCGGGCGTCCTACACGTTGCGATGGGGTGCGGAGCGGCGCCACTCTTGAAGGAGTGTGCGTACGGCGGAAACGAAAGCCAGGGGCTGGTCCAGCATGACATGGTGTTGGGCGTGGGGGATCGAGATAAACGGCACGTGTCCGCCCAGGCAGTCCAGCATGAAGTCGCGCACATCATTGCCCATGAGGATGGACTGTTCGCCCCGAATGATGGCTGTGCGACACCCGGTGGCCCGCAACAGGGCGCCGGGATCGTCCATGCCTGTGAAGTTTTGCCAGATGCCGGGATCGAATTTCCAGGTCCATCCGGGCTCGCCCCGGTCGCCGGTTCCCTCTTTCAGGGAATGTCGGGCGATATAGTCCATGACGAAATGGTTTTCGCAGGGCTGGGGCGGGGCAAGCCGGAAGCGCGCCAGTGCATCGGCCAGAGTGGGGTAGACGCGATTGCCCCGGGGGCGGGTGGGTGGCCCCATCTGCTTGCCGCCGGGCGGGTTGACCCGCGTATCCACTGTGATTGTTCCGCCGAGCCGCGTGCCGTGCTTTGCAGAAACAAGGAAAGTTGCGAAGCCGCCGAAGCTGTGGGCGCAGATGATCGGCTTGGCAGACCGGTCGAAGAATCCCGCATCGGCAAGAACGGTCATTTGCTCATCGGCAAAGCCCTGAAGGCTGTAGGCGTCCCGCCACTCACTGTCGCCCATGCCGGAAAAGGTCATCGCGGCGACCTGATGGTGCTCCGTCAAGTAGGGCGCGATGAAGTCCCACCAGTGGGCATGTGCGCCATTGCCATGCACCAGCAGCAGGCCGGGTTTGTCGGCATCCCCCCAGACCTGATAGCGCACCTGCGCGCCCTCCACATCGACAAATCGCTCCTCAAACGGCGTGGCAACTGCTTTGGAGAACCAATCGGGCGCCGTTGGCGCTCCTCCGCCATACTGGGCCAGCGGAGTCGGGTCGAAGTCCTGGGGAACAGTGTCTGCCATGGGCGTAGATATGCCCCCGGGCGATTATTCGGCAATCGGTGACGTTGCGGAGGCTAACCCAGATACCAGCCGGACACGGCCTGGCGCGGCCCGCCCGCAAAGGGCGCCACATAGGTGACCGCATGCACCTTCTCGACCGAGAACAGGTCCAGCGTGTTGAAGCCCGGCGTGAAGGCGAGCTTTGGCGTGCCATCGGGATCGTAGAATTGCAGCAGACCGCCCCAATCAGGATGCCATCTCTGGGTCAGGCCCCAGACAAAGGCCAGCTTTCGGTTTTCGCCCCGCGGGCTGTCTGTGTGGCGCGTAAGATAGTGGCCGGGTCGAAATTGGGTGAGTTGTGCATCGGCTTTCGCGACGCCGCTGAGGCCCGTCAGCTTGCCAACAAAATCCAGGACGTCTCGGCTCATCAGGTCATTTGCCATCGCCGTGACAGGCGCGGGCATGGCGGGCTGGCCATCATCACTTGTCAGACTGCGGCTGAAATAGGCAAACCCCTCACCATTGCGCGCAGACTCAACGAGGGTTTGGTTGAACCCCATCCTTTTCTCATCGGGCCACGTTGGGATTTCCCGGGGGTCGACCCGGCCTACGCCTTCCTTTGCGCCGTAGGAGAGGGTCCAGTCCGTAATCGTGGTCGCGGCTGTAGCGACGGCATCGGCACGCTCGGGTTTCAAAGCGCCGGCCAGACGAACGTGTCCATGGGTTCGGAACACGGCGGCGGCGGCATTCAGGTCGAAACCACCGTCAATATCGGGATTAAGAAGGGTCATGGCGGATGTTTAGAATGAGCGCCTGAGAAATGCGAGCTTCACTCTGCGTCGATCACGGAATATTTTGGCGCTAGATTCATCACAGGAGTCTTCCCCATGTCGGGTGTTTTCATCTCCTATCGCCGTGAAGATGCCGCCGCATCCGCCGGCAGACTGTTCGATCATCTCTCCGCGCGGCTGGGCCGCGAGGAGGTGTTCATGGATGTCGACGGGATCGAAATCGGCGTCGATTTCCATGAGGTGATTTCAGAGAAGGTTGCCGCATGCGATGCGCTGATCGCCATAATCGGCCCGCGCTGGTTGAGCGACCGGTTGAAGGATGAGGGTGATTTTGTCCGCATCGAGATTGCGGCCGCGCTTGAGCGCGATGTGCGCGTCGTGCCGGTCTTGCTGGATGGGGCGGTCATGCCGTCATCGGAACAATTGCCCCAGGAGTTGAAACCGCTGGCGCGGCGCAATGCAGCAACGCTGAGCCATATGCGGTTCGTCGAGGATGCTGGACGCCTCGCTGAGGCGTTGGAGCGGATCATCACGCCCGGTGAGTCACCCGCTACCGTGGCCGAGCCGACACCTCCGATGGCGCCGACCGCACAGCCCGTCGGCGCGCTGGATGAAGGCCTCAAACGTTTCGAGTGCGATGACCAGCTCCATGTGGGCGACATTCCGGACTCGAAACTGATGAATGCGCGTTTGAAATGCGGTGTGCCGGAGGGCGAAAATGTGCTCGCCCTGGTCGATTTCACGGTGATGAAAAACGCAAATGATGCAATGGTTTTGACACCCGTGGGACTGCGCGTGAACCACTCATCTGGCGACTTTGACCAGCCACAGTTTATTCCAATGGCAGACTTGTTGGCGAACCCGATTGAAAAGCATGGCTGGTGGCAAATCCGCCTGGGCGGAACCCGCATCACCGTGAGCGGCGGGCCCGACCGTCAGATACTGATCGATTTCCTTGAGGCGATCAAAGCGGACCTGGCTTAACGCTGTACCCGGCGCCGGAGGATTTTTCCGCCGATCCAATGCGCGCCCCGCCTTCCACGGTCGCATCAGCGCCGGATGAGACATCAATGTTCACAGTGCCGGTCAGGTAGGCGTCAATGTCTGCCCCGGAGGAGGCTTCGAGGTTGCCATCGACGCAGCGCAGGGCCGAGGCGTCGATATCAGAGCCCGAAGACGCGTCTGCGCGCAGTGTTTCGCAAGTGCCTTCAATGTCGACATCCGCTCCGGAGGACGACTCGACGTCGAAGTCTCCAGCGCTGATCCCCTTTACGAAAACGTCTGATCCCGATGAAGCGTCCACTTCGACCAGATTCGGTCCGAGAACCGTGACAGTTGCGCTGAGGCGGTCGCCCCAGCCCCACCCATTCTTGCGGACCCGGCCAATCTCCAGCGTGTCGCCGCTGCGCTCGATTCGGACGTCCTCAATGTCCCCACGGCGCACTTCGATATCGATCGTGTAGGCGTCGGAAACTTCATACTCCACGTTCAGTCCAGCGGACGCCGACAAACGCTTCACGCCGTTCAGGTCGGTGGCGTCGCCCGTGGACTCGGCATTGGCGGTGTCGAAAGACGATGTTGTGTAGACGCAGGCCGTAAGTGCCACCAGGGCGGCTGAGCCGATGAAGAAGCGTGTCATGGGAAGATCCTTTCGGGAAGAGCGGAAACTGGCTTGGCTGAGTTTTCTCGATATTCAATATGCAGATATTGTTTGTCAATAAGGAGCTTGTCCAAAATGAAACGTTTTTCCGCTGCGACGGCGGTTCTCGCCGCCATTGCCCTGCCAGGGTGTGTGATCATCGACGCTGACGAGGATGATTTCTCAGCAGATTTTGAGTATTCCAGCCCCCGCACGGTCCATGGCGCCCTTGTGGAAGAAAATGCCGTGTCGATCTGGGTGCGCAGCAATGGTTGTACGTCAGAGGCGGACTTTTCATTCGATGTCGATCGCGAGTCCGACCGGCTCTATTCCGTTGAGTTCCGCCGCGACGATGCGGATACCTGCCGCGCCGCGCCCACGATTGAGCAGCTTTCCTGGACCTTCGACCGGCTGAACATCCCGGAAGGTAGCCGGGTGATCATGAAACACGCGGTGCGCAGCTAACGCTTAGCCGTCTTCCCGATACGCCAGCACGCCGAGGCTGGCGAAAAGGGCAAACAGGGCCGGTGACCACGCCGCGATGTAGGGCGGTGCGGCGCCGGCCGAGCCCAGGCTGGAGGACAGCTGGGTGACGAAAAACAAGCCGACGGCCGAGCCTGCGCCGATGGCGATCAGCCGGGACGTGCCGCCGAGGCGCGAAAGGCGCAGACAGACCAGCGCCCCGATCAGCGCCATTGAGATGTAGAGCACGGGCGACGCCAGGAGGCTCCAATAGCGCATCCTGTAACGCGAGGCATCGAGCCCGGCCGATGCTGTCTGGCCGATAAAGCGCGGCAGGTCCCAAAATCCGATCGTGTTGGGCGAGGCGAACCGATCCAATAGCCGATCAGCATCCAGATCGGTGGGGATGGAAAGATAATCGCGTTGAATGCCTGCGCTGCCCGGCGTGTTCTCGATCAGGTTTTCAAGCTGCCAGAACCCGTTTCGGATCAGCGCACGCTCTGCATCAATCCGGCGGACAAATTCGAACAGTTCCGTGGGTTGCCCGTTTTCGATCACGCGCTCTTCTTCGAGAATCTTCACGCCGCGCAGCTCCGATCCATCGACGACTTCCTCGGCGTAGATCACCATCTGGCGCTGCTGATCGCCCTGGCGCAGCCAGATATCGTCCCCCGCCGTTGCGGCGGCGCGGGCCGGTGCGCCATCTTGCAGGAGTTGCGCACGCGCGGATTCAAAGCCCGCTGTCAAATGCGCGCCCACTGGGTTCAGAACCGTCATGGAGAACACGCCGATCAGGCCCGCCATAACGACGAGCGGGGTCAGGAAACGCCATGCAGACATGCCACTGGCGCGGATGATGGAGAGTTCTGCGCGGCGATTGAGTTGGGTGTAGGCGATCATGGCCGAAATCAGGATCGCAAAGGGCAGGGTCTGCTCGATCAGCATCGGAAGCTTCATCAGCGAGAGCTGCACAGCCTGTATGACAGACAGCTCCACATCCCCGCCCACGGTGCGAAGCTGTTCCACTACATCGACCAGCATGATGGCCAGGATGAATATGGATAGGACAAGGCCGAGCCCCTGCAGGCACTGCCAAAGGATATAGCGGGATATGCGCGGAAACAGGGTCATGCGGTGGCGGCCTCATCCTCGCCAAGGCGTTCGCGCAGGAGGAAGCGCCGCGTGCGCGCAGCCTTCAGGCTGGAGCCGCGCATGAAGCTGAGCCAGGCCACCACGACAATGACCGAGAGCGGCACGCCCCATTGGGCAATGTTCAACATGGGATCACTGGCGGCGGCCGACTGGACCGAGAGTTGAACAATCACCAGTCCGAGTGCGCCTGCCGTGGCGAACGCAATGCGCTTTGAGTATCCGCGCCGCGAGAAATCCCCCCCAATCACCGCCATGACCGCGATCATGGCCATGGCGATGTTCAACAGTGGCATGGTCAGTCGCGCGTGTCCCTCCGCCATGAAGGAGTCGGCATTGCGCACTTCGAGATAGTTTTTCCGATCCACGAAAAAGAGCTCATTCAGGTACCTGTCTGAACTCTTCAATGTCACTTCGCCCTCTTCTGCCATGAAGGGCGCGAGATCGAATGTGTATTGGTCAAAATCGAGAATAGAGAGGGACGCGTTCTCATAGAGGTCGTGGATCTGGCCATTGCGCATGACGATGGCTGGCGTGCCGTCGACGCGGATCACGGTGCCCTCCTGGGCGAGATAGTCGACCCGGCGGTTTGGGTCCCTTCCATCGGAAATCAGAATGCCGCGCAGATCATCGCCCTGGCTGTCGCGCGCATAAAACGTGAGCTGGTCGTCGGCCTCGGTGAATTGTCCAGGCTGGATCAGCGCCGCCACGAGATCCTGGCGAATATCGGCTACATTTTCGCGAAGGGTGCGCTGGGCCGTAGGCTGAACCCAGAGATTGATGGATAGGTGCACCACCGCAGCCATGCAGGCGAGCCGGATGATGGGTGAGGCCACTTGCCACCGCGCCATTCCGGCGGCCTGAGCCACGACGATCTCATTGTCCTTGTGGATGCGGTTCAGCGACCAGACCGCGGCGATAAATAACGCCAGCGGTGTCAGCAACGCGATCACTTGCGGTGCGCCAAGCATGACAATGTAGAAATAGGTGAGCGCCGACTGCCGGTTCTCAATAATGAGGTCCGTCTGGGACAGACCCTGGGCCAACAGAGCCAGAAGCGCCAGTCCGCCTACGATGGTGACAACCGTACGCAGCACTTCGCCGAACAGGTATTTCTGAATCCGGTTCATGGGGCGGGGCGGAGCTCCTATGGGGCAATCGCTGCGCGAGAGTATGGAGTGGGTGGCGGAATTTCCCAAGTAGCGAGTTGCACCGCCCGCGTCGATGGCTAAGTGTCACTCCAGATGGAGAGTTTACAGATGAAAATCAGTTTCAAGAGTTCCGCCAACGCCGATATCCAGGCGATGATTGTCGATGACGGCGCGAGTCTTCCGGATGCAGCCAAGGCTCTGGACGAGGCGTCTGGCGGCCTTTTGACCGAAGCATTGGCCGCCGAGCGGTTCACCGGGAAACTTGGCCAACAGGCGATCGTGGTGATGCCGAAATCCGTTGAAGCGCGCCGGGTCGTGCTCATCGGCGGGGGCAAACCTGCCGACCGGAAGCCCGCAACCTATGAGCGGATCGGCGCGGAACTGGTCAAATCCCAAGCGATGAGCGGATTCAAATCCCTGGCGCTGAGCGTCGATGCGCCTGAGCATGCTGCCAGCGCGGCCGCAGGCGCCAAACTCGCTGCCTATCGCTTTGACACCTACTTCACCAAGCTGAAGGACGACCAGAAGCCGAACCTGACGGACTTCACGGTCATCACCGAAGAGGCGTCCGCCGCTGAAGACGCCTTCGTGCCCCTGGACGCGGAAACCGCTGGCACGTGCCTCGCCCGTGACCTGATGAACGAGCCCCCGAACGTGCTCTATCCCGAGAGCTTTGCCGCACGCGCCAAAGCGCTGGAGGCGGAAGGCCTTGAGGTCGAAATCCTCGGCGAAGAGAAGATGAAAGCGCTCGGCATGGGCTCCCTGCTCGGCGTGGGGCAGGGCTCCATCCGTGAGAGCCAGCTGGCGATCATGAAATGGAATGGCGGTGGCAGCGAGGATCCCGTCTGCCTCGTTGGCAAGGGGGTCTGCTTCGATACGGGCGGCATCTCCCTGAAGCCCGGCGCTGGCATGGAAGACATGAAGGGCGATATGGGCGGCGCGGCGGCTGTGACCGGCGCTATGCTGGCGCTCGCGCGGCGCAAGGCGAAGGCAAACGTTATTGGCCTCATCGGTCTCGTCGAGAACATGCCCGACGGCAACGCTATCCGTCCCGGCGATATTCTGACCTCCGCATCGGGCCAGACCATCGAAGTGCAGAATACCGACGCCGAAGGCCGCCTCGTGCTCGCCGATGTGCTTTGGTACGCCCAGGAACACTTCAAGCCGCGCGCGATCGTGGACCTGGCCACGCTTACCGGCGCAATCGTAATCTCCCTCGGCCATGAGCATGCGGGGTTGTTTTCAAACAATGACGAGCTGGCGGGCGCCATTGAGGGCGCGGTTGAGGCGTCCGGCGAGAAGGTCTGGCGGCTTCCCCTGGGCGAGGCCTATGACGGGCTGCTCAAGTCCAAATTCGCGGACATGCGCAACATTGGCGGGCGCGCTGCGGGCTCCATCACGGCGGCGCAGTTCCTCCAGCGCTTCGTGAACAAGGACGTCGCCTGGGCTCACCTGGATATTGCAGGCGTTGCCTGGCGCGAGGGCAATAAGCCCGCCAGCGACCCTAGCTGGCCCTCCGGCTTCGGCCCCCGCCTGCTCAGTCGCATGATCGCGGAAAAATACGAGGGGTAACATGTCATGAGCATGATCATCTATCTCGTGGCGGCGAGCGATGATGAATTGACCAAGATGGCGAACGATAACGACGCCGATTTGCTGTCTGAACAGCGATACGCATCGGGTCGCGTCGCTGACGCGGACAAGGCATGGCATGCGATCCACTATTGCCTCACTGGAGACGGCATGGGTGGCTCGTTTCCGGCTGCCTTTCTGCTCTTTGGCGGAAACCCATTCGAAGCCGACTACGGATATGGCCCGGCAAGAGGGATCGACGCGCAAACCGCCCGAACGATTAAGGGTGTGTTCGATGAACTCTCAGATTCATTGATTGATGACAGGCTCACCAAAGCGGCAACACTGGCGGACCCGCTGTATCCCGGTTTCGAATGGAACGATGAAGACATCGAGTACATCAAGCATGGCCTCAACAGCTTCAAGACGTTCATCAGTCAACAGGTGGAGCGCGGCGAAGGTTTCGTCGTCATAATGAGCTAATGGCGGATCATGCCCCCGAATGGTGGTTTTACCATCTGGAGAAGACCGGGCCGGAGCGGGCTGCGGGACCTTTGCTTGAGAAGTGTCTTGAGCGGGGCTGGCGGGTGTTGGCGGTGAGCGCCGATGACAGCCGCCGCGCCGCGCTCGATGCCGGGCTTTGGACCTATTCCGACGATAGCTTTCTGCCCCATGGCCAGGCCGAGGCAGCGGGGCTCGACCCCGCGCGCCAGCCCATCCTGATCTCTGGCGCACTTAAAAACGAGAATGAAGCCGCCGCCGTCCTGTTGCTCGATGGGACAGAAGCCCCGACCGATGCGCCGTTCGAGCGCTGCATGGTGATGTTCGAAGGCGCTGACACAAAAACCCGCGACATCGCCCGTGCCCAATTCAAAGCCGCCAAGGATGCGGGCCACACCTGCCGCTACTTCCAACAGACCTCAAAAGGCGGCTGGAAGGAAGCGGGGAAGTGATTTCTGCTTTTTCAAGGAACGTAGACTAGACCAATTTCAAATTGGTACTCGGCCGCTACTTCATACACTTCCGCATGTAAAACAAGGTCGCTGCGTTTTCCGGTTAGCGTCGTCAGGTCGACCAACACTGCCCAGTGTTTTCCTGTCCAGATGTATACAGAGCTTTCCCATGCAAATTCAGTCAGTGGTCCTATCGCGTCTGGGTAGTGCAAAATGTTCTGTCGACTGATGCTAAATACGTCTTCGTCCACGGTTCGAATAGAGGGGCCGACCGGTTTGGCTCCGGATACGAGGTTGTCGGCCACAATCTTCAGGGTTGGTCTCCAGCAGTCAGGAACCGGTAGTTCCCGGTCTAGCTGCTTCTCGACCCTGCTATCGTTCGACTTCACAAATGTAGCCTCGAAACCTCAGGGCAGATTCAGCTGCCAGGAGACGCCGAACTTGTCGTTGACCCAGGCGAAGCGCTGGCTGAAGCCGTAATTGTCCATCGGCATCAAGGCACTGCCGCCATCCATCAGGGCGTCATAGAGCCTGTCCTGCTCGGCGGTGTCGCTGCAGGTCACGAAAAAGGATGTGGCGGGCGTAAAGGTGAAATTGTGCGAGATCGGACTGTCCGTGCACATCACCTCCTGTCCGGCCATGCGGAACTTCGCCGTCATCACTGTGCCGGGCTTTGCGGGGCCTTCCGCGCCAAAGCGGGTGACCTCGAGGATTTCGCCATCCTCAAAAAGGGAGGTGTAGAACGCCATGGCGCTATCTGCTTTGCCGTCCTCAAACATCAGGAATGTGTTGATTGCGTCTGCCATGGAGCGCCCCTCAGATCGGTTCTTTGTCGACGGGCGGCTTACCCGGCAGGCTGAGCAGCGTAACCACAAACCCCACAGCCGCGACCAATCCAAGCGTCGCGGCGAGCTTGCCGAGATCAGCCGGAAGCGAGCCTGCCCATATCAGGGCAAGTGCTGGGTAAAGCGCCGCCGCCAGCGCGACCAGCACCACAATTTTCAAATACGCGAGTATATGGCCCATAGGTTCAGTCCTCCTGCTGAGACGGTACCACAGACAGGCTGTTTCGAGAAAATCCCAGCACAAGCACAAATCATTACCGCCGGGTCATTTTCTTGGTGTGTCGGCCTTGACCGTGCCGCGACTTGAACGGCAGGTCGGGCGTAGTGTTTTCTCCCAAATGTAGAGTGTTTCCATGCTGATGGCCTTGCTTCTCGGCGTTTCTCAAATTGCCGCGGCGCCTACCACCGAGGCGGACCCCGATGGTTTGCCGCTGGCGGTTTATCAGATGATTAGCCTGGCTGCCCGCGATCAAGATGACGCTGCGGATCTTGGCGCTGTCACGGCGGCGGCCAAAATGGCCTATCCTGAACACATCGACGAGATTGATGGACTTCTGGAATTTCTGCGCACGCCATCCGATGAGCCGGACCTTCTGTTAACGCCGTCCACAGTCGCAGCCGCGGACCCGCCGCGTTGGAATTACTTCCGGGACTGGGGCGGTCGTGTCGCGTTTTCTGCGGGCTCATCACAAGGCAATTCCGATACGTCCCGTTTGGGGCTGAAAACCCGGCTCAGCCGCGCCGAACAAGGGCGGGTAAACCAGCTGGATGTTTATGCCGACACAGCGGAAAACCGGGGTGAAACCAGCCAGCGCCGTTGGGGTGTCGCTTACCAGATTGACTCAACGGTCCGCGACGGCATCCACGGTTATCTTCGCGGGTCCCATGATGCCGATGCGTTCTCCGGATTTGAACACCGCACATTCTTCGGCGGTGGTATCGGGACAGACCTGATTGACCGAGACGCTGCGAAGTTGAAGGCCGAACTGGGGCCTGGATACCGGTTTTCCGTGATTGAAGGTGAAGAGGGCACACAGGGAGATTGGGTCCTCTATGGAGCGCTGTTGGGCGATTGGACGCTTCAGGGCGATATCGGCTTTGAGCAGTCGATGCGTGTGACGCTTTCGGAGCCGACCAACACGCTGGTTTCGTCGTCATCGCTGCAGTTCCGTGTCTCTCGCGCAATCCGCACAGATCTTTCCTATGAGGTGCGCTACGAAACTGATCCGCCGGAAGACAACCAGCGCCGCGACTCCATTTTCAAACTGGACCTGAGTTATGGATTTTAAACCCTGTTGGCCGGGGTATCGGACGAACCCGTCACTCTGTTGATATCTGAGGTTGCTGCGCGTAGCCGGCCCCGCTATAGGCCGCGCAGCACTCGATTTCCCATAGCTTTCAGGAGCCCCAAATGGCTGTCCAGCATACGTTTTCCATCATCAAGCCCGATGCCACCGAGCGTAACCTCACAGGCGCGATCAACAAGGTGATCGAAGACGCCGGCCTGCGCATTGTTGCCCAGCGCCGCATCCACATGACCGACGCCCAGGCCGGTCGCTTCTACGAAGTCCACTCCGAGCGTCCCTTCTATGGTGAACTGGTCGAGTTCATGACGTCAGCGCCGGTCGTTGTACAGGTTCTGGAAGGCGAAAACGCTGTTGCGAAATACCGCGAAGTCATGGGCGCAACGAACCCGGAAGAGGCCGCAGACGGCACCATCCGCAAACTGTTTGCCAAGTCCATCGGCGAGAACTCCGTGCACGGATCCGACAGCGAAGAGAACGCTGCCATCGAGATTGCCCAGTTCTTCTCCCTCTCCGATATCGTCGGATAGGCAGTCTTGTTCGAGCCAAGCGTCGGGCCTCGCCTGTCGCGATGGACCGAGCTTGCGGCCGCAAAGCCCATCATATTAGGAATGCCCGCCCCGACCGGCGGGCTTTTCTTTTGCGGCTCTCTCCGCCACCCTGCGTGAAAACAAGGTACGCGGGAGGAGATAATGGCGAAGGCCCAGGATGAAGCGCTGAAGGCGCGCGCAGCGGCAGTGATCCCGGGCGGGATGTACGGCCACCAGTCCGTCGCCACCTTGCCCGTTGGCGCGCCGCAGTTTTTCTCCCGCGCCAAGGGCGCCTATCTCTGGGACACTGGCGGCAATCGCTACATTGATTTCATGTGCGGGTATGGGCCGAACCTGCTGGGCTACTGCCATGAAGAGATAGACGCGGCGTATACTGCACAGCTCGCTGAAATTGACGCCGCAACGGGACCCAGCCCGGTCATGGTGGACCTGGCAGAGGCTTTTACGGGCATGATCGGCCATGCCGACTGGGCGATGTTCTGCAAGAACGGCACAGATGCCAGCTCCATGGCCCTGCTCGCGGCGCGGGCCTATCGCGGGCGCCGGAAGGTGATCTTCGCCAAGGGCGCGTATCACGGCGCTGCGCCCTGGTGCACGCCTCTACCCGCCGGCACCGTGGCGGAGGACCGGGCCCATTTCATCTATTGTGAGTACAACAGCGCAGAGAGCTTGCAGGCGGCGGTGGACGAGGCCGGCGACGATTTGGCAGCGATTTTCTGTGCGCCGTTCAAGCATGACGTGCTGGTGGATCAGGAACTGCCGGAGCCAGATTATGCGCGACTGGCGCGAAAGGTCTGTGACGAGCGAGATGCGCTGCTGGTGGTCGACGATATTCGCGCTGGTTTCCGGTTGGCGCGGGACTGCAGTTGGAGCGCGCTTGGGGTTGAGCCAGACCTCTCGCTCTGGGGAAAAGCGATCGCCAATGGTCATCCGATCTCTGCGTTGCTTGGCAATGACCGCGCACGAGAGTCCGCAGGCAAAATCTATGTCACGGGCTCGTTCTGGTTTGCCGCTGCTGCAATGGCCGCCAGCCTGAAAACGCTCCAGATCCTGCGCGACAGCGACTATCTGGAGCACATGCAGGGCCTCGGCGAACGTCTGCGGGACGGTCTTGCTAGCCTGGCAGAGACCCATGGCCTGCCGCTGAGCCAGACCGGGCCGGTGCAGATGCCCTTGATCATGTTTGATGGCGAGGGGGCCAAGGACCTCGCCCTTGGCTCCGCCTTTGTCAGCGCCATGTTTGAGCAAGGCATCTACTTCCACACCTACCACAACATGTTCATCGGCGCCGCGATGACCCAGGCCGACATTGACCAGACCCTTGAGGCGGCGGAAACCGCAATGAAGGGCCTGGCTGTTCCGGCTTAAACCCGCTCGACGATAATCGCCGGGGCCATGCCGCCGGCCGCGCACATTGTGACCAGGCCGCGTTTCTGGCCGGTACGCTCCAATTCGTCGACGATGGTGCCGATGAGGATGGAGCCCGTGGCGCCGATGGGGTGTCCCAGGGCCATGGCGCCGCCATTCACGTTGACCTTCTCCCGGTCGAGCTCGAGATCACGGATGAATTTCTCGGCCACGACGGCAAAGGCTTCGTTGATCTCGAACAGGTCGATGTCATCGACCGTCAGCCCGGCTTTTTCGAGCACCTTTTTCGCGGCCGGAACGGGCGCATTGAGCATAAGCGTCGGGCAGTCACCCATATTTGCCGTTGCGACGATCCTTGCCCGGGGTGTCCAGCCATTCTTCTCCATGGCCGCCTCTGACGCCAGCAGCAGCGCCGCCGCGCCGTCGACCACACCCGACGAGTTTCCGGCATGGTGAACATGGTCGAACCCATCACTCAGCTGGGGGTATTTCTGCGTAATCAGGGAGCCATAGGTCGTCCCATCCTCGTCCACCGGGATGCCGGCCCACATATCGAACACGGTCTTGAGACCGGCGAGGCTCTCCATTGTGGTGCTTGGGCGGGGAAACTCTTCGGTGTCGAGGGCGAGGGAGCCATCCTCATTGTGGACGGGCACCAGCGATTTGTCGAAACGACCTTCTTCAATGGCGCGGGCCGCGCGCTGCTGGCTGGTGCAGGCGAGCTCGTCAACGGCTTGTCGGTCGATCCCTTCCAGCGTGGCGATGGCATCGGCGCACACGCCTTGCTGCGACTGGGGATGCATTTTGCGCAGGGTCGTGTTGCCCGCGTCTAGCATGGGCGGCACTTTCGGGTCCGCCGTGGCTGAGGTGTAGCTCATCATTTCGGTGCCACCGGCGATCACCACATCCTCCATGCCAGACATGACCTGGGCCGCCGCGAGATTGACCGATGTGATGCCGGACCCGCAGAAGCGATCTAGCGTGACGCCCGACGCCTTGATGTCATACCCGGCCTGCAGCGCCGCCATGCGGCCGAGGTCAGCGCCCTGGGCACCGCGTTGGCTGGAGGTGCCCCAAATGATGTCGTCCACGTCCGCCGTATTCAGATCATTGCGATCGCGCAGGGCTGCGAGCACCGTTGCGCCGAGATGCTGGGGATGCAGATGCGCCAGGGCGCCCTTGCCCTGTTTGCCGATCCCGCGGGGGGTGCGGCAGGTGTCGATGATGTATGCGTCAGCCATGGAAATCCTCCTGAAGTGTCCGTCTTGGTGCGGTGTCTTGGGGATTATGATTGCGCAACCGGCGCTCGGTTCAAGATGAGACCTCGCGGAAAGCTGGCCGAAGCCGCTTTGTTTGCTAGTCTTGCCAAGTGGGCGCCCGATGCGCTCCCCATAAGGAGGATACGCCATGCCGAGGCTGAAACAGGCAGGTCGCGAGGCGGGAAATGCCTATGCCGACCGCATCTTCGACATGTTGTTCGGCGAAGGTGCGGATCCGCTCACGGCAAAGGGTACGCCCACCGGCACGCCGGGCAATTGGTGGACAGTGTTTAACATCGTACCCGACGCGTTCAACCACACGACCGAAGGCTTCCGTTTTTACCGTTCTCCAGACCGCAAGATCGATCCGAAGCTGCGCGAGCTGGGCCAGACCCGGGCAGGCTACGCGGTGGGCTCACAATTCGTCTTCTCACAACACTGCAAGGCCTCTCGGGATGTGGGGCTCACTGAGGTGCAGATCGCTTCGATCCCCCACTGGCAGACGGCGGATTGCTACAGCCCTGTAGAGCGCGCCGTGCTGGCCTACACAGATGCGCTGGTGCTTGAGCGGGGAAGGGTGCCCGACGGTGTGTTTGCGGCGCTCAAGGCGGCTTTGTCAGACGAGGAGATCCTGGAGCTGACCTACATCACATGCACTTACATGATGCACGCTGTGATGAGCCGGGCGCTGCGTCTGGAGTATGACGACGTGGATGAGCGTGTGGTGGAAATCGCCGCGCCCGGTGAGGCGGGGGATGTGATGGGTATGGTGGACGAAAGAGGAGACGGATAATGGCGTATCACCACCTGGCTTTGGCCACAGAGGACATGGCCGCGACCCATGCCTTCTACGAAGGCGTGATGGGGTTTGAGCTTGTAAAGGTTGAGATCGCGCCGATTCGCGAAGGCGGTTGGGGCAAGCACTTCTTTTATCGCATGGATGGCGACGACAGCCGTTTCATCGCGTTCTGGGAGCTGCATGACACCCCGACACAGGACGCCCACGAGTTCGATCTGAACAAGGCCGCCAACCTGCCAGCGGGCACGAACCACATTTCGTTCACGGCGCACTCGAAGGAGGAACTGGACGACTGGCGGGCGCGTTGGAATGCAGCCGGCCATGACGTTCTGGAAATCGACCATAATTGGTGCCACTCGGTTTACACCCATGATCCCAACGGCAATTTCGTCGAGTTCTGCCTAACGACCGGCAGCTTCACCGGCGCGGACCGGGAGCGCGCTCTCGCGGCGCTGGACGAGACCGAGTTCAATCCCAGTCCGGCTCCAGCCAAGATCAAGCCCTGGCCAGCCCAGAAGCCTGCAGCCTAGTTTTTCCGAAAGTGTGGCTCCGCGAGTAGGACTCGAACCTACGACCGGGCGATTAACAGTCGCCTGCTCTACCAACTGAGCTATCGCGGATCACCGACAGGTAAGCGCGCCTGATAGCAAAGCGCGCGCGTGTGTCAAACGCCTTTCCCATGTTCTGCGCAAAAAAAAGGGCGGAAGCAAAAGCTTCCGCCGAGGCGTTGGGTGATGGTGGGTGTCTCCGAGAAAGAAGACAACGCCCGTATGCGGCCGATGTGGTTAATGGCGGGTAAACGCTTAACGAAAAATTCGGCGAGATGAATCAGGGCTTTCGAAATCGCTGTCCCTGGTTTCTGAAGCAGGCGGATTCCTTAGGAGACTGGCCGCGGTGCCCGGTTATGAGGCTTCTTTCAGGGTGAGACTGATGGGAAAGTGATCACTGAAACCGTCCAGGTTGATGTAACCGTCTGTCTGGCCCTTGCGGGGAAAGCCGAACCGGATCGGCCCTTCCGATGACTTGCGACTCACCATTTCCGGAATGGTGTCCAGGCGCGCACTCCGTACATCACATGTTATGGGGCTGTCCTCGAGCAAAAAGCCCTTTGAGACCAGGATCTGATCGAACAGATTCGGTTCACCTTCATAGTAGAGCGTTCCGGACACGATGCGGCTGCGCCCGGTCGTGTCTACCCGCTGGTCCCGATAGGCCCAGGAGAGGTTGAGAAACCGGGCCGAGGTACCCCGCGTGACGAGACTGCGTACCCGCGTGGCGCGCGCATTGACGGTCATGGACGGGTCAAAGGG
The DNA here is from genome assembly GCA_039818165.1 of Pseudomonadota bacterium. Lineage (GTDB taxonomy): Bacteria > Pseudomonadota > Alphaproteobacteria > Caulobacterales > Hyphomonadaceae > UBA5336. The sequence continues at coordinate 27,160 of JBCBUL010000017.1, read as the reverse complement.
TTCATCATTGAAGTCCCCCAGGGCAATGACTGGGTAGCGTTTGTCGTTTTTCTCTTCGCGGATGCGTTCATGCCAATAGCCAAGGGTCTCACCGGCGGTCTGGCGAAATCCCGCGCTGAGGTGGGCGCCGCCGCGGCGCGATGGCCAGTGATTGGCAAGGGCGATGAACTCATTGCCGGTTGTTGTTGTGAATGTTGCCTGGAGGATGTCGCGCGTGCCCGTACGGCGCATGACAAAATGGGAAAACACCTCGTTTGCGTTCACCGCGATCCGGTTGTGGTCAAACAGGAATGCGGTATCGATGCCGCGCCGGTCGCGTTCGGAGTCGGCGTGAACAACGCGGTAGTCCCGCCCGGGCAGGAGGCCAGAAACGGCAGCCACAAGCGTATCCAGGACAAATCTGTTCTCCACTTCGCACAGACCGAGCAGATCGGGGCCTTGCCCGCCATTCATGGCCGCGATCACCTTGGCCAGCTGGCTGATCTTCCGCTCAAATATGGCCGGGCTCCAACCCTTGAGCTGGTTGGCCAGGCGCCTTGCCATCCAGTCAATACGTGTCGGATGCCCGTCCGGCGCGAAGAGGTTCTCCACGTTCCAGAAAGCCACATTGTATGTGTTGGCCATGGCCTGCGTCCCCGTCCTGTGTCCCGGGCGCCAGTGTAGCAGGTTTTAGCGGGCAACGAAAAACCCCGCCGGATGGGCGGGGTTTTGTGGGTTTTAATGTTGAGAGCGCCTTAGACGTCGAGAAGCAGACGCTCCGGGTCCTCTAGGTTTTCTTTGACGCGCACCAGGAAGGTCACAGCTTCCTTGCCGTCCACGATGCGATGGTCATAGCTCAGCGCCAGGTACATCATCGGGCGGATCTTCACTTCGCCATTCACCGCGACGGGCCGCTGCTCAATGCGGTGCATGCCCAGCACGCCGGACTGGGGCGGGTTCAGGATGGGCGTGGACATGAGCGAGCCATAGACGCCGCCATTGGAGATGGTGAACGTGCCGCCCTGCATGTCTTCAATGGTGAGTTCGCCATCGCGCGCCTTGCGGCCCAGATTGCCAATCTCGGCTTCGACCCCTGCAAGGGACAGCTCATCACAGTCGCGCACCACCGGCACGACGAGGCCTTTTGGCGTGCCCACCGCGACGCCGATGTCGTAGAAATTCTTGTAGATGATGTCCGTGCCGTCGATCTCGGCATTCACAGCCGGGATCTCCTTCAGCGCACTGACGCAGGCCTTCACGAAGAAGCCCATGAAGCCGAGGCGCACGCCGTGACGCTTCTCGAATGCTTCTTTGTACTGCTTGCGCAGGTCCATCACGGCAGTCATGTCCACATCGTTGAATGTGGTCAGCATGGCTGCTGTATCCTGGGCCTCTTTCAGGCGCCGGGCGATTGTCTGGCGCAGGCGGGTCATCTTCACCCGTTCTTCGCGTGGGCCCAGATCGCGCGGGGCACGGGCCTGTGAGGGTGCCTTTGCGGCGGGCGCCGAAGCGCCGCCCTTATTGATGAAGGCCAATGCATCGCCCTTGGTCACGCGGCCTGCTTTGCCCGACCCGGGGATCGCCGCCGGATTGACGCCTGCTTCGCTGGTGACGCGGCGCACGGCCGGGGACACGGGACGATCCGTGCCTGCGCCGCTTGCCGTTGGGGCTGATTGAGTTGGAGCCGGGCTTGCCGCGGCGGGCGCGCTGGCGGCCGGTGTTCCGGCGCCGGCAGCGATGCGCGCGATCACCATGCCGGGCGTGACGCTGTCTCCTTCGCTGACGAGCACTTCTGCAAGTGTGCCAGAGGCGCTGGCGGCCACTTCAAGCGCCACCTTATCGGTTTCGATCTCGACGATGATTTCGTCCTTTTCGACCGCATCGCCGGGCTTTTTCAGGAAGCTGCCAAGGCTGCCCTCGGCGACGCTTTCGCCCATGTCCGGCACAATCACGTCAACAGCGGCGCCGCCCGTGCTTGCCGCTGCGGGTGCGCTTGGGGCTGGGGCCGCTGCGCCATTGCCGCCATTGGAGGCGGGAGCGGCGGCACCGGCGCCGAGTTTCGCCAGGATAGCGCCGATCTCGACCGTTTCGCCTTCCTTGGCGACGATCTCAGACAGGGTGCCGGCTTCGGGCGCAGGCACTTCCACCGAGACCTTGTCGGTTTCCAGCTCTACGAGCACTTCGTCCTTGGCGACGCTTTCGCCTGCCGCCTTGAGCCATTGGCCCACAGTGGCTTCGGTGACGCTTTCGCCCAGTGTGGGCACCGTGATGTCGGTCATGGTTCAGGTCTCGTCTTCTTGATCCGGTCGCGGTCAGGTGACCACGATATTGTCACTCACGGGGTCTGGCCCCAGGGCAGCGCCGATCAGGGCGTCGCGCTCTTCGATATGTTTGCTCATCAGGCCGGTGGCCGTTGCGGCAGCCGGGGGGCGGCCAGCATATTTTGGCCTTGGTGCTTTCACCTTGGCCTGTCCGGCGCACCATTCGATCTCGTCGCGAATGAAGGTCCAGCCGCCCATATTGCGCGGCTCTTCCTGGCACCAGACCATTTCGGCATTCTTGAAACGCTTGAGTTCATGGACCAGCGACTTGCGCGGCACGGGATAGAATTGCTCGATCCGCAGGAGGTAGACGTCATTGACGCCAAGCTTCTCACGCTCTTCGAACAGGTCGTAATAGACTTTGCCCGAGCAGAGCACGACACGGCGGATATCCTTGTCCGCGGTCAGCTTGACCTCAGCTTCGCGGCCTGGCGTTTCAGCATCATCCCAGAGGATGCGGTGGAACGAGCTTTCCGGGCCCATATCTTCCAGGGTGGAGACCGCCAGCTTGTGACGGAGGAGCGATTTCGGCGTCATGATGATGAGCGGCTTGCGGAATTCGCGGTGGATTTGGCGGCGCAGGGCGTGGAAGTAGTTTGCCGGGGTCGTTAGGTTGCACACCTGCATATTGTCCTCGGCGCACATTTGCAGGAAGCGCTCAAGCCGGGCCGAAGAGTGTTCCGGTCCCTGGCCTTCATAGCCGTGGGGCAGGAGGCAAACCAGGCCGGACATGCGCAGCCATTTACGCTCGGCTGAGGAGATGAACTGGTCAAAGAAGACCTGGGCGCCATTGGCGAAGTCGCCAAACTGGGCCTCCCAAAGGGTCAGCGTGTTCGGGTCGGCCAGGGAGTAGCCATACTCATAGCCAAGAACGGCCTCTTCCGAGAGCAGCGAGTCAATTACTTCATAGGGCGCTTGTTTTTCGCCAAGACGATTGAGCGGCGTGTAGCGATCACCGGTGTTCTGGTCGACAATGTGGCTGTGGCGCTGGGAGAATGTGCCACGCCCACAATCCTGGCCGGAGAGGCGTACCGGGTAGCCTTCATCGAGCAGGGTGGCGAAGGCCAGATGCTCCGCCGTGGCCCAGTCCATATTCTGGCCTTCGGTGATGACCTTGGCCCGCGCATCGAGAACACGTTTGAGCGTGCGGTGCGGTGTGACGCCGTCCGGCACGGTCGTGATCGAATTGCCAAGGCGCTGCATGCGCTCTGCAGACACGCCGGTGACACCGCGGCGATCATCATCATCGGGCAGGCGGAACCCGGCCCATTCGCCATCCAGCCAGTCTGGTTTTTGCGGCTGAAGGGACTTTCCGGCTTCGAATTCCTTATCCAGAAACGCGTCGAAATCCTCAACTTCCTGGTTGATCTGCTCGCGGGTGAGCACGCCTTCCTCAATTAGGCGGCGGGCATAGATTTTCCGCGTCGGGGGATGGTCTTTGATCTTCTTGTACATGAGCGGCTGGGTAAACATGGGCTCATCGCCCTCATTGTGCCCAAACCGGCGGTAGCAGAACATGTCGATGACAACGTCCTTACCGAATTTCTGGCGGAACTCGGTCGCGACTTTTGCCGCATAGGTCACTGCTTCCGGGTCATCCCCGTTCACGTGGAAGATCGGGGCTTCCACCATCAGCGCCACATCGGACGGATAGGGCGACGAGCGCGAATACATCGGGCTCGTGGTGAACCCGATCTGGTTGTTGATAATGAAGTGGATCGTGCCGCCCGTGCGATAGCCCTGCAGGCCCGAAAGGGCGAAACACTCAGACACCACGCCCTGGCCCGCAAAGGCGGCATCGCCGTGCAGCAAGAGTGGCATGACCTTGTGGCGGTCCAGATCGCCCGTGTCGCGATGTTCCATCGCCTGCTTCGAGCGCGCCCGGCCCAGCACAACCGGATCGACCGCTTCCAGGTGGGACGGGTTGGCATTCATGGACAGGTGAACGCTGTTGCCATCGAATTCCCGGTCTGACGACGCGCCGAGGTGATACTTCACATCGCCTGAGCCGAAATCTTCCGCACCCTGGGTCGAGCCGCCCTGGAATTCGTGGAAAATCTTCTCGTAGGGCTTGCCCATCACGGCGGCGAGCATGTTCAGACGGCCCCGATGCGCCATCCCGATGATGATTTCCTGCACGCCGAGCGCGCCGCCGCGTTTGATGATTTGCTCAAGCGCGGGAACTGCGGCCTCGCCACCATCCAGGCCGAACCGTTTCGTGCCGGGATAGCGCTTTTGAAGAAACTTCTCGAAGCCTTCGGACTCGACGAGTTTGGCGAAGATTGCCTTCTTGCCCTCGGGGGTGAACTGAACACCCTTGTCCTTGCCCTCGATGCGCTCCTGCAGCCAGCCTTTCTCTTCCGGATCGGAGATGTGCATGAACTGGATGCCGATCGTCGAGCAATAAGTCCGCCGCAGAATCTCGAGCATTTCACGCACGGTGGCGTATTCCAGGCCCAGAACGTGGTCGATGAAGATGGGCCGGTCCAGGTCGCCGGCTTCAAAGCCGTAGGATTTCGGGTCCAGCTCGGGCTGGTAGCCGCGCTCTTCCATCCCCAGCGGGTCGAGTTGAGCGGATAGGTGCCCGCGAATCCGGTAGGCGCGGATCATCATCAGCGCGCGAATCGAGTCCTTGACGGCGAGGGCGATGTTTTGTGGGTCGGCGACGGGCGCGCGGGATTTGATCTTCTGCTCGAGCATTGGCTCCAGCATGGACCAGTTGCCGTCGAATACGGCCACGGCCTCGTCGTCCTGATCCGGCCAGGTCTCGCGGGCCCAGCTTGCACCCTCGGCATTGGCGGCCGCGTCGGCGGCGCCATCGCCCAGCTCAGCGAAAAATGCCTGCCAGCTTGCGGGCACTGAGGTCGGATCTTTCGCATAGGCCGCTTGCATCTGCTCCACATACGCGGCGCTGCCACCGTACAGGAAAAGCGTGTCCAGCATCGCTGTATTGGCGTCGCTGCGGGTTTGGCCGTCTACCGGGCGGGCATCATCTGCCATTGGATCTTCATCCTTTTAAGGGGCCCGGACCCGCCGGGCACCCATATTTGTGCGGGGCTTGCTTTGGTGCGTTCTGGCACCGTGAGGGATCCCCAGCCCCCATAGATAAGGGCTCTTCTAGCCCTTGAGAACTTCTACCATGGTCGTGCCAAGACGGGCAGGGGAGGGTGACACTTTGATGCCTGCGCTTTCCATGGCTTCGATCTTGGACTCCGCGCCGCCTTCGCCGCCGGACACAATGGCGCCCGCATGGCCCATGGTGCGGCCGGGAGGCGCCGTGCGGCCAGCAATAAAGCCTGCCATCGGCTTTTTGCGGCCCTTTGCAGCCTCGTCTTTGATGAACTGGGCAGCGTCTTCTTCTGCGCTGCCGCCGATCTCTCCGATCATGATGATGGATTCGGTCTCGTCATCGGCCAGGAACATTTCCAGCATGTCGATGAATTCAGTACCCTTCACCGGGTCACCGCCAATACCAACGGCGGTGGACTGGCCGAGGCCTTCCTGGGATGTCTGGAACACGGCTTCATAGGTCAGCGTGCCCGAGCGCGAGACGATGCCGACATTGCCCTTCTTGAAGATCTTGCCCGGCATGATGCCGATCTTGCACTGCTCTGGCGTCAGCACGCCGGGGCAGTTCGGGCCGATCAGGCGGGAGTTCGACTTGTCGAGCTTGGCTTTCACGCGGACCATATCCTGCACGGGCACGCCCTCGGTGATGCAGATGATCAGCTCAATCTCAGCCTCGATGGCCTCTTCGATCGCGGCGGCCGCGCCAACCGGCGGGACATAAACAACAGAAGCATTTGCGCCCGTGGCCGCCTTTGCGTCGCCTGCGGTGGCGTAAATCGGCAGTTTCGCGCCGTTTTCGGCCTCCCACTCTGTGCCAGCTTTCTTTGGATGGGTGCCAGCCACCATCTGGGTGCCGAAATAGTCCAGCGCCTGGTTGGTGTGGAACGAGCCGGTCTTGCCGGTCAGGCCCTGGACGATGACCTTGGTGTCTTTGTTAACGAGAATGGACATGGGTAGCGGTCCTTTGGAACTTGTTGTCTGGGTTTGACTAGCCGCGGACCGCGGCCACGATTTTCTGGGCGGCGTCGTCGAGATCGTCGGCGGGGATGACGTTCAGGCCGGAATTGGCGATGATCTCCTTGCCCTTGTCGACGTTTGTGCCTTCCAGGCGCACGACCAGCGGGACCGAGAGATTGGTCTCTTTCACGGCCTGCAGGACGCCCTCAGCGATCACGTCACACTTCATGATGCCGCCGAAGATGTTGACCAGGATGCCCTCGACCTTTGGGTCTTTCATGATGATCTTGAAGGCCGCCGCCACTTTCTCAGCCGAGGCGCCGCCGCCGACATCGCAGAAGTTCGCGGGTTCTTCGCCATAGAGCTTGATGATGTCCATGGTCGCCATGGCCAGGCCTGCGCCGTTCACCATGCAGCCGATGGTGCCGTCGAGGGCGATGTAGGCGAGGTCCCACTCGCTGGCTTCGATCTCTTTTTCGTCTTCCTCGGTGGTGTCGCGCAGCTCCATCACATCCGGGTGGCGGAACAGGGCGTTGCCGTCGAAGCTGACCTTCGCGTCCAGAACGCGCAGGTGGCCGTCCTTCATGACGATGAGCGGGTTGATTTCCAGCATCGACATGTCCTTCTCGGTGAAGGCTTTGTACAGTGTCGGGAAGAGCTTCATGCCGTCTTCGCGGCCAGCGCCGGTGAGGGCCAGGGCATCGCATACTTTTGCCGCGTCGGCGTCCGTCATGCCTGCCAGCGGTTCGACATTGATGGTGTGGATCTTGTCGGGTGTGTCGTGGGCGACCTGCTCGATGTCCATGCCGCCTTCGGTGGACGCAACGAAAGCGACTGAACCGGTGGAGCGGTCAACGAGAAGCGACAGATACAGCTCTGTCTCGATGTCAGCGCCGTCTTCGATGTAGAGGCGATTGACCTGCTTGCCGGCGTCTCCGGTTTGGGCCGTCACCAAAGTCTTGCCGAACATTTGCGTGGCATGTGCGATGGCTTCATCGCGGGAAAAGGCGAGGCGAACACCGCCCTTTTCGCCAGCTTCCGCCTCAACAAACTTGCCCTTGCCGCGCCCACCGGCATGGATCTGACTTTTTACGACCCAGAGCGGACCGGGCAGACTGTCTACGGCGCTTTCGATGTCGGCTGGCGACAGCACAGGCGCGCCATTGGCCACGGGGGCCCCGAATGATTTCAACAGGGCCTTGGCCTGGTATTCATGGATGTTCATGGGGTCTGCCTCGCGATCAAAGGGCTTTGGAGATGCGACGTGCGGTCGCTTCGCCGATAATCCCTCGCGTTATAGCAGCCCGCCAAACTGTCGCAACACATCCCAAAGGCGTAAGTGACGCATTTGGGTATGATTTCAGGACCTAGGGTCGTTGTCGCTTACGATTTCAGTCGAACTTCAACGTACCGGTTTGCAATGGCAGCCATGGCAACGCGGAAATCACCGATGGTCTCAACTTCAAAGAACATGTCATCAGACGCACAATTCTCCCAGGGCGTCTTAGCGCGCGCATAGCTGTTGGTCAGCAGCACGGCGATCTCGACGTCATCATCCTTGATCCGCTGGCAGAGCGCTTCGATCTGCGCGAACGCCGCGTCGGACAGGGTGTTGTAAGCATGGCCGCCATCGCGGTCCCCATTGCTTCCGCCAGCTTCCCAGTCATAGGCAGTGGAATGGCTATCGGTGACGATTGTAATCATTTTATCGGCAGAGCCTGCCGCGGCCGGAAAGCCCGTCTCGCCGAACTCGTCAGCCCAGTCTTCAGAGACCAGGCGCCACCCCCAGGCGAGTGCCAGGTCAAACCGGCCCGTTCCGCTGGCTTGCGCGCTGTTCACTGCGTTGCTCAGTTCGGTGAGGTTGCTGGTTGGGCCCGTAATCGCGTCAGGGCATCGAGGGTAAGATGCGTTCCGTTCTGACAATCCGCCGGTCACACCGGGAATCGAGGCTTCGAATTTCGCGTCACCGTGCGAAACCGTATCGAGGATGAACCCGTCTGCCGGTTTGCTGGATACGCGAACAGTTTCGTTCTCGTCACGGTCATCGTCGTCTTCATCTCGGTCACGACGATCATCGTCTTCATCATCATCGTCGTCGTCATCATCATCGTCGCGTTCACGACCCCAGCGATCATCGTCGTCGTCATCGTCATCATCTGCGTCGTCAGACACCAGTTCGGTGTAGCGCGGTTCAACGCAGCCATTCCAGTTTGTCGGCGCGGGTCCGGACAGCCAGTCGGCGTTCCCCGTGCCAATGTTCACACGGTCGCTGATGGGCATGAACATGATGTTGGCGGGGTTTTGGATGGTGGCGCCCGCAACGAGCTCGCCAAATGTCCAGTTTATGGCGGACACCGCATCACCCCAGGAGTTTGAAACCAGCGCCATGGAGTTCGTCGTGTCCATGATCATGGAGAATTCCAGGGGCGCATCGAGGCCATGCGACCGCTCGACCACGGAGCGGACCGCAACGTCAAATTTTCCACCCAGAACCATTCGATCAACCTGCATGTTGGCCGTAACCGTAAGGTCATTGCCGGACACTGAAACAGTTGGTGCGAGGCCTGGATACTTGTTGAAAAATTCGAAGTTCGCGGCGACGACCGATTGTACGACTGCGTCCAGTTCGGCCTGGGTTGGGTTGCCGAGCTTGCCCGCCGCCAGCGCAGCCATATCGGCCGCGTTTTGCAGGGCGACTTTGTGGTTCTCAGCGCGCGCATAATCAACGGAGAAGCCAGCAATTGCCGCGAGAGGCACAAGACAAAGTCCCGTAAGCATGGCGATATTGCCGCGTTTGTTCTGAAGAAACTGACGTTGCATAGCGTTACTCCGTCCCCTGTGTGATTGGGGAGGGGTATCCGATTGCGATGAAATTAGCCTTCTCGGGCCAATGGAAATTTCCTGGAAATTTTACTCCGAAGGCATGCCCGGATCTGGCTCGGTGCGCGGATCGATGTCCTGTCCGGTCAGGGATGTGGGGCGGGTCATCTCCCAATTGGCGCGGTCTTCCTCGGGCACCTCTGCGCGGGCTTCGCGGCGCCAGAGCATGGCAACGATCAAAGCGCCGGTCAGCGCCGCGGCAAACAGGAACAAGCCGCCCGGGCCGAAAGGTGTTGCAATCGCAAACCCCGCCAGCGGGGGACCAATGATCGATCCCAGGGCCCAGGTGCACAACAGACCGGCCATCAATCCGGAGACCTGATCGGGCGCCGCACGGTCCACGCCATGGGCAATGGCGATCCCGTAGAATGACAGCGAACCAGCGCCCCAGAGCGCCAGCAGCAGGAAGACGAGCCAGGGCGACATGACGGCCGCGCCAAAGGCGAGCGCCAGGGCGGCCAACAGGGAAACGAGGCCCATGGCGGCGACGACGACCCGCCGGTCGATGCGATCGGACAATCGCCCAGCGGGCCATTGGCTGATCAATCCGCCCGTCCAGGCGGCCGCCATGGCCAGGGCAGCCGCGCCGCTGGCGGTTGCTCCGAGTTCCAATCGTTCTGCAAAGACCGGCAAGAGCGCCAATAGGCCCGTATTGATAGTGCCCGCCAGAAAAGCCCCAGCGACGGCGGCAGGCGCCAGTGCCAGGAACTGTTTTAGCGGAAGCGCCGAATTTTCATTGCGTTGGGGCTCTACCCGCTCAGTAAGGCAAACGGGCACCATGGCGAGGGCGAAGAAAATGCCAATCCAGAGGAAGTTCTGACCCTGCAAGGGTGTAAAGCCGACAATCAGGAATGGGCCCGCCGACAGGGCCACCTTTGCCACCACATGGTAAAGCCCGAGCACACGGCCCCTGGCCGCTGCTGGCGTGGCGACCGAGATCCAGGATTCCGCGCTTGCAAACATCCATGCGAACGCAGCGCCCTGGACCAGTCGAACCAGTGCCCAGGCCACACCGTCGAGCGCGAGACCCATCACCAGACTGCTGGCCGCCCCAAGAGCCGCACCCGCCGAAAAGACGCGGATGTTCCCAACCCGGGCGATCACTTTCGGGGCAATCAGGGCGCCGAGCATAAAGCCCATGGCATGGAGCGCGGCGACAAAGCCAATGAGGTAGGGCGGTAGGCCGAGTGCCTGCAGGCCGATGGGAGACACAACCCCCAGAATGCCGCCCGACACCTGGAGCAGGCCAATGGCGACGATCAGCACCCAGACGTTGCGGTATTCGACCATGGCGCCGACCTGCAAAGAGAAAAAAGGGGCGCACGCCCACTGGGCGCGGCCCCTATCACAGCTCGTGGTGCCCGACTAGCTTGGGATTGGGAAGGTGGTCGCGCGCAAGCGCGTGCCTGTGTTGGACAGAAGCTCCAGTGTGATGGTGCCTGCCTCCCAATCAATGTTCACGGCGCCGAAATTCTCCGCCGCGACACCCTGGCCAAGCTGGGCGCTATCCTGCTCTGCGGTTTCGTCCCGGAAGGACAGGTTCAGGGAAGAGGACGTCAGCTCGTGGAGCGGATAGTCGACGAGGCCGGTCTTCCGGTAGAGGAAGGCGCTGTGGCGATCGCCGGAGACGAAGACGACCCCATTGGCATTGGTGCTGTCGATCAGGTTCATCAGACGGTTGCGTTCTGCCGGCAGGTTGGCCCAGTGCTCAAACCCATGGCCATCGGTGGTCAACACCTGGATAGACGACGCGATGATGCGGACATCGGCGGGTTCCTGGAGCTGGTTTTCAAGCCAGGTCCACTGCTCCGAGCCGAGCATATCCTGCATGGCGTCGCCATCCTGGGGCATGTAGCGCTCCTTGCCCTCTGCGCCCCACTCGTCGGTCGGCTTCAGGCCTGAGCGGAAAGACCGTGTGTCCAGCATGATGACCTGGGTGCGTTGCCCCTCCGGTCCAAAGGTGCGCGCGTAATACGTGCCGGGCCACATGCCGACATCTTCATCATCTATCCGCCAGAAGGCTTCGTGGACCCGCTCGGCCAGTTCCTTGAACGGAAACTCGCTGCCAGCATCGTTCGCGCCGTAGTCGTGGTCATCCCATGCGGCCATGATCGGGTGGCGCGCAGCCACGGCCTGGAATTCCGGCCGGGCGCCGAGGTCCGCAAAGCTTTCGCGCAGTTCAGTCAGGTCGGGATCGTTGTTGGCATAGGCGCGCCCGTCGCGGTCGCCATACACATTGTCGCCAACCATCAGGAACAGGTCCGCATCCGTGTTGGCCACGGTCATCAGCGTCTGGCTTTCTTTCTCTTCGTCGTTACAGGAGCCGACCAGCACGCGCGTGATGACGTAACCCGCGCCTGGCATGGCGGCGCCTTCCGGCATGCGGGGCAGGGCGCTGGTTGGGATGGTGTCATAGTAGGCCGAAAGCGCTTCAACGGCAGAGGCCGGCGCCGAGGTTTCAACGTCCGCAACGGGGTCTACCCCCGTTGTCGTGGCGCAGGCCCCCAGGGCCATCAGGGCAAACATCGAAGCGGCAGCAAGGCGCATGTAATTCTCCAGCGTGAAACAACCCATGTTGAGCCCATGGCTAACATACGCCGTTTGACAGTTTCACGACGAAACGTCGTTTAGCCGAAGAATACTGCGTGCATCAGGCGACCGGGGAGCAGGGTAAACAGGCCTGGAATGAGCAGCGCACCGAAGACCAGGCCGCGACCCGCATTCTTGTGCTGTTGCCAGTTCTTCCCCGCCACGCCCATCGCAATCCCGAAAAAGCCCATCAGCGTCAGTGGGATAAACCCATGGATCCAACTCATTGAACCACCCGGGCCACGAATGAAAAACGCGGTCGTGACCGTGATGGCGAGCAAGGCGCACATGGACATGCCGAGGGCGCGATGGGCCAGGCGTCCGCGTGCGACTGTGTAGAGGCACAGCCCCAGAATCAGTGCCCCGATCGCAGCGCCGGCATGGGCCTGAATGTGCAAGGGCGCATCGAAGAAAACGTCGAAGTTCATCGCGTTCGTGTCCTATGCTGGCGCAAATGTGCCGTGGAAGCCCAGGGGCCAGGCATAGCGCGCAGCGAACGTCGCGATCGGTCCTGCAGAGACGTCTGCCACGTCGAGTATGTGGATTTCAGTGCGCAGGGTCTTGATGTTTAGCGCGCTGCTGACCAGCCAGGCATCAGCCTCGGTCTGCCCGCCAGGCTTGGCGACAAACAGATGCTCTTCGGGGATACGGTCTGGACCATAGTCGAAGTGGCGAGCCGTGCCGGTCTTCCAATCCATGGTCGATACGCGGCGTGCGCCGGGGCGACCGGGCGTGTTTCCGCCGACCAGGGCTGTCAGGCGACGCTCCAGGCCATGGAATTGTGGGTGCACGACGGGAAACTCACCGTCCACATCGGTTTTCTCAATGCGGGCCGCACCGCTCGTGGGCACGATGATTCGAGAGAGTGTGCTGTGGGCCTCATCTTCGGCTGGGTCAAACTCGCCCTTCATCAAGTTTGTCGCGCCGCCCTCGCCAAGGAATGGCTGGTCATAAAGCGCAATATCGATGTGGATGGTGCCCGCAGCGTCATCCCAGGCTGCGCCCGTGTGGTAGAAGGCATGGGCATCCACTGTGACGGACCGGCGGCTGGAGAAATCATCCTTATCGATGATGATCAGTTCGAGGCCCTCTTCAGGGCGCCATTCGAGCGAGTTTACGAAAGGCGGGATGTTTCGCGTCATGATCCAGGGTTGCGCGATGATGATGAGGTGGCGCTCGGTCATCGCCCAGTCATGGATGTAGGACGCCTTGCCGATGTCGATCAGCTCGTAGGTGTCGAGCGCGCCTGTGGCCGCCACCTTGTAAATGATGACGCGGGTGCCCGCGACGCCCAGATTCCAGATCGTGCCATTCGGCTCGACCTTCGGATGGGCCAGGAAGGGCATACCTTTCAGGTCATCTCGCAGGGCGTGGGGGCCTTTGGTCTCAAGCGTTGCCGGGTCCATGGCCACGGGAGATCCGCCTTCCCAGAGGGCCATGAGTTCGCCGCCCATCATCAGGACGGATGTATTGGCGGCGTTCACATCATCTCCGGACATGATCGGATAGGTCGGATCACCGGCAGAGCCGAAACCAGCGGCGCGGAACCGCCCCGCTTCCTGTTCACTGATATGTTTGTTCGTTTGCACGAACCGACCTGAATGGATCGCCTTGCCGTCTCCGAACGCAATCTGCTGAACCATCCCGTCGCCATCGAACCAGTGGCCCAGAACGTCGTCGCCATAGCGAAACCAGCCGGGGCCGTTGCGGTAGAAACTGCCGCGGAAACCGTCTGGCAGTCGACCGGAAACCAGGTCCATGGCCGTTGGCGCAAAGCCGTCTGCCGGGGCATTGGCATACCCGATCTGCCAGGCTGGCATATCCGGGCCGGCGGCCAGTCCCTTGCCCGCCAGGGCAACTGCGCCGGTTGTGGCGCCAAGGGCAGCGAGGAGGGTGCGGCGGGTCATATCCATGGGTCTGGTCTCCGGTTTAGCGTTCGGGGGTGGGGCGGATTAGCCGCCGACCGTGATGGCGTGTGTGTTCTCGCCAGCGGTGACTTCGAAGCGGGCAGCGTCCCACTTGGCAGGGCCGAAACGGCCGCGGGCATTGTTGGAAAAGCCGAACGGCTCGGTGGGCATACCGAAGGGGTTGGTGTCCATGTCGCCATCATCGTCCACGTCGTGGTACAGTTTGATGCCGTACTCGCCCGGCGCGAGGCCTTCGATGGTCACGGTCTCTGTATCTTCATCGACGGTGACGTTTGCGCCCGTGATGCCGCCCCCATTTGAATAGTCTTCTTCGCCAGCGAAGACGCCGAGGCGGATCGTGCCCGTCGGGTTAGCGATGCCGTCCAGAGTGATGGTCAGGCTGGCTGTGTCCGTGGTCGCGGCGGTTTCGGCATCGGCGACGACGGCGCAGCTAGAGAGAAGGGCGCCAGCGACGACCGCGGACAGGTGAAGGGCGGTGCGGATCATGTTGGTCTCCTGAGTGTTAAAGGGCCGGGCGTTTTTGCCGGTGACGCCAAGGTGCCGACGCCTCGGGAGTGATGCGAGCGGATTTCCACGAAATCACTGGTCTCCTTCGCGAATTGCGGGCATTTTCACTTCACGAAGCGCGAAATGCAGGGGAGTTGCATGCCGGATTTCGTTCTGCGCCATGCCCGGGGCGCCGCCATCGTGGTGGCATTGGCATTGGTGTTCACTTTTCTGGGCGTCTACGGCTCGAATGACATGCCGTTTTTGCACGGGTTTCTGATGTGGCTGTTCACCATCAGTGTCGGTGCGATCTCATCCTTGTGGATCTCGCCCATGGTGTTCGAGCGCGAACCCTCCGCGTCCTGGCCTGTCGTCATCCAGCTTGTTGTGGCGGCGGTCGTGATTGCGCTGCCCGTAACGATTGCCATTCTTTTGGCAGAAGCGAGTGATGGCCGGGTGATGCCGGCGCAGTATTGGCCGATGCAGTTCTTCTATGTGTATGTGATTTCCCAGGTCATCACGATTGGCGGTTACCTGTTGCAAACCTACTCCGAGGGCCGCGAAGCCCAGGCCGCTCTGGAGTCAGCGGGCGGCGTCCCGGCGGCGCGGGACACAACTGCAGCACTGCTAGACAGACTGCCGCCGAAGTATCGCGGCGCCGATCTGTACGCTGTCTCATCCGAAGATCACTACCTGCGCATCCATACCAGCCTTGGTGAGGAAATGATCCTGATGCGCCTGGCCGACGCGATCGATTTGTTGGCGCAATCGGACGGGCTCCAGGTTCATCGTTCCTGGTGGGTGGCGCGCGACGGCATTGAAGATGTCGAGCGCTCGAATGGAAAACCCGTCCTGAAACTGAAATCCGGCGGGGAAGCCCCGGTCTCCCGAACCTACCAGAAAGCGGCTCGGGAAGCCGGGTTTGTTTAGCGCTCAGGCCGTCGCGACCGGTGCCAGGGCGTCCTTTGAGTCGAGGTTGCCAAGCAGCTGATTTACGAAAGCGACGTGGTTGCGCAGGCGATAAACGTCGTCGGTGTAGGAGAGCGGAACTTCCAGTTTGCCGATTTCTTCCTGCAACGCGGTAAGCTCATCGCGCACGGCTTCGCGGTCATCATCGGTGGCCGCTGCGCGGCCTTTTGTCTCCAACTTGCGCAAGTCCTCGTACCAGACGTAGATCTTGCGCCGCACGCGCCAGCGATAGATCGGCGGCGCCACCCGGGCGAGCGGGATCAGCAGTGTGACCATGGGGATGAGCAGGATCCACGCCCGTTCCAGGAAATTGGCCATGCCGAAAGAGAAATACCGGCGCAGCGCAGACGGACCGTCGCGGTAGAAGCGCTGGGCTTCCTTGGACAGGGGTAGGTCTGTGCGGGTGCCATCGGGAAACTGGCCCGGCGATGCGAGCAGTGAGGGCGCCGAGTGTATATCGCTTGCCGCCTCGAGCAGGATTGCGTGGATCGCAGGATGCAGGTCTTCTCGCACGACAAGCTGGGCCACCGGGGCGATCATTTCCACGTCTGCGTTCGGGATATTGTCTCCCACGCCCATCACGCCGCGCAAAAGGGTCAGGTGGGCGAAGGCCGGTTGGCGTTGCGCCAGGGCTGGCGCGCGCGGAAAGCTCAAAAGCGCGACGCCATCGGCCGACATCAAGTCGCTTACATAGGGCGCGGTGTAGCCAGCCGAGAACGCGGCAGCGTCGATATCCCCGGCCAGCAGAGCATTGGCGGCGGCTTGTCCGCCGAGCGGCAGATTTGAGTTTGTGCCCCATTCGCCGCCAAATTCGCGCCGGACATGCTGGGCCAGTGCACGGGTGCCAGACCCCTCTGCGCCAATCGCCACGCGGGCATCGCGCAGGTCCTCAAACCGTGATGCGCCATAGTCGTCGCGCACAAAGACCCAGAACGGCTCGTAGAACAATCGTCCCAGTGTACGCAGGCGCTCCGCATCCTCCGGACGCGTCAGCCCGCCTTGCAGCAATGCGATATCCGCGTCCCCAACCGTGAGCAGGCGCAGATTGTCGAGGCTGCCTTCCGTGTTGATGATCTCAACATCGACTTTGTGTTCAGCCAGAAGGTTAACATACCGTTCTGCATAAGCTGCGTAGGCACCGCCAGGCGCGCCAGCGGCCAGCGTGACTTTGCGCGGTGGGGCCGGCTCGACAAAGCGCAAAGCCAGGATCACCCCCAGCACCGCTATCGCAATGAACGGCCAGTAGACTTTCAGAAAGTCTTTCACACTCTGCGGAATGCTCTGCATGGGGTACACCTCCTCACCCCTCGTCGCTAGCGCGGCCCGCCCCGCTTCGCAAGCAACCTCACCCCAGAGTCATCAACCGCCTAGAAATTGCCCCATGCGCGCCCTGCATGGCGCTTATTCCGAACCGACAGTCGTTAATGACGCTGAGGCCCACCACTTGCTTGTTCAAGAGCGAGGCGAATGCCGAAGCCGAAGAAGGACATAAACCATGACACAGACAAGCACGCTCTCGCGCACTGTTTACACAGCGTTTTTTGGCCTTGTTGCCGTTGCGACACTGGCGCTGGCTTTCGCGCCAAGCGCGAGTCTCTACGCGGGATAATCTGCCTGCGCACACAGTGGAACCGGATCGCCGGTTCGAACGTATGAAATCCAGATGGTGGTTTCTCCCTCCCTCCCCGCCGCCATCTGTTTGCCCCGCTCGGTCGCCCGCCCCCCTCCTGGCCGAGCGGGGCTCTATTTTTTCAGGCTTCAGATTGCACCACGAAAAAGGCTCGCCGAAGCGAGCCGTTCTGTTTGCGGGTGAGGGGTGTTTGAGTCAGCCGCGCTGGAGCGCGTCAAACTCACGGCGCAGACGCCGGTCTTCATCTGTAACAATTGTTTCCAGGGCTTCGAGTCGGCGTGTGAGCAGGTCGATCTGTCCATCGCGCGACTGGAGCTGTGCCTTAAGATGGGCCACCTCGGCCGAGTCATCTTGGAACGCCCGTTTTCCCCGCTTGCTCCCCGATCGCCGACTGCTGCAGGAACCGCCCCTCATGGCAAAAAACCAGAACGCGAAACCAGCGAGCATCCAAAATACCCAGGCTTCCATGGCGGCAACTCCTTCTCATAATCCTTATTGAATTACGATATGGTTCGCTCGGAATGGTTGTCAAGTTCATCGGTCATAAACCATCCCTTGGGGTGTGAGCCCATGTCCCGATCAGGCGTAGGGTCAGGCTGCCTGGGCGCTTTCATCAATCGTTTCGATGACCTCTTCGGACATGTCTTCCAGGTCAAACCGTTCTGCCTCGGTTTTCATCCACTCAATGATCGCCGCATCGGCCACACCGAGTTCGCGCAGCAGGTCCGCCACCATTTCGATGCCGGGCGGATCTGACATGACGTGGTAGCTGCGGATGCCCAGCGCCTCAAAGCGCTCCACATCGGCTTCGTCCTCCAGCGCGACGAACCGTTTCATGTCAGGAAACCGCTCATTCACAATGGGCGTGATCTGGGCAGACACGGAGTAGCGGGGTTGGCCGATGACCAGTGCCCGCGCCCGGTTCGCACCGATTGCTTCGACCAGGCGAAGGTTGGCCGCATCGCCAAATGCCACGGTGTAGCCGTCGGCTGTGGCGGCGAGAAAACGTTCTGGGTCATTGTCGAGTGCGATGTAGGGGAGATCATTGTCGCGAAGGGCATCGACGGCCAGTCGCCCGGTCGCTGTCATACCGAACACGATGACAGGCCTCGCCCCGCTGGTGCTGGGCTCTGGCGCGGCATTGGTGGCGTCTTTGCGCAGTCGCTCAGCCAGTTTCCGCGAGAGCTTCATTCCTGCGTCCGCCCAGAACGGCGCCGCGGCCAACGATATCGCGACCGCAGCCACGATGACGGTTTCCACGATCGGGTCCATCAAAGGTGCGTTCCCTGCTGCGACCAGACTGGCCGATGCAACACCGAGGATGGAGAGCACAACCAGGGTGAATTCCGAGCCCTGAGCGAGCAGGAACGCGAGCTGCGTGCCGCCCGGCGCGGTCCATTTGTTGAGGCGGGCCGCCAGGAATCCAGCTCCGGTTTTCAGCAGCAAAATGCCCGCGGCTACACCGAGAACAAGGGGCAGGTTGGCGATCAGGGCGGGGACATCGATCAACATGCCGACATTGATGAAGAAGAAGCTCAGGAGCAGGCCTCGAAACGGCCCGCTCTCGGTCTGGATCTGGTGCCGATACGCTGTACCTGAGACCGCAAGACCGGCCAGGAATGCGCCCAGCGTGAGCGACAATCCAATCGCATAGGTGGCGAGCGCAGCCCCCAGCACCATGAGGAGCGTCACCGCGGTGAAAGCTTCATCGTTCTGGGTGCCGGCCAACAGGCGAAAGCCGGGCCCCACAAGGTAGCGCCCGATGAGGAGGGCGGCGGCGAAGGCGATCAGGGCCTGGCCTGCTGCAATCGCCATGGTCAGCGGGATGGATCCGGGGTCGCCGCCGAGCGCACTGGCGAAGATCAAAAGGAAGATGGCCACGATGTCCTGGAAGATCAGCACATGGGTGGCGGAGCGGCCGAGCGGGCAGGAATTGAGATTTCGATCACTGAGCAGACGGGCAACGACGGCAGTGGACGACAAACCCAGCGATATGCCGATGGCGATGGCGACGGGCCAAGCAACCCCGAAGGCACCAATGATCAGGGTAAATGCGAGGGCATTCAGGACAAGGTGGGCGGGGGCCAGACCGAGCAAGTCGCCGCGGCTCTCCTTCAATTCTCGCATGGAGATATGCATGCCGATATCAAACAACAGGAACACGACGCCAAGCTCTGCGAGCAAATGTGTCAGGTCGCTTTCCTGAACGGCGTTGAGGGCATATGGCCCGATGATCACCCCGGCGATGAGATACCCTACGATCGGGCTGATCCGCAGCGCGCGCGAAGCAAGGGCCGATGCCGCGCCGACGCCAAGAATGGCGACGGTGGGCACAAGAATGTCTGTCGCGGAAAAGTCTGCGGCCATGGTTTGCCCTTATGCTCGATTATCGGGTTGGTTGTCCTTTGGAGGAAATGGGGCCTCTTGCCGGTTAGAAAAGGCCGCCGTTCCGGGCAGGAACGACGGCGCTAAGGTAGCCCGCGATGGTACATGGAGGGCACGCCCCATGCGGGAGGGAGGATGGGGCGGATGTCGGCCCCCAAAAAATGCCGACCGCGCCGCCCCGGTCGCGATTACATTGAGCGGGACACCGAAATGACGAAGCGCTCGCCTGCCGGGCCGCCATCATCGTCCAGGCCATCCACACCGTCGCCATCAGAGCCGATAAATCGGAAATCGAGGCCAAAGCCTTCGAATTCGGTCGTCAGGCCGATGGAGTAGTCGAGATAGTCGCAGTCCATGCAGTCATCATCGTCGAGGAAAGTCTGGAAGCCGAGGGTTGCATCTACCGCAAAGGGAGACTCGCCCAGCGGAATGCCGGCAAAGAACGAGTAGTAGATCGATTGTCCGCTCTCGAGATAGAATTCCGGTGAGTAAGCCAGTGACGCGCCGACATCGACGAATTCGCCAAGCGTTGTGCCGGCACCGGCATAGAGCTCGATGAAGTTCTGTTCCGGATCATCCGGCGCATCGGGGTAGAGGTAGTAGATAGCGCCAAGGTCGAAATCGAAGTTGCCATAGCTGGGGGTCCAGCCGGCATAGAGGTCGATTTCCGTGCTGGTCCCGTCAGCGAAATCTACACCCGACGCCCATGTCCCCACATAAAAGCTGTCGGACGCCCAATCGAGGCTGCCCTGCACTGTAGGTGCGCCATCCGTTTGCGTGAACCCGCGGAACACATAGTCGGATGTTAGCGTGACGGAGCCGGAGAACTCGCCTTCTGCCTGGGCAATGCCGGCGAAACCGACGCCCATAACCAGAGCGAGCGAAACGGATTTGATAAGGTGACGCATCAGAAACCTTCCCTTCTGTGAATTCATCAGCCGGGCTAGGTCTCCGATCTTTCGCGTTTGCAGCAATGGGAAGGGTTAATCTTTGTGCACCGTGAGGGCGCGTGCACGAATTGTGATCACACTATTCGGTCTTTGCCCGCTTTTGGGGCACAAAATCGCTGGGAAAGCCCTATCGCATCGACAGGGAAGCGAACCCGAGATGGGTCCCAGCGTCGACGAGAAGGGTCTCGCCGGTGACGTGGCGCGATGCGTCAGACACAAGGAAAAGCGCGCTGTCGGCAATGTCGTCCGGTCCGCTGGCCGCTTTCAGGGGCGTGCGGTCTTCAACACTGGCGCGGAGCGCTTTGTATTTTTCCTCTGGCATGTGGTCAGAGAACCAACGGGTATCGATATAACCTGGACAGACCGCATTGACGCGGATGGCAGGGGCGAGCGCCCGGGCCAGGGACAGCGTCAGCGTGTTGAGCGCGCCTTTCGAGGCGGCGTAGGCAACCGACGAACCAATCCCAGTCACACCGGCGATCGAAGATGTGTTCAGGACTGCGGCCGCTTTCCCCGTTGCTTCATAGGATGCGCGCAGGAGCCGTTCGCACGCCTGCACCATAATGAAGGGCGCGGCGACATTGATCGAATAGAGCCACAGAAAGTCATCCCGCGAGAGGCCATTCAGGTCGGCATGGTTGGGCACGCGCTTGGTGGTCCCGGCATTGTTGATCAGGATGTCGAGCTGGCCCCAGTCTTCTGCAGCCGCCGCCAGCTTCGCGCAGCCCTCATCGGTGCCCATATCTGCCTGGACGCATTTTACCTCCGCGCCATGGCCGCGGCAGATCTCGGCCACGTCCTGGGCGGCATCGGCGCTGGACGCATAGTTGATGATGACCCGCGCACCGCCCTCGGCCAGCTTGATAGCCATGGACCTGCCAAGACCAGCTGATGATCCGGTGACGATGGCGCTCTTGCCTTCAAAGCTCTTCATGGCGCGCTCCCTTCTTGTTCGTTTGGCCCAGCCTAGAACGGGCCGGCGCCAATTGAGAAGAGAAACCAGAGAAGCCCAGCAGAAAGCGCTGCCACCAGGGCAAGCGCGAGGCGCGTGCCCAGGGTCTGCGCGCCATCCCCTGCGCTGATCATGCGCCATATGGCGACCAGGCTAAGAATGACACCAATGAGGCCGAGCCAACCGGCCCATGCAATCGAATTGGGCACGCCAACCACAAGACTGGCCGGATTGTATTGTCCCGTGTCCAGCACGGTCTGGATTGCGAGGATGAGCCCCCCAAGGCTGAACGCGCCGCCAAACCAGGCCAGCAGTCGCGCGCGGCCATAGTCTGCGCTTGGATTGCCATCCAGGCGCCGGGCGATCGGCGTTGCCATGAAAGCGAGCATGATGGTCAGCAATCCGCCCGCCATGGCCAGGGTCATGACCGGGTAGTTTCCTGCCTGCACGTTCCGGCCAAACCGATAGGGCGCCTTGGTTTCGCGTAGATTGACCAGAAAGTCAGGCGCAGGCGTTTCGGCTGCGCAACTCGCGTCCAGCACTGCCTCAGGTTCGGTTAGGAAAGCCACGAGCAGGTCACGGCCGCAGGCGGTCCAGTTCGATGTCAGCCCACCATGGCCCGTGTGCGGGAAGTCGACCCGTTGGGCGTTCGGCAAACCCTCCATGACAATGTCGGCGTAATAGGGGGGCGTGATCGGATCGATTGCACCGGCGACAATCAATGTGGGAATATCGGAGTTGAGCATGCCGACGCTGGGGTCCGGTTCCGTCGAATAGACATCGCCGCAGGTTTGGAAACTGTTCGACCCGCCAACAAGTGCGCCAAGCTCTCCGCCTGCCGGGCCGGGTGGGGGAGGTGCCCCTTCTGCTTCGCGGAAGCCCCCGCGACAATTAATGGTCAGGGCCATCCCATAGCCATAGTCATGATCGATCGGATAGCCGATCTGATTGACATAGGCGCGCAACGCTTCGGCATCCCGGGTCTCAAGCACGGTGAGAAAGGCGGGCAAGTCTGGATAGAGCGAGCGGCTGTAAAGCGCCTGGAAAAGAGCCGACCCGGCGAGGCTCGCATCCACGTGCAGCGTGCCCGTTATGGCGCGGCTAATGTCGAGGCCGGTCAATGTAAGTGGGTCGTCATCATAGGCCTCAATGGCCGCCAGAAAACGCTCGGAGATACGGTCTCCATAAGCTTTCTGGCAGGTGGGATCGGCCTGGCACATGGCGTCTACGCCATCCATGGCCGAGCGGAGCCCGTTGCCGAGCAGGGCATTGGTATCGTTGGTGATCAGGCTGGCTGGCACGACAGAGTCGAGTATCGCGGCCCTGGTGCCCTCGGCATCGAATCGCATGACGGCCTGCCCGAGCTCGGTGCCATAAGATATTCCGAACAGAGACCAGCGTTCATATCCCAGCGCCCTGCGGATATCGCGCACATCCAGGGCATTCTGCCAGTTCGTGTATCCATCGACGAACACGCCGCGTTCACGCGCCTCGGCCAGGCATTGGCGGCGGTTTTCAAGATACTTCTCGAGGCCCGTGGTCAGCGTCGGATCGCCAAACTGGTAGGCTTGCAGCGCGCCGCGGCAAAACCGGCCTTCGCTGTAGCCCGTTCCGCGTTGATCAAAGAAAATCAGGTCCGCAGCGGCGCGCACCGCTGCATTGCTTAGGTCCCTGTAGGCATTCACGCGCCCCGTACTCAAAGATGTTCCGCCCGGCCCCCCTGTCAGGCGCATCAGCGCGCCGGCCGGTGGATCCTCCGAGGTCGAAGCAATCTTCAATACCATCAGTTGGATCAGGCGGCTTTCTGCGTGGGTCCGGTCTTCGGGCACGAGGACGTAGCCGCACTGGAATTCCTCGGTGTCATAGCTGCCAGCCAGGCCGAATGGGCAAATGATCGGTGTGAATTCCGGCTCGAAAGAGGTCCAGTTCGGGTGAACCTCATCCGGTGTGACCAGGGGTGTATCCGATGGACTTGTTTCTTGTGCCCAAGCCGCGAGTGTCACCATCACCGCAGCGAACGTCGCCATCCAATATTTAAGTCCCATCTGAGCCCTCCCTCAGCGTTTGGTGTCGCTACTTTGCCACCGCACTTGGCGAGGTCAAAGAGATTCCGCTGAGTATCAGTTTCTCCGTTGGCGAAGTGGAGCGAGCTTGGCATAAGGGCCCGGCGACCTGCGGGAGGGTGAGCATGTTGATGACAATAGGACTTATCCTTGTCGGCCTGATTGGCCTGGCCTTGGGGGGGGAAGTCCTCGTTCGCGGTTCAGTCGCAGTCGCCCGGCGGCTTGGGCTGTCCGAGCTTGTGATCGGGTTGACCCTCGTGGGCTTCGGCACCTCCATGCCAGAGCTCGTTACGACGGTGCAGGCCTCGACCACGGGTGCAACGGGAATCGCCGTTGGCAATGTGATCGGGTCAAACATCTCCAACATCCTGCTTGTCCTGGGATTGGCTGCACTGCTCTATCCCATAATCACCAATCCCCGAGCCCTTGCGCGCGATGCGATGGTGATGGTGTTTGTGACGGTCGTGTTTTGTGCGCTGGTCTATTTCGATCTTTTCACCCGCCTGACCGGCATTTTGCTGCTCGGCTTTCTACTCGTCTACATCGTCGCGTCGCTCGTTCTGGATAAGGGCGGTGAAACCCCGCCCGGTGAACTCCACGCCCAGGAAGGTGAGTCAGTCGCCGCGCCGGACTCCCTTGTCCTTGGCCTGTTCATGGCGGTCGCCGGGATTGCCGGTGTCGTGCTGGGTGCACGGTTCTTGGTTCAGGGGGCCGTGGCGCTGGCGACGCAAATCGGCATTTCCGAAACCGTCATTGGGCTAACCATCGTCGCCATCGGCACAAGCCTGCCGGAACTCGCAACCTCAGCCATCGCCGCTCTGAGACAACGCAGTGATGTGGCGCTCGGCAATGTCATTGGATCGAACATATTCAACTTGTCGGGCATCATCGGCGTGACAGCCATCATTTCCCCGTTCTCCGTTTTTGCGCCCCAGGATGCCGCAACGGCACCGCTGTCCGTTGATCCAGACACAGGCCTGCAAACCCGGGTGGAGCAGGGCTTCACGGAACTGCCCATCATCGGCAACGAACATATCGGGGCCCTTTTATTGGCAACCTTTCTCATGGTCCTGTTCGGGATTACCGGGAAACGCCTCTCGCGCTGGGAAGGGATTGTGTTGCTTGGCGCTTACGTCCTTTATCTGGGCATGTTGTTCGAATTTATCCCGACTCCGTTTGATGCGGTCGGCGCCTCTGACGTGGCCACCGGCTGATGGCGGACAAGTCGATCTACGAGGGTCTGGATCAGCTCGGCACGCAATCCAGTCTGCCCCAGAACCCGAACGAGGCAACGCTCGAGCGCGTGCCCAACCCGCACCCGGGAACGCTTTACTTGTCGCGTTTCACCGCGCCGGAATTCACTTCGATTTGCCCGGTCACAGGACAGCCGGATTTTGCCCACCTCGTGATCGATTGTGCGCCGGGCGATTGGCTGGTGGAGAGCAAAAGCCTGAAACTGTTCCTGTCTTCCTACCGCAATCACGGCGCATTCCATGAAGACTGCACCCTGGATGTGGCCAAGCGGATCGCGGACCTGATTGAGCCAACATGGCTGCGCATTGCCGGATACTGGTATCCGCGCGGGGGCATTCCCATCGATGTCTTCTGGCAGACCGGCCCGGCGCCAGACGGCCTGTGGGTGCCGGACACGGGCGTTCCACCCTATCGCGGACGAGGATAGAAAATATGGCAGTTCCCAGCGTCCTGATCGGCCGTTTCCTGCTCGGTCTTTATTTTCTGGTTCCCGGCTTGATGAAAGTTGCCGATCCCGCAGGCACGGTCGCCTATATGGAAAGCCACGGCATTCCCTTCACCGAGCCACTCATGTGGTTCGCCGCGGTTACAAACATCCTCGGCGGTCTTCTGCTGATGGCCGGGCGACATGTGAAACTGGTGGCGTTTGCCTTCGTGGCCTACGTCTTGATCGTGAACGTGACGCTGCACGATTTCTGGACCATGGACGGCGACGCCGTGGCCCGCGAAACCCAGAACTTCATCAAGAATCTGGGCATTCTCGCGGGTCTGCTCGTCCTTGCGGGGCAGGCGCGTGCGCGAAGTATCTCGCTTTCAGGATGGTGGCGCAGCGACAAGGACGCGGCCTGACCGCCGTCCGCTAGCCGGTCCAGGCTGTGACCTTTGCCGACATGTCTGGCCGAGGGCGTTCCGGCGCATCTGCGGTGGGCGTGCCGATATATATGTATCCGGCGATGCGCTCCTCGGCCTGAAGGCCCAGAACGGCGTTGACCTCATCATCATAGGCAATCCAGTCCGTCAGCCAGGCGGCGCCGAACCCGGCCGCGCGGGCAGCGAGCAACAGATTGTAGCAGACGGCACCGGTCGAAAGCTCCTGCTCCCAGACCGGGGTCTTGTGGTTGGGAGTCGGACTGGACACGACAGCCACAACCGTTGGCGCGCGCAAAGGCAGCCCGTGGGACGTTTTACTGTCCACGCCGCGCGAAAGAGCGACGTCTGACGTGCGGGCAATGTCCGCCAGCTTTTGTCCGAAGGTGTCGCGCGCGTCCCCCGTTAGCGTGATGAACCGCCAGGGTTCCACCTTCCGGTGGTCGGGCACACGGGCAGCCACGCGCAGCATATCGGACAGTGTTTCTGCGTCTGGACCGGGCGCGGCCAGCGTCAGTTTTCCTGCTGAACGCCGCGTGGCCAGAAAGTCAGCCAGGCCCGCAGGCGCTGTGGTGGACGAAAGCGGGGATTGGGCCTCTGGGGCCTTCGGAAAAGGACTTCTCATAGTGGCCATTTAGGCGACCGAGGCAGCCCTCGCCACTCCCGAAAAAAGAAAACGCAACATTAAGGGGTGTATCCCCTTGACGTACGGTGCCTGATTTCCTACCTTGTGGATATGAAACAGACAACCGTCCGCGAATTCTTCCAGCGCTTCCCAGATGACGAAGCTTGTCTCGCCCATTTGTTCAATGCGCGCTTTGGCCAGGATTACGTTTGCACCAAGTGCAAGCGGCCGGGTAAGTGGTATCCCCTCAAGAAAGAGAAAGCTTATTCCTGCCAGTGGTGCGGTCATCATGTTCACCCCATGGTGGGCACCATCTTTGAGCGTTCGCGCACGCCGCTCCAGCTCTGGTTCTATGCCATCTACCTGTTCACCACGACGCGCCACGGAGTTAGCGCCAAGGAGCTTCAACGCCAGCTTGGCGTGACCTACAAGACCGCTTGGCGAATGGGCCAGTTGATCCGCGATCACATGGCCGCCGTTGACGGTGACGAGCCGCTAGGCGGCGAAGGTGAGATTGTCGAGATTGACGAGGCCTATGTAGGCGGTGTGACCCGTGACGGGCGCGGCAAGCAACAGGACACCAAGGGCATTCTTCTGGGCATGGTGGAGCGCGATGGACGCGCCACGATCACGCAGATCGACGGCACCACCCGCATTGAGGTCAACGAGCAAATCTTCCCGAACGTCGAGAAGGGTTCGGAGATCCACACAGACAGCCATCGCGTCTATGATCGCCTTGGCCGCAACGGTTACGAACACCGCACCATCAACAAGCTGGCGTCTGGCGAGTATGTTGGCCCAAATGGCGAGAGCGTGAACGCCGTGGAGAACTTCTGGCGGCACCTGAAATGCTCAATCAAGGGCACCCACATTAGCGTGTCCACGAAGCACCTTGAGCGCTACGCCAAGGAATTCGAGTACCGCTTCAATCGTCGGATGACTCCGGCTTCGATGTTGGATGAGCTTCTGACCCGCTTTCCGGACCTTGATCAAGCTTAGATTTTCCAGAGATTTCCCCTCTGAGCGCCGCCGTTAGACGTCTTTTAGCGTCTTCTATAGATGTCGCGGGCACGTCCAGGCACCACTCGCTACCATCGAGTCTGTATGTGATAATATAGTTGTCGAATTGCTGTCCGTATTCATCGAGCATAGGAGACCTCATGGGCAAGTTTGAGTGGTGGAAAAAGGAAAAAAAGTGGACGCGCCCGCGACATCTATAGAAGACGCTAAAAGACGTCTAACGGCGGCGCTCAGAG
>JBCBUL010000016.1:0-65426 GCA_039818165.1 Pseudomonadota bacterium | reverse complement strand
TCCTACCAAGCTTAGATTACCAGCATGGAGCCTTTTAAAAACCACATCTCACCAGAATTGGTTCAGTTGATGGCTGAGCTGTTTAGTCGGCACATGCCAACGTTTCAGACTAGGCGATTTGTATCTTCTATTGTCGGAAAATTACCATCGTTGGAGCTAAAGGAGCGTGTCAGCCTTGTCGCTGACGCGCTCCATGAGACGCTTCCGGAAAACAAAGCCGATCGATTTCGGATTTTGGAAGCCGTGTTGCACCCTGACGACGAAAACCGTGAGAATGCGGATAGTGACTCGGAGGGATTATGTGGTTGGGGTGTATGGCCCTTAACCCACCTAATCGGCGCATATGGCATTCGTGATTTTGAAGTGTCTCTCGAGCTTCTGCGAGAAATAACAAAACGCGGAACTTCGGAGTTCGACGTGCGTCATTTCATAGTCGCTGACCAAACTCGCGCCTTTAGAATTTTGGAAAGTTGGAAAGACGATCCCAATCATCACGTCAGGCGACTCATATCCGAAGGGACACGCCCCAGGCTGCCTTGGGGAATTCGGCTGAATAGCCTGGTTCGAGACCCCAATCCAGGGATAGCGCTTCTCCAATATCTGAAAGACGACCCATCGGAATATGTAAGAAGATCTGTAGCAAATCATCTAAACGACATCGCCAAAGACCACCCAAAACTTGTGGCAGAGTTAGCTGCGGAATGGACGAAAAATGCGTCCAAACAACGAAAACGTTTATTGAGACACGCTTGCCGGACGCTGATCAAACAGGGGCATTCGGAGACACTAACAGTGTTCGGTTACAAGGAGCCGAAAATTGCCGAACCAGAGTTAGGGCTGTCTCCCAAAAAGGTTCTATTCGGTGAGGAACTGCAGCTACAACTTGTCATCACTTCTAATCACTCTCGAGTACAAAAGCTGGTAATCGACTACGTCGTTCACTTTCAGAAGTCGAACGGGAGCCTGTCACCAAAGGTGTTTAAATGGTCGAACATTGAGTTATCGGCCGGGGAGACCAAGTTTCTAAAAAAGGCTCACTCGTTCGTGCCTATTACCACCAGAAAGTACTATCCTGGCAAGCATACCATTACGACGCGGATTAACGGTTTAGATTTTGCGGCAGAGCCGTTTGATCTGATTATGTGAATTGCCAACTCCACCAAGCGAACCAGCAGCGTCTTATTTAGGGCGACTTAAGTCACTCGTCCTAGCGAGCGCAAACGTCAAATTAGGGCCAGATCGCGTCGGAGTCGGCCGCGAATTCTAACGACCGCTTTTGCGCCCGTTCCAGCCGACCGGAGAGCCAGTTGTCACGGGCTCGAACTCGCCGATATCAGCTATAGCTACCTCAGCAGTTGAATGGCCGGAAGCGCGCCGACCAGACACTCAGTTTCCACCTGGAAGTCCCTTTGGGCACTTGTTGGCCGGATGCTCGAACACGTCATCGGTCAGGAAGCATCGGCAGGGTGAGATGAAATCGCTGCTCGGGTCGTTCGGATCGAGTCGAGGTTCGCCTTCGAGGACCGCATAGGCGTCTAGATCCGTCCGCGTAAACCAGAGCGGTGCATTGGCGCCATACAGCATTTCGCAGGCCATACGGACCTGGTTGCGGAGATCAGGTTCAAGCGTAATGCCCGGCAATTGCCAGAGCCGCGCCGTGTTGTCCCGGAAGCCCGTCACGAAGCGACCATCATCAGTGAGAGCCAAGGAACTAACAGGGCGCTCATGAACTGCGACGGCGCTGATCTGTTCGCCCGTTTCCAAATCCCACAGCCGGGCCGTGCCGTCTTGGGAGCCGGTGATAAGATAGCCTTCGGGAGTCACTGCCAAGGATGTGATATCGCCCTCATGTCCAGCCAAGGCGCGGATCTGTTCTCCAGTCTCCAGGTCCCACAGCAAAGCCGTGTCATCGGCAGAGCCGGTGATGAGGCGGCGGCTGTCACCGGTCAGCGCCACGGAGTTGACAGAGCCCTCATGTCCTCTGAATGCCCGAATCTGTTGACCGGTCTCCAGATCCCAAAGCCGCGCCTCACCCTCGTCAGAAACCAAATCGCCAGAGCCGGTGACAAGACGACCGTCGCTGGTCAAAGACAAGGAGTTGACGCTGGCCCCATGTCCCCCAAACGAGCGGATCTGTTCGCCAGTTTCCAGATCCCATAGCCGCGCCGTACCGTCACGAGCGGCGGTGACAAGCCGCCTGTCACCAGTCAAAACTACGGAATTTATAGGGCGCGTATGGCCGATAAAGGAGTGTATCTGTTCGCCACTCCTTAAATCCCATAGGCGAGTCGTCCCGTCGGAAGAACCACTAACAAGCCGGCCATCGCCAGTCAGCGTCACGGAATTGATGGGGCCTTGATGTCCTGTAAGAGCTTGAATTTGTCCGCAGGTCTCTAAGTCCCAAAGTCGTACCGTGTTATCGAATGAGACCGGGTCCAACGGCTCTATAGAGAAGAGATCGCCCGAGCCTGTGACGAGCCAGCCGTCGCTGCTCAACGCTACGGAATTGACCATGCTCTCATGGCCGACAAAGGAGCAGATCTGTTCGCCGATCTCAAGATCCCACAGCCTCGCGGTGTGATCGGAAGAGCCGGTGATAAGGCGACCGTCGTTGGTCAATACTACTGAAGTGACCCCGCCCTCGTGGCCTTCAAAGACACCGATCTGTTCGCCGGTCTCCAGATCCCACAGTCGCGCTGTATTATTGTGTGATAACAGATCGCCAGAGCCGGTAACGAGGCGGCCATCGCCTGTTAACGCTAATGACGTTACCCCTTCCCCATCGCCTGTAAAGACGTGGGTCTGTTCGCCAGTTTCCATATCCCATAGTCGTGCCGTGTCGTCTCGGGAGCCTGTCGCGAGGCGGTCATCGTCAGTCACTGCTATAGTTGTGACCCAGCCGTCATGGCCAGTGAACGCGTGGACCATATCTCCCGTCTCCAGATCCCAAAGTCGGGCCGTTTCATCCCAAGAGCCGGTAATAAGGTGGCCATCGCCGGTCAACGCCAAAGCTAAGACGCCGTCCTCATGGCCAGTGAACGCACGGATCGGTTCCCCGGTCTCCAGGTCCCATAGCTGCGCTGTGTGGTCGACAGATGCGGTGACGAGGTGACCGTCGCCGGTCAACGCGACGGACAAAACCGGGCCGTTATGGCCTTCGAAGACCTGAAGTTCCTCGCCAGTCTCCAGATCCCATAGCCGAGCCGCCCGTCGCTGGTCAGCGCCACGGAAAAGACATCGCCCTCATGGCCGGTGAACACTTGGATCACCTCGCCTGTCTCCAGATCCCACAGCCGCGCCGTATGGTCTTGAGAGCCGGTGACGAAGCGACTGTCTCCGTTCACTGCAGCGGATGTGACCCAGCCCTCATGGCCAGTGAACACTTTGACCAAGCGGTTGTTGCTGACCCCAGCCTCCATGCGTGCGAGCGCAAACGGGTAGCCGGTATTGCCTTCAAAGTGATGGCGCAGCAGGCTTCGGCTGGCGCTGGGGTCAGCCTGTAGCGCCATGAGGATAGACGTCGTGTGATCGACATTCTCGTCGCTGAAGATCGCCTTGGATTGGAGGGCGAGGACATCCGAGTTGCGGCGTTCGGCGGTGGCGAAGCCAGTCACCGCAAGCCAGCCCGCCACAAGAGCTGCCGCCGTTAGCGTTGAACCAAGCACCACAAGACCGCCGCCAAACGCCATATGGCGGCGTTGTCTACGCCGTTCGCGTCGCCAGAGTGCGTCAAACGGAAGGCAAGCTAGCCCAGCAGCCACGCGTGTGAGCGCACCGGCGCGGCCGTCCAGCACCAGATTAGCAGCCAAAGGTTCGATCTCGCGAAAGGCGGGCGGAAAGCACTCCGTCTCCGTGTCGCCGGAATTGGGCACGCCCGCTATGATTAGCGCCAGGACCTTGTCGGCGCTTCCCGTTTCTCTGAAATGACGGATCTCCTTGTCGACCCATTCCGATTGAGCCGCGTTGGGCGAGCACAGCACAATCAGGTATTCGCTTGCCGCGATCTTGGATTGCAGCGCGGGCCAGACTTCAGGGGATGCGGTAAGGTCGGTTTTGTCGCGGAAGATCTTGCCAAGCTTGCGATCGCCTTTCAAAGGCGTTTTGGGCAGGCGGAAGCGCTCAAGCCAGGACTGGATCTTTCTGGCCTCGGCGGAGTCCTTCTGCGAATAGGAAATGAAGGCTTTGAAGCGTTCTTCTTGTTCGCCTTCGTCCATGATTACGCGCCCTAGATCAACTCGGCGACTGTAGTTTGGGCGGAAGAGGTCGGCAATATTCCATCCGGCTCGAATGGGTTCTACTGCGCACATCTGCCAGTGACGACCCTAATGGCGCAGAAGGGCCAACACCAGCCTTTCAGATCGCTCAGTTCTCGCGCCGCAATGCGGTTCCCGCCTGGCGGCCCCTACCCCCAATGCTCCGCGATCCAGGGGGTGGGGCGTACGGCTTTGTAGATTTTCTTGTACCAGGGGGCAGGCCAACGCCCGTCGCGGGCTTCGTCGGGGTCGGGCTTGCCGGTGAAGGCGACCACGCGGGTCTCTTCGGGCAGGCGTGGCGTGAGGAAATGGTTCATCGGCCATTTCGGCATGAGGGAATGCTTGAAGGACTGGCACCATTCGCTCGGCCAGTAGTCCATCTCCCTGATCTCACGGGAGATGTAGACCTGGCTGATCCGGTGCAGGTCGACCTTGGCGGCAGGGTCCGCCATCAGATTGTCGTACAGATAGCTGTGGGCGCCCACGCGGAAGCGATAGCATGACGTGTTGCCGATGCCGCTGCCGGGCTGGGTCCAGTTCTCGGCCACGATGAAAGTCTTCTCCGGCGCGTGGTCAAAGAACGGGTCGATGGAGCCGGTGATCACCAGATCAATGTCGAAGAACAAGACATCGCCGGTAATGTCCTCCAGCGGGTCCTGCCAGAGGCCGATCTTCCGCCAGGGAAACCACTGGACGCGCTCGGGCAGGTCGATATGGGGCAGCGGTTTGGCCTCAATGCCTTCATCGTAGCCGGTGGAATCGTCAGTGAAGCAGACAAAGCGCAGGGGCCGCTGCGTGTTCCGGCGCACCATGGCGTGCAGGCGGTTCACATATTCGGCGCCGTAGCGCGTGCCCCAGCGCATGCAGATAACGGTCTGAACCTCTCCCATGGGGCGTTCCTCGCAATGCCTCTTGCGGCCCGGACTACCCCATCGCCGCGAAGGAGGAAACCGAGCCGTATGCTGTCAGGCGTGGACGCTGGTGTTTTTCCAAAGGGCGCGATAGCAAATCATGGAGCTGGGAGGAGAGATCCACATGGTCGATGACGCGCTGGTCAGCCGCGCCCGCAAGGCGAAAGCCTGGATGCTGGACGCTTCGCTTCCCTTTTGGGCGGATCATGGCGTGCACCCGGTGCGGGGGTTTCGCGAACGGCTGACCATGGACGGCGCCCCGATCGAAGATGACGACACCCGCGTTCGCCTGCAGGCGCGCCAGACCTTCTGTTTTGCCTTCGGAAAGGTGATGGGCTGGAGCGATGACCGGGCAGACGCCTTGGTGGCGCGTGGCATCGATGTTCTGACCACCCATTGCCGCCGTCCGGACGGCCTTTACGGCGCCCGGATGAGCTATCGCGGCGGGCTGTCGGTTGAAACCGCGGACCTTTATGACACCGCTTTTGCGCTGCTTGGCTTTTCCTGGGCCCATCGGATCGCCGCAGAAGGCGCGGCGGAGGCTGCGATTGCTGCCCATGCCGCTATCGACGATGTGCTCAAGCGTCCGGCCACTGAAGGCGGCTTCCGCGAGGCGCTGCCAACGCCCGAGCACCGTTTGCAAAATCCGCACATGCACTTGTTCGAAAGCTCCCTCGCCCTGCACGAAGCGACGGGAGACGCCGGCGCCCTGGCCTGGGCCGAAGGCATCGAAACCCTGCTCGAGACACGCTTTCTGACCGAAGACGGCGCCCTGCGCGAAGTCTTTGCGCCCGATTGGGGCCCGGCAGACGGCGATCGGTTTGAGGCCGGGCACCAGTATGAATGGGTCTGGCTGATGGCAGAGCGCGCGCGCCTGAGCGGCAAAACGGTCTCCAAAGCCGCCGAGGGGCTTTATAGGAAGGCACTGGCCCTGACCGGCCCGGACAGCGAAGTGGCCCTGTCACATACTCTGGACGGCGACGTGCTGGACGCGACGGAGCGGACCTGGGGGCTGACAGAAGCGCTGAAGGCGCACCTTGCCCGCTTGCTGCAAGGGGATACGGCGGCAGAGCAGCGGGCCATCGAGACGTTTGACCGGATGTGGGCGCGCCATGTGCACCCGGCTCCGGAGGGCGGCTGGCTGGACAAATATGGCCCGGACGGCGTGGCTGTGACGGCGGATATGACCGCGGCCACGGGCTACCATATTTATGTCGCCATCGCGGAAATGGAACGCGTTTGCGACCTGCTTTCCTGAACAACCCTCAAACCATCAATCGCAATGGCTTCGGGGTTCCCGAACGACTCCGCAACCACGTTTACTACTTCTGATTGTTTTTATGCGATGTCTCAAGCTTCGAATGAAGCTGGAGCCCTATCATGTTCGGAAAGAAACAACGCCACACGCTTAAACGCAGGGTTTCCGAAATAGAGACCCGCGCCCCGTCAGCCGCGCAAAGTGGGCGATCTCGCGCTGCGCCACGCGCAATACTGCCTCGCGCCGATCGCCACTCCAGCTTCGCAAATTGCACCGTGTACTATGCCGGGGTTTCGTCCCTGCCGGGTGTCATAATCGACCACTCAGAAACCGGCGTGAGGGTGCGGTTTCGCCATCGCCAGGCCCTGCCAGAACGTGTCCGGCTGGTGTGCCCGCAATTGGCAATTGACCGCCTTGCGCGTGTCGTACGGCGGCTCGATTTCGATGTGGGCCTGCGCTTTATCGACTAGGCGCACCGCGCTTCCCCTACGGCGGCGCTTGCCCTCGCCCGTCACGTCAATACTGTGCCTGTCAAAGCACAAGTGCACAGGGAGCGCGCCATGAACCTTTTTGATCTTTCCGGCAAGTCAGCCATTATCACGGGATCTTCGCGGGGCATCGGCAAGGCCATCGCAGAAGCCTTTGCCGACCATGGCGCAAGTGTCACGATTTCCTCACGCAAGCCCGGCCCCTGCCAGGAGGTCGCCGCCGCGATCAACGAGAAACATGGCGAGGGCCGCGCGATCGCGGTGCCGGCCAATATCTCCGAGAAAGACCAGCTCCAGGCCATGGTGGACGCAACCAATGCTGCCTTTGGTAAGGTCGACATTGTGGTCTGCAATGCAGCCTCGAACCCCTATTACGGACCGATGGAGGGGATCGAGGATGAAGCGTTCGAGAAAATCCTCCAGAACAATATCATCTCCAACCACTGGCTGATCCAGATGTGCGCCCCGCAGATGCGCGAGCGCAAGGATGGCGCGATCATCCTCGTCAGCTCGATTGGAGGCCTCAAGGCCAGCCCCGTGATCGGGGCTTACAACATCTCCAAGGCCGCAGACTTCCAGCTCGCCCGGAACCTGGCGGCGGAATATGGCCGGGACAATATCCGCGTGAATTGCATCGCGCCCGGCCTGATCAAGACGGATTTTGCCCGCGCGCTCTGGGAAAACCCTGAGACCCTAAAAATGGCGCTGGCGACCACGCCCATGAAGCGGATTGGCGAGCCCCACGAAATCGCTGGCGCAGCCGTCTTCATGGCATCGCCTGCGGGCAGTTACATGACCGGCCAGATGATGGTCGTCGATGGCGGCGTCACAATCACCTGATGGGCATCGACATCGCGCCCGGTGAGTATACCGGCTGGTTCGCCGGGTTTGTTGACGGGCTGAAAACAGGCACCTGGAGCGAGAAACCCGCGGCGCTGGTGAATCTCGGCATCAAGCCCGAGGAATGGATGCGTGAGGCTGCGCCGGGCCGGGTGCGCTATGTCTGGCCGAATACGGGCGACCGGGACATCCAGCCGAACCGGGCCTTTGGCGGCTGGGTAGGCGCGCTATCGGACCACATCGTGTCGATCTGCATGGCGTCGGCCCTCACAGGCGATGAGGGCTTCACCACCCAGGACTTGCAGATCAAACTGTTCAGGCCCGTGCCCCATGGCGATATCGAGATCCGCGCCGAAGTCGTGAACCGCTCGCGCACAACAGGGTATGTGGAAGCCGAGTGGCGCGGGCCAGATGGCAAGCTTCTTGTGAAGGTGCTGGCCTGGAAAGCGATCCGCAGCCAGGGCGCCCTGGCCAGCCGGTAGGAACAGGTTGGCTCATCTCCAGCAGCGCGCACGCGCCACACTTCGGCGTCAACGCAAGCGCCTTATATCTATGCCATGACCGACTGGATCGCGTCCTCGGAAACGACTTTGCGCGTTGCTGCGTTTCTTGGCGCACTAGGCGTGTTCTGCGCGCTCGAAGCCCTGTTCCCGCGCCGTAAGCGGCGACAGGAGCGGATGCGGCGGTGGTCAACCAATATCGCTATCGTGGTAACCGCGAACCTTGTCCTGCGAGCACTGGCAATTGCCGCGCCCGTGATTGCCGGCGTGGCGGCTGCAGCCTGGGCGGCGCATTCGGGTTTCGGTCTGTTAAATGGCGTTGATCTTCCCGTAGGGTTGGAAGTTGCGCTGGCCCTCATCGCGTTGGACTTCGCCATATGGTTGCAGCACGTCATCAGCCACCGGGTACCGGTATTCTGGCGCATCCATGCCATGCACCATGCCGACCGGGATATCGACGCCACGACGGCGCTGCGGTTCCATCCCGTGGAGATCGCTGCATCATCCCTCTACAAGGCTGTCTGGATTCTCGCCCTGGGGCCCGCCGTGGCCGCCGTGATCCTGTTCGAGATACTCCTGAATGCCTGCGCCCTGTTCAATCATGCGAATTTGGCCCTGCCAAAGTGGCTGGACCGAGCTTTACGGCTTGCCATTGTCACGCCGGACATGCACCGGGTGCACCATTCCGACAGGCCGAATGAGCACCACCGGAACTTCGGGTTCTGCCTGTCTATCTGGGACCGCGTGTTCGGCACATACACCGCCCAACCGGCTTTGGGACATCGCGCCATGGAAATCGGCCTTGGCAAAATCGGTCCGGCCCATCCTGAACGCCTTGGCGAGAGCTTGATGTTTCCGATTACCTGGACGCGGAAGTCTGCCGAGGCGCAAGCGCCGGACGAGGCGCGGGAGTCCTAGGGGGCGGGAGACTCCATGCCCAAGCTGCTGCATGCTTGGTCCGGTTCTGGCCGCCTCGGCAGATCGGGCATTCCCGATGCTGACAGCAGTTCAAATCCCGTACCGGTTCAAGCATCCGATTTTATTGCATAAAATCAACGCACATGATGCTTAAGCGGCGGCGAAGCC
This sequence comes from Pseudomonadota bacterium, assembly GCA_039818165.1. Classification (GTDB taxonomy): domain Bacteria; phylum Pseudomonadota; class Alphaproteobacteria; order Caulobacterales; family Hyphomonadaceae; genus UBA5336. The sequence continues at coordinate 56,090 of JBCBUL010000016.1, read as the reverse complement.
TCCTATTCTGCAACCGATCTCGCAATCGGCAATTCGCAAAAAGCGACCAGATCCCCTAAATTCTACCTTAAGGTGAAAATTAACCATTCGGTGAGCAACTGGCCGCGCCGCCAAGCCGTTGGAGACGCGCCCTATGCCCCGTCAATCCGATCAGACTCTTCTGGTTATCGACAAGGACCCGGCTTCGCGCCGGCTGCACGCTGAAGCGCTTACCCCAACGGGCTTCCAGGTCTTGCAAGCCGAAAGCGAGGCGCAGGCGCAGTCCCATATGGAAAGCCAAGTGTGCGCGGCGATCATCCTGGATACCGGCAACTTTCCCGGCGATGTGGAAGCCTTCCTGAAAACGGCCCGCGCGCGCGATGCCGGCACCGTGATCATCTCAGTCGCCTCGGAAAGCACCATGTCCGGCGCCGTGTCCGCCATGCGCCTGGGCTGCAATGACGTTCTGGCCAAGCCAGTCTCTGCAGCGCGGCTGCGCTCTGCAGTCAAGGAAGCCCTCGCCGCACCGATTTCCGTTCCCGCAACCGCGCCAGAACCAGCTCAATCTCCTAGTGTCCGGATGATCGGGTCCTCGCGTGCCATGCAGGTCGTTTCGACTCTGGCGACGAGATTTGCCCCCTCCCGGGCGCCGGTGCTGATCACGGGCGAGTCCGGAACGGGAAAAGAGGTGTGCGCACAGTGGCTGCACCAGCATAGCCCGCGCGCGAACGGCCCGTTTGTGGCACTGAATTGTGCAGCCCTTCCAAAAGACCTGATGGAGTCAGAAATCTTCGGCCATGTCCGCGGCGCGTTTACCGGCGCGGCCAGCGAGCGGACCGGAGCAGCGCGCGCAGCCGACGGGGGAACGCTGTTCCTCGATGAAGTTGGCGAGATGGACATCGCCCTGCAGGCCAAACTGCTGCGCTTCCTCCAGACCGGAGAAGTCAAGCGGGTGGGCAGTGACCGTACCACAATCGTCGATGTGCGCATTGTCTGCGCCACCAACCGAATCCTTCCCCAGGAAATCGCCGCCGGGACCTTCCGAGAAGACCTCTATTACCGCCTGAACATCCTGTCGCTAGACATGCCGCCCTTAAGGAGCCGCGGCAGCGATGTGCTGGAACTGGCGCACCATTTCCGGGGTCAGTTTGCCAGGGAAGAAGGGCGCAGCGATGGCGGTTTCAGTCCAAAGGCCCTGGAAGCGCTGGCCAACCATTCCTGGCCCGGCAATGTGCGGGAATTGCAAAACAACATTCGACGCGCGGTCGTCCTTTCAGAAACCGGCCTGCTGACGCCGGAGGACTTGTTTCCAGGAGGGGTGCACCCGCAATTGGCCGCCGCGCAGACTGTGCGGGAAAGCTTGCAGCCCCTGGCCGCCGAAACGCCCTTGTCCCGACGGCTTCTTCTGGCCGTGATGCGCCCCCTGGCAGACATAGAGCGCGAAGTGATTGAAGCGGTGATTTCAGGCTGCGATGGCAATTTGCGCAAGGCGGCCGACACGCTGCAGGTCTCGCCATCGACGCTCTACAGAAAGCGGGAGGCCTGGGGCAATGCTGGCGCCAAGGTCAGCCTGTCCCATCCCAAAGTGGTCAATGGCTGAGTTGCGCCCTGAACTCTGCGAATTTCGGGTTTGGACGCTCCAGCCGATAGGCGGGATCAAACACCGACACGGTCTTGCCCGTTTCTGCCTGAAGAAAGGCCGCCACGTCGAAAGCCACATCACCGCTGGCATAGAGTGAGGCCTCTCCGCCCTTCACGCTGTGCTCGATCTCGAGACCGAACCGCGCCTTGAGGGTGTTAGACAAGGCTTTGGCGTTGGCGGGCGCGGAAAACCGAATGAATTTGTGTTTGTCGCCATGGCTGGCGATCCGGTCCATCACCTGTTCCAGCGCAGAGAGCGAGGCTTCCTCCCAGATGTCGGGTGCCAATGACGCCGCCAGGAAAGCCTGGCTGCGCATGATGGGGGGCATGAGCGGCTTGAGATGATTGGCCCGCAGGGTTTCACCGCTTGTGGTGATATCAACAATCACATCGGCGATTTCGCGGGCCGGAGCCGCTTCCGTTGCCCCCGGATCGGCAACCAGTCGAAAGTCACGAATGCCCAAACCGGCGAAGGCCTGCTTGGTGATGTTGATGTATTTCGTTGCCACTCTTGGCGCGCGGTCCTGGCGTGCGCGGAGGTCCGAAAAGACTTCCAGCAACTCAGCCGTGTCCGACACATCGATCCAGGATTGTGGAACCCCGACAATCAGATCCGCGCGGGCAAATCCGAGGGGCTCCAACGGCGCCACGCGGCCTTCGGGGTCTCCGTTCTCGTGGATCAGATCTAGCCCGGTCACGCCCGCATGGAGTTTGCCTGCATGCAGGCGTTTGGCAATTTCATCGGCGGGCAACAGCCAGACTTTGACATCCCCAATGCCGGACATTTCCGCAGCATAGCTGCGCCCGGTTCCAGTTTTCTTGATGGGCAAGCCGATCTTGTCCAGAAACGCGAACGTCTGGTCCTGGATACGTCCCTTTGAAGCAAGGCCAATGGAAAGCAATGGATCAGCCTCTCTTACAATATGCTCAAAATGCGATCGGGGCGCAGCATCGCACCAATCGCAGGCACGGAACGCAACCCGTTCGACAGACTGCTCACCAGCCCGTCATAGCGCCCGCCGCCGCCAAGAAAGACTTCGCCCGAAGCGTCGAATATCTCGAAGATGAAGCCATCATAATAGCTCAGGTGGCGAGACAAGTCGGCATCGAACCGAATGCTGTCCAGCGCCAGTCCGCCTGCCTCCAGGTCTTGCGCAAGGGCCTCCAGCGCCCCGATCCGCTCTGGCTTCGACCGGTCCGCCAGCAAGTCCCCAAACTCATTGAGTGCCGTTCCAAACGGCCCTTCGACTCCCATCAGACTTGCGAGCAAATCTGCGTCTGAAACTTTCAGGGGCTCGCGCGCTTCAGCTGCTTTCGCAACCAGCCGGTCTGCCACATCGGCCATCGACCGTGAGCCGATTTCCTTCAGTCCTGACATGGCGAAAATGTCTTCCACGGCCGCACGGGCGGCTTCATCGGAGAGCCCCGACAGCGCCTGGGATAAGTTCGACGGCGCGCCGCCTCCGCCCATTGCCGCAGATTTCACCCGCTGGAAGGCGTCTGGCATCGAGACTGTTCGCTTCAGGCGCTGCTTCCAGTTTGCATGCAAATCAAACCCGTCGATGAGATCGCAAACAAGGGCCACATCAGAGACATGGATTCGAATGTCCTCGACGCCTACGGATTTCAGGGCCGCAACGGTTTGCAGCAACAGCGCGGCGTCATCGGCTTGCGCGCCGAACACTTCGATGCCGATTTGCCGCTGCAGGGGGGCGAAGGCGCCTGCCTCCTCAAGCCGAACCCGCCGCGCGCCCCGGAACACCAGGTCATCATAGAACAGCCGCCCGGGCTCCAGCGCGCCACCGGCGACGTCACGCGCGATTGCAAGGGTCAGGTCCGGGCGCAGGCAATACTCATCCTGTCCGGCGGAGCTGTATTCCACCAATGTGTCCCGGTAGAACTCGCCGAGGAATTCCAGATAGGGCGTCAAAGGCTGCACGGCCTGCGTTTCCACGAAGGTCGCTTCTGGCTTGGAAAACGCATCACGCAATTGGCTGGACAGCCCATCCAGCTCAGATGTTCCAAACAGCCGCGTCATTGGGCACGACCACGCTTCAGCACCATTTCGACGGCGGCTTCCAGATCCTCGACAGGCACTTCGAATTGGCCGGGGCGTTCCTCGCGCCAGGTTTCGTTGTCGGTAATGGTCTTCGCTTGCTCTGCGCCCTCTCGCAGATCCTTGATGTTTACGATGCCCGCAGCCTTTTCATCGGCGCCATAGAGCACGACGAGCGGACTGCCGCGCCGGTCTGCATATTTCATCTGGGCGCGCATGCCGGCGCCGCCGAGATAAACCTCCGCCGGGGCGCCCAGTTTGCGGATACGGTCGGCCAGGGCGAAGTAGTCGGGCACGTCATCGGCCTCGAAAGCGAGCACCAGAACCGGTCCGGTCGCTGCATCCAGCAAAGGACGCTCAGCCGTATTCAACGCGGTGATCAGTCGGCTGACCCCGATGGAAAAGCCCGTCGCGGGCACGCTCTGGCCCGTGAAGCGCGCGACGAGGTCGTCATATCGCCCGCCCCCGCCGACGGAGCCGACGCCGATCGGGTCACCTGCCGGAGTGGTCATCTCGAGCTGTGCTTCAAAGACAGGGCCGGTGTAATAGTCGAGCCCGCGAACAATCGACGGATCGATCATGGCACGCGCGCCATCATAGCCCGCGGCATCCAGAATGGATGTGATCACCTTTATCTCTTCGATCGCGGCCCGGCCCGCTTCGCCATCTCCAATCACGCCCTCAAGGGCCGCAACGGTGGCCGCGCCGTCGCCGCGCCCGGCCTGAACAAAGGCAAGCACCTTGTCGACAGAGGCGGGGTCGAGCTTTGCGCCTTCGGTATAGTCGCCGGACTCGTCGAGGCGCCCTTCGCCGAGGAGCGCGGTAACGCCCTCAAGGCCGAGCCGGTCAAGCTTATCGATTGCGCGCAGGATCGTGCCAGCCTGGTCTTCCACACTCGCGCTCCCGGAGGTGGACACCGCGTCCAGAACGGCATTCAGCGCCTTTCGCGTGTTGATTTTGACGCCGTATTCCCCGCGCGGAACACCAATGGCTTCTAGCGCATCGCACGCGACCATGATAATCTCCGCATCGGCTGCGGGACCGGGGACGCCCACACTGTCTGCGTCGCACTGGGTGAACTGGCGAAACCGGCCTGGGCCGGGCTTTTCGTTGCGCCACACAGGGCCGGCCTGCCAGCGGCGGAAGGGACGCGTTACCTTTTGGCTGTTCTGGGCCACATAGCGCGCCAGCGGCGCGGTCAGATCGTAGCGCAGGGACATCCACTGGTCGTCATCATCGGTCAGCGAAAACACACCATCATTCGGGCGGTCCTTGTCTGGCAGGAATTTGCCGAGCGCGTCTGTGAACTCGAAAGCAGGCGTTTCGAGCCGCAGGAACCCCCAGCGCTCAAACACGCCTGCTGCACGGCGGATAAGTTCGTCTTCTGCCGCGATGTCAGGTCCCAACCGGTCCTCAAAGCCGCGCGGCGTGCGTGCTTTCAGCTTGTTCTTGGACATGGATAAGCTCGTCGGGTTGGGAAGCGGCAGATGATCGAACTGAGCCTTTTAACGTTCTTCGCCTGCCCGTCCACTCATATGGGTTTTTGGGATGCTCTTGCGCCAGATTACGGTGTGACTGAGGGCGTTCTTCCGGATCATTCAGGAAATCTGGAGCGGGTACACGGAATCGAACCGAGATCCTCAGCTTGGAAGGCTGCTGCACTACCGTTGTGCTATACCCGCGCCGGATCGGAGCAGATACTTCGGGTGAGGTGGATTTGCAAGGGCCAGATGTGCGGCGCGCGATCCGGAAACCTACCCCAGTCCAAGCGCGCCGGAAATCCGGGTCCAAAGCCGGGCCAGAAGCACGAGCGCACCCACCAGGCTGGCTGCGGCGGCGATCAGCACGAAGCCGTCCCGCGCGGTCAGGCCGAGCCCAAACAGCAAGACCGCCAATCCGGGCAGCACTGGCCCAAAGGGAATGAACCCCAAGGGAAAAGAGACCAGAGCCGCGGCGATACACACCAGCGCAATAAGCTGGGCGAAGGGTGGATCGGTCAGGAAGGTGAGCCTCGGACGCAAGACCGCATCGACACGGCGGACATGCCCTTCAGCGAAATCGACCCCTTTCAAAAGGTCCTCGCGTCGGAACTCGAATTTGAGGAGGCGGGCCGGGATCCAGGGATAGCTGCGCCCCAGAATGATCTGCCCTGAGATCAGGAGGATCAGAAGGGCGACCAGCCAGGTCGCGCCGGGAATGATGGTGAGGGGGCTGATCGCAATGAAGCCCAGCAGCAGCAGGATCGGCCCATAGGAGCGCCGGCCAACCGCATTCAGCATGTCACGCGCCGTGATCGTTTCACCGGAGGTCTCATCGACCAGAGAGCGCATTAGCGAGGAGAGATTGTTGACCTTGGTCATTTCACTCCAAGAAAAAAGGCCGGCCATGACGGCCGGCCTTTCGACTTAAGTGCTGCTGTCGAAAATCAAGAGCAGCCTTTGCCGTTGTAGATTCCCATCAGGTGCTGACGGCGTTCTTCAACCAATTCCTGCGCCTTGTCTGCGTTCATGTAGTTGCCCACAGCTGCAGGCCAAAACAGGAGAACAGCTGCGACGTTCGCTGTGTTGACGCCTTGGTCACCCTCAGCGTCCTGCTTTACAGCTTCCAAATTCGCAAATTCTGTTTCGAGCTGCTCACAAGTAAGCTGCTGGTCGCCAGGCTGCATCACGGAAACTTTTTCAGACGTGGTGCAAGCCGCGATCATGGAAACGCCCAGTGCGCCAGCGAGCAGTGATTTGAACTTCATGGTAGTTACCCCAAAAAAACTCGGCCGCCCCTCGCGACCAAGCTCACTTTGCAGGTTTCTCACTTTGGAACAAGTGCTTGTCTAACTCAGTGTGACCTTTTGCTCACACCCGCCGCCAGGTTGAGCCGCCGGCGCCGTCCATGACTTCGATGCCCTCGCTGGCGAGTTGATCGCGGATCCGGTCGGCTTCCGCCCAGTCCTTGTCCGCGCGCGCGGTGATGCGCGCCTCGACCAGCGCATCTATACGGGCTTTCTCGTCGGCGTCGCCAGACTGTTCCCAATCGCTGGGCGAGTGCTGGAGCAATCCGAGAAGTTCACCCGCATCAAGCAGGTTTGCGCGCGCCTGGGCCATGGCAGCGGGGTCTTTCTGGTCGGCCGCTGTGTTAGCTTCGGTGGAAAGGCGCGCCAGCTCCGCCAGGGCGTTGGGCGTGCCGATATCATCGCACAAAGCATCGTAAACGCCGGTATCGCTCGGTTCAGCGCCGGTCTCGGCCCAGACGCGTCGCAAAGCGCCGTAGAGCCGGTCCAGCGTCGTCTTGGCCTGGGTGAGCAGGTCATCTGTCCAATCGAGCGGGGCGCGATAATGGCCTGAGAGAAGCGCAAACCGGATCACCTCGCCGGGCCAATCGGCCCGCAAATCCTTCAACAACACGACGTTGCCCAGGGATTTCGACATTTTGTCCCCGGCCATGTCGAGAAATCCATTGTGCAGCCAATAGTTCGCCATGGGCGCGCCATGGGCGCACTCGGACTGGGCAATCTCGTTCTCGTGATGGGGAAACTGAAGATCGATCCCACCGCCATGGATGTCGATGGTTTCGCCCAGATGTTTGGCCGCCATGGCGGAGCACTCGATGTGCCAGCCAGGCCGCCCGCGCCCCCATGGGCTGTCCCAGATTGCGTCATCGGGCTCGCCGGGCTTGGCGAATTTCCACAGCGCGAAATCCGCCGGGTCTTTCTTGGAGGTATCAACATCGACGCGGGCGCCGGCTTCATTGTCATCCAGCTTGCGACGTGAGAGCTTTCCGTAGTCCGACATGCTCGGCACATGGAAGTAGACACCGTCATCGGCGGTGTAGGCATGGTCTTTCGCCACCAGCGCATCAATGATGTCGATCATGTCGCCCACATGGGCCGTGGCCCAGGGAATGATCGTAGGCTTAAGCACGTTCAGGGCTTCAAGGTCTGTCTCGTAGGCCTCGGCAAAACGATGGGTGACCTCCTCAATCGCCACGCCTTCATCGACCGCCTTCATGATGATCTTGTCTTCTATATCCGTGATGTTGCGCGCATACACCACGGAATCAGAGCCATATCTGCGGCGCAGCAGTCTCAGAAGCGTGTCAAACACCACTGGCGGGCGGAAATTGCCGATATGCGCGTAATTGTAGACCGTCGGCCCGCACACATACATCGTCACCCGATCAGGATCGACGGGGACAAAGGCCTGCTTGGCGCGCGCGAGCGAGTTGTAGAGTTGGATCGACATAGGGTGGGGGATGGCCGAAATCCGCTCTGCAAACAAGATCGCCTGTAACAAATTCCAACATCCGGTCATCCAACCGGAACGCGAGTGCGTAACAGGCCATGGTAACACTGACGCGCGGGAGATCGCGTATCAGCCAACGCCAATCACAGGGACACGTTCCCCAGCGACACGCTGGAAACCGGCACGCCTCATGCCTATCTTGAGTGTGTCGCCCTGAGGGTAACAACTCGGGCGGGCGTTAAGTCCGGGCTCTGGGAGGGCGCAGTACTGTCCCCGATTAAGCCCCGGCTCGACCCTCGTCCCTCAGAGAAGGAAACGTCATCATGGCCATGGATGCCATTACACCGAAAGATATCATCGTGCGTTCAGACGAAGTGAAACGCCCTACCCAGGCAGAAGCTGAAGACGCCGTTCGCACACTGCTCGCCTGGGCCGGCGACGACCCGCAGCGCGAAGGTCTGATCGATACGCCGAAACGTGTGGTGAAAGCCTATCGCGAGTTTTTTGCCGGGTATGAAATGGACCCGGCTGCAGAGCTTGGCCGCACCTTCGAGGACGTGCAGGGCTATGACGATATCGTCATGCTGACTGATATCGATGTGGAAAGCCATTGTGAGCACCACATGGTGCCGATCCTGGGCAAGGCCCATGTTGCCTACATGCCGACCGATGCGGTTGTCGGCATCTCAAAGATCGCACGCGTGGTAGAGATTTTCTGCAAGCGCTTGCAGACACAGGAAACACTGACCCAGCAGGTTTGCGATGTTATTTCTGACACGCTGAACCCCATGGGTGTGGCCGTCCTGATCGACGCCAAGCACCAGTGCATGACGACGCGCGGAGTGCACCACAAGAGTGTTGCCACCATCACGACGCAGTTTACCGGCGTGTTCAAGACCGACCAGGACCTGCGCAACCGTTTCCTGCGCCTGGCGGGCAAGTAACGCCGCACCGGCAATCAAGCTTCGAGATTGGCCCGCCCTTGCGCGGGCCTTTTTCGTTGCGTGAACCGGTCACAAAATGTGACCAGTTCGCGCCTTCGCATTGTATTTATTGGCTAAAATTCTTTGAGCGTCTCAATCAGGTCATCGATATCCCCGCCCTGAATGTATCTTTGTGCGGTGAATATCCAAAATGAGTTTGGCAAGCACGCCTATTCGCACCGTTAGGGACTTGCTCAATCCAACGGCGCAGCGTTACACAGCCCATCACTGCGGACGTGGTGAAATTGGTAAACACAACGGACTTAAAATCCGTCGGCCGTATGGCCTTGCCGGTTCAAGCCCGGCCGTCCGCACCATTCGCAGCCGGTTGTGCGCAGCACAAGATTTTGATCCGGGGGATCAAAATCAGGCGGAGAATGCCCCGGCAGGGGCAAGCAAAAATGGATGCGGTCTTTGTTTCGGCTGCGCATTCCTGTTTGTCCCCGCTTCGCGATGGACTGCGCTCAGGGCTGCACCGGTCCGCGCGTCGCGATGGAAAATCGATCCAGTGGATCGATTTTAGGGTTTGAATGCCCCGGCAGGGGCTTTAGTCATCGCGTCATCAAAGGGTTGGAGAGAGCGATGGGCCGAATTCTCGGAGTGATCTGGATCATCGTTGCCGTGATCAGCGGCGTGGTATCGGGATTTTCGCAGGTCGCAGGCACAGATACTGACGCCATATCGTTTCTCGCCGGATTTGCTGGCCAGGCCCTGTGGGGCATCCTTGCAGGCATCGCCATAGGCTTGACCTACTGGCTGATCTCGAAGGCGAGCGCTTCCGTTGTGCCGATTGTCTTTGGGTGGATCCACCTCGTCTTCTACACGCTCGGCTCCGCGGCGTTCATGTATGGCAACGTGGTGCGCAACGCGGCGATGCAAGGCGACGGCGACTTCTCCATGATCGGCATCATCTACAGCGCCGGTGCGGGCCTGCAGATCATTAGCAGCTTGATCTTCATCGTTGCCTTGATCGTCGCGCTGGCCAGCGAGCGAGGACGCCCCAACCACATGCGGGACTACTAGCCCTGCTCACGCCCCCGGGCCGTCACTTGCTTGCGGGCGGCTTCAACACTCTCGGCAGTCACGGATTGCGCGTGGGCGGCGCTGCGGCGGATTTCCTCATCCATGCCGTCAGCGAACGCCATGCCGTATCCGTCATCGATCATCCGCTTGTATTCGCGCAGCAGAGTGGCATCGCAACTGGCCATGTCGTGGCCGAGCTTGATCGCCGCCGGTACCAATTCGTCGGCCTTGTAGACCCGGTTGACCAGGCCCCAATCGGCGGCCGTTTCAGCGTCGAGGAAGTTGCCCGTAAATGAGAGTTCCTTGGCGCGGGAAATGCCGATTTGGCGCGAGAGCTTCTGACTAAGGCCCCAACCCGGCATAATTCCCACGCGGGCATGGGTGTCGGCGAACTTTGCATTTTCGCTCGCCAGCAACACGTCGCACATCAGCGCGAGTTCGAACCCGCCCGTGATGGCAAACCCATTGATCGCGCCAATGATCGGCCAGGGGAAGGCTGCAAGGCCCTTGTTAAGGTCGATGGATCCGCCATCGGCGCCCAGCGCAAAGCCGGTTTCCCCCGCTTCCTTCAGGTCGACCCCTGCGGTGAAAGCACGGCCAGTTCCGGTCAGGACGGCTGCGCGGACCGTGTCGTCCTCGGCCAGCTCAGCGAACACTTCCACGATGCGCGCACGCAGCGCGCGGCTCAGCGCGTTTAACGCATCGGGGCGGTTCAAGGTGACGATGGCGACCGGACCATCTCGCTCAACCAATACGATCTCTTCCGACATGGCATTCCTCCACCGAGTCTCTATCTGTAGGGCCAAGCTTAACGCGGGCGCCCGGCCTGCCAAGGAGAGACGCGACGTGACACAGCGCGATGCCCCCGCCCCAGCCGATGTCAACTACACATTTTCCGAAGCGGAGCTGGCCCTCCTCAAGCCATTTGGCGAAGTGCGCGCCCATGAAAAGGGTGAGCTCCTTGTCCAAGAGGGCGAGTCCCAGATTGATATGCTCGTCACCCTGTCGGGACAGACGGACATCATCGTTGAGATCCCTGAAGAAGGTCCCCGTCGCGTGGGCTATATGGAAGCTGGCCAGTTCGCCGGCGACCTCGGCGTGCTCACGGGCCAGTCTTCGCTGGCACGCGTGGAAATGGGCGAGGCGGGCGAGCTTCTCCACATTCCCTATGACAGGTTCCAGCGCCTTCTCGTCGAGAATTCCGCACTGTCCGACATCTTCGTCAGAACCCTGACCGCCCGCCGGGACTTTGGCAGGACCCGCGGCGTGGCCTCCACACTGATCATCGGCAATGCTCAGGACCGAACCGTCTTTGCTGCGCGAGACTTGCTGACGAAACACGCCATCCCGCACACTTGGCTGGCGCCCGATGTGGACGAGGTGGCCCAGCGCATCATGGAGTCGCGCGGGATCGCCAAGGAAGATCTGCCGGTGTGCGTGCGTGGCTCATCCCAGGTGCTGGTGAAGCCAACGATTGAAGACCTGTCGGAAGCCTTTGGCCTCGACCTCCTGCCCGATGGAGCGTGCGCGGACGTGATTGTCGTCGGCGCCGGGCCAGCCGGTCTTGCGGCCTCCGTCTATGCGGCCAGCGAAGGGCTGTCAGTGCTCACCCTCGACACAGATGGCCCCGGCGGTCAGGCTGGCACCTCGTCAAAAATCGAGAACTATCTCGGCTTTCCCATGGGCGTTTCCGGCCGCGAACTGGCCGAGCGCGCCAGTGTTCAGGCCCAGAAGTTTGGCGCCCGAATTGCCAGCCCGGCAAAGGGTCAGGCGTTGAACAAGGAAGGCGAAGATTACTGCATCACCCTGCGCGATGGCCGGAAGCTGAAATCGCGCGCGGTCGTCATCGCCACCGGAGCGCAGTATCGCAAACTCCCGATCGACAATCTGGAACGCTATGAAGGTCGCGGCATCTATTATGGCGCAACACCGATGGAGGCCCAGCTTTGCGGCGGGCAAGCGGTCGCCGTTGTGGGCGCTGGAAACTCCGCAGGTCAGGGCGCGGTGTTCCTGTCCCAGACGGCAAAGGAAGTGCACGTCGTGTATCGCCGGGCCGATATTCGCGAAACCATGTCGGAATATCTCGTCCGCCGCCTGGAAGAGACGCCAAACATCCATCTGCATCCACAAAAGCAGATCAGCGCGCTCCACGGCGTGGACGGCGCTGCGCCCGACGAAGACAGGCTGACCGAAGTGACGTGGAAGAATACCGCCACGGGTGAGGAAACCCGTTATCCCCTGGGCTATGTCTTTCTCTTCATCGGCGCTGCGCCGTTTACCCAATGGCTGCCCGAGACGCTGTGCCGGGATGATAAGGGCTTCATGAAAACCGGGCCGGACCTCGGTCCGTCTGAACTGGTCCGCGCCGGCTGGAGCCTCGATCGCATGCCATCCCTGTTCGAGACGAGCTGGCCGCGCATCTATGCGGTTGGGGATGTGCGCACGGGGTCTGTGAAGCGGGTCGCATCTGCCGTGGGAGAAGGCTCAGTGGTGGTCAGCGACATCCACAAGGCGCTGAATGCAGGCTAGCTCTGCTTTCCCGGGAAGTGGAAGAATGGATCAAGCGGCTTGCCGCCAAAGGTGACCCGCGCCCAAAGCCAGAGCGCAATCAATGAGCCGATGGCCGCCAAGACAAACTTGGGCAGCGTCACAAAGGGTTTGGCCACCAGCACGCCCGCATCGCCCGTGAGCGCCCAGACCTGAACGAGGTTTTCAGCGATATCAAATCCCGCCGCGCCCAGAATCGGCAGGGCCAGCAACCACCCGCGCGGGGCGCCATAGCGGAAACAGATGCCCGCGACGAAAGCGCCATAGGCCAGCGGGTATATCATATCGACCCCCGCCGAGAGATAGATATGGATGCCAACGGCGTTCGGTCGCCCCTTCAAAACCATCAGGGCTTCCTGGGCGGCTTTTCCCGTGAGCGTAAAATCCAGGAGCGTTCCGCCGGTGCCGGGCACAAAGAAAAGGTGGATCACCAGATGAGTGACCACCATGATCGTGCCGGTAATGGCCAGGGCGGGGATGGTGCCAAGGCGCCGGATCATGTCTCTGCCGACCCGTTGACGGGTTCGGGCTCAACGCCCACTCCGCGCATCAATTGGCAAATCTCTTTCTCGGCACGCACCAGCAAGTCGGCACTCGTTGTGCGCGCAACAACTTGGACGCCGCTGTCCTCGAGAGAGCGAAACCATGGATACGACCCGAAACTCACGCCGGCCATATCTTCAGAGAGTTGGCCGAGGGCCTCGGCGATATCTCCCTCGCGCAGGCCTTTCCCGCGGATGGTGATGGATTGGATCACATCGCCGCCTTCAAGGCGGTGGCCCACATCCTCCAGCATGCCTCGCACGATGGCGGGTACACCTGCGAGCGTGAAGACGTTTTCCATCTGGAACCCCGGCGCGCCGGAGACGGGATTGGCGATGAGGCTCGCGCCCTGGGGGATACGCGCCATGCGCTGGCGGGCCTCGGTGAAGTCGGTCTCCATCGCGGCGTAGCGCTTGGTCAGGTCTGCCATGACATCGGGATGCTTGCTGATGCCGACGCCAAATGCGGCGGCTATGGCGTCGGCGGTAATGTCATCATGGGTCGGTCCGATGCCCCCGGTGGTAAAGACATAGGTATAGCTCGCCCGCAGCGCGTTCACGGCAGCGACGATGTCTGCCTGTTCGTCACTGACGATACGCGTCTCTTTCACCGGGATCCCGATCGGCGCCAGAAACTGCGCGATCTGTTGCAGGTTGATATCGCGCGTACGGCCGGAGAGAAGCTCGTCCCCGATCAGGACTATGGCAGCGCTCGGATCACTCATCACCCACCATCGCATCGTAGACGTGCTGGGCGGAAATCGCGCGGAAGTCGACCGGTGGCGCGCCCGCTCTGAAACGCTGGATCATGCCGATGAACACCAGGTCGTGCTCCGGGTCGATCCAGTACCATGTGCCTGCCGCCCCGCCCCAATAGTGGGTGCCGGGCCCATATCCCCGGTCCGTGGCTGGCGGACCGTCGATCGTCCCGACACCCAGGCCGAACCCCATGCCACTGATCGCAGGCCCCATCGTGCCGTCGGTAAAGATGGACTGGTCTTCGCGCAAAGTGTTGGTCGTTAGCAGAGCCACCGTCTCGGGCTTCAGAATGCGCGTATCGCCGAATGCGCCGTCGTCCAGCAGCATCTGGGTGAACCGGGCATAGTCATCCAGTGTGGACACCATACCGCCACCGCCCGAACGCATGCCAACAGTCGTATCGAGGAACATGGCCCAGGGATACGGATTGGTGACGTAGGTTTCGGACTCAGGGTCCCAGGCCCAGACGTCGGAGAACCGGTCATAATCATCGAGTGGCACTGTGAAGCCGGTATCATCCATGCCGAGCGGGTCGAACAGGCGTTCCTGCAGGAAGCTCTCAAAACTCTGGCCGGAAATCCGCTCCACGATAGCGCCTTTGATGTCGCTGGACACTGAGTAGTACCAGTCTTCACCCGGCGATTGCAGGAGCGGCGTGCCAGCCACGACATCGATGAAACTCTGCATGTCGGGCTGGTACAACACCGCGGCCGCACGCAACTCCGCATCGGGCGGCGTGACATCGGAAAGTCCATAGGCAAAGCCTGCCGTATGGCTCATCACCTCAGCCATGGTTGGTGCGCGGTCGATGGGTACAGGCTCGGCGCCCTCGACATAGACCTGCAGATTCTCGAATTCGGGGATGAATTTGGTGACGGGATCGTCAAGCTCAAACGCCCCTTCTTCATAGAGGATAAACAGGGCCACCGCCGTAATCGGCTTCGACATGGAGTAGATGCGGTAAATAGTATCCTCGGTGAGAGGCGCCGCGTCGCTCGCACGGCGAATGCCCGCCTGCATGTGGCTCACGACCTGCCCATCTTTCAGCAAGAGCGTGGAAATGCCCTGGGTTTCGCCATCTTCGACAAATTGCGCCATGCGCGCTTCCAGGGCGGCGATACCCTCGGGCGAAAAGGCGGTGCCTGTGTCTTCGGTTGAATAGTCAGGCCATGTTTCGGCGAAGCTTTCTACGAAAGACGGGGCGCGAGGGCTGGCATCAGGCGCGGTGCACCCCGCACAAAGTACAGCAGCGGAAATCGCCAACGTCATTAGACTACGGACCATGGAAGGGCGCTCCTTGAGTTTCGCGACAGATGTGCCGCGCGTGGTCCCCGTCAGCAAGGCCCACGCGATCAGAAAGCCATCAAGCTGGCGTGAAATCAGGCCGCCGCATCGAAATAGGGTCGGCAACCGGCAATGGTGACGCGTTCCATGACCCGAACATCCGGATAGTAATCAGACGCAGCAAAATGCTGGCACGCCCGATTGTCCCAGAACGCGATCGATCCCGGCGCCCAACGAAACCGGCATTGGATTTCCGGATTGGCTGCCGCGCGATACAGCCGCGCCAGAAGGTCATCGCTCTGCGAGCGATCCATATCCTTGATGTGGCTTGTGAAAGCGCCGTTCACATACAGCGTACGAGTGCCTGTCTCAGGATGGGTGCGCACAACGGGGTGCTCCATGGGCGGGTATTTATCGTGAAGGTCTTCGGGCTTCTTGTTCAGGCGCTTGGCAAACACGCGGGCAATATCGTGGACCGCCGTGAGACCGGTGATCAGCGTTCTGGTTTCCTCGTCCAGACGCTCATAGGCCAGCTGCATATTGGCAAACAGCGTGTCGCCGCCCACGGGCGGGATTTCGATCGCGCGCAGGATTGAGCCCAGAGAGGGCTCGGCCCGCCAGGTCACGTCCGAGTGCCACATGTTCTCCGACCCGCGCGATTTCGGCCCGTGGGCAATCCGCAGGACTTCGCGGTCATCCTGTTCTTTCGGCGTGGCCGGGTGGATTTCGAGATCACCGAACGCGCGTGCGAAGGCGATATGCTCAGCGCGGCCAATATCCTGGTCACGGAAGAAGATGACCTGATAGGTCAGCAAGGCTTGGCGAAGTTCGGCGATCAGTTCATCGGTCAGGTTTCGCAGATCGATGCCTTCGATTTCAGCGCCAATGGCGGGGGTCAAAGGGCGTGCCTGAAAGCGCGTGAACTGCGCCGGGTCAGCGTGAAGCGTCATGGGGTGTCCTCCGGGTCTTGTTCTTTTGGTTCACGCTAAGCCAAGGACGGTCTATGGGAAAGCCATGCGTTTGCCATCCTTGATCCCCGCCACACTGCACCGCCGCTACAACCGCTTCCTCGCCGATGTCACGCTGACAGAGACCGGAGAGGAGATCACGGTCCATTGCCCAAACCCCGGATCAATGATGGGCCTGAAGGCGCCGGGCAGCCGGGTCTGGCTGTCCACGTCTGACAATCCAAAGCGCAAGCTGAAACATACCTTGGAACTGGTGGAAGCCGATGGCGGACTGGTGGCGATCAACACCAACAACCCCAACAAGCTGGCTCAAGAGGCCATCGAGGCGGGAAAAATCCCGGCTCTGACAGGTTTCGATACGCTGCGCCGGGAAGTGAAGTATGCCGAGCGTTCACGCATTGATATCCTTCTTGAAACGGGCGGGGAGAAGACGTTCGTCGAGGTCAAGAACTGTCACCTGATGCGCAGGCCTGGGCTGGCGGAGTTTCCCGACAGCGTCACCAGCCGGGGCGCGAAACACCTTGAGGATCTGGCGGCGATGGTGAGGGCCGGGCACCGCGCGGTGATGCTGTTTATTGTCCAGCGCAGCGACTGCGAAACCTTTGCGACAGCCCCCGACCTGGACCCTACATATCATCAAGGGCTGATCACAGCAGCGGCGGCAGGGGTGGAAGTTCTCATCCATGACTGTCATATCAGTGAAAGCGAAATCACAGTGCGGCGTGCCCTTCCATGGGTGCCCGCGGAAGAAGCCTTGGGGCAAAGCTGAAATGAGCACCGTCCAAACCGACCTCATGCCCATGCGCACGGGTGAAATCCGCATCCATGATGCAGCGGGCTTTGAAGGCATGCGCGCGGCAGGCCGCCTGGTCGCGGAATGCCTGGATATGCTGGTGGGCGAAGTGAAGCCGGGAGTCACGACCGGCCATCTGGATGATCTGATCCGGACCTTTGTCTATGATCATGGCGCCCAGTCCGCCACGATTGGCTATCGCGGCTATCGCCACGCGTCGTGCATTTCCCTCAATCATGTCATCTGCCACGGGATCCCTGGCCCCCGCGTCCTCAAGGATGGCGACATCATGAACATTGATGTCACCGTTATCGTCGATGGCTGGCATGGTGACCACAGCCGGATGTTTGCCGCCGGGACGCCGAAGCGGAAGGCCGAACGGCTGATGGACCTGACCTATGATGCGCTCATGGCCGGTATCGAAGCAATCAAACCTGGCGCGCATCTCGGCGATATCGGCGCGGCCATTGCCGCCATCGCCCGCAAGAATCGCCTCGCAGTGGTAGATGATTTTTGCGGCCACGGCCTCGGGCGCCTGTTCCACGATGAACCGAACGTTGTGCACAATGCCAAGGCGGGCACCGGCCCGATCCTCGAGCCTGGCATGTTTTTCACGGTCGAGCCGATGCTGAATCTTGGCCGCAAGGACGCTGCGATCCTGTCCGATGGCTGGACCGCCGTGACGCGGGACCGGCAGCTCTCTGCCCAGTTCGAGCACTCCGTCGGCGTCACCAAGGACGGCGTTGAGATTTTCACCACCAGCCCCAAAGGCTATCACAAGCCCTATACAGTGGAGCCTCAAGGCTGAGCGAGACCAAGCCCCACTGGCAAGGCCATCGCGAACGCCTGCGAGGCAAACTGCTCAAACGCGGGCCTGGGGCGCTGGACGATTACGAACTGCTTGAAACGCTGTTGTTCGCGTTCATCCCGCGCCGGGACGTGAAGCCCATCGCGAAGGCTCTGTTAAAACGGTTCGGGTCCCTGTCGGCGGTTCTCAGCGCTGAGTCGAAGGATCTGGTGTCGGTCCAGGGTATCGGCGAGACAGCAGCGGTCTATTTGCGGGCCACAAATGAACTTCACCAGCGCGCCGCGCGCGAGGAGATCGCTGCCCGGCCCGTGATATCGTCGTGGAATGCACTGCTCGCCTATGTGCGCCAGGCTTTACAGCATGAAACGCGCGAACAGTTCCGGGTCATTTTTCTGGACCGGAAAAACCAGCTCATCGCCGACGAGGTCATGGGCCATGGCACGGTGGACCATGCGCCGGTCTATCCACGCGAGATAGCGCGGCGCGCGCTGGAGCTTGCCGCCAGCGCGCTGATCCTGGTGCACAACCATCCTTCAGGCGATACGACGCCTTCGCGCGCAGACATCGATATGACCCGCGAAATCATCGATGCGCTCACCCCGCTCGAGATCACAGTCCACGATCATTTGATTGCGGGCAAAGGCGGCGTCACCAGCTTCAAAAGTGCGGGCCTGATCTGATCGCACGCAAATTCGCTTGCTACCTGCGAAGGCTGCGTTACGTTGCAAACACAACGATAAACGCGGCGACCAACGCTGTGACTTGGGAGGATCGGCATGACCGATGAAACGGCGGGGAAGACCCCTGTGGCAGACGTTGGACAATCCTACGGCAGCTTTGGATACCGCAGCTTTGTGCTGAGTTCGCTGCTCATTGCCTACATTTTCAACTTTATCGACCGAGTGATTATCTCGTACCTGCAGGTGAATATCGAACAAGATATTCCGATGACGAATCTGCAGTTCGGCTTGCTCACCGGCATCGCGTTTGCAACTTTTTACACCTTCCTCGGCATCCCAATCGCGCGCCTGGCCGAGCGCTTCAACCGTACGCTGATCATTGGTGTATCGATCATATTTTGGAGCGTGATGACAGCCCTGTGCGGCGTGGCGACCAGTTTTGCGATGCTTCTTATCTTCAGGCTCGGCGTCGGCATTGGTGAGGCGGGCCTGACCCCACCGGCAAACTCATTGATCGCCGACTATTACAAACCATCGAAGCGGGCGCCTGCCCTGTCCATCTACTCCACGGGCGTGACGATCGGCTCGTTCTGTGCCGCACTCTTTGTGGGACTGCTTCTGGGATACGTCGACTGGCGCCAGACATTCATCTTCGTTGGCCTTTGCGGCATCCCCATCGGTCTCGCGATCATCTTCTTCGTCAAGGAACCACCACGCGGCTATAGCGACGACCCTGACACGGTGCGCCCGGAACAGCCGGGAATCGGCGAGACGATGAAAGCGCTCTCCCGCAACTCCACCTTCTGGTACGTCACATTCGGCGGCATGTTTGCGTCATTCGTCGGCTATGCGCTGGTCACCTTTGTGACGAAGTTTCTCATATTCTCCTTCAGCATGACCGTGCAGGAAGCCGCGCTGTTCTTTCTCGCACCTCTGGCACTGGTCGGGGCAATCGGCACATGGCTCTGCGGGGCATTGGTGGACGTCTTCAAGGGTAAGTCCGCGTTCTGGTTACCCGCAGTAGGCCTTGTCCTCGCCTTTATCCTGCAGGTTGTCGCGTTGAACTGGATAGCGGGCGCCTGGACCATCTTGTTTGTCCTCGTATTCGCCAACCTGTTTCAGTATTTCTACCTCGGGCCGATGTATGCGATCTCTGGCTCTGTGGTCCTGACCCGGATGCGCGCCACCGCGATCGCTATCCTGCTGTTCGTGGTAAATCTGATCGGCTACGGCGTAGGCCCTGTTTTCGCAGGCGGCCTGATCGACCATTTCTTCGCGGCCAACCTGTCTGACATTGCAGACCTGACGCTCGCCACCTGCAAAGCCGGTGAAGCACTTACAGACTTGCAGATCGCAGAGTGCCGCGGCGCGGAACTCGCCGGTATCCGCACTGGATTGTCGATTGTGGTCGGCATTTTCGTCATCGGAGCTGTGTTCTTCCTGCTTGGGATGCGCACAATCGATAAAGACATGGCCAAACTGCGGGCCTGAGACTGCGCCTTTTCCTCCCGAAGGCGCGGCGGGGCTTCGGCCCTGGAACAACCATCACCCCAAGCCGCCGGCATAGCGTCGGCGAGCTTTGGGAAGACGAATTGAGGGAAGGATAGACCATGTCTGATAGCACTGTTGGGGACGCCCCCACCGAAAGCGCTCCGGCGACAGACGGCTACGGATCGAAGGCATATCGGTCCTACGTCCTCTTTGCCCTGCTCATCGTCTACATTTTCAATTTCATTGACCGGTCACTGATCGGCGTGCTCGGCGAGCCGATCCGGCAGACTTTCGGCCTCTCTGATCTGGAAATCGGCTTGCTGTCGGGCCTGGCCTTCGCGATCCTCTACACGATCCTCGGCATTCCCTTCGCCATGCTCGCGGAGCGGCGTTCGCGCACATGGATCATCTCGATTGCGCTGGCAGCCTGGAGCGCCATGACCGTTGCCTGCGGCATGGCCCAAAACACGTTGCAATTCGCACTTGCCCGTGTTGGCGTTGGTATCGGTGAAGCAGGGTGCTCGCCCCCATCGCATTCTTTGATCTCCGACTATTTCCCGCCCGAGAAACGCGCCTCCGCGCTGGGGATTTTCGCACTTGGCATCCCACTTGGCACCATGACCGCTGCGCTTGGCGCAGCCTGGATTGAGGGCCAGCCAAACATGAACTGGCGCGATGCGTTTATCTTCATGGGCACTCCGGGCGTTCTGCTCGCCGTCATCTTCAAGATGACGGTCAAGGAGCCTCCGCGCGGCTATTCTGATCCCGGCGGCGCGGCGGCCGCAGCGGCGCGCAAGATGCCGTCCCCGTTCAAAGTGTTCGGCGTGGTGGGCCGTATGCCATCGTTTTGGCATGTCAGCCTCGGCGGGGCGCTTGCCTCATTCGTCGGCTATGGCATTGGCCAGTTCGTTCCGCCCTTCTGGATCCGGGTGCACGAGTTGAACCTCCAGGAAGCGGCCCTGATTTTCGGCGGTGTGCTAGGCATTGCCGGCGCGGTCGGAACGTTTGGCTCAGGATATGTGGCCGACAAGGTGCGCGCGCGACATCCGAATTCCGACAGTTGGCTGCCGGCGCTGGGCATGGCGATCTCCGTTCCCATCGCAATCCTGGGCTACAACACGCTCTCCTTCGCAGACGGCACGATGGCAATTATCATCGCCATCCCGTTGCTCTGCGTGGCAGCCATTCTGCGCTACAGTTATCTGGCCCCGATGTTTGCCGTGACGCAAAAACTGGTTGAACCGCGCATGCGGGCAACCGCGGCGGCGCTCCTTCTGTTTGTGGTAAACCTCATCGGCTATGGCGCGGGGCCGCCCGTCATTGGCGGCATCTCCGACCATTTCACATCCCGCACCCTTGCCGCCGCTGAATCCCCGGTGAGCCTAAGCCAGTGCGGCGCGTTGGAATCCCAGTTGAAGGCCACGCGGGATGGAACGGACGGCGCGATTTCAGGCGAAGCCCTGCAAACGGCTTTGGCTCAAAATGCAGAATACTGCGCCCCAGCCCGCAAGGCCGGGGTCCGGTGGGCGATTTCCATCGGCCTGTTGTTCCTGCTTTGGGCATCGCTGCACTTCCTGCTGCTGGGCCGGACGATGAAGAAAGATCTCTGGACCCCTGACACGACGCAAGAGCCTGCCTATAGAGCCTGATGGCCGTTTACACCCAAGTCGATGACGATGCCCTGGATGGGTTCCTCGCCGAGTATGATCTTGGCGAGGCGCGGAGCTTCAAGGGCATCGCTGAAGGGGTGGAAAACTCGAACTACTATCTCGAGACCACTAAAGGCCGCTACATCCTCACCCTGTTTGAAAAACGCGTGGATGAGCGCGACCTTCCTTACTTCATTGGCCTGAAACAACACCTGGCGGCCAAGGGGTTCCCTTGCCCGGAGCCCATTCTGGCACGCAATGGCAAGGCCCTGCAGAGGCTCTGCGCCAGGCCCGCAGTCATTGTCAGCTTTCTCGATGGCCTGAGCCCAAAGCGCCCCTCGCGAGAGCAATGCCGGGGGATTGGCGCGGGATTGGCGCAGATGCATCTCGCCCTTGGCGACTTTCAGATGCAGCGCCCAAACGCGCTGGGGCCGTCAAGTTTTCGGGGTCTCTGGGACACCTGCAGCGCGGGCGCCGAAGCGCTTCAAGCAGGCCTGGCAGAGGAGATTGAGGCGGACCTCGCCTCGGTCCTTCAGGCCCGCACCACTGCCGGTGACTTGCCGAGGGGAACGATCCACGCCGATCTGTTTCCCGACAATGCCTTTTTCCTGGGTCAGACCTTTTCAGGAATCATCGACTTCTATTTCGCCTGCACCGATGCACTCGCCTATGATGTTGCCGTGTGTCTGAACGCCTGGGCGTTTGATGACACCGGTTCATCCAGCGGGCTGCAATATTCCTTCAGCCATGGCTCGGCCCTGCTTTCGGGGTATCAGAGCGTTCGGCAATTGGACGCTCCAGAACGCGCTGCCCTGCCCGCGCTTTGCCAGACCGCAGCCCTCCGCTTTTTCCTGACGCGCATGGTCGATTGGGCCTCAACACCGGCAGATGCCTTGGTGCGGCCCAAAAATCCGCTGGAATATGCCCAAAGGCTGCGCTTCCATCGCAAGGCAAAGGGGGTCGAAAGCTATGGCCTCTGACGGGGACCGGACCATGGACGAACACCTGACAGCTGCGCCAGATGCCTCAAGGCGCACCTCCAGCTATGCCCAGTCGGGCGGATACAAGATCAAACGGCTCTGGCTTGGCGCTTTCCTCGGTGCGGTCACAGCCGTCCTTGCCGTTGCCTTTGTAGCGCTGGTATTCGCCACGGTCGGGTGGGCCATCGGTGAAACCGTCTTCGGCTCGGGCGCGTTTGACTCATCACTCGATGGCAATCCGCTTGCCGTTGGCGCGGTTGGGGCGCTGTTTGCCTGTCTGTTCAATTGGTATGTCTTCTTCATCTCCATCCCCATCGCGACCCTGGTCCTGCGCTTTTCCCTTGGCCGCTTGCCCGGAAAAGGCGTGAGCCGGACGGTGCCCTATCTTCGCTGGGGCGCGATCTGGGGGGCGATCCTCGTGTCTCTCCCCTGCCTGATTGGTGGAGCACTGTTTTCCGGCCTTGGCGGCAATGGCCTTCGCGCGGAACCAGATGGCTTCATGACCCAGGTATTTGTGGGAGCCGGCCTGACCGGCCTGCTTGTGGGCGCCATTGCAGGGGTTTGCGTGGCGGGCATGTTCATGCTCATCGTACGCCCGAAAAGTCAGGTGAAACTGGCAGATCCCGCCAGCGCATTCTAAAGAGCGACGGCAACTCTACAAAAGGTGAGGCCTGTGACCGATCTCGTGGAAATCTGGACCGATGGCGCTTGCTCGGGCAATCCGGGCCCCGGCGGCTGGGGCGCACTGCTGAAATCAGGTGCGCACGAGAAAGAGATTTGCGGCGGCGAAGACGAGACCACCAACAACCGGATGGAGATGCTCGCAGCCATCGAAGCGCTGAATGCGCTCAAACGCGCCTCAAAGGTGCGGCTGCACACTGACAGCACCTATCTGAAAGACGGGCTGACAAAGTGGATTCACGGCTGGAAGCGCAATGGTTGGAAGACCGCAGCCAAGAAACCCGTGAAGAACAAGGACCTCTGGCAGGCTTTGGAGTCCGCAACAGAGCGCCATGATATCGAGTGGATCTGGGTGAAGGGCCATGCGGGCGACCCGGGCAATGAGCGCGCCGATGCCCTGGCACGCAGTGGCATTCCGGGCCGGTCTGGCGATTGAACGCCCAAGCAGGCTCAAGCCCTTGTGATTGACCGTTTTCCAGCTGTCACACTTTTCGCTTGTGGAAAGATTTCGTTTGGGCTAAGGACTTTTGCTCAAACTGCGCATAAGGGGCCTGACACCTCCTTTGCCGTTTAGAATTTTCTTGCGTTGAAGGCTTCTGGGCTTGAAAACGCCACTGAGTATACCCAACTTATACTCAGATTGAGCAAAAGAGTAGACGTCGACGCGTTCGGCGCGAGAGGAGATAGAGATGGCAAGACTGATCGATAGCGAACCTGGATGCCCTACCCCGACGCCGCGCCGCGCCGAAACGGCAGCTGAGGCGCGCGGCCTTGCCTATACGTCTGACGTTAAAGCGGCCACAGACGCGCTCTACCCCCTCGTCAAAGACTTCATCACGCCCATGGAGTGGCCGGCCATCGCGCCGCTCGTCCACGCGATCAATACGATCAAGACCGAGAAAGATGCGGTCATCCTTGCGCACAATTACATGACGCCGGATATTTTCCGCCTGGTGGGAGATTTCCGCAGCGACAGTCTGCAGCTTGCCCGCGAGGCGGCAGAGACGGAGGCCAGCGTTATTGTGCAGGCCGGGGTCCACTTCATGGCGGAGACCTCTAAAATCCTGGCGCCAGAAAAGACAGTTCTGATCCCCGACACGCGCGCAGGCTGTTCGCTCGCCGCGTCGATCACCGGGGAAGACGTGCGCCTGATCAAGGAACGTTATCCGGACTATCCGGTCGTCACCTATGTGAACACGACCGCGGACGTGAAAGCCGAATGCCACATTACGTGCACAAGCTCCAACGCAGCGCAGGTGGTCGAAGCCATCGCGGCAGAGTGGAACAGCGACACTGTCATCCTGGTGCCGGACCAGTATCTGGCCAAGAACGTTGCCGCCCAGACCGATATTCGCATCATGACATGGCCGGGCGCGTGCGAAGTGCACGAACTGTTCAGCGCCGATGATGTGGATCAGTTGCGCGAGGCGCACCCCGGCGTAGTGATCCTGGCACACCCGGAATGCCCGCCAGACGTTCTTGAAGCGGCAGACTTTGCAGGCTCCACGGCCGCCCTCGCCAACTATGTTGGCGACCACCAGCCGGCCCGCGTGGTGTTGCTGACCGAGTGTTCGATGAGTGACAATGTTGCCGCCGAAAATCCGAATGTGGACTTCATTCGGCCATGCAACCTTTGCCCTCACATGAAACGGATCACGCTGGAAAACATCTATGACTGCCTCGTTGAAATGAAGCATGAAGTCCTGATCGAGGAAGACACCCGCGTGCGGGCGAAAGCTGCCATCGATGCGATGCTGAACCTGCCGAAAATGGCCAAACCGCTCGCCTTCGAGACGGGTCTCAAGCCCCTAGAGATCGATGTGGTCGACGTGGAGCGTGTCGAGGCCTGAATTTGACCTTGAAACCGCCAGGTCCACGTTGAACACTGGCCGTCTTGGTTCCCGGTTTGCAGCGCGAGGTCCCCATGCAGAAAGCATTCTTCCTGGCACTCATGGTTTTGATGGGGTGGGGCTCGACCCCGGCCATTGCCGATGCAGACCCGAACGACATTCTGGGAGTCTGGTCTTTCCAGACCCAACCCTATCGCGACGGCCAATGTGTCATGTCCGGAACCATGCACCTGTCCCATGACAGCGAGAATGAAGACGGCGTTTATGCCTGCGAACTGACAGCGCTGGAGATGTGTTCGCTTTGGGGCCAGTCCATCGTGCGCCAGGATTGCGAGGCCCGCCGGTTTGGCAATCAGGTCTCCATTCGCTCGGAAATTGCCGAAGTGCTGGAGCGAAAGGGCGAGTTGGAGGACTTCACCTTCAATTACGTACCTGACAATTTCGCTGTCACGGTGAAGAGCGCGACGCGGATGTACGGCGCCTTGGTGTCTGCCGTGACCGCTCCTGTGGAGTTTCGGCGCCGGACGGAAGGCATCTCGTGACGCGTCCTTTCGCATTCGTATTTGCGGGACTGGCGCTTCTGGCCGTCAGTTCAGCTGCATCGGCGCAGACACCGGAGTCGAACGAATCTGAACAAGTCTTTTCTATCACGGGCGCCTGGAATTTCCGGTCTTATACAGGTGATGCTTGCGAGTTTGGCGGGGTGGCGCACCTGCGCACACCGGATTCAACTGGCGCATATCCTTGCGAGCTCACAGCCCGTCAGGTGTGTCCGCTGGGGGATATCGAATGGGTGGTGAGACAGTCATGCGTCGCAAACCGCACGGACAACCGGCTCATCATTCGCTCGACCATAGAAGAGTTCATCGTCGGCGAGCCCACGCCTGCCTATTGGCCCGACAATTTCGTGCTGAAGATTCAATCGAGTAATCGCATGACAGGATCGCTCGTCTCGCACGGGTCCCATGCCAGCGAGTTCACGCGCCAGGTTGAGGGGATCTCCTGATGCGCGCGCTCCTTGTCATGCTTGCTGTGTTCGCGGCGTCGTCCCTCACTGCTTCAGCGGAAGACCCGGCCGGCGCCTGGGAGTTCAGGGCTGACATCCAGACGAAGGGCTGTACCATTCGCGGCGTCATGACCATTGGCCCGGAAGACCCCTCAACGGGATATCGCGACTGCAACTTTCTCAGCTCGGAAACCTGTGGGCCTCTGGACCCAACACCGGTGGATATGGAGCAGAGCTGCAGCATCAACATTGAAGGTGACTATTTGGAAATCCGCTCCACCGTGATCGCTTCCCTCACAAAAGGACGCGGAATTGAAGGCTACCTTCCAGATCACTTCACCGTAAAGCCAACGGGCCCCGGCCGGATGTCCGGCACATGGTTTGATCGAAACTATGCCGACCTCGTTGAGTTCTGGCGCACCCGCAGCGGCGCAACGTCCTGATGTCGAGTCCAACCAGACTTGAGAGCGCGGCAGGCGCAACGGCGAGCGATGTTCTGATTGTGGGCGCGGGCCTCGCGGGCTTGTTCCTCGCGCTCAAGCTGGCCCCGCGCCGGTGCACGGTGATTACCCCGGCGCCGCTCGGAAAATCAGCATCGTCTGCGTGGGCGCAGGGCGGGCTTGCCGCCGCCCTCGCGCCGGAAGACAGCCCCGAAGCACATGCGGCTGATACGGTGGCCGCCGGCGCCGGTCTGGTCGACCCCGCCGTGGCAGGCCTGATTGCAGAAGACGGGCCCGCCCGCGTTCGGGATTTGATTTCACTTGGCGTTCCGTTTGACCGCACGCCAGAGGGGGCGTTGGCCCTGTCCCTGGAAGCTGCCCACTCCCATCCCCGTGTCGCCCGGGTTGCCGGAGACCTGGCCGGACGCGCCATCATGGATGCCCTCGTCGAAGCCGTAACGGTTTCCGGGCACATCAAAGTGGTGGAGGGCGTAAAAGCGTGCGGGTTGCTCAATGACGATCAGGGCCGTGTCGCAGGCATCGTAACAATCAACCGTCAGGGGGACTTCGACACGATGCCCGCACTGGAAACAGTCCTCTGCACGGGCGGTATCGGCGGACTGTTTCAGGTCACGACCAATCCTGCGAGCGCCCGCGGCGACGCATTGGCCATGGCGTCCCGGGCTGGCGCCGTCCTGTCAGACCTGGAGTTCGTCCAATTTCACCCGACCGCCATGGATGTGGGCCTGGACCCTGCCCCCCTTGCCACTGAAGCGCTTCGCGGGGATGGCGCAGTGCTCGTCAACGCCGACGGCGCCGCCTTTATGGCGCGCTATCATAAAGACGCCGACCTTGCGCCGCGAGACGAGGTGGCCCGCGCCATACACACCGAACGGCTTGCAGGCCGCGGCGCATTTCTGGACGCGCGGGATGCCGTCGGCAGCCATTTCCCCGATCTCTTTCCCACGGTGTTTGAAGCCTGCACCTCGGCCGGTTTCGATCCGCGAAAAGTGCTCATCCCGGTCGCGCCCGCCGCCCACTACCATATGGGCGGCATTGTCAGCGACCTCTGGGGCAGGACCAGCCTTGAGGGGCTATCTGTTTGCGGGGAATGTGCGTCGACGGGCGCCCACGGGGCCAATCGGCTGGCGTCGAATTCCCTGCTTGAAGCGGTGGTGTTTGCCCACCGGATTGCGGACCGGCTGCGCGAAAGCGAATTGAAAGTCGCAGGGGCAAGCTTCGGGGTCGCGGCCCCTGCCCTACCATCAGAAGACGTGAAAACCCTGCGTGCGGCCATGCAGAACCATTGCGGTGTGGTGCGGGATGCAGCGGGCCTTTCCGCCCTGGGCGAAACACTCGACGCGCTCTCCCGTAAGAACCCGACCTCAAACGAAATCGAAACCGCAAAAGGCGTCTGGTCCGGCGCCGTGGCGCGCGAGGAAAGCCGCGGTGGACACTTCCGCCAGGATTTCCCCGAAACCCAAGACCCGCCACAGCGTGGTTTCATCACCCCCGATGGGAAATGACGAAGGCCCCTGACCCATGACACACTTACCGCCACCGCCCCTGCCCGATGTCATTCTGGATCCCATCGTGTGCCTGACCCTTGCGGAAGACCTGGGACGCGCGGGTGATTTGACGACGGACGCGACGATCCCGGCCGACACGCAGATGAAAGCGTCCATCCGCGCCCGGCAAAACGCAACGGTTGCTGGTCTCGATGCGGCCGCCTACGCCCTGAAACTGGTCGATGACAGCTTCAAGCTGGAGATTGCGATCGGAGACGGACACCAAGTAGAGCCCGGCGATACGATTGCCACACTGGAAGGTCCGGCGCGCTCAATCCTGATTGCCGAACGGCCCATCCTGAATTTTGTCGGGCGACTGTCGGGGGTGGCAACACTGACGCGCGCCTTTGCCGATGCCATCGCCCATACGCCCGCCAAAATCGTTTGTACACGCAAGACTACGCCGGGCCATCGCGCGCTGGAGAAACGGGCCGTGCGGTGTGGCGGCGGAACGTCCCATCGCTATGGGCTCGATGACGCCATCCTCATCAAGGACAACCACGTCGCCGCATGCGGATCGATCGAAGCCGCCCTGGAGCGCGCCCATGCCTATGCCGGGCATCTGCGCATGGTGGAGATTGAAGTGGACACTTTGGAGCAGCTGGAAACCGCGTTGAAAGGAAAGCCCCACGCCGTGTTGCTGGACAATATGGCGCCGGGCACCCTGCGCGACGCCGTCGCCATGGTCGACGGCCAGTGTACGACTGAAGCTTCAGGTGGGGTCACGCTGGATACGGTAGCCGCGATTGCGGAGACCGGCGTGGATTTCATCTCCTCCGGCGCGCTGACCCATTCTGCGCCGAATATTGACGTCGGCCTCGATGTGGTCTGACGTATACAAAATAAAATATAATCTTGGGAGGTAAGCAGATGGGCCGGTCTAATGGGCGCAAAGGCATATTCATAACGGGCGCAGCGAGCGGCATTGGTGCAGAATCTGCCCGGTACTTCGCCCAGCGCGGCTGGTTTGTCGGGCTCTATGACATCAATGAAGCAGGCTTGGCGGACGTTTCCGACGCCATCGGCCAGGAAAACTGTCACTCTGCGCGAATGGACGTCCGCAACCGTGAAGACTGGGCCGCCGCTGTAAAAGGCTTCTCTGAGGCAACAAACGGCCAGATGCATGTGCTTTTCAACAATGCCGGCGTCGGGCGCCATGGCTGGTTTGAAGAGGTGTCCGGTGAAGACAATGACTGGATTGTCGACATCAACCTCAAAGGCGTCATCAATGGAGTAGAGGCCTGTCTTGAGCCGCTGAAAGCCACGCCGAACGCCAGAATTGTCAACACGGCGTCGACCGCCGGTCTTGTTGGCGCGCCCCAACTGGCCGTCTACTCCGCTACGAAATTTGCGGTGCGTGGCCTGACCGAAGCCCTGGATGTTGAGTTCAAGGACCTTGGCATTCGCGTTGTCAGCCTCATGCCCTGGTTCATCGACACGCCCATTCTCGACATCGGAAAATCCGAGAACGCGAATGTAAAGATGGCGGACCAAATCCGTGAAAGCGGCGCCAACGTCTATCCCGTATCCATGGCGGCTGAGATGGCCTGGGAGGCCGCCCATGGCGACGATGTGCACTACCTGGTCGGCAAGGATGCTAAGCGTGCAAGCTTTATGGCGCGGTTCTTCCCAAAACGCCTGCGCAAGCGGTTACTCGCAGATTTGCCGGTCCGCGCCTAGCTGTCCCTCACGCGGGCCAGGGCAAGCCCATCATGCCCTTTCAGACCCACCTGCTGCAATACGATTGCTTCGAGTTTGGGGTGGCTGGCCAATGCCTGATTGAAGGCCGCGGCGCCGATGACGTTCGGGTCCATTGAGCGGGAAAGGACCTCTCCGCGCCGAACCACATTGTCCGCCAGGATCAGCCCGCCAGGCCGAGTCAGGCGCACCGCATGGGTGAGATAGGCCGGATAGGATTCCTTGTTGGCATCCAGAAACACCAGGTCAAACGGGCCATCCAGGGTTGGCAGGATATCGAGCGCGGCCCCTGTTCTGACGTCGCACACATCGCCATAGCCCGCTTCGCGTAGTGTTTCGCGTGCAATGTCCGCGTGGATCGGGTCAATCTCCAGGCTGATCAGGCTGCCGTCTTCGCCCAGCGCGCGTGCCAGCCACAGGGTGGAGTATCCACCAAGTGTACCAATCTCCAGAATGCGCCTGGCGCCAGCAAGCTTTGCGAGGAGATAGAGAAACTTCCCCTGACCGGGCGATACATGAATATCTGGCAGACCAGCGGCACGAGCCCTGGCGAGTGCGGCGGCAAGAGCCGGATCCTCAGGGATGAACAGAGTGTCGATATAGGTATCGACGTCCTCAAAAATCGATGGCCGGGAACCGTCCGACATGCGCCGCTCCTGCTACGGCGCGGCGGCGGCCGTCGTGCTCACAGCCGCGGCAGGCGCTGACTGGATGACGTTAAGCTCGCGTTCCGGCGCCGGGGCTTCGGCGGATACGGTCTGAATGCGCGTTGCAGCTTCGGCGGCGCGGCGCGCGGTAAGACGTGCGCGTGCGTCGGCCCATTCGCGCCCCTGCGGGAAGCGATAGAAGATGTGCAGACCGATTTTCTGGGTGCGAACGAGACCGGAATTCCAGACGGGATCCACATAGGTTGCGTGGTAGTGGGTCGCGTCCGCCGTGCGCGGTTCGTGGAGGTCCAGCATGACCTGTGCGGCAATGGCCTGAGCTTTTGTCCAGCGCTCGCCGCGCGGACGCAGTGCCATGGCGCCGTCGCAGGTGAAGGTGAACTGACACCCCGTCGTGCGGGTTGCACCTTGATAGACCACTTCGCAGATCGAGTTCGGGTAGCGATGATCGCGCACGCGGTTGGCAATCACTTCGGCGACAGCCAGTTGTCCAGATGTCGATTCGCTGCGCGCCTCGTAATAGACGGCTTCGGACAAGCAATGGTGTTCGCGCGTCAGGTCTTCCGCACGGGACAGATCGGCGGGATTGAAGTCGACAACCGAGCGCAGGGCCGCCGCATCGCGATCGCGCGAGGCATAGCGTCCCAGAACCGACTGGCTTTCGCGATCAAAACTGTCTTCGAGCCGGACAATCCAGGGATGCTGGATCAGGGACGGCGCTTCCGGGTGGGCGCGCATGGCCTCGCCACCATCGCCAAGCTCGGCGAACAAATTCGCCTTCAGCCGGGCATCGGCCTGCTCGCGCTGGTTCTCATAGGATTGACCGAGCAGGGGTAAAACGGTGGTCACGCCCACAGCGGCCACGGCCACTGAGACCCCTCGCAACATCGTGCGGCGGCGCTCTTCGTCTGTCATCAACATCCACCAACGCTTCAGTCCACGCGTTTGCGCAGAAACATTCGGCAAGATGCGGCGCGCCGCTTTCCAAAAGGTTAACATCATCAATCCCACCAGCTTCTCTGGCTCTTGGCCCAATTATCCATTCGGGCTCGGCCCAGGTCTTGTGCAGTTGCACACAACCCTGAAAAGTGACCTGCCCATATGCCCTTGAGGCGGGGTGTTGCAAGTTTCTCGCCTGTTATGGGATTGCGAATGAGCGCCGCGTGAACAGGGGTGTTAACGCCGCTGGTTCAACAACTCCCACACCATGCGCCAGCAGGGTTCTGTTTTACCGATGGTTTTCCGGCGTTTCACACAACGCGCATCACCCGACAGCGTGAATCGGAGTGTTGCAGAATTCACACATTCTTTACCAGTGTTACCAAAGGGTAATCGTTAGCCTCCGGTGTTTAACGCTGCATGGGCTGCCGCGAGTCGCGCAATTGGCACGCGATAAGGCGAGCAAGACACGTATTGCAGTCCCGCCCTGTGACAGAATGCGACGGACGCTGGGTCGCCGCCATGCTCCCCACAGATCCCGAGCTTGATGTCGCTACGGGTCTTGCGCCCCCGCTCCGCGGCCAACTCCACAAGCTCCCCAACGCCAGACTGGTCCAGCGTGACGAAGGGGTCTTTCTCATAGATGCCCATATCTTCGTACGCCTTGAGGAACCGGCCTGCATCATCGCGGGAAATACCGAGCGTCGTCTGGGTCAGGTCATTCGTTCCGAAAGAGAAGAACGCAGCCGATTCCGCGATTTCACCCGCACGAAGGGCCGCGCGGGGCAACTCGATCATCGTGCCGACAAGATAGTCGACCTTCTGACCCGCTTCAGCGAACACCGCAGTCGCCGTGCGATCGACCAGATCCTTGAGAATTGAGAGTTCCGCATGGGTCGCCACAAGCGGGATCATCACTTCCGGCACCGGCGTTTTGCCGGTCGCCTTCGCTACGTTCACCGCAGCCTCAAAGATGGCCCGCGCCTGCATCTCATAGATTTCCGGATAGGTGATTCCAAGCCGGCAGCCCCGGTGCCCCAACATGGGATTGCTCTCGTGCAGCTCGCCAGCGCGGCGCTTCAGAACGGCGATATCCACATTTGCGGACTCAGCAACTGCGGCCATGTCTTCGTCGGTGTGGGGCAGGAATTCATGTAGCGGGGGGTCCAGCAGACGGATCGTGCAGGGCCGCTCGCCCATGATGGTGAAGATTTCTTCGAAGTCGGACCGTTGGAACGGCAGCAGCTTGGCAAGGGCCTCCCGGCGTCCGGCTTCCTTCTCCGCGAGGATCATGGCGCGCACGACGGGGATACGCTCGGCGTCAAAGAACATATGCTCTGTGCGGCAGAGGCCGATCCCCTCTGCGCCGAAATCGACCGCGACCTTCGTATCGCCGGGGGTTTCCGCATTGGTGCGCACCTTCAGGACTCGCACCTTGTCGGCCCACTCCATCAGTTTTGCGAAATCACCTGACAAATCGGGCTGGCGCATTTTCACCGCACCGGCGAGCACTTCGCCCGCAGCGCCGTCCACGGTGATGATGTCGCCCTTTTTCACTTCCCGGCCCGCAACGCGGAAGACGCCCTCTTCGCCATCGATCTGCATGTTGCCAGCGCCGCAGACGCAGGGCCTGCCCATGCCGCGCGCCACGACCGCCGCGTGGGAGGTCATGCCGCCGCGCGCCGTTACAATCGCCTTGGCTGCGTGCATGCCGTGAATGTCTTCCGGGCTGGTCTCAACGCGTACGAGGATCACATCGACGCCGCGCTCGGCCAGGTGGGCGGCTTCGTCGGAGTCGAAAACAACTTCGCCGACCGCCGCGCCGGGGGACGCGGGGAGTGCCTGCACCAGCACGTCTCGGGTCGCATCCTCGGCAATGGTAGGGTGCAAGAGCTGGTCAAGCTGGGCGGGCTCCAGACGCAGAATGGCTTCTTCTTCCGAAATCAGCCCCTCTTCCACCATGTCCACGGCGAGCTTCAGCGCCGCCGCCGCCGTGCGTTTGCCGTTGCGGGTCTGCAGCATGTAGAGGCGGCCATCCTCGACCGTGAACTCCAGATCCTGCATGTCGCGATAATGCTTCTCCAGCTTCTCAGCCACATCGGTCAGCTGGCCAAACACTTCCGGCATGGCCTCTTCCAGGCTTTGTTCCTCGCTCTCGAGCTCCGCCGCGCGGGCCTTTGAAATCGGCGCAGGTGTGCGAATGCCGGCCACCACATCCTCGCCCTGGGCGTTGATGAGGAATTCGCCGTAGAACATGTTCTGGCCCGTGGACGGATCGCGTGTGAACGCCACGCCGGTGGCGGATGTCTCGCCCATATTGCCAAACACCATGGATTGGACGGTCACGGCCGTGCCCCACTCATGGGGAATGTCGTTCAGCTTGCGATAGGTGATCGCACGGTCATTCATCCAGGAGCCGAACACAGCGGAAATCGCGCCCCAGAGCTGGTCCTTCGGATCATCCGGGAAGGGTTCCCCGCGCTGGTCCTGAACCGCTTTCTTGTACTGGCGAATGATCTCCTTCCAGTCATCGGCATCCATCTCGGTGTCGAGCTGGTAGTCCTCGCGCTCCTTATAGTCGTCCAGAATGTGTTCGAACGTGTCGTGCTTGAGGCCGAGCACGACGTTGGAGTACATCTGGATAAAGCGGCGATAGCTGTCATAGGCAAAGCGCTCACCGGCCTTGGCGGCCATGCCCTTCGCGGTGTCCTCATTCAGGCCCAGGTTCAGCACCGTGTCCATCATGCCCGGCATGGACGCGCGCGCGCCGGAGCGAACCGAGACGAGCAGCGGATTGGCCGGGTCGCCAAATTTCTTGCCGGAAACCTCTTCCAGCGTCGCCAGAGCCGCCTCGACCTGGTCATCCACGCCCTCGGGATACGTCCGGCCGAGATCGTAATACGCCGTGCAGACTTCGGTGGAGACGGTGAAGCCGGGCGGGACAGGCAGGCCGAGCTTGGCCATTTCGCCAAGGTTGGCCCCTTTGCCGCCGAGCAGGTTGCGCATGGACGCGTCGCCCTCGGCGCTGCCGCCGCCAAAACTGTAGACGTATTTTGCGTCTGCCATGTTCGTCTTCCTCTCGAACTGTAGCGTAGTGCCGAAGGCGTTCCCCTAGCCCTCGATCTTTGAAAAGTCTGCGACCCGGTGCAAGGCGCTGCGGATCTGCCCCAGCAGTTTCAGCCGGTTTTCGCGCACCTTTGGATCGTCGTCGTTCACCATCACACCATCAAAAAACGCGTCCATGGGAGCGCGCAATGCGGCCAAGGTCGACATGGCCGCTTCGAAATTCTCTGTTTTCAGGGCGCTGTCCAATTCAGGTTGCGCCTTGGTTAGCGCGGTGTGCAAGGCGCGTTCCAAATCGTCGGCCATGAGAGCGGGGTCGGCTTCGCCCGCAAAGGCGCCCTCGCCATCCTTCTTTTCCTCAGCCTTCAGGATGTTCGCCGCGCGCTTGTAGCCAGCCAGCAGGTTCGCCCCGTCATCGCTGGCAAGGAACGTGGTGAGCGCCTCGACGCGCTTCACGATGAGGACAAGGTCATCCTCGCCGAGCGCGAAAACAGCATCGATGAGATCATGGCGTTTGCCCTCATCGCGCAGGACCTGCTTCAGGCGGTGAGCGAAGAAGGAGAGGAGGTCGTGAAGCCGATCAGATGACTCAACGGAGAGGTAGATCGACTTCTCATCCTGTTCCCAATCGTCACTGACACCCTTCGCACCTGATGCGAGTTCGTTTCGCCATTCCGTTTTAAGCGCAAGATGCCAGTTCTCGTCCGTTTCCATGCGTGCTTTGAGAAAGCTAAAGAACCGCGCGTGAAGCACGTCGTCTTTCAAGTTGAGCCGGATCCCGTTCTCCAGCACATTCCGCACCACTCCCAGCGCCGCGCGCCTGAGCGCAAACGGGTCCTTGCTGCCCGTCGGTTTCTCATCGATCGCCCAGAAACCGACCAGCGTGTCGAGCTTGTCGGCCAAGGCGACGGCGATGGAAACCGGCGCAGTGGGCACGGCGTCTGAGTGGCCCTGGGGTTTGTAGTGGTCTGCGATAGCGCCCGCCACGGCGGGATCTTCGCCCGCCTCAAGCGCATAATACTGCCCCATCACGCCCTGCAGCTCGGGAAACTCGTAGACCATTTCCGATACCAGATCGGCCTTCGCCAGCCGCGCGGCGCGCTCGGCCAGATCCGGGTCCGCGCCAACCTTCGGCGCCAATTCCCGCGCCTGGGCGGCCACGCGCTCGACCTTGTCGCCCAGGCTGCCGAGCTCTTCCTTGAAGGCGATCTTTCCCAGTTTCGGGGCCATGGCCTCCAGACCCGTCTTCTGGTCGTTCTCCCAGAAGAAGCGCGCATCATCGAGCCGGGCTGAGAGCACCTTGGCGTTGCCCGCCGCGATGGCTGCGCCTCCGTCCGCCGGGTCGATATTCGCTACGACAATGAATTTCGGCGCGAGCTTGCCGGTCTTGGCGTCGTTCACCGCAAAATATTTCTGGTGGGTGCGCATGGAGAGCTGGATGACCTCCGGCGGCAGCTCCAGGAAGGCCGGGTCCATTTCGCCGAGGATCGCGACGGGCAGCTCCACCAGACCGACCACCTCTTCGAGCAGGCCTTTGTCCTCGATCAATGCCAGCCCATTATCGGCGCAGAGCTTCTCCGCCTGGGCCTCGATCATCGCGCGGCGCTCATCGCGCGTAAGGATGATCCGGCCTTCGTCCGAAAGCTTGGCGGCATAATCCCCATGGGATTTCACCTTGAACGGCCCGCGGCCATGGACGCGGTGTCCCTCGGTCGTGTTGCCGCTCTTCAGGCCATCGACCTCAAACGCCACCACTTTCGCGCCAAGCAGGCAGGTTATGCGCTGAAGCGGGCGCACCCAGCGCAGATCACCCGTGCCTGTGCGCATGGATTTCGGCCAGTGGAAACCGCGAATGATATCCGGCACGGCCTCAGCAAGAATGTCCGCGGCGGGCCGGCCCGGCGTTTCGGTAATGGCGACGTAGAACTCGCCCTTTTTGGGATCGCTGCGCACCTCGGCCTGGTCGATACTGTCCAGCCCTGCCCCGCGCAGGAAGCCTGCCACCGCCTTTTCCGGCGCGCCGACCTTCGGGCCCTTGCGCTCTTCGCGCACATCTTCCGATTTGGCGGCGACATCGGCGACGTGAACGCCCAGGCGCCGCGGTGTGCTCCACGCCTTACTTTCACCGTGGGAAAGGCCCGCCCCCTCAAGCTTCGCCAGCACAGCCTTCAGAAGGTCCGCCTCAGCCTTCGCCTGCATCCGCGCAGGGATTTCTTCGCTGAAAAGCTCAAGGAGAAGGTCGGGCATGGAAAATGTGCGCTTTCGCGAATGCAAAATCTTGCGCTGGGGATAAGGGGTAATGTGGGTCGGTCAAGCCCGCACGAAGAGCATGCCTACAGATTGTTGTGGCTGCCATCGCACAATGGGGATTTTCCAGTCCGCTTGCACGCGCAGAAGAAGACCTTGCCAGTCTTGGGCGCTTCCCAGCCTTCGGGCGCGAAATCGGTATCTTTGTGCGAGCCATCGCAGAAGGGTTGCCGGGCTGAGCGCCCGCAGGTGCACCACCAGTACATCTTGCCCTCTTCCACATCGACGGGAATGGGCTCTTTGCCAGCGATTTCGGGTTGGTCGGTCATTTCAGGGGCTCCACTGTTTGCACCGTCCGCTCCGAGACAGGATTGTCCCCGGTGTTTACCACGCTGGACGGTTCGATCAGCATGACGTGGCATTCTTCATCCGCGCCGGGGCAATGTTCCGTCCCCTGCGGCACGATGATGAATTCTCCGGCGCGAACGGTCTCGATCCGGTCGCGAAACGCCATGCGCATCTCGCCCTTGAGGACCAGAAACAACTCATCCTCGTTGGCGTGGCTGTGCCAGTCGAAATCGCCCTGCAGTCTTACAAGACGCACATCGGTGCCGTTGACGCGGCCAGCAAGTTTCGGGGTCCAGTGCCCCGTCACCTTCGCCATGGCTTCATCCAGATTGATGACCGTAGTCATGCCCTCTCCTTCGAACCGGCTCTTGGTCACTTCAAGGCAGGGGTTGATCGTGCAGCATTGCCGCGATGCCGGCCGCCTCGTCTTCGGGGATATTGCCCAGAAGAAGACGAGTGGTGAAGTGACCGCGCAACCTGTCACCATCAATGTATCCCCAGTCGGACACTTGATCGCGAGTGAACTTTACCGGCTCCCCCAAACGCGAATAGTCACGCAAATTCAAAGGCTGATTGGCCAGAATGCCCGCAAAGCCCTCTCCTTTTGCCCGCACGGCGTCGACCCAGATATGCTCGAAGCTGCCCGTATTGTCTGCAAAGCCAACCTTCACGGTGAACGATTCGCCCGGGGCAACTCCAGCCGCCTTGGCTTCAAGGAAATGATCGAAAGACGCCTGCGCTTCGGCAATCGCAGCCTCCATGGCGGAACCATGCTCGGCATAGGTCACTGTCGGTTCGCCTTCACGCTCAACCGTGGTCTGCGCAGCGGCTGTCAAACCCAACAGACCCGTAAACGCCGCCAGTAAAAAATGCCTAATCATGAGTGATCTCCCCCGTTCCGGTTTCGTACTGCCCTTCAGCGTATTGCGCCGCTGCCCCCCGCGCCAAGTCGCGGACGCGGGCGATGTAGGCCTGGCGCTCTGTGGGGCTGATGGCGCCGCGCGCATCGATCAGGTTAAAGGTGTGACTGGCCTTCAGGGCGTAGTCATAGGCGGGCAGGGGCTTGCCCGCCTCGCGCAGGGCGTTGGACTGGGCCTCGCAATCAGCAAACCAGCGCAGCAGCATGTCGACATCGGCCAGTTCGAAATTGAAATGGCTCTGCTGGACCTCGTTTTCGAGGAACACATCGCCATAGGACAGCGGCGTGGCGCTGCCCGGCGCGTTGAAGGGCAGGTCGTAGACATTGTCGACGCCAAACACATACATGGCCAGGCGTTCGAGGCCGTAGGTCAGTTCGCCCGAGACCGGGTGCACGTCCAGCCCGCCGACCTGCTGGAAATAGGTGTACTGGCTGACTTCCATACCGTCGCACCAGACTTCCCAGCCGAGGCCCCAGGCACCCACAGTAGGGTTTTCCCAGTCATCCTCCACAAAGCGGATGTCATGGACGGTATCGTCGATGCCGATGGCCTTCAGGGAGCCGAGATAGAGATCCTGCAGGTCCGCCGGGTTCGGCTTCAGAATGACCTGGAACTGGTAGTAGTGGCCGAGCCGGTTGGGGTTTTCGCCATAACGGGCATCGGCAGGCCGGCGCGAAGGCTGGACATAGGCGGCGCGCCAGGGTTTCGGCCCAAGCGCGCGCAGCACGGTGGCCGGGTGCAGCGTCCCGGCGCCGACTTCCATGTCATAGGGCTGCAGGATGGCGCAGCCTTGATCGGCCCAATAGGCCTGCAATGTCAGGATCAGGTCCTGAAACGAGACGGGCTTTTTCGGCTTGGTAGATTTGGCGGGCATGGCAGGTCTCGGCAGTCTCTCGACCTTCCGGTAGCGCTGCCTGCCGCTCTCTGCAAGCGAGGGCTAGTATCCGTCGTTCAGATCATGGTCGTCGCTTCGCGGACGACCGCTTAATATCGCACCACCGATCCCAGGGTGGCCCAAAAGTGCGATCACCAGTCCCGAGACAAATCCCAGGCCTATAAGTGTCGCGAACATGGCTTGGCTCCTTTCTCCTGCCAACCTCAGCCTTGTGGTAGATATGGTGTGAGCACATGTTCAATGTAAGATATCGGGCACGAAAAATCGGTCAGCCCCAATCGAGGGCCAGGCCCTGGCGGACGGCCTGAAGGACTGGCCCTGGCGCATCTGTCGTACCATCGGCATGGAGGCAGAGACCCGGCAGAAGCCGCGCATCCCCGCGGCGAAGTCCCTTGCGCATCCGTACAAGCACACGGTTGGCGGGCTGGCCCGGCCGGGGGTGTATGGGCAGCACCGTGATCTCGCCGCCCCATCGATCCAGCGGCGCCAGCAACCTTGCCAACTCGGCGGCGCGGTGGAGTACGATGACCGGTGCGCGTGGTTTTGCAGCAAACACCATGGCTTTCAGCCAGTCTTCCAGCGACAGGGATGCGATATAGGCCCCTGTCTTTTCGTCTCCCGGCGGTGAAATCCGGCCCGGTTCGAAGAAGGGTGGGTTCGCAAATACACAGTCGAAACAGTTTTCATGGTCGCGGACCCAAGCTGAAGCCTCGGCGGCAATGACTGAAACGCGATCGCCGAAACCGTTTTCTTGAGCGCCTTGCCGTGCCAAGGCCGCCAGGTCGGGCTCAAGCTCCAATCCTGTGAAGGCCACCTCCGGCGAGCGCCAGGCCGCCGGAAGCAGCGCTCCGCCACACCCCGTGCCAAACTCCAAAACATGTGCCCCGGGCCTGGCTGCGACATTCGCCGCGAGAAGCAGGCTGTCTGTTGTGGCACGCAGGCCCTTGGCGGGTTGGACAAGTTTCACCCGGCCTTGGAACACAGTGTCGTAGGTTACGTCCTGCGGCGCGCTCACCCGGGCTCGACCTCACGCAGTTCGTAGCGTGCCCTTGAGGCTTCGTCTTCGCGCACCATCACCCGGCGCGGAAATGCGCCAATATTGCCCTCAACAGCCGACATATGCTGGTCAGCGACAAAGTGATCGATCCCCGCTTCACTCAGCAGATGCTGGACATAGCTCAGCTTCACCAGGTCATTTGTACGGAAGACTTCTTCCATGTAAGGGCCTCCAGATGAGCCATGCGGCGCAGCGCCGCGTAACCTAGATGCGGGTTTTGCCCGTATCCATAATGTATCTCAGTCGCAAGACCAGAGCAGGACCCCGCGTGACCCAGACCCTGACGCCCCGAAAACCTGACTCAGATGGGTCGATTATCGACACGCTGCAATCTGTCCTGTCGGCCGATCTCGATGCCGTAGAGGCGTTGCTGATCGCGCGCGCTGCCAGCCCCGTGGCGATGATACCGGATATGTCAGGCTATATTGTCAGTGCAGGCGGAAAGCGGCTTCGCCCTATGGTGACGCTGGCAGCGGCCCATGCGGCAGGTGGAACGACGGCGGCCACCCACGCCCTGGCCACGGCGGTGGAGTACATCCACACGGCCACGCTTCTCCATGATGATGTCGTCGATGATAGTGATCTGCGGCGCGGCAAGCGCGCGGCAAAGCATGTCTGGGGCAACTCCGGGTCAATCCTGGTGGGGGACTTCCTGTTCGCGCGGGCGTTCACGCTGATGGTCGAAACCGGCAGCCTGGAAATCCTCGGTATTCTCTCCCACGCGTCCACGGTGATCGCCGAGGGGGAAGTCAGGCAGTTGGCTGCACAAGGTCGGCTGGACCTACCGACGGAAGACTATCTGGCAATTATTGAAGCCAAGACAGCGGCGCTATTTGACGCCGCTGCCCGCGCCGGCGCCCTTTCGGCGGGCGGGGATGCGGTGGCCTCCAGCCTCGCGGCGTATGGCAAAAACCTCGGTCTCGCCTTCCAGATTGTTGATGACGTGCTCGACTATGGCGGCACGACCGCCGTGATCGGCAAGTCCGTGGGCGATGATTTCCGCGAGTGCAAGCTGACCATGCCGGTGATCATCGCGCGCCGGCGGGGCTCAGATGAGGACAAGGCATTCTGGGACCGGGCCATGACGGCAGAAACCCAGCAAGAAGGCGACCTGGCACGCGCCATCCGTCTGATCCGGTCAACGGGCGCGGCGGATGCGACCATTGCCGAGGCCGACGCCTATGTGGCGCTCGCCAAGCAGGCGCTCCAGGGTCTGCCGGAAAGCAGCTACCGCACAATGCTGGAACAACTCGCCGACTTCACCGTCAGCCGGGTGCACTGACCCGCTTCAGCAGCACAAAACGGTGACCCGTCCAGATCACT
Source organism: Pseudomonadota bacterium (assembly GCA_039818165.1). Taxonomy (GTDB): domain Bacteria; phylum Pseudomonadota; class Alphaproteobacteria; order Caulobacterales; family Hyphomonadaceae; genus UBA5336. The sequence continues at coordinate 14,972 of JBCBUL010000016.1, read as the reverse complement.
GCTCCTGTCAGCGCTAAGGCCACGAAAACCCAAAAGGATGGGCCGATGGCGTTCGGCGAAGAGGCGACCTGAATTTGCAGGTAAAGGCCCCCATAGGCTGAAAAAGCACAGAAGAGCGTGAACCCCCACCACAGCCATGCCACCTGCCAATGGCGCCACCCTGACGCGATCAGGCCCTGATAGGCGTGTTCGGTATGCGCCCGCAGGATGTTTTTCCCTTGGAGGGATCGCAGGCCCAGCGTCATGCCAACGTCCACGAGGAACGGCAACGCCAACGTCAAAACAAACCACACCATGATCTGTGGTGGCGCCCAACTGTCCAATGCCCGGATCGACAACAACCCGAAAGCCGCCCCGAGGCCGAGCGCGCCGGTGTCACCAACATAAAGGCGCCCGGGGATGTTCCAAGCCAGGAACCCAAGGCACGCCGATGGGATCGCCACTGTCAGAAACACGGCATACTCGGCGGCGAAGTGACGGCTGCAATTATCCCAACACCATTGTCCCAAGGACAAAGGGCCAAACAGGGCAAGGATCATTATCGCAAGACAGCCGACCGCAAGCCCGTTTGATCCGTCCATGAAGTTTGCAGCGTTGGTTAACACAAACAGCGCGAACGCCATGGCCGCAAAGACCGCGAAACCGGCGACTGTTTCAAGCGGAGTTGTTCCATCTGAGATCGCCCAGACCGCTCCCATGCACCACCCAAAGAGGAGGACCAGTTTGACCAGTGCAGGCATCCCGCGCCAGTCATCGAAGAAGCCGATCAGGATCGGCACACAAACTGCGACAGCGAGCACGGCCCCGTCTCCCTGCCCCACAAATCGAGCCACCAACTCGCCAAACGTGAAACCAGCATTCAAAAGAAACACCGCTGAAACCATTGCAATCGCAACCGCAATGCCGAGGCCTCCTGCGGTGGGAACTGGCGCTTTCTGCGTCTTCCGATCACCGTCCGGAGCATCTTTCAGGGGCAGGTGTATGACGCCCCAACAGAGCAAGAACGAAAGCACGGCCGCTGCGACGACCAGCAACGGATTCATCAAACTCCCTCCCCCAGCCGTGTTGCGCGGACCCACCAGTTTGGGGCTTCGCGCAGCAGTTCGCTCTGGGCCAGGAGCGCGTCTTCCATGTCGTCAAACAGCGCGAAACACGTCGCGCCTGAGCCAGACATGCGCACAAGGCGCGCGCCAGTGAGGGTTTCCATACGCTCCAGCAGCGAGCCAATCTCGGGCACCAGGTCGATGGCCGGTTTCTCAAGATCGTTACGGGTTTCCGATGCCAACCAATCATAGAGCTCCGGCCGCGTGCGCAGAAACGGAAGCTCCAACTCGATCAGTTCGCCCGGTGAAGACAGATCATAGTGCTTGAACACCGGGCCCGTTGGGCAAGCAACACCGGGATTGACCAACAGGGCTGGTAATCCTCCGCCCCGGCGCCGATCGAACAGGTCCAGCAGCGGCCCCTGCAACAGGGGGAGCACTTCGTCGCCATCCCCGCGCATAAGGGCAGGCGTATTGAACACGCAGGCCAGAACATCCCCGCCGAGCTGCGGGGCCAGATCGCTGGCTACCCGAGCCGGCAGATCGAATATTTCGCGGGTCAATAAGCGCAGGGCCGCGGCGGCATCGGCTGATCCGCCCCCGAGCCCAGCCGCAATCGGCAGGTTCTTCTGGAGCGAAAACGCGATCTGGCTGTCCAATTCGGTGTCGATGCGCGCCTGTCCGCGCAAGCGAGACAGCGCCTCAAGCACCAGATTGCTGCCTTCATCGACGAGGATATCGGAATAAGGCCCGTTCACCTGCAGGCCATCGCGCGATGCTCTCCGCGCCTCCAGCACATCTGCCGCCTCACGCCCCGCGAACACAACCAAAGAGTCGAGCGGGTGGCGCCCGTCGCTGCGCGGCGCCCCGACGTGGAGAAACAAATTGACCTTAGCCGGCGCGAACGCCCGGAACGGCGCATCCATCAGGGTTGGGCCCTGTGAAACAGGTCTTCTTCCACGGCGCTTGTATCGGCCACGGCGCCATCTAACCCGTGCTGAAGCTTGGTATGCAGGGTCGACACGCTGCCCGGCTCGGGCTCCAGCGTAAGTGCCCTGCGCCACTGGAACCGCGCTTCCAGGCGGCGTCCTGTGCGCCAATAGGCATCTCCCAAATGATCATTGATCACAGGGTCGCCGGGTTCGAGTTCTACGGCCCGCTCCAGATGTACGACCGCGCGATCAAAATCACCCAGTTTGAAATATGCCCAGCCCAGACTGTCGAGGATCATCCCCGAGCGCGGCCGCAGATCCACCGCGCGGGAAATCAGTCGTAGTCCCTCGTCCAGGCGCACGCCGCGATCGACCAAGCTGTAACCGAGATGATTCATGATGCTGGCATTATCCGGCGACAACCGCATGGCCTCGCGAAGGTCGGCCTCTGCTTCTGGCCATCGTCCCAAACGCTCCCGCGCCGCGCCGCGTGCCAGATACAGGCGCCAATCCGCATAATTTGCCGCGCGGTCCCGGTCGATCACCCGCGTGAAAACCTGATCGGCCTCGCCATCACGCTCTAGCGTCGTGAGAAGGTCGCCCATTTGCACCATAAGATCACGGTCTGCAGTGGCATCGACAGCTTGCGATGCAACGGCCAAAGCTGCCCCGCCCTCGCCTTCTCGGCGATAGGCCCAGGCAAGTTGTCCGCGCGCGGTCGCATAGAATGGCGAGGCCGGGGCGATCTCTTCCAGGATCGCGATCGCCTCGCGCCGCCGACCGACGCCGTCCAGCGCCTTAGCCCAGAGCGTGCGGGCGATATCCATATCTTCATCCAGCGCCAGCGCCATGGCGAAGAGAACGCCGGGAAAATCGCTCTCCGTCTGGCTCGCAAGGGCTGCTGCCGGGGTGTAAAGCGCAAGCGCCGCCCCCCGGCTGAGATTTGGACGATCAATTTCGATGGGCTCTCCACGCTCGATCTGGCTGCGGAGTTGGTCAATGGCAGGATTTGGCCCGACTTCCCGCCGGAAGGTCGAAAGCACCGCAACCGCGTCCCCGGAACGCCCGGCATTCGCCAACAAGCGCGCCTGGGTCTCGGCGGCAACAGCCAGCCGCGGCCCCCTGCTCCACATGGCCTCCAGAAGTTCCAACGCCTCAGCGTCGTCATCATCGGCCACATGCATGAGCGCAAGGAAGTAGAGATCGGCTCGCCGGGCCGCGTCACGCCTTTCACTTTCGGCAAACAGCACACTGCGCCCGGCTTCAATACCGCTCCGCTCAAACGCTACCCAGGCGCGGATGGGCGTCAGGACGCTTTCATCGAAAGCGCCCCCAGCCGACGTGGACAACACGCTTTCAGCCCGCGAAAGGCGCCCTTCGCGAAGGGCATCCACCGCCAGGGTCAGGCGCACAAGGGCGGATGTCTCCGGATCCGATGTGTCCACTTTTCGAGCCAGGCGTGCTGCATCCTCGAAGGTGCCTGCCATCAAGGCGGCGAAGACCGCGCGTTCGGCCAGTTCTGGCTTTTCCGGTTCCGCGGAAAGGGCGCGTTCATAGCCTTCAAGCGCGCGGCGCGGATCATTCGTCAATGCCGCAAATCTGGCGACCAGAAACGCGCTGTAACCTTCCGCTGTGTCAGGCCGTGGTGTCCCGCCAAGCAAGGTGGATAGCTGCGCCTGCTGGTAGGCCGAATTTGCGGCGCACCCAGCAATAAACAGAGCCGCTGCAAGCAGGGCAGGCTTGATGGTTCGAACGAGCATGAGCCGCAATACTGACAAGCCTCGCAGCCCCGCGCAACCTGAAGTCTCAGAGCTCGCGTTGCAGGGTTTCTTCCTCGTCCAGAGACACGCGCGGCACGGGCACGGTTTCTGGTGGGCCTTCCGTCAAACCGTTTTCCATCTTCTCGCGCAATTCCTCGGCCACGAGGAATGGCGGGAACTCATCCAGCGCCGTTTGCCAGGCCGTGCGAGCCTCGTCTTCGCGGCCCATATGCCAATAAATGTCGCCCAGATGGTGCTCGATTTCCCAATGTTTCTGGGGTGCAAGCTCCCGGCGCGACAGCAAGATGAGCCGGAGCGCATCATCTAGGTGCCCCATCTGGTAGTACGCCCATCCGAGGCTGTCAGCGATATACGGGTCATTGCGCGCCATGGAGTTGGCTCTGTACAGCACGCGGAAACCTTCTTCGAACCGGTCGGTATGGCTGATCAGGAAGTAGCCGAGCGTGTTCAGCATGTAGGGATCGTTCGGCCGCTTGAGGCGATCGTTGCGGATCAAACGAAGACCTTCTTCAATCTCGCCAGCCTCGCCCAGAATGTTCGCCAGATACATGCGCCGATTGTGGGTGTCGTCGATCTCGCGGGCCTGGCGCGCGAAAGGCAACGCTTCGTCAACGCGCCCAAACTGCTGAAGAATTTCGGACTTCAGCGCAGACGTCATCGCCCGCTCAGCGTCATTCCGCGCGCCGTCCAGGGCCTCTGTCGCCAGATCAATTGCGCGGGCTTCATCGCCCAGCAAGGCATGCAGGCCAACCGCGCCGGCCAGAATGCTTAGGCGGTCGTCTTCCTCGACAATCTCGAGGGCCTTCGTAATGGCGGCCCGAGCGCCATCATTCTCGCGCGCAAACAGGCGCGACTGGGCCGCAGAGATTTGCAAGGCTGCCGTCGGCTCCGGCGCGGTTTCGGCCACGTGGGCCGCGCCCTCAAACAAGGCCTCGTCCTGCAACAGGTCGACCACGTTTTCCCGCAAGCCTTCGTTGGAGGGGTCGATCAGCAGCGCAAGCTGGTCCAGCGTTGCGCGCTGCTCGTCCAGCCCACGGGAGCGAACCCCCATCATCGCGTTGCGGATGAGACGCTGCTGCCAGAGCGACAGGGAGAGGTCGCTGAAGGCGCGGGCGAAAGCGCCATCGGTCGTCAGTTCGCGATCTTCCAGGCCACGCCCCGTAGCAAGGCTTTCAATGGCGGCGGCATAGCGGGTGGCTTGCTCGGGTTCAGCCTCGGCGAGTTGTCGGTAGACATCCTGGGCCTCCTCAATCCGGCCAAGACGGCGCAGCAACAAAGCGCGGCGCGCAACCACCATCTGGACATGGGCAAAGACAATCCCTTTGGCATCGAACATGTGATCCGGAGCGTCAATCTTCGCGGGCGTCATCACCTCATAGACTGCCAGTGCCTCGTCCGTGCGCCCCGCAGCCTCCAGCATGGCAGCGAGCGAAAGATCTGCAGTGAGGCCGGGCAAGCCATCGTCAATATCGCGATGGGCGTCCACAGCTGCGTCGAGATCACCCTCAAGAGCGTAAATCCACGCGTCCACGAAATCGATAATCGCCTCGGAATAGGCCTCTGTCCGGCCTGACTCCAAAGCGTCACGCGCCTCACCATACTTCCCGGCGGCAATGGCATCGATGGCGAGGACGATACCGCCCATACCGCTCGGACCGGCAACATCAGCGTCGCCATTGGTCATCCGTACCATGGAGATGAAGGCCGCCATATCGCCGGCCTTCACCGCATCGATCGGCACGCCATAGGCGGCGATGCCCACCGGCTGTCCATCGTCGCGCACCGCCGTGGCCATCGCCGCGTCAGAAACGTTGTAGTTGCCTGAGAGCGCCGCTTCGACTTCGCTGACCTGTTCAACTTCGGAGCGTTCAAGGGGCGCCGCCATCGCCTGGGACAGGACCAAACAGGACACGGCACTCGCCAAAACAAACCGCATGAACTCTCTCCACTGTTTCCGCAGTTGACTGTGCATGGCTCGTATCCTGGGAGCAAGTGCGCCATCCATCACAGCTGCGCGTGATTTGGTGATACCCCCCCTAGGCCAAAGGTCTATGGACATTCGAAGGCGAGGCTGCGCTACAATTGAGGCAACCGCTGACGCCGCCGCCCAAAAAGAGGCTCCGACATGGCCACCTATGCCGATACCTACCAAGCTTGGAAGGACGATCCCGAAGGTTTCTGGAGCAGAGCCGCCGACGCCATAGACTGGATCACACCAACTGAGCGCGCCTTTGACCCCGATCTCGGCGTCTATGGTCGCTGGTTTCCGGGCGGCGTTGCCAACACCGCCTACAATTGCCTCGACCGGCATGTGGAAGCCGGGCGCGGGGACCAACCCGCGTTGATTTATGACAGCCCGGTCACCGGCACGAAGCGAACATACACCTATGACGACCTGCTGGTCGAAGTTGCGCGGTTCGGCGCGGTGCTTCAACGCCGCGGCGTTGCCAAGGGCGACCGTATCATCATCTACATGCCCATGGTGCCGGAAGCCGCCATTGCGATGCTGGCCTGCGCCCGCATCGGCGCCATTCACTCGGTTGTCTTCGGCGGGTTCGCACCCAAGGAACTCGCCACACGGATCGATGATGCCAAGCCCAAGCTGATTGTCAGCGCCAGCTGCGGGATCGAGCCGAACCGAGTGATTGCGTACAAGCCGCTCTTGGACGAAGCCATAGACATTGCAAGCCACAAACCTGGCGCCACAGTGATCGTCCAGCACGACGGGCTAGCCGCAGATCTTAAGCCCGGATTCGACCATGATTGGGACCGGGAGATGCAGGCTGCCGCGGACGCTGGCGCCCTGGCGGCTTGCGAGCCGGTTGCCGCCACAGACCCGCTCTACATTCTGTATACCTCCGGGACGACGGGCGAACCCAAGGGTGTGGTGCGCGATACGGGCGGGCATATGGTGGCCCTGAAATGGTCCATGGAGCACATCTATGGCGTACAGTCAGGGGAGGTGTACTGGGCCGCCAGCGATGTCGGCTGGGTCGTCGGCCATAGCTACATTGTCTATGGACCGCTGCTCCATGGCTGCACCACGGTCCTGTTCGAGGGAAAGCCCGTTGGAACACCAGATGCCGGTACCTTTTGGCGGGTGATCGACGAACACAAGGTCGCCGCGCTTTTCACCGCGCCCACGGCATTCCGCGCGATCAAGAAAGAAGATCCGGCAGCCGATCATCTCAGCCGCTACGATACGTCGTCCTTGCGGACACTGTTTCTGGCAGGCGAGCGTGCCGACCCGGATACGATCGCCTGGGCGCAGGACAAGCTCGGAGTGCCGGTCATCGACCACTGGTGGCAGACCGAGACGGGCTGGACCATTGCAGGCAATCCGATGGGCATTGAGCCGCTTGCCGTGAAACCCGGCTCGGCCACGGTGACCATGCCGGGCTACCAGATCGATATACTGGACGAAGGCGGCCATCCGGTTGGCCCGGGCGATCTGGGCGCGGTGTGCGTGAAACTCCCTCTAGCGCCGGGCAATCTGCCGACGCTATGGCAGAATGACGAGCGGTTCAGGGACAGCTATCTCACCGCCTTCCCAGGCTATTATGAGACCGCCGACGCCGGCTACATGGACGAGGACGGCTACCTTTTCATCATGGCGCGCACCGACGACATCATCAATGTGGCTGGCCACCGACTCTCTACCGGCGGCATGGAAGAAGTGCTCGCCAGCCATCCAGCTGTGGCTGAATGCGCAGTTGTCGGCATCGCTGATGCCCTGAAGGGGCAATTGCCCGTGGGTTTTGTTGTGCTGGGTTCCGGCTGCACCGACGACCCGCAGGATGTAGAAGCCGCATGCGTCGCATTGGTCCGTGAGAAGATCGGGGCCGTAGCAGCCCTCAAGACGATTATCGCCGTAGACCGCCTTCCCAAGACCCGGTCAGGGAAGATCCTGCGTGCCACCATGCGCAAAATCGCAGATGGCGACCCCTGGAAAATGCCCGCCACAATAGACGACCCCGCCATCATGGCCGAAATCGAAACCGCGCTGGAGGGGCGAGGGCTGGTGAAGGCGCGGGTCTGATCGGCCCGAGCGCCATCCCGAACACACAGACCCAATATCTACACGGAGACTGCTCCCAACTCGCGCCGCTATCGTGTACGAGCAGAATGAAAATAATGCGGGCCGCCAAAGCTTGGGGCCAGCACGCACCGCATTTTTGGGGACCGAGCCAAGATGACCGACCAGAGCAATCCGCGCAAAGCCAGTTCACGGCTTGGATTTCTGGATTTCGTCTGGAAGTGGACCACCGACGAAACGGTCAGGGTTTCACAAGACGAGATTGACTATTTCCGGGAGCACCCCGACGAGATTGACGATTTCGCGTCGCCGATACGCTTGCATCAGCTCTTTTTGTTAATTGGGATCACCCTCGGCGTGTCAGCGGTCGCAGCGGCCAAAGTGCTGATCCACTCTGGCGTGTTGAGTGCGCTCCCCGTTGGCCTGGTCGAGTTCTTAACCGACATCGTGTTTGAAGTCGGGGCCGCGCTAATCGGGGCGTCTATTGTGACCTTCATGATGGGGATCGTCATGAACCGTCAGCAAAAGAACGCCCTGAAATGGCGAGATGAAACCCGCAAGCGCATCGCGGACACCGAGACCTGAAGGCTGGACGACCGTCCACCCTACATATTCGGGTAGGCTGGTCCGCCGCCACCTTCTGGGGTGACCCAGTTGATGTTCTGGTTGGGGTCCTTGATATCGCAGGTTTTGCAGTGGATGCAGTTCTGCGAATTGATCTGGAACCGGACGTCGCCGTTTTCCTCAATCCACTCATACACGCCGGCCGGGCAGTAGCGCGCTGAGGGGCCGTCATAGATCTCGTACTCAGACGACTTCTGCAGCGTTTCGTTCTGCACGTGCAGGTGAATCGGCTGGTCTTCGCCGTGGTAGGTATTGGTGAAGGACACATTGGTCAGCTTGTCGAAGCTGATCACACCATCGGGCTTGGGATACTCGATCGGCTTGAACTTCTTGGCAGGCTGCAAGCTCTCGGCATCGGTCTTCTTGTGCGCAAGCGTTGGCAGGTAACCAAAGCCGAACCAGGACCGCAGGTACATGTCCGGCATGCCGAGCACCGCGCCCAGCGTCGTGCCATAGCGCGACATGAGCGGCTTTGTGTTGCGGACCTTGGAGAGGTCTTCGTGGATCCAGCTGGCTTTGTAGGCGTCGTCCATCTCGTGGAGCGCGTCATTGGCGCGGCCAGCCTCCAGCGCGTCAAACGCCACTTCTGCGCCGAGCATGCCGGACTTCATGGCGTTATGGGTGCCCTTGATGCGCGGCAGGTTCACAAAGCCAGCTGAACAACCGATCAGCGCGCCGCCGGGGAAGCCGAGCTTGGGAACCGACTGGATACCGCCAGACGTGATTGCCCGCGCCCCATAAGAGACGCGTTTGCCGCCCTCAATGTGTTCGAGGATTTCCGGGTGATGCTTGTAGCGCTGAAACTCCTCATAGGGCGCTATGTAGGGATTCTTGTAGTTCAGGTGGACCACATAGCCGACGCTGACGAAGGCTTCGCCATTGTCGCGGAACTTGTAGAGGAAGCCGCCGCCGGAGCTGTGGGCCGTGTCTGCGGGCCAGCCAAATGTGTGCTGGGCAAGCCCTTCTTCGAAGCGTTCATCGTCGGGCACGGACCAGACTTCTTTCAGGCCGATGCCATACTTCTGGGGGTCGCACTCGCTTTCCAGATCATACTTCGCTTTCACCTGCTTCGTCAGGGAGCCCCGGGCGCCTTCGGCAAACAGTGTGTACTTGCCGAGAATCTCCATGCCCGGCTCATAGTCTGGCTTGTGGGTACCGTCCTGGGCGATGCCGTTCACGCCGGCGACAACGCCGCGCACTTCGCCATTCTCGCCATAGACCACTTCGGACGCGGCAAAGCCGGGATAAATTTCAACGCCCATCTCCTCGGCGATCGTGCCCAGCCAGCGACAGGTATTGGCGAGGGATCCAGCATAGCAGCCATGGTTGTGCATCAGCTTTGGGAACAGGAAGTTCGGGAACGTGAATGCACCGGCGGGGCCAAGGATCTTGTATTTGTCCTTGGTCACTTCGGTTCTAAGCGGACGGTCATCGCGCGTGCGCCAGTCAGGTAGCAATTCGTCGAGCGCACGCGGGTCCAGCACCAGACCGGACAGGATATGCGCGCCAACCTCGCCGCCTTTCTCCAACACAACACAGGTGCGCTCCTCGCCCTTTTCCTGAGCCAGTTGCATGAACCGGATCGCGGCGCACAGACCTGCAGGCCCTCCGCCAACGACCACGAGATCGTATTCCATGGACTCGCGCTGGATCTCTTCCGACATTATCCTCTCCCGGTGCTGGCGCCGCTCGCTCGGCTGGGCCTATAACCAACCTCTTGGTGATTTATTGATAACAGCCCGGAAGACCACTGCGGCCCAATGACCGAAATGACAAGCGAAACAGCCCTCAAGGCGCTGACAGGATGGTGGGAGGAAATGGGGGTTACGCCCGATCCCGCCGTCATGCGGGCCTTTGCAAAAGCCGCGCGGTCATCGCAGGCAGCTGCCCCACAGGGCGCTTCGAGCGAAACCAAGGCCGCTCCACCGCCCCAGCGCCGCAAGACAGCAAAGTCTCTGGAACACTGGGTCAGTGAGGCCCGGTCTGCCGCGGCGGATTGCAAGGATATGGGTGCACTCACCGAAGTCATCGGCGCTTTCGAGGGGTGTCCCTTGAAAGAGGGTTGCCGCAGCACGGTGGTGTTTGATGGTCAGGTGGGCGCGCCGATCATGGTCATTGGCGAAGGCCCAGGCGCCGACGAAGACAAGGCAGGTAAGCCATTCGTGGGGCGCGCCGGACAGTTGCTCGACAGGATGCTGGCAGCCATCGGTATCTCGCGATCGTCCAATGCGCTGATCACAAATGTGAATTACTGGCGCCCGCCCCGCAACCGGAACCCCGAACCCGATGAATTGGCGGTCTGTCGTCCCTTCGTTGATCGCATGATCGAGCTGACGACCCCGAAACTGATCATCACTGCCGGCGCCATTCCATCCCAGTCGTTGTTGGATACACGAACCGGTATCACGCGGCTGCGGGGGCAGGAAAAAGCTTATGTGACGCCTGGGGGGACTGAGGCGCCAGTCTTTCCAATGCTGCATCCGGCATTCTTGCTGCGACGGCCCCAGGAAAAATCCCGGGCCTGGCGCGATCTACAATTGATAGAAGGCCGCGCCCGAGAGCTTGGCGCCCTAGACTGACCAACGGGCAAACGACTGCCCCGTGAGGCTCCGCAGCGCCTGGGCATCCCGAGCAAGGATTTCGGCGAAACGGTCGCGAACCGAGCTCGGCAAGGCGGGCACTTCACTGACCGTGCGGCTGCGCAGCCGAGACTTGACCGCGCGGACAAGCCCGGTTGGGGTCATGGAACGGGCCTTGATACCGACAGGCGTGTTTCGCATGGCATGCCACCAACGCGGCATCCGCGCGACATCCACAGCGGCGTTCTCCGTGATCAGGTGATCAACTTCGATGTCAGCATCGAGTCCAATATGGTCAGCGATTGCCGCAATCTGGGTTTCGGGCTCACAAATGAGCGTCTCAAGGTCGATCACCAGCACTTGATCGGCGCTGAAAGTGTCCAGCCACGGTTCTAGCTGCCAGGCATATTGGCTTGTGGACAGGATGTGGCGTTCGGCCCAGGAGCCCTCGAAAGCGTCCGGAGATGGCACATCGCCTGTGCTGATCCAGGTGTGACGAAAGTGCGAAAGCGCGCGTTCGACAGGGTCGCGTACGAGATAAATGAGGCGCACATCCGGCGCCAGCGCACGCACGTTGCCGGGCACTTCGGGAAAGACATCGCGTTTCGCGTAATTCGGGCACACCTCACCGCGCAAGGCGCTGTCACGGCTGGCAAACAGGCCCCGATACCAGTCCAGACCGCGAGCCCAATTCTTTGATTCAATGAAGAAATCAGTTTCCTTCATTCGAGGCAGACTGAGCCCGTCCAGTTTCGAGAGCGTGTTGTGGAGACTGGTCGTGCCAGCGCGCATAGCTCCAATCACAAGGAAATCGACCGGACGCGCCGACGCGGTGGACTCAGAGTATGTTTCAGTCTCGACCATCGCACCTGTTAGCTACTGCGCGGCACACCTGGCAGCAACTATGCTCAAGCTGGTTCCCAACATCCCTCGCAAGGACTACTAGCAACGTTCAAGCCACCACGCCTCATGGGCGAGTTACAGTTGCGTTAGGAATGTCGGCTCCCATCAGCATCATCATACCCACTTTGGATGCCGCCGACCACCTGCCCGTGTGTCTGGAAAGCCTGTTGCCGGGTGTCGCCGCCGGTCTAGTGCGCGAGGTGGTTATTTCAGATGGCGGCTCATCGGATCAAACCCTTGATATCGCTGTAGATGCAGGGTGTGAAATCCACACGAGCGAGCCCGGCCGGGGAACGCAATTACGGTCGGGCGCTGCTACGGCCCGGGGCGACTGGTTCCTGTTTCTGCATGCCGACACGGCGTTGTCACCGGACTGGGTCGAACGCGTTGGCGCGCATATCGAGCGTGGACCCAGCATGGCTGCCGCTTTCTCATTGGTTTATCGTTCCGATGCCCCCGAGGCGCGATGGCTGGCCCGACGCGCCAATCTCAGATCAAGGTGGTTTGGCCTGCCCTATGGTGACCAGGGGCTGCTCATTTCTCGCTCACTCTACAGTGAGGTGGGGGGTCATCTCGACCAGCCGCTTATGGAGGATGTGGCCATAGTCCGGGCGATTGGGCGCAAACGGCTTGCGATCCTGTCGGCCGAGGCCCGCACCAGCGCCGACAAGTATGAGCGAGATGGGTGGCGCAAACGCGCTTACTCCAACGCCTGGCTCTTGATGCGCTACCTCATGGGGGCATCGCCGGACGAGTTGGCAAAGGCGTATCGATGACAGCCCGGGTCCTGATCTTTGCCAAGGCCCCGCTTATGGGACTGTCGAAAACCCGTCTTGCAAAGGGTCTAGGCAAGGCCGAAGCCCAGCGTCTGGCCCGGATGAGTTTTGCAAGGACTGTACGCGCCGCCATGGACCCGCGCTGGCAGACACGTCTCTATGCAGCGCCCGACAAGATGCTCGGCGACGGACTGGGCGGTCTGTGGCCCCAATCGCTCATTCGTTGCTCCCAGGGCCATGGCAGCCTGGGTGATCGACTGGCCAGGGGCTATCGTGAGGCGCCGCCCCACTCCAGCTTGATCTTTATTGGAGCGGACGCTCCCGATGTCACCAAGGCACTGCTATGGCGCGCAATCGGCGGCTTGCGCACCCATGATGGCGTCGTGGGCCCGGCCAGCGATGGCGGATTTTGGCTGCTCGGCCTCCGGCGCACACACCGGACGGACCACCCGTTTGCGGGCGTTCGATGGTCCAGCGCGCATACACTGTCAGATGTACTTGAAAACCTTGGGGAAAGCGCCCGCATTGCGCGCCTTCCTACAATGATAGACCTGGATGAAGCCGAAGACTGGCAGGCCTGGGCGGCTAGCCAAAGGCGCTGAGACGCTGGTGAAACGCGGGAGGCGGAGCCGTTTCTTCCATCAAGGATGCCTTGATCGGACGGGGTGATCCGAAAACATGGCCCTGGCCGAAGGGCACATCGAATTCGAGCACCTCAACCACGCCCGCCTCGTCTTCGAGATGGTCGGCGATCATGGTGATACCGTAGCGAGAGAATACAGCTGAGACGTCCTCGCCCTTCACTTGCGCCATGATAGAAGAGGTGGGCCGCGGTCCATCGGCATCGCGCAACTGATCCATCAGCGTTTGCGCGCGGAACTTCACAAAGCGCACGCCCGCATCCTGAAGCCTTGGCAAGTCCAGGTCCAGACTAGCGGCGTGATCAAGCGAGAACCGGAAGCCCAGCGCGGCCAGCTTGTCCATGCTTTCGCGCATTTCCCGCGAGCGCTGGATGAAGTCATCAGCCGGCAATTCGAAGATCACCGCGCCGGAGAGGTCGCGATGCTCGGACATGAAATCCAGAAAGATCGGAAAGAACCGCTCATCTTCCAGCGTGACCGCGGACACGTTGCAAAACACACCCACTCGGCGGTCCCGCGCCGCCAGCTTGCGGACAATCTGAACGCAGCGGAACAAGGTTAGCGCATCAATCATGCCCGAAAGCCGGGCTCGGCGCGCAGCGTCCAGAAACTCTCCGGGTAGGATAAGCGAGCCATCCTCCCGGCGCAGGCGGGCCAGGCCTTCATAAAAGGATACCCGGCGCTGGGGCAGCGACACAATCGGCTGCAGGTGAAGATCGACCCGGTCATCGGCCAAGGCCGCTTTCACGTCCCGTAAAACAGGATCGACCGCCGGAATGGCTGCGCCATTTGGAGCGGGTGTTCCGTTGGCTGCGCGTGACGCGACAGTCTGGGACAGCCGCTCGATGAGCCCTTCGAGCTGGCGCATTTCCGTGACCAGGGCATCCCGGCGCTCGGTCAACTCATGCTTGAGTGAGGTTTCCACGGCGTCGGTGCGCGCTTCCAGCACGTTTACGCGCCGGGATGTGTTCTCCTGGGCGGCGACGGCGTCATCGAGGCGGGGATCCGCCTTAGGGGCGCTGCGGGAAAATAGAAAAAAGTGCACCTGTCCCAGGAAAAGCGCCACGAAGGCGCCGCCAGCGCCTGCCATGGTCCAGTCCTGACCCAACCGGGCATTCAGGCCATAGGCGGCACCCGCACCAAGGGCGAGATAGACGAAGAAAAAGACCGCTCTCATGCCCCTGTCCAAACGCTACGAACCACCCGACTATCTTAACAGATAGCCCCCCAGAAGTTAACGAATTACCTGAATTTGCCGTGCTTTCGTGGCGAATCCAAGGCCCTGGCTGCTTTGTACCAAGGCCTATTGCCCGAGCACTAACACAGGCCGGGGCGATGGCCATGCCTCGTCTTGAGTCTGCATAGGGCAGCTCATTTCGTGGGCAATCAGAAGCCCCGCGACGGTGCGCGCCGCGCCTGAACAAGGTGATATTTGCAGCGCCAATCCTCCGTACCGCACCACATATGTGACCTCAGACGTTGCAGACGCCAATCCATCGACCCTGAGATCTCCGGTATCGAAAACGACCCCTTCGGCGCCCGGCTGGACCTCCGCTGGCGCAAGCAAGGCCGAGTCAAATGTGCTGGCGGGGCGGTCGCGCAGGTACATCAAGGCTTCGGAGCGGGCATAGGCCAGGTCCAGGCCCGATGCGAATGC